>JAGHZQ010000036.1 GCA_017746715.1 Cyanobacteria bacterium SBLK
AAGTAGAAGTTTGCAAATACTTAACCGAGGAAATCAAAAAGGAATCAGGGACTAGCTATGGTAATGGAATTGGATTGATTGCAAATTGTGATGGTAATGTTGATGTTAACATAGTGAATTGCCTTTCTGCTAGTGACCTTGCAGATATTTTCGAGGCACTTGCTCAGAAAACTCGCAAAGAAAAACCTTTCGCAGAGTAGCGATCGTCTAACTCTAAATAGGCACAAAATTTAAAAAAGTCTAACGAATACCCCGCAATGCCCTCAATGAAAAGAAATAGCGAAGTATCCTTATGATTAAGGACCGTTTTGTGTCGGGAAAATGTTTCGATTAATCGGTTTAAATTATGGCGATCGCTCTGCTCATTTCCCATAATTGCCGTAAATGTTTCTTCTAAACTGGGAAAGCATTCTCGATAGTACGGATCGGGGTAGCGAAAGTCCAAATATTCATAAGCTAAGCAAATTACACAATTGACGCGATCGCTCTCCCAAGTTCCACCCAGTTGATGGTAAGTTTGGGAAAAATCTTCTTCTGAGCCAAAATGATATTCTAGCCTGCTTTAGCTGGCTTTAGTTTTAAGCCAAGAATTTGAATTCTTGGGACTTGGGACTTTGCTTTGAATACACAAATGGTCAAGCTCCTTTTGACTTCATCGCGGGAAGTTGAATTTCTTTGATACAAGTCGAACGAGAAAGAGAGAGAATACAATCAATAACACTTAAAAGATCGCTAAGAGGAATTGCATTCTCTGCAGGCTTTCCTGCTGCTTTTAAATCGGATAAAACTTCTGACGTACCGATATCGCCGGGGTTAATAATCGTTACGGCAATTCTATCTTGGCGCAATTCTTCTCGTAAAGCATGAACGACACCGCGCAAGCCAAATTTTGAGGCAGAATTCGCAACTTCTCTCCCAGGAAAATTATCGAGTCCTGATGTAGAACCCATAAAAATAATTTTAGGATTGGAAGATTTGCGAAGAGCGGGTAATAATAATTTGACAAGACGAATCGGTGCTAAAAGATTCACGAGTAAAACATTTTCAATCTCTTCATCAGAACATTTCTCAAAAGAGTAGTCCTTTGTAAAAGCCTGATTTTCCCAAGTTCCACCCATATACAGCAATCCATCGATCGCACTATTTCCTACGGCATTAAAAACCGTTTCAATTCCTGCTTTCGTGCTGATATCCGCTTGCACCCAATCCCCAAAATTAGATGGAGAACGAGAGACGGTAATGAGTCGATTAGTACGAGAAATTAAATGTTTGGAAACCGCCTCGCCAACACCTCGACTTGCACCCACTATGACTAAATTATCGAAACGCATTTCCATTTTTAAGAACTCTCCCAATCATTGAGCGATCGCCTAATTCCAAACAAACACAAAACATCCAAAAAATCTAGCGTTCAAAAGAAATAGATTCGTAATGTTCTACCTCTGGAAAGGGATCGTAATAATGATGTAAGAGTTGCTTCCATTCTTGATATTCGGGGGAATTTCGAAATCCTTCGGTATGATCTTCAAGAGTTTCCCAGTTTACCAGCAGAATATATCGCGATCGCTTTTCCAAACACTGTTTTAATTCGTGATTAATATAACCCTTCATTGATGAGATAATTTCACTTGCCTTCTTGAAGTCAGATTCAAAATTATTTTCTTGACCCGATATCACATTAAGTATTGCAACTTCTAAAATCATGGTAGACTGATAATTGATAATTGATAATTGATAATTGATAATTGAAAAACAATGGCTTCTCAATGGGAGAATTTACTCAAAAATATCGGGGAATGGCAAGGTTCATTTACCAGCTTTTCTCCGGAAGGGAAACAATTAGATGACGTTCCCAGTACCCTAATTCTGGAAGGATTGCGGGATAATAAAGCCATGCGCTTAACCTTAAATCGTTTTCCCAACCATAAACCTCCTTACGAATGGAAAAGCGAATTTTCTTCGATTAGCCGTAGCATGCTCGTATTTGAAGATGGGGCATTTTCAAAAGGTTCGATGCAATGGAGTCCCGTGAGTGAATTTGGAGGAGAATTTGGTTTAAAAACAGAGAACGAACGCTTGCGTCTGGTGCAATTATATACTCATGATAGTCAATTGCGAAGCATTACTTTAATTCACGAAAAATTAGCCGGAACGAATCCTTCACAACGCCCTCAATTAACACCAGAACAATTAATCGGAGAATGGCAAGGAGAAGCCGTCTCATTATATCCGGATTGGAGAGAAGAACGCACCGCAACCCACCTCAAAATTGAAAAAACGAGCAGCGATCGCCTCGCACAAACCCTGAGTTTTTCTATAGGATCGACGGTACAAACCCTGCGATCGACGGCCAAAATAGACAGATCGATGCTTCATTTTGAAGAAAGTAACCCACCCTATCAAATTCTCCTCTTACCCAATGGTGCCTCTTCTAACTGTCCGAGGGCGATCGCGCCGCGTCAGGGCTTTATTTTGGAGTTGGGATGGTTGGTCGCACCAAACTTGAGATTGCGCCTCATTCGCCGCTATAGCGATCGCGGCGAATGGGTTAATTCTACCCTCGTTCGCGAAACAAAATTGTAGTATATTGATTTATAAAACTGGGAATAGTGGGACTCGAACCCACAACCAACCGGTTAAAAGCCGGTTGCTCTGCCAATTGAGCTACATTCCCGTCCGACGTATTACATTCATAATACATACTACAAACGAAGCTGTCAAGATCCAAAATAGAAAATAGGATGCGATCGCAAAAAATAGCTGAGGAAGAGGTTTCCCAAGATCGGCTCGAGATGTTAAGTTGGCAGGAGATCGACCATTTTTTTAATTGAGCAGACGTTTAGAGCGAATTGCGATCGATGAATTTTTTGCACATCCTGCGCGGACAATTTTTCTCCTTTTTTCTGTTCGCCTTGATAATGTCCACTATTTATCCCTTTTTTTTGGGGAGCGATCTAGGATTATTTGTTCTAACAATATTGGGGTTGCTAACAGGAATTCGTTTGTTAAGCGTTCACCCAACAACATATGCGATCGCTAAAAGTCTTGCTTTTGTCGATCTAGCTTTAACCACTTTAGTTTTATTTGTTACAAATAATTGGTTCATTCATTGCGCTCAAATTATAACCGATCTATTCTTTTATCTATTTGTGTTTACGGGTTTAATTTGGCGATTATCTCGTAGCAAAAAAGTTACTGCCGATACTATTTTTGGTTCAATTTCAGGCTATTTGCTGCTTGCTGTTGTCTGGTCGATACTGTTCCAACTCATTGAATTTTTACACCCCGGATCCTTCAATTTTTTAGATGGACAAGAAATTAACCCAGCCCTTTTTTTTTACTTTTCTCATATTACAATTGCATCGGTCGGATATGGAGAAATTACGCCAGCAACTCCCTTAGCGCGTTCTGTTACGGCACTTTTAGGGATGGTAGGACAGCTTTATTTAACCGTTTTAGTAGCGATTATTATTGGGATTTATCTTTCTCATTCTCAACGAGTTGATTAATAATTAAAGATCCACGGGCAGGTGGTCACTGAAGCTCTGTTAAAGTGATGTCCGTTCCATGATAAAATCAAAGAAATACTTTAAGATATCCCAAAACTATCTACTTTTTATCTTCCTTGCGAATGAAATAAAAAGCATCGAACCACCCCCGTTTCCAGAAAAAGAGAATGAGAGCGATCGCAATGAAGATCATAATTCCCCAAATAATTTCATAGCCCCATTTCCAGTTTAATTCTGGCATATCTTTGAAATTCATACCATATACACCAGCAATGAAGGTTAAGGGGATAAAAATGGTCGAAATAATCGTTAACAAATTGACCACTTCATTGACTTTATTACTGACAGCAGACATATAAACATCCATTAAACTAGAAGAAAGTTCGCGATAAGTTTCTACAATATCCAATAGTTGAATTACATGATCGTAACAATCTTGAAAATAGATTCGTACATCAGAACTGATTAAGTCGTTATCTTCACGAATCAAAGTATTAATAACATTTCGTTGCGGCCAAATTGCGCGCCGTAATGCCAATAATTCTCGCCGGACATCATAAATTTTTTCTAACATTTCCCGTGAAGGATTTGCTAATACCTCGTTCTCTAAAATTTCGATACGTTCTCCGTAGTCTTCCAAGACGGGGAAAAAATTATCGATCACTGCATCCAATAACAAATAAGCCAGATAATCCGCCCCCAATTCCCGTACCTTTCCCTTATTGTCGCGAATGCGCGATCGCACGGGTTCAAAACAATCTCGAGCGGGTTCTTCTTGAAAGGCAATCAAATAATGTTTTCCTAACACAAACCCGACTTGTTCGCTAACAAATCCCTCTTCGTCGGGAGTCGGGAGAACCATTTGCACGATCGCCAACAATTGGTCGTTATAATCCTGAACTTTCGGACGTTGAGGAACGTTAACGACATCTTCCAATAAAAGGGGATGAATTTGACAAACCTGCCCAATTTTTTGCAAAATTTCTTCACTACCCAATCCCTGTATGTCAATCCAAGAGACGGACTCTGTTTCCAAATAGGGAAGACAATCTTGAGGCTGTAAATCTTGTCTGCGGGTGGCCCGATCGCGATTATAGTCGATGAGAACGATCTTAGAAGGGGTCGCGTCGGGATCGATGGTTAGGGTACCCGGTTCGCTTCCGGGGCGATCGAAGTGATAATCAAAATAATCCTCTTCTTCCTCTTCGATCGGTTTTACTTGGGGTTCCCATTTCTCTAGCGTCATATTCGTTCCTCCTGTTGAGACTGTTCCCCTAAGATTTTAAATCTTTTGTTGCGATCGCCACATTCGGGGAAATTTGGTGATAAGAATTAGAAATATTCTTCTCGGTCAAACTCGTCTCATGTCTTTTCCTCTCGACTCCCACAATGCCTATCCTGACTGCGTTCGCCTCGATTTACAAGGGAATTCGTCTCAAAGCGATCGCGTCGATCTCTGGTTGTCCATTCACTTTAACCAGCAATGGCTATCGATTTTAGGAGGTCGTTTGTGTTTTGCTATTGGCGGAGGAGAAATTAAGTTAGAGTTAGGAGAGCGGGCGCAACTATTATTAGGATCGGAATTATCAGGGGATTTATTGGGAAGTGCAGGATTGATTGTCGAAGCGATCGCCCCGATTTCTCCCCACCATCCGCGGTGGAAATTTCGCTCTAAACCGGGAGAATTTGCTCTTAAGGGGAGTTTAGAAGGAATTAAATTGGCAACAGTAGCGATCGAATCCTCCCTTACAACGGGAGGGATAGGGGGAATTGAAGGAGGAATCGGGGCAAGATTAACCACAACTTTAGCAAACGTACAAATTATCGAAGCAGAGGGACTTTGGCCGAGAGATATTAGCCCTAACAAACACGCTATTTTGGATCGCACCTTTGCTCGCTTTCTCTGGCAAGAAAAGCTCGTCCCCTATGTCAGCGGTTTGGGACGTTCAATCGATCGCAAATTTGTTGTTAACCATAGCATGGAACGCAAAAGCGATCGCTTACAAGAAATTGTGAAAAATATCGTCAAGGCAGAAACCGATAATATTTTAGAATTAGCTGAAATTGCCGAACTCGATCCGATGAAAGACTTTGCAGGAGGGAACTTCTTGGCAACGAATTTGAATGCGATCGATTTGAGTAGTGCGGACTTAAGGCGAATTAATTTGCGCGGGGCAACTTTGAACGATACGGATTTTAATGAAGCGAATTTACAAGAAGCAAAGTTAAGCGGATCGGATTTAACGGGTGCTTTTTTAGAGAATGCAAATTTAAGGAATGCAAACTTATATCGGTCGAGTTTGGCATTGGTTAATTTAGCGGCAGTCGATCTGAGAGGAGCGGATTTACAAGAGACTAATTTAAGCCAAACGACGTGGACGGGGACGCGGGTAGAGGGGGCAAAATTTAGCAGTCAGTGCGAACTCGAGGAAGACGTTAAGCAACAGTTACAAGAACAAGGGGCGATTTTTCTGTGAAGCGATCGCTTTGAGAGGAATGTTTTGATTCTGTCAGCGCACATCGATCTGTAATTACATTGTCTTTCCGATCGTCAATCCGCCAAGGATTGAAAATCCTTGTCTCATATGAAAAATCCATTAAAATGGATTGGGGAATTTGTGGGGGATCGGACATAATGGAGTCAGAAAACCGCAGGCGATGAGTCGATGAAGCAATTTTCGCACGGTGATGGTAGCCCGAATATTGGCGATGGGAGGGGAGATGTCAATGTCTCCGGGTCATCGTCGCAAAAGAAATTGCTCTGTTTGGAATAGGTGAATTTTGAATTAATGTCAAATCCGCTTGAATGCTTATAAAAAACATCAGACGATGTAGATTGGGTTGTTCGCGTAGCGTGGCTTTAGCCGTAAGCATGAAATCCAACAGCATCAATGCTTGTGTTGGGTTACGCTGTCACTAACCCAACCTACTCGACTACTAAAAATTGTACAAACTATTGAACTGAGGTGTAGCGCTCATTCTTATGGGTTAGAAAAGCACTTGTTGAAATAGGGACAATACAAAATATAGCGAAGCCCTGCGCGGAGGTCACTGAGCGATGCCGAAGTGGGGGTCTGGGGGCGGCGCTGCGCCCTCAGTGGCAGTGCGACCCCGCGTCGGCGAAAGACGCAAGGGAACGCGCACTGTTGGGATTCCAAGGGGGCTAGCCCCCTTGTGACTTACGATTTTGCAGATCCTGTAATGAATTGATTAATCTTTAGATTTTGCCTAATTGCCCAATATTAATTATAACCTATTTTCCGGATTTTATATTTTTTTATAAATTCCAATTCATCTTGATGACATCTCTTTCTTCAAAATCAATCTTGAAATATTCTTTCATCCACTTTACACAAGCCTTTCTTATAAATTCTCTTGCTTCTTCGATAGATATAATATTTTTAGAGTCTGGTTTTTTAGAGTCTGGTTTTTTAGTTCCATGGTGTCTAGCGCTATCTCCATTATTGATTGTATTGTCTAGCTTTTCTGTATTTTCCATATATGCAGGATTTTTTTGTATCTTTCCTGTTAATCGAAAAAAACGGGAGTTAGGATCGAGAATATAACGAAGTCCGTTAAAAGATTTGAGGATTTTCTTTGCTTCTAAAATCACTTCATCTTCTTGATTCAAAGAATTCAATAAAACTGACGAAAAATAATAAGAATGTCCCTCACAACAAATATAAATTTCATCCATGTTTAGATCTGGCTGGTTGGTAAAATTATGTAACTCAGAATCTATAACAAGATGCAAAAACCATTTCAACATCACAATGACCTCTAATCAATCAAATTTGGAAAATGATATCTTTAGACGATCGCGAGTATTGGTTGACCCTACCCGCGATCGCTGTTTACTGTTAACTATCAACTGAATACGCTTCCATCCCGACGCAAGAACAGACTAAATTGCGATCGCCAAACGCATTATCGATGCGTCCCACCGGAATCCAGTATTTATGCTCCCTCGTCCACGGGGCGGGATAAGCCGCCATCTCCCGAGAATAGGGGCGATCCCAAGCCGCCGATAACAAAGATTCCGCCGTGTGAGGCGCATTCTTGAGAGGATTGTTCTTCGCATCCATTTGACCCTCCTCGATCGCCACAGCCTCCTTGCGAATCGCCAGCATCGCCTCGCAGAACCGATCTAACTCCTGCAAAGACTCGCTTTCCGTCGGTTCCACCATCATCGTCCCGATAACCGGCCAAGACATAGTAGGGGCGTGAAATCCGTAATCCATCAGGCGTTTTGCCACATCATCCACCTCAACTCCCACTCGCTTTTTCAACGGACGCAAATCGATGATACATTCGTGAGCCACAAAACCCGACTTACCCTTATACAAAATCGGATAAGCCCCATCCAAACGTTGAGCGATATAATTGGCATTGAGAATAGCCGCTTTACTGGCTTCCGTCAGTCCTTCCGCCCCCATCATGGCGATATACATCCACGAAATCACCAAAATGCTCGCACTGCCCCAAGGTGCCGCCGAAATCGCCCCAATGCTCTCCTCGCTACCCAACTCAACCACAAAATGCCCCGGTAAAAACGGCACGAGATGAGAAGCAACGCCAATGGGACCGATCCCCGGACCGCCGCCCCCGTGGGGAATGCAGAAAGTTTTATGCAGATTTAAATGACAAACATCCGCACCGTAGTCCCCCGGACGGCATAACCCCACCTGTGCGTTCATATTCGCCCCATCGAGATAAACCTGACCGCCATTTTGATGAATTATTTCGCAAATCTCTGCAACGCCTTCCTCAAAAACCCCGTGAGTCGAAGGATAAGTAATCATCAAAGCCGCCAGATTCTCCGCGTGTTTTTCCGCTTTGGCTTTTAAATCTGCAATATCGATATTTCCTTGTTTATCGCATTTCACCGCCGCTACTTTCATACCGCACATCACCGCACTGGCGGGGTTTGTCCCGTGTGCGGATTCGGGAATCAAACAGATTTTGCGGTGTTTTTCCCCTCGATGTTCGTGATACTTGCGAATCACTTGCAATCCGGCATATTCCCCTTGGGATCCGGCATTGGGTTGCAGAGATACCCCCGCAAACCCGGTAATTTCTCCCAGCCATGCTTCCAATTGCTCGAAAAGAACTTGATAGCCGCGAGTTTGGGATAAAGGTGCAAAGGGGTGAATCTTGCCAAACTCCGGCCAAGTTACGGGGAACATTTCGGCGGCGGCGTTGAGTTTCATGGTACAAGATCCGAGGGGGATCATCGAAGTTGTGAGAGAAAGATCCTTGCTTTCCAAGCGCTTCAAATAGCGCAAAAGTTCCGTTTCCGATCGGTAGCTGTTGAAAACGCGATCGTGCAAATATTCGCTTGTACGGGCGAAAGGTTCGGGATAGTCAAGTTGCACCTCTGCCTCTAATTCTGCCAGCGTAAAGGGCAATTCCTCTCGGTTGGAGAACAGATTTAAGAGTTCGAGAACATCTTCTTCACGGGTGGTTTCATCGAGAGAAATGCAGATGCGTCCCGGTTCTAACAAGCGTAAATTAATACCTTGCTCCTCGACAATTTTCACAAGGGCTTTTGCCCCCTCTTCCCCGACTCCCGCACAAACGGTATCGAAAATAGCAACGCGATCGATACTGTAATTTAAGTGTCGCAGTCCCGCAGCCAAGAGAAGGGTTAACTTGCGAATGCGGAGAGCGATCGCTTTTAACCCCTCAGCACCGTGATAGACTGCATACATCGAAGCAATCACCGCCAGTAATACTTGTGCGGTGCAAATATTGCTCGTGGCTTTATCCCGGCGAATGTGCTGCTCTCGGGTTTGCAATGCCAAGCGCAAGGCGGGTTTACCATTGCTATCCTTGGAAACTCCCACCAGTCGCCCCGGAATTTGTCGCTTGTATTTCTCCTTAGTTGCAAAATAAGCCGCGTGAGGTCCCCCATATCCCAGAGGTACGCCAAAACGCTGCGTGCTGCCTACAGCAATATCCGCGCCAAATTCCCCCGGAGGCGTGAGGAGAGTCAACCCGAGGGGATCTGCTACTACCGTGACCAAACCGCCCATCTCTTGCACTTTAGCAATGAAAGAACGATAGTCAAAAATTGCCCCATTCGTTGCCGGATATTGCAATAATACGCCAAAAATAGGGGTTTGAAAATCAAACAGTTCGGGATCGCCGACAATGACTTCAATATCGAGGGGTTTGGCACGAGTGAGGATAACTTCAATGGTTTGTGGATGACAAGTATCGGCTACAAAAAAAGTATTCGATTTGTTCTTACAAATTCCGTAACTCATGGCCATCGCTTCGGCGGCAGCAGTGCCTTCATCTAGGAGAGAAGCATTAGCGATTTCCATCCCCGTGAGGTCGATAATCATGGTTTGAAAGTTTAATAAGGCTTCCAAACGTCCTTGTGCAATTTCAGCTTGATAGGGCGTGTAAGCCGTATACCAGCCGGGATTTTCTAAAATATTGCGCTGAATGGGCGGTGGGGTAATACAGTCGTAATAACCCATACCGATATAAGAACGATTAATTTTATTTTTAGAGGCAATTTCCTTGAGTTGAGCTAAAGCCGTATATTCGGTTTTTGCCGTCGGTAAATCGAGGGGTTGTTTGAGGCGAATATTTACAGGGATTGTATTATAAATTAGCTCGTCTAAATTTGTATATCCGAGATGTTTTAGCATTTGTTCGGTATCTTTTTCATCGATTCCGATGTGACGGCGAGCAAAACTATTCATGCCATTTTCTCGATCGCTGGCGGGAAATTGCTGGGGACTCCCGAGGAGTAACGTGGTTTGGGGGGCTGTTTCGGTATTTTGCATTCTGGTTTTTATCGGTTTGCTCGAGAAGAAAGGGCAGAAGGCGTTTAAGTAATCTCTATACCATGTTTTAACAAATTATTCTGAAGAGAAATTGACACTTAAAGAATAATGCAGAAAGCGATTGCGCTTTTCGAGCCAGTTTTCCCCTCTTTCCTCCGAAAAAATACGGAAATTTTCCGATTACCCAACCGGAAAATTATCAAAATGGAATATTTCGCAAAAATAGTTCGCGATCGCCCCGAGTCCGGATATGGTTGATTTGCCCCCTCAACCTACGACCTTCCCATCATGGAACTGCAACAAGTCCTCATTGTTTACAAAGCGAACAATATTGAGAGCAAAGAATGGGCGGAAAAATGCGCCAAGGAACTCGAGCAATTTCAGTGTAAGGTTCTCATCGGACCCAGTGGCGTTAACGATAATCCTTACCCTGTCTTTCTTGCTTCTGCCATGCAACCGATCGATCTGGCTCTCGTGTTGGGGGGCGACGGGACGGCTTTAGCGGCGGCACGTCACCTCGCCCCGAAAGAAGTTCCCATCCTTGCAGTGAATGTGGGAGGGCATTTGGGTTTTTTAACGGAGCCTTTTGAAGAATTTGCCGACACCGATCGCATTTGGCAGCGTTTATTGGGCGATCGCTATGCGGTGCAACGGCGCATGATGTTACAAAGCTATCTTTGGCAAGGCGATCGCGTGAATCCTCAAATTGTCAGCGATCGCTTTTTCTGTTTGAATGAGATGGGCATTAAGCCCGCTAGCGTGGATCGCATGCCCACCTGCATGTTAGAGATGGAAGTGGATGGGGAAATCGTCGATCGCTATCACGGGGATGGGTTGATCGTTTCTACTCCCACGGGTTCGACTTGTTACAATGCTTCGGCAAACGGTCCTATTTTGCACGCCGGGATGGATGCGCTGGCAGTCACTCCCATTTGTCCCCTCAGTTTAGCCATCCGTCCGATTGTTTTGCCCCCGAGAGCGATCGTCAATATTTGGCAGTCCGGCGATGCGGAACTCGCCACAAAACTTTGGATGGACGGGGTTTTAGCAACTTCTATCAATCCAGAACAGCGCATTTGCATCCGTATGGCAGATTGTTACGCCAAGTTTATCATTTTGCGAGAAAAACATTCTTTCTATCAAACTCTGCGGGAGAAATTACAATGGGCGGGAACTCGGATTTAATTGTAGAGAACAAAAATGAGAAAACCCAGTCCAAATGGCCAAGATATTTCAAGCGATCTGTCTTGAGAAAAAAGAGATCGTTGAATTAGGAAAGCAAATTTTTGTACTTAATCGCGTCAAAGTGACATCTTAAGGAAAAAGATTATTAAATTGAGCATATAGAGAGAGTTTCGCTCCCTATTACAATTTATGCAAGAACAATGCTTGACATTTTGTGAACCGAAATGATAGAATTCAAGACGCACTGCTTAAAGAAGTTCTAACAGTTAGATGCAATTGTTTGACATCTTGTTAGGCACAGGCAGAAAGATTGTTATTCATCAAGCTCAAAAAAGATGACTGACTCAAAAAAGATGACTGTATTAGGATTCGATCCCAATACGTTACTAGCCGATGATAGATCTACGGATATTATCCGAGCGCTCTTTCCTTTCATTTTAATGGTGGTCGGCGGTATTATTTTTATCTTTTTCTACACGCTCCAATTTGTCTTCCACAGTTGGATAGTCGCTTGGTCTGTCTTGGGGGTTGCGACAATTGTAGCGGGGGCATCTCTACTCTTTGGCGGCTTGCTGGGATTTCTCTTTGGTATTCCCCGTACTGGAGAGGCAACTCGCCAACAAAGTCAAGAACAAAATAAGCAAAGTCAAGAACAAAATAATCAAAATTCTTCCCCTGACAACACCAAAAATTCCGAATCTGCCGATGCGGGAAATGCGATTCAAGCGAATACTAATTTGGAGGATATTTCCGATTGGTTGACTAAAATTTTAGTGGGAGTCGGACTGACTCAAATTGGAGAGATATCTCAGGCGATCGCTCAATTGATCGATTGGCTCGCTCCAGGCTTTAGTGACGGAACGCCAGAACAACTTGCGATTAGTAAGGGTTTTACTTTAGCGCTCTTTGTTTATTTTAATATCGCTGGATTTTTTATTGGTTTTCTTTGGGCGAGATTGTATCTTCCCAGTCAATTTAGACAAGCTGATGTTGGTCAGGTGAAAAAAGAAATCGACACATTTACAGCATCATTTCGTAAAGAGTTAAATCAACTTGTCGATAATGACAAAGCCAAAAATATTGTCAACAAATATATCGAGTTAAAAGTAGACTCTATAAGTCAAGACAAGTTATATGGATACATAGAAAAATCCGATCTCATGACGCAAAGTACAATCTATAATGACATTCAACGGATTCGTTATGAAAAACTGTATGGAAAGACGGACAGGACTCCAAAAAAGCTGGAAAAAGCAATTGATGTTCTTAAGGCATTCGTGAAAATAGATAAAACTGCAGAAGAACATTATCTCGATCTTACAGAACTAGGAATTCTAATGAAAGAAAAAGAGAACCCAGACTGGGAAAAATCTGAAGAATTCCTATCTCAAGCGATTCAAGTGCGTCCGGATTCAAAGAAAAGTGATGCTTCTCCCGAATTTCACCGTGCGATGTGCAGCATTAATTTAGATGCTAATTTCAAAACAAAATTACCGACATCAAGTGCAAAACAAAAGTCAATTCTCGAGGATCTTAAAAAATCGGTAAAGCATGAAGAATTGTTAGTAGAGGACTTAAGACAACAAAAATCAGAAACAGAACCAGAAACTCTTTATCTTTGGAATGGGCAAAAACAAATTCTCCCATGGTTGGAGGCTAATAATATCGATCTCGAATCTCTACAGGTTGATTAGGGCAAAGCCTCCAAATCTGTTTATTGGTAAACCATAAAAGGGCAAGACTCATAATTTGCGTCGAATCAACATAAAGGGAGACGGGAGAGGGATTTCAAAGACAAGAGATAAAAAACTGACGATAAAAAGTATTTTTGCAAACCCGAGATGCACCCCTCATATATGAGAGAGATCGCCAATCGCGTTAATATATTGTGCAATAACTGGATTGGATATAAGTTTAGTTTTGTTTCAGCAAATTGAGTTTTATTGAGGAGGTACAATTTCTCAACAAAAACTCAGTAAATTCACAACATCATCATTAAAAAATAGATTCTAAAGTTTCGTCGTTTCGACTCGAAGGGATTGCGAAACGAACTTGAACGATCGCACGGCAATGCGATTGCTTGTATTTTATTGGTAGAAAAGGATTAACATAATGTCATTAAAAACTGAATGGTTTCGCGTTTTAGATTTAGACGAACTGCCTGAAGGTCGCGTGAAAACCGTCGTTGCCGGACATAAAAGTCTCGCTTTGACTCACTATAACGGTCAGTACGGCGCTCTGGATAATCGCTGTCCTCACCAAGGCGGTCCCCTCGGAGAAGGTTCGATCGAAAATGGGATGTTGCGCTGTCCTTGGCACGGTTGGGATTACTGCCCCCTCACCGGAAAACCTCCCGGAGATCTGGAGGTCGAAGATGCTCTCGAAACGTTCCCGGTGGAGACGCGCGAAGATGGGATTTATGTGGAATTAGCTGTCGAAAAGCCCCATACGCGCACGATAAGTGACGTGATGGCAGAAACTATGACCAACTGGGGAGTACGCCATGTTTTCGGCATGGTGGGGCATTCCAATCTCGGTCTAGCGGATGCCCTGCGCCGTCAAGAAGAGCAAGGAAAACTCACTTTTTTCGGCATTCGCCACGAAGGAGCCGCCGCTTTCGCCGCTTCGGCCTATGCCAAGCTAACGGGAAAACCTGCCGCCTGTTTGACCATCGCGGGGCCGGGAGCCACTAACCTCCTAACGGGTTTGTGGGATGCCAAAGTCGATCGCGCCCCAATATTAGCACTAACCGGACAGGTCAACTCTCAGGTATTGGGAACGGGGAATTTCCAAGAGTGCGATTTGAGTGCGGCATTTAGCGGAGTAGCGGCATGGAGTCAAACCGTGTTGAGCCATAGCAAACACGCCGAGTTAATGAGTTTGGCGATCAAGCACGCTCTGTTGCAACGGGATGTGTCTCACTTGATTTTCCCCGATGAAATTCAAGTACAGCCCGCCGTAGATATCCCTGCTGCGGATAGTACCGGGCGCATGACTCCCTTGCAGATTGCCCCACCCCCGGAATCCTTGCAACAGGCGATCGCGCTTTTACAAAAATCCCGCCGTCCGGTCATTATCGTCGGTCACGGCTCTCGCTTTAATATGCCCGCGATCGTCGAATTGGCGGAACTGTTGGGCGCGCCGGTTCTCACGACATTTAAAGGCAAGGGATTGATTGGCGATCGCCATCCCCTCGGCTGTGGTGTATTGGGACGAAGCGGCACCCCCATTGCCAGTTGGTTTATGAATGAGGCGGATGTCCTGTTGGTTTTGGGAGCATCTTTCTCCAATCACACCGGAATCTATCCCGGTAAACCCATTATTCAAGTCGATTTCGATCCCCTCGCTTTGGGGAAATTTCATCCCGTCGCGGTGCCGGTTTGGGGAGAAATCAGTATCGTGGTGGAACAGCTGCAAACAGCTTTAAATGGGAAAGTCAATACTGAAGACCGGCGATCGCAAATTGCCGAACGTTGGGGGATTTGGCGGGCAGAAAAACAACGCCGAGAGGAGGACGATCTCGGTCAAGGGTTAAACTCGGCCTCAATTTTTGCGGCGATGACCCGTCACGTTCCCGCCAATGCAGTCATTGCGGTAGATGTGGGGAATAATACTTATTCCTTTGGTCGCTATTTTGAATGCGAGGCACAGTCGATTTTGATGTCGGGATATTTAGGGTCGATCGGGTTTGCTTTCCCTGCCGCAATGGGGGCTTGGGCTGCTGCCGGACAAGAACGCGCGATCGTGTCCGTATCGGGAGATGGGGGCTTCGGTCAATATTTGGCAGAGTTTAATACGGCAGTAAAATACGAGATGAATATTACTCACTTTTTGCTCAATAATTCCCAGTTGGGCAAAATTAGCAAAGAGCAGCGAGCGGGAGAATGGGATGTTTGGCAGACTTCGCTACACAATCCCGATTTCTCGAAATATGCAGAGATTTGCGGAGGATTGGGCATTCGAGTCACTCGCAAGGAAGAATTGGATGAGGCGATGCAACAGGCTCTAGCACATCAAGGCCCGGCTTTAGTGGAGATGATTACAGATGCAGAACTGATTTAAATACAAAGTTGGCGGGGAGGAAAAAATTTTGCCCGAACCGCTAACGCTTCGCGATCGCGCACGACAACAAACTTAATGCGCGTTTGTGGCATTGAACACAGAATGCGGAGTCCATATTAGACGTGAATGAGAAGAAATCTTCGATCTCCCTGCCGTGTCCGATTCAATCCTCGATATTCTCAATGCCCCGCGACTCCTGTTTGACTTGCAACAAGCCAATCGAGTCGCCCAAAATATTTATGCTTGTTTGGAGGCTCAAACTATTGCCCATCGCGTTACCGAAGGCCTCATCGCGCAGTTTAATTGCATCTTGGCGCGAATTTGGCTGGTGGAAAGCGATCGCGCCTATCTCAAACTGGTGGCTTCTTCTGGTTTACATGTACGCACGGATGGTTTTTTCTCTCGCGTGCCGATGGGAGCGTTTAAGGTCGGGAAAATTGCTCAAAATCGGGTTTCTTTTTTAAGTAACAATCTCCCTAATGAGCCTTGGGTTAAGGATCGAGATTGGGCAATGCGCCACGGAATTCAAGGATTTGCCGGTTATCCCCTTGCGACTCCGGAAACCGTGGTGGGAGTTTTGGCGGTGTTTAGCTGCGAACCCCTCGCACCGGAGTTTTTAGAGGTGTTATTGAGTTTGTGTACTACCGTTACCGTCGCTTTGGGGAACGCCCTCGAATTCGAGCGATCGCGTCAATCGTGGCAGGGGATGGGGCGATCGCTGCCCGAGGCACAAGCCTCTATGCTCTCCGATCGCTTGGCTCGAGGGTTGCATCGCGTACCGTTGAAGTTGGTCGGGACGGAGCGATCGCTGCCCGCATCTCTCACTTATCTTTTTGTCCGTTTGGCGGAGATCGCGCAAAATCTCGATTGCATGACTTGTTCTTTAAGTTATGGAGAAGAATTTACGATTTTGCGAGCGATCGTACCGATTTCCGAGGCGATCGCGCCTTCGGAAAATGACCTGCAAGAGGACTTTCTCCCTGCCGAGCTCGAGCAAATTTCCTTTGCCAGTCTCTGCTTGGGGGGGAGATTAGAAACAACGTTAGACGAGCCTCGTAAAATCCTGCAAATTGTCTTACAATTGCCTTACTTTCAAGAACAAAGTCATATTCGCGTGCGAGTGCAAATGCGATCGCCGATCTTGCAATTTGCCTTTTGCCAAGTGGTTGTGGCTGCGGGTTTTGGGTTGTGCGCGACTGTCTCGAAAAAAGTTCCTTTGATTTGCGATCGCGGCAGTTTAATTGCCGAAAGTCAGTATGTAATTTGGGTACAGCAAGATTGTCAAACCCTTCCCAAGGGAATAAAAGCAAAGATCGATTTAGAGATGAATCCCACACAATTGCGTCAAGTTGTTGAGGCAGTTTTGCAGGGGGAATTGTGGGGAATTGAAGAGAGTGCCGAAACGCAAAAAATGCTATCGGTACGGGAACAAGAAGTGATGAAATTATTAACGCAGGGGTTACGCGATCGCGAAATTGCCGGTCAACTTTACATCAGCGAAAGTACGGTTAAGTTTCACATCAATAATACTCTAGCCAAGCTCAAAGCAAAAACTCGGGTGCAGGCATTATATGAATTGATGCACAATGGCTGGTTAGAGTAATATCTCTCATGAGTTGTGCGATTGAAAATCAAGCGATCGCCGCTCATTTTCAAGTAATATCAAATCCGGAAAATAGGTTATAATTAATATTGGGTAAAATCTAGAGACCGATCAATAGTGCTTTTCTAACCCATAAGAATGAGCGCTATATCTCAGTTCAGAATTTTCATGACTGTTTGCTCATTAAACGGATTTGATATAATATTTTTTGAATAAACGGCCCTTTTTCTCGAGTATATGCTTCTCGATCTTCCTTATACAGAGCGGCAAGTTTGATTTTTAGATTGGCATAAGCACTGGCAATATTGCGATCGCACCGAAGCAAGTCTCGAAATTGTATTCGTTCGTTCCATAATAAGCTCTTGTAGGGAATGAGATGCAGATGATGGGTGCGAAATGCAGCAGAGGGTTTACAGAACCAGTGCATGACATCATCTTTATAGGGAAAATAAACATATCCATTGCCAATGAGTACGGCGATCGCATCTCTCGATTTTTCAAGAGATTTAACCCCAAACATGATATCAATGACGGGTTTGGCAATTAAACCCGGAACGGAGGTGCTGCCAACGTGTTCGATACTCCCAAAAAACCAAGCGCCAATAATCTGCATTAAAAAGTTTTTTTCGACTTCAAATTTTGCAGGCCATTCCGGATCGTATGCTGATAATTCTACAGGTGCTTGTTTCATCTCAATTCCGATTTAGCATAGAAAAAACTATACGCAATTAATATTAGCAGTGATTGACGCGATTGTGCTCGGCATTTTTCTTCTGCGATCGCATGATTGATTCTGGTCTCATTATCCGGCAATTGAACAAGAATGACCCGCAATAATTTGCCAAGCTCCGCTTGAATTGAGGGACCAAACGCGAGTAAAACGAAAATCGCCATTCGCGGGAGAACCCCCGTAGGTTCCTGTTATTTTCATCCGCACGGAAGCGATCGCAATGTCACCAACGATTTGTATTTTTTGCTCGGATTGTTTGAGTTCTTCGATACTCAACAAACCCGATTTATGAGCGGTGAGATCGTCTTGCTTGCTCAACACGTTGCCAAGATGATTGGTAAATATTAACTCGGGGGCGATGAGTTCATCCAACACTTTAACATCGGATGCCAGCATTGCCAATCTCAGCCGCTCTTCTGCTTCGATAATTTGCTTTTCAATCGAACGATTCATGAATGAGGTGCATCTCAAATTTGTAAATTTATAATTCAGGCGATCGGAGAAAACTTACCCATTGTGGAACAAGCATCCCTGCTTGTTCGAGGATTTGATTAAATTATACACGGGCAGGGATTCCCGTTCTACAGTAAAATAAATTAAACCTACGATTAATATGCCTCGTCAATCCAGAGAATTACAACAAAACTACTGTTATCATATTACCGTTCGTTGCAATAATCGCGAATTTCGTCTCACTCGCCAAGAATGTCGAGAGGTTGTGCTTTATTCCCTAAAAAAAGCACTGGATAAGTTTCATTTTAAACTCTATGCGCTGTGCGTGATGAGCAACCATATCCATTATCTGTTGGAACCGATACAGCCAGAAGATTTACCCAAAATCATGCACTTTCTTAATTGGTACAGTGCTATGTGTTTTAATCGGATGCTCAATCGCACGGGACATTTTTGGGAAAAGCGCTATCATAGCAGTGGGTTTGCCAATACGGATTATCGTCGTGCTTTGAATACTTTACGTTACATTCATGCTAACCCAAAAGCGGCAAATATGCAGCAAGGTTTCTTCTATGATTTTAGCAATTATGGGATGTACGATCGCGCTCTAGATGACGGTTTGACTCAATGGCATCCGGCATTTTTGGCTTTGGGGAGAACCTTGGAGGAATGCTCGCGGAAATATCGCAAGTTTTGCAAGAAATATAAGCCAAAACCGAAGTCGGAAAGGCGCTGTCATTGGGGAAGTCGGTTTTTACCCAAGGTGTTAAAAGGAAGAGGAAAAAGACCGCCACCCGGACAAATGAGACTGCCTTGGGCAACTTGGGAGGCGAATCCGTCAGAGGTTCGAGAGGTGGCGAAAAAATTTGTTTTGGCAAATTGTTACGATCCCAAGGTTGCTGCTCGCTTTTTTGACGATTCTTGAGTTTTTGGGGATTGGCAGGCAAAACGGTTAGAGAACAAGGCGTTACAGAACTCGGTGTCTTTTTAACTGGTAGCCTTTCCCCGCCATGCCGGGTAATGAATTCAGGAAAACCCCATGATCTCGTAGAAAAACACCCTAAAAACTAGGTTTGACATCGGCCTGAAATTGCTATATATTACAGGTTACAAGTCTCTGCGCGAGAAAAAAGAACTTTGTATTCCCCCATACTTAATCCCAACGACCACCGCATACAAACCGCATCAAACGGAAGGTGTCCCTCTGGGGCATCTCCTCTGAAAATTATTTTTTCAGAGCCTACATAGTCTCCTTTTTCATCATACCATTTCACTTTTTGGGCATATTTTTCGTACAACTCATAATTATACTCTTCTCCCGGCCTTCCTCCCACGCTCAACCAAATATTTTTTTGCACGGAGAACCCGAAGCGATTATTACTATAATCCAGCCAAAGCTGGTTGATAATGCGTAAATCTTCACAGGGAAAATTGTGAATATCCGAAACAGAAAGATATTGCTTGCCCATTTTCTTACCAACCGTTTGCAGCATCACCCGATAAGTTTCCTCATCTGCCTTTTTCCACTCGCCATTCTGCAAATATTCTTCTAACCATTGATAGCGCAATCTTTGTATTTCCTCTTTTAACTCGGATTCGATCTTGCGCGATGACTCTTGCCAGCAAACATAAGCCAAATCGATCGCTTCGGGCGTATTCAGATCGCACAACGCTCGAATCATCGGACTTGGTTTTACTAAAGAGGTATAAAGTTGAATCGTTTCTCGCCATCCCGACTCAGCCAAATGATGTAAAAGTAAGGCTTCATTGTCGGTATCCTTCACTTCCATCGCCGCAAAATAATTCTGAAAACTGAGATGAGCAAACTCATAATCTTCATCTCTCCACACCATTAACTCGCTTACCTGTTCGATCTGCACCAACAAATCTTTAACCGTAACGGGATTTTCCAAATCGAGAAAACTCAAACGATCTTGTAACCGCCCCTCCAAATCTGCCAAACTAATTCGGGTTTGATTCTGCTTCCGCATACCCAAAGCAATCCCTTGTAAAACTCGGCGAAACTGCTCAAAAGGGAGTAAAATCTCAATCCGCTTAGAACGAGGGCGATCGCGCAACTGCAATTTACAGATATCGTAATACAATTCCGTGCGATATTTGGGTAACTCTTTATTGGGATAACTGCGATGTAAATTCGCAATCATTGTCAGCAATAAGGGATTCTTAGTTAAATCTGCCACTTGCTGACGCTTGTCAATTTGTGCTAGTAAATCCGCCGCATTTTCCCGAGCGATATGTTGCACGTCTGGGGTATTGCGATCGCCTCGCCGACAGCGTTCTTGATAGAGATACCATTTCTCAACAAATCGTGCCCTTTGCTCCTCAGAAAAGGGCTTAACAAACAAACTACTCAATTGTCCCTTCACCGCGCAACTTTCATCATAAGCTGTCGGACGAGAAGTTAAGATAAAAAACATCTGGGGATATTCCCGTAACTGTTCCTCTATCCACTCAGAAATCGCCTTGCGCCACTCGGATCGCACTTCATCAAACCCATCTATCATCACTAACATTTTGCCTCGTTTGAGAAGGTTTTTCGCCCAATTTGGCGGCAATTTTAAATCTTTTCCTTGCGGTAAATTGGGAATATGGTATGCTTCTACTAATGATGATAAATTGGGCTTGTCCCGTGCGATCGCCTTCTGCCACTTTCTCAAATAAATCAGTACCGGTAATAACTTAGGCGCATTGTAAGCCCGATGCTTGTGACAAGAATAAGTATAGGTAATATTCCGCAAAAGTGTTGTTTTTCCGTAGCCTCCCCACGCCAAAACCGCCAAACGACAATAAGCAGGAATTTTCTTCGCATTCGCCAAAAGATACCAAATACTCACCCCCTCTTCCTGCATTTTTTCCAGTCTTTTAAGTTCTTTTTCCCCCATTTTTTCTCCTTGAAAACCGGGATGGAGGGGCAACCGCCGACCTTTTTCACTGCGAATAAACCCATCGCTCAATTCCAACGGCACAAAAACATCTCTCAGTTGAGGAATGAACGATTCGGGATTGTATCCTTCCGTCCGATAATTGCGGCACTCATTCCCCTGACAGCGCAAATATTTATCCTCCGTCCCCGCAAATTGCCATTTAATCGCCCGATCCAACCGCTCTTGTAACGTCATTAAAGCATCCACATCCCTGCGCCCGCGTTCTTGATAAATCTCCGCCAATCGTTCCAAAACGCTCTTGGTATAAGCCGCCCAAACCACACTCGTTATCATCACCGGAAACATCAACAAAGCCATCAGCCACTCTTGTTCTTTGGCAAAAGACAGCAAAACCCAACCGCTTCCCCCCATTGGCATCCATCGGATTAGAGTTTGTGCCGTTCCTTGGAGAAACTTGCGGGCGATATTTTGATGAACATCAAGAGCGATCGCTTTTTTCTCCTCCGACTGGGACTCATTCGCGTTAGATTTCGGCTCGGACATGAAAACTCATCCTCATTAATGGGTGAAAGCGAACGGGAAAACCCAAAGGCGATCGCTTGGATCTGTTATAGTCCAAAATCGATCGCGTAACTGCGCGATCGCGCGTTATTTTCCCCAACCCGTTAAAGGTTTTTCTGCTAGATTCCAGAGTGCAGTGCTTTCCGTCCCTAACTTTAAAGTCAATTCTCGACTATTATTGATAGAGCCGATCGCCTCGCAACACAATCCTCTCTCCTGAAATGCTTCTCGGATTGGTTGCACGGACTGCGATCGCGCGCTCAATAAAAAACCATAACTGGGGAAACTTTGCAACCAAGCAAGGCGATCGCACCCGACGGGTTGAGGTATTGCTGCTAAGTCAATAACTGCACCGCATCGAGAGGTCTCCAGCAGCATCAAAGCAGTCCCGACAATTCCCCCCATACTGATATCTTTCCCCGCATCGCACCAACCGCGATCGGCAATATGAGGCAGGATCGCCAAATCGTCCCGGAGGCGTTGGCGATCGCTTGCCGTCGCCGCATTCCAGAAGGGATAATGCTTGTAAAATTGTCCCCGCAGATCGATCGCCATTAACAATACATCCCCTACCCGTGCGTTAAAACTGGTGATGAGGTGTCGAGCCTGTCCTAAAATCGCCACAGAAAGGGCGCTATAGGGGCTGTGACAGTTCGTATGACCGCCGACGATGGGGACATTGTAAGCCTCGGCTGCTGCCTGCATTCCTCCCCATAACTCGCCACTCTCCCCCCCAGAGGGTAACCAAAGGGTATCGACAACCGCGATCGGCTCTCCTCCCATTGCATAGATATCGCTCACATTCACCATCACCGCGCACCACCCCGCAAACCAAGGCTCCTCTGTCACTAAAGACGGTAACATTCCCTCGGCTGCCAATAAAAGATAGCGATCGCCCTGTTGAATTGCCGCGCAGTCATCCCCCAGTAAAATAGAATCCGAGGGATCGACCCTGTCTGAGAATAACTGTGAAACGGGCATCCTGCCCGTTTGCGAACCCCTCAGATATCGCGCTGCAAGCTGAATATCCTGCTTCTGTTGGATTCCCAACGATTGACGCAACCGCGAGACAATTTCCGACAACGCAACCATCACTCAAGCCACCTCTAACCATTGAGGAATACCCTGCGGACGAGGTTCGCCATTGGGAAGATAATGGTTTAAATCTGCCTGCATGAGATGGTGGGGGCGATCGCAAATGGTCAATTCTTCCAAAGAATCCCAGTGCAACCGTTGAAAAAAACGCACGTTTTGCAACTGTACCGTTGCCAGAAATTGCCGACAGCCCCACGTATGAGCGGTTTGCACGGCTTTTTCGATCAATCCTTTGCCAATGCGCCAACCCCGCCGATGTTGGAGATGCACCCCCAAACGCCCACCATACCAAATTCCCGGCTCGGGTTCGTAAATTCGCACTACTCCGACAACCCGTTCCCATGCCGCGATATCCGGCTGATAGATGCTATGGGGAGAAGTCAAGGCAACAATAGGATAGGCAATGCGATCGATCTCATCGCGATCGCTCCAGCGAAATAAACCCTGTTCCAAACAAAAAATCTCGTAGCGCAACCCAAAGTATTCTCTCACTTCTGTTGCCGTTTTTGCCAATTCAAATCGATAGGACTGTCGCATAATCACTCCATGTTTAGATATTAAACCCCCGTTTGCTTATCTGAGTTTGCAATCCCCCCTAATCCCCCTTCGTAAGAGAGGGATCGGCTTCCCCCTTTGAAAGGGATTTCTCAAAGGTTGAAAGTGCAGAACAGGCACCGCATTTTGCACAACCTGCTTGCATATTTTGAGAAGACATCCCCGCTTTGTTCAACAAGTCGGCGATCGCCGCGTAAAGGCGATACATCAACTCGCTATCCGGTGCGGGAACATTCTCCAAAGGCGTTCCGGTAATGGGAACAAAAGGCACGACAAACGGATAAACCCCCAATTGAATTAAGCGATCGCTAACTTCCACCAGAGCCTCGAAACCGTCCCCCAAACCCGCCAAAAGATAGGTGCTGACCTGTCCCCAACCAAACCCTTTAACGGCGGCTGCAAACGCCTCAAAATAGCGTTCTAGGGACACTTCAGCCTTACCCGGCATCACCTTCGCCCGCACTTCTGGCGTGACGGCTTCGAGGTGCATTCCCAAGTTTTCGATTCCTGCATCTCGCATTCGCTCGAACCAGATAAAATCTTGAGGGGGTTCGCATTGTGCTTGAATGGGAATATTCACCCTCTGTTTTATCGCCCTGGCGCATTCTGCCAAATAAGCCGCACCGCGATCGCTCGTATTGGGGGTTCCTGTAGTCATCACCACCTGTTTGACCCCATCCAAGCGTACCGCCGCCTCTGCCACCTCCGCCAATTGTGCCGGAGTTTTGCGAGCGATTGTTCGTCCTGCTTCTAAAGATTGCCCGATCGCGCAAAATTGGCAAGCCGTCTCGCGATCGTTGTAACGCATGCAGGTTTGCAAAACCGTCGTTGCTAAGACATCATGACTGTGCAATAAGGCAATGTGTTTATAGGGAATGCCCTCAGCCGTTTTCAGATCGTAAAATCGAGGTTGTCGGGGGAAAGCGATGTTTGCGATCGCTTCTCCGTGCCGTTCTAAGGTGGCCGCGATCGCCTCCGAACTCGGATTTTGTAGCGTATAGGGCGAATTTGTCGCACCTTCGGTATAGACAGGCACCATCACTGTCGTCTCCTCCACCGCGATCGCTTTATGATCCGAAGGTCCTGCACCCCCTTTACGACCCGATGCGCCTAAATTTTGTCCGGTCAGTTGCAATCCCTTTGATTGCAATTCAACGATTAATTGTTGCTTATTCATAAAAATTGTCTAATCTTGATTCTCCATGCTTCCAAAAGAGATATTTTCCCCCCTTACCAAGGTCTCCGAAATATTCTCCCCCCTTACCAAGGGGGGTTGGGGGGGATTCCGACGAGATTCTTGCAAACTGCTCTCGCAAGTATCGGCTGAAATCGCCCGATCGCTCATCATAGTTTTCGGCTGGCGATCGATCTGCAATTGCAGTAATTCCGGGCGAGCGTAATGACCTACAGAGTCCATCATTCGCTTCCGTTTCGTCAAGAGGGAAAAGTCCAAGTCTGCAATAACCAATCCTTCTCCTTCCGTTAAAGGCGTTGCCAAATGATTCCCCTCGGGTCCAATAATCGCCGTATTGCATCCCCCCTTTAGCACCCCCTGCAGTCTCTCGTCTACCGTCACTTGTTGCACTTGTTCTGGAGACAGCCAACTGGTCGCATTGACCACAAAACACCCCGACTCGAGCGCGTGATGGCGAATCGTCACCTCAATTTGCTCTTTGAAAATGTCCCCCACGAGAGAACCGGGAAACTGAGAACAGTGAATTTGCTCGTGTTGGGTCATCAGTGCATAGCGTGCGAGGGGGTTGTAATGTTCCCAACATGCTAACGCACCCACTTGACCCGCAGCCGTTTCTACTACTCGCAACCCCGAACCGTCTCCCTGTCCCCAAACCATACGCTCGTGATAGGTTGGGGTAATCTTGCGCCGCTTCAGCACTAAAGAGCCGTCGGCATCAAAAATTAGTTGCGTGTTATAGAGCGAACCCGCATCTCGTTCGTTCGTTCCCAAAACTACAACCATCCCGTAACGGTTCGCCGCTTGACTGACTGCCTCTGTCGTCGGACTGGGAACGACAACGGCTTCCTCATACAGGCGCATGTGTTCTTTTCCCATTAATACAGGTGGCTGTATGAAAGAAAAATAGGGATAGTAGGGAACGAAAGTTTCGGGAAAGACAATTAATTGGACGTTCTGTGCGGCAGCTTCCGCGATCGCATCCAGAACCTTTTTTAACGTTCCCTCGCGGCTGAACAAAACAGGTGAAATTTGGGCCGCAGCAGCGCGCACCGTACGAGTATAATCGAGCATAGTAAATTGGGGGTGGGGTGGCGATCGCGATCTTACATTTACAATGGTTTTGAGCGATCGCGATCGACGTAACAAATTGCGGCACAAACGGCAAATTTTGAATTCTGAATTTTGAATTCCTAACTTACATCGTCCAAGAATCTAAAATAAATGCGCCTTCTTTGCGGTGAACCAGTACGATATCGAGGACATCGAGAGGATTGATCGGACGAATTCCAGGAATGAGAGAAGGCTCTCCATGACCGTATAGAGCTTGTAAGGCAAAACGGCAAGCGTAAACTTTTCCCCCTTCTTCCATGATTTTAACCAACTGGTTATTCATCGCCATATGCCCCGGAAATGCTTCGTCGCCAAGTTTGGGAAAACCGCGTTGCACCCCCAAGGTTACGCCGGGACCGTAGAGGAGAACGGAGGTGTCAAAACCTTTACGAATTAGGCGAGTCGCTTGCAAAAGATTTACAAGACCAATCGAACCTTCAAAGGCAACAGTATGAAAAGTGACGAGGGCTTTTTCTCCGGGTTCTGCTTGTACGTCGGGAAAAACTTTCTCTTCGTAGTCAACAAAAAAATCTCCCGGTTGGTGGGCGGGTGTTGTTACTTCTGGCATGGTTATTCCTGATAATTTATAATTTTGGGTATCGTCAATTTAGGCACGACCGATCGCTTATCTCAGAAATAGAGATCGTTCTTTGATTCGGTTGCAAGGTTCGCAAAAAAAAGGTCAAAGCAATGGGTTAAATTGCACGAAAAATAGATTGAAGAAATACTAAAATATATTTCTTTTCATCTCAATCATACCGATTGAAAAAAATTCAATACCCAACTCTAAAATGCAGATTAAAGGGTAGCATTCATTTGATTTTGTATATTCAGATACATAACAAATAAGTCTAGTCTGATGAATAGGATCGATCGAATCGGATTGCTTCTGTTAGGAGTACGACGATCTCGAACCTAGCGAAATCAATAGGGTTAAGATAGCGATCGCCACTTTCCTGTTAAAATTCAAAGCAACTTTGTTGAATCAAGATTGAAAAACCATGCCGGAAATGCGCTTCGAGATCGAGTGGCCCGATGGCACTCGAGAAACTTGTTATTCTCCTTCTCTGGTTATCAAAGAGCATTTCGAGCCGGAAACGGAATACGAACTCAACGATTTTATGATGCGATCGCGGACGGCATTACAAGAAGGCAGCGATCGCGTGAAAGCCAAATACGGTTTTCCTTGTAGTGCGGCGTTGGGACAGTTGCAACGCTTGGAAACCGCATCGACTCAATATCGCGATCGCTCCGATGCCAAAGTTAAGTTATTAAAATTTCTCGAGTAATTAAGACGACACATTCTCTTGGGATTCTACAATGGCTTCGGCTAGGCGATCGAGCCGTTCTTGCGGCGCATCGGCGACTAGAGCATAGAGAAATTGTTCGTCTTCCCAGAGCACGATCGCCGGGCGATCGCGGTTATTCACATAGAGGCGACCCGAACCGGGATGGGGATAAGTAGCAGTTTTCGGTCGTGCCAATTGATAAAAAGAGAGAGGGCGATCGCCGTCTAATTTGTAAGTTAAACGCACGCCTTTAGTTTTAGCCAAACTGCACAAACTACCGCTCATAAATGTCAATTCTTCGCGATCGAGGTGGGTGACGGGTAAAGTTAGATCGAGTTCGCGATCGAAACGCTTGGCTAACTCTTGTATGGTTGGCGATTCTTCCTTTGGGTGTTTTGCAACTTTAACGTGATCCTCGGTCAGTTCGGAAAGTCCGTACCATTGATTGGCAAGAATGGCTTCAGGGGCGAGCGCGATGGTTCCGGTTTCGACGACCGAGGTTTGCACCGATACCATCCGCCGCAATCGATAATTATCGATTCCCAAAACGAGGACGAGTAACGCCGCGATCGCCCCGGTGGCGACTTTTAGATTCGGCGATCGATACAGGCGCAAGGGAGGACGTTCCGCCCGTTGGAGAATTGTCTCCCGCAACTGAGGCGGCGGTTCTTCTTCTGGCAAACCATAGGGCAAACATTCTAAAATTTCCTGCAAGAGATCGCGATCGTCAACTAAACTGGGATCTCGGGCGAGCAAGTGATGAAACTCTTCGGCTTCCTCCGGGCTGAGATTGCCCATGACAAAGCCCGCCATCAATTCTTCCATGCGAGAAGGCGAATGTTCGGTCATGTTTCGATGTCCCCCATAATTTCGGTTAATGCGTCTCGCAAGTTCAACAAGCCCCGCCGCGCCCAACTTTTCACCGTTCCTAAAGGAGCGTTCAACAGTTCGGCAATTTCAGTTTGACTCCGGCCTTCATAGTAGGACATTTCCAAAACCCGACGCTGATTGGGCGGTAAACGATCGAGGGCGCGACAGACGCATTCTCGGCGCTCTTCCATCGAAGCACTTTCAAAGGGAGTCGGTAGATAAGGAGAAGACATATCTCGAAACCAGCGATCGCGAATCTTATGACGAGAGGTTCGTTGGCGCAAGCGATCGATCGCCCGCGATCGCGTCAGTGTCGTTAAATAACTGCTGAGAGAACCGCGAGTCGGATCGTAGGTATTGCGCCGCCAGAGGGAGAGGAAGACCTCTTGAGCGAGATCCTCGGCATCTGTAGAATCTTTTAACAATTTGAGAGCGAGGGTATAGACCAAGCCGGAATAGCGATCGTATAACTTGGCTAAGGAAGCGTTGCAACCGGCTCGGATGGCTCGAATGAGTTCGGTATCGGTAGGGAGCATTGCAGATCGGGCAGATGCAGGCCGCAAACCCAAGGATTTAATATTCTCCAGAAGCAAGGCGCTCTCTCTCCTCCCGCAGTTTTTGACGTTTCCGGCGCTTGGCATCCATGCTGGGAGAATCGGCACCCCGCAGGAGTAAGGAGAGGCCGCAACCCGCCATGACGAGGCCGTAAGTAAATTTATAAGGATTGCCGATAGTGAAAAATCCCGGCACGATAAAGGTCATTAACCCCATCCAAACAAAGAAGGCGGCGATATAGCGGGTGTAAAACCCTAAAATCATTGCCACCCCGAGAATAACTTGCAGAATGCCACCAATAATGAGAAACGTATGGGGATCGATAAAGATTAAACTCTGGAAGTCTTTCACATAAACTTCTGCCATTGCGGGAACGGTCATTTTTTGAACGCCCCAGAGAATCAGGGGAACGCCGACAAAGAGCCGTAAAATAAGATTTTCGTACCGGGCGTAACGCTGCCAGTCCATGTTGTTAGACCTCACACTCGCATGATTTACACTCTTAATACGAAGCTCGGGGGCGATCGGATGCAGCAATTCGAAAATTTTTTTATTTGATGTCTCTCAATTTCTGGATTATGAAAAGAGGTTAATCACCACCGGTCACCGAGCAGGTTGAGAAACCGCAGACAACCAATGCGCGAAGGTGTCAGCAGTTCAACAATGAACTCATATTCAATTCCTTCTGTTTTTTCGTAGCTGTCATAAGAGTAAGCGCAAGTCAGAGCGTCCACAATTGTCCTCCTTTGATTTGTAAGTTTTTCAAAAAGATCGCAACGAGAACTCTGTAGGTAGGTTTGGTCTTTCCTTTTTTATCATATCGATAGGATTTTAAGCAATCCAGTATTTTTAGGTGGATTTCGCGATCGCATGAGTTTGCCAAGGAGATTTTTCGGTTAAGCGAGATCCGGGTTTGGAGATCGCGACACAACCTTAAGATGGCTAGACGATCGCTACTCATAAGTTGTGCTTTTCAAAGCGATAAGAAATGTTCACCAAATTAAAGCCTAGGGACTGGCATTTTTATGATTAGATAATAATCAATAGCAAATCAGATTTACATAGATTTTTGTCTATGAAGTGTTTTCGGAGTTAGAGCCGCCTTTGGCAGGGGTCATTTACTGCGATCGAGCAGAGATTAAATCATATCCAGTCATCCGTTGCTCCGACTCACCATCTCGTTTACCGTTCAATCTGTTTATTTATCAACTCTTAATCAAATACAAATCGAAGAGGATGCGCCATGTTACAAAATCTTGGTTTCGATAATTTGCTTTCATACTGGATAGATACGGGAATTTCCGGGTCCGTTCTGGCGACGACGGATGCGGCAGAGACCGAACCCTTTGTCATCACTGCCGTTCTGCTGAGTTTGATTGCCGTTTATATTGTCAGCAAGCTCGGCGGCGAACTCTCCAAGCGCCTCGATTTA
Source organism: Cyanobacteria bacterium SBLK (assembly GCA_017746715.1). Taxonomy (GTDB): domain Bacteria; phylum Cyanobacteriota; class Cyanobacteriia; order Cyanobacteriales; family Spirulinaceae; genus CCY15215. Next base: position 29,911 of record JAGHZQ010000036.1, read on the forward strand.
CCCCCGGTTTTGGGTGAATTAGTCGGCGGTGTTATCGTCGGTGTTTCCGCCCTTCACTTTTTGGTCTTTCCGGAAACGGGGGCGACTGCCAGTGACTCCATGCTGATGTCACTCGTGCAGTCTTTCGGTCACTTAGATTCGGCAGCGATCGCCCATGTCTTTGAGACTCAAAGCGAAGCGATCTCGATTCTGGCAGAATTGGGCGTGATTATCCTCCTCTTTGAGATTGGCTTGGAATCGGACCTGCGAGAATTGAGCAAGGTCGGTTATCAAGCGGCGATCGTGGCAGTGGTTGGTGTCGCTGCCCCCTTTATCCTCGGTACTGTGGGGTTAGTTGCCATCTTTCACGCTCCAGTGATTCCCGCTATTTTTGCCGGAGCCGCTTTGACTGCGACCAGCATCGGGATCACCTCCAAAGTGTTATCGGAACTCGGGCATTTGAAGTCAACCGAAGGACAGATTATTGTTGGGGCTGCGGTCATCGACGATGTTCTTGGTATTATCGTTCTTGCCGTTGTTGCCAGTTTGGCTAAAACCGGTGAAGTTGACTTGCTCAACGTTGTTTATCTCATCGTCAGTGCCAGTGCTTTCTTGTTGGGTGCAATTTTTCTCGGTAAATTTTTCAACCAAAGTTTTGTCGCGATCGCTGATAAGTTGCAAACCCGTGGCGCTCTCCTGATTCCCGCCTTTACCTTTGCTTTGGTCATGGCAGTGGTTGCCAACTTGATTCATCTCGAAGCCATCTTAGGGGCTTTTGCCGCAGGTTTAGTGTTGGATGAAACGGACAAGCGGAAAGAACTCGATCGCTTGGTTGCTCCGATTGCCGATATCTTGGTGCCGATTTTCTTCGTCACGGTGGGAGCCAAAGCGGATCTCGGGGTTTTAAACCCGGCGGTGGCTGAAAATCGAACCGGTTTGATTATTGCCTCCTTCTTAATCGTCGTGGCGATCGCGGGTAAAGTCGTAACGGGATGGGCTGTGTTTGGTCAACCTGGGGTGAATCGTCTGGCGATCGGCGTGGGTATGATTCCACGGGGTGAAGTCGGACTCGTCTTTGCTGGCATCGGCTCTGCTAGTGGTGTTTTGGATAAGCCTTTAGAAGCTGCCATTATCGTGATGGTGATTCTGACAACATTCATCGCACCGCCTCTCTTACAAATGGCTCTGAATGGTCAGCCAGAAGAGAGCGATGCTCCTGAAGATATGATTCCCGCAGTTGAGATGGTTTCCGTTGAAGACTAGCGATTCGTTCTAACAAATCCTTTCCTTGATTGGCCGTAGGGGTGTAGTAAAATACCTCTACGGTTTTTTTTCGGCGATCGCCCGAAGATAGTCGGTTGTCACTGGATTTAGCTCTTCCTTAATGCTCAAATCATAAATTTGAGAGCCAGCCAACCCATCTAAAAAATACACTTAACCTACTGAGAAGCCGAAGGGTGCGCGGGGGGTTTGGGGGCGGCGCTGCGCCTCCAATGGCAGTGCGACTTACGATTTGGAGAGGATATTGATGACAACTCTAACCTGATGTCTTCTCGAACCGTATTTGCTTAACCCGAACTGACGTTAAATACATCACATCAACATATCATCATCATCTAAACCCGGTCTCGGCATGGGTAAAATGCGCCGACGACTCAACCAACGCAACCAAAAGCCACCCAAAACGCCAACGATCAGAGAAATCCATCCCGTCAGGGGTTGTAACAATAAAAAGCCCCCGATCGCAAACATCGCCCCAAATAGCAACAATAACGCCGCTAGTACCTTGAGCAAATCCAAACGCAAATCTTGCAAGGGTTGCAGTCCCGTCCGTTGGTACTGTCGCCGCCAGCCGATCGCGCTGGGTCGCACTTTTGTATAAAATGCGTCTAGGGTTTCGTCGGATTCGGGGGGAGTCAGGTACATGACGCTAACCCAAACTACCGCCGTAACGCCAGAAATGACCGTTAAACGCATGCCGAAATCCGGTAAAGCCGTTTGTAAAAAGGGCGTGATACTGGTTAACAACCCCGTGATAAAACCGCACAGCATCGCCGCCAACTCTGCGGCGGCATTAATGCGCCACCAAAACCAACGCAACATTAACACCAATCCGGGCCCGGTTCCCACGGCAATCACCAAGCGAAACACGGTACGAATATCCGTGGCATAAAAGGCGGCAAATCCCCCCAAAACCGTCACGACAATGGAGGCAATGCGCCCCGCCCAAACTAGCTCCTGTTGGGTTGCTTCCGGGCGAAAAAAACGCAAGTAGAGGTCATTGGTTAAATAGGATGCACCCCAATTAATCGACGTGGAAACGGTACTCATAAAAGCCGCGACGAGGGAGGCAACGGTAATGCCTAAAAGTCCCGTGGGTAAGAACTCTAACATGAGTTTGGGATAACCCAATTCTCGGTCTTCTAAATTGGGATAAATAGCGATCGCTACTAACGCAACAACCACCCAAGGCCAAGTGCGGACAATGTAATGCAAAATATTAAAAAACCATGCCGATTTCTCTGCCTCAGCTTCATCTTTAGCGGCGGCGAGGCGTTGGATGAATTCTCCACCCCCATCACTGCGACGAAACGACCACCATTGCACGAAAAGATATGCGGCAAATGTGGTGCTGGTAATCCCTGCAACGTCGCTCCATTGGAAGTTATTCGTAATGGGAACAAAGGATAAAACATCAATATCCGTGGCGTTTTGCACGGCGGGAATGAGTTCGTGAATTCCTCCAACGGAATTGAGGGCAAAAATAGCGACAATAATTGCGCCAAATAAGGCTAAGAAAAATTGAAAAAAGTCCGTCGCCACTACCCCCCACAATCCCGAAAAACCGGAATAAATTAAAACAAAAACGCTCACCCCAATGACGCTAAACAGTTTAATATTATCTCCCGGTTCGATGCCGACACTCTGCCATAGTTGCAATGCGTCTACCACTTTCACCATTGCCAACATGGCGTAACCGATACCGATGCAATTAATGGGTAAGGCGAAAAGAAAGGCTTTGGTTGCTCGGAGAATGGCGGCGGTTTCTCCCCCGTAGCGCATTTCTGTGAGTTGGGCATCGGTGACGATTTCCGATCGCCGCCACAGTCGCGCAAATACATAGATTAAAATGACGTGGGATATGCCAAATCCCCACCATTCCCAATTCCCTGCAATGCCCCGACTTCCCACCACTCCAGCGATATACAGGGGCGTATCGATGGAAAATGTCGTCGCTGCCATACTCGTCCCTGCCAACCACCAAGGCAGCGATCGCCCGGACACGAAAAAATCTACCAAACTTTTCGACCCTTTCCCCGTGAGAAACAAACCCAATCCCATCGCAAAGGCAAGATAAAGCAAGACAATCGACCAATCGAGTAATTGCATGGACTCCCAATATAAAAACAAACTGGGGTTATCTTGCCATAATTTAGAGACAAATCCCACGCGGCGATCGATTGGGGCAGGGTTTTGAGAAGAGCGATGGCCTCAAGACTCAAGTGAATGTAATATAATAATCGAACATTGGCAACTTTTTTTCTATTGCTTCCCAATCTAGAGGTTTTTTAAGGTGGATCGAGATTGCAGTTACAGAAAAATTTTTATTGTCGGTTGTCCGCGATCCGGCACGACTTGGGTAACAAAAATGATCGCACAACATCCTGCAACCATTGGGTTTCCCTCGGAAACGCATTTATTTAAATTGCTCTTCGATCCGTTTACCTATCTCCCTCAATGGAATTGGCAAAAACGATTTGAACAGAAATCTTGGATATTTAAACATTATGGACTCAAGCCAATTTTTCTAGGTTTTCACAGTCATGATATTTGGCAAGGATTCGAGCGAATTTATAAATTATACCAAAATAGTCCAGCAAAAGTAGGACCGCACAATTGTGTAGACTATCGCGAATTTAAAAGTTTGATCCAACAAGCTAAAAATAGTCAAGATTGCGACTTAATTAAAGTAAAAAAGACAATCGCGTTAATCTGGGATAAAGGATTTTATAACAGAGGCGGCGATCGTGAAAAAATTATGATTGAAAAAACCCCCATGCACATTCGTTATGCCGATATTATTTTAAACTATTTTCCCGAAGCACGCATCATTGAAGTGGTTCGAGATGTTAGAGCAGTTTGTGCTTCGTGGCAAGCCCGCAGTCAAAAAGCAAAATGGGCGAACAAAGAAACTAAGGACATTATCAAGCAATGGATTCGATGTATCGAATTCGGTGAAAAATGCCGAGCTGATGATACGATCGCAGATCGCATTTATCGGATTCAATATGAAGATTTGCGCTCCCAAACATTTTTTTACCTCAAAGAAATTTTCGATTTTACTCATTTAAGCACAGAGGATAGCGCGATCGAAGAAATTATTGAGAAAAACGATATCTCTAAGGTTGCTAAAAAGGGACAAGGAGAACACGTTAGCAAGGGAACTATCGGTTCTTGGCGCAATGATTTATCTGAATCCGATATTCAACTGTGTCATGCGTTAGCCGGACCGCTTCTCGAAAAATTAGGCTATTCTGTTACTCTTTAGGATAACGTCAGAGCTGAAGGACTTTCAGGAGATGCAGGATCGTCTAATTTAACGACTTTCAAAAGCGCGCAAGGAACGAGGCGATCGGTCGTTTGTATCTGCACTCACCAAAGATAAAGAGCGATTCATCCTTGAGCAACCAAAATGCGATCGCACCGTCCCAAACCCACAGAAAAATTGCGATCGCGCCAGAAATTTAAGATTGCTTTGCGATCGCCCGCAGTAAACTGAGGGAGAGAACTATTTAGCGATCGCCATGTCCTATAGTCAATTCACCCTCGATCGCGTTAAAACCGACTTCGAGTTAACCCTTGAGGAAGGGCGAGCGCTGTTTCCCAATCCTCCCGAATTGTCTCCCTCACCTCTGTTACAACAAATTTTACAGGTATATTTACCTTTAGCCCTTGCCATTAATAGCGAAAAAGCGCGATCGGAATTTATTCTCGCCCCCGTATTGGGAGATCTCAAAAATCAGAGCGATCGACCCATTTCTCTATTTTCTGGAAAAGAATTTAATGTAGACTCGGAACGAGGATTGACAGGATTTTGCGATTTTATTTTAAGCAAGTCCAAAGAACAGTTATTTATTGAAGCTCCGGTACTCACGATTATCGAAGCAAAGAATGAAGATATTATTGGTGGTTTGGGTCAGTGTGCTGCTGCCATGATTGCCGCACAAACTTTTAACGAGCGCAGAAAACAAGACGTTTCACAAATTTATGGTTCTGTTACGACTGGAAATATTTGGCGATTTCTGCGCCTCGAAAATTCTACACTCACTATTGATAACGATGAATATTATATCAAAGAACTGCCCAAAATTCTAGGTATTCTATCCTTGCCTTTTAGCGAATCATAACGCGATCGCTGCGATCCATCAGAGATAATTTGCCGTCGCGAAAACCGATCGCATCCCCCCAAACCAACAGCAAAATCGAGATCGCCAGAAATCCCCCCAATCTATTAAAATATGTAAAGCAAAAATTAGAAAGGTAAAGGGAATGCGGGTTGCGATCGTTGGCGCGGGGCTGGCAGGCATGGCAACCGCGATCGATTTAGTCGATGCGGGTTGCGAGGTCGAAATCTTTGAATCTCGCCCGTTTGTGGGGGGGAAAGTGGGCAGTTGGGTAGACCCCCAAGGCAATCACGTCGAAATGGGACTGCACGTCTTCTTCGGCTGCTACTATAATTTATTTGAATTGATGCGGAAAGTCGGGGCGATCGATAATCTGCGTCTCAAAGAACACGTTCACACCTTTATCAACAAAGGGGGACGCATCGGAGAACTCGATTTTCGCTTCTTTACCGGTGCGCCTTTCCACGGATTAAAAGCCTTTTTTACCACCTCGCAATTGAGTGCGATCGATAAAGCTGCCAACTCCCTCGCCCTCGGGACCAGTCCCCTCATTCGCGGTTTAATCGACTTTGAAGGGGCAATGAAAACGATTCGGGATCTGGATTCCATCAGTTTCGCCGATTGGTTTCGCGGACATGGGGGCAACAATGGCAGTTTAAAACGAATGTGGAACCCGATCGCCTATGCCCTCGGCTTCATCGACACGGAAAATATTTCTGCTCGATGTATGTTGACAATTTTCCAATTTTTTGCAGCGAAAACCGAAGCCTCGATCCTGCGAATGTTGGAAGGTTCCCCCCAAGAATATTTACACCAACCCATTCTCGACTATTTAGAGGCACGTCACGCCAAAATTTACACCCGTCGCCGCGTCCGGGAGATACATTATACCGAAGGCGATCGCCCTAGCGTTACGGGCATTACCGTTGCCAATGGGGAGGCAGAAGAAACCATTATCGCCGATGCCTATGTTGCTGCCTGCGATGTTCCCGGTATTCAACGCCTGTTACCGGAAGCGTGGCGAAAATGGCCGGAATTCGACAATATTTATAAACTGGAAGCCGTCCCCGTGGCAACCGTGCAACTGCGCTTTGATGGTTGGGTGACGGAAATGAAGGACTCGGCAAAACGCCAGCAACTCCAAGAAGCCGCCGGACTCGATAATCTCCTATATACTGCCGATGCTGATTTTTCTTGCTTTGCGGATCTCGCTCTTGCCAGTCCGGGAGATTATTACAAACAAGGTGAAGGCTCCTTAATGCAATTAGTTCTCACTCCAGGCGATCCCTTTATTAAAAAGAGTAACGAAGAAATCGCCCATCACGTCCTCGAACAAGTGCGGGAATTGTTTCCCTCGTCACGAGGACTAAATATGACTTGGTATAGCGTGGTGAAACTCGCACAATCTCTCTATCGAGAAGCTCCCGGAATGGATCTTTATCGCCCGGATCAAAAGACGGCGATCGCCAATTTCTTCTTAGCCGGAAGTTACACCCAACAAGATTATATCGATAGCATGGAAGGCGCAACCATTTCCGGACGCAGAGCAGCCAAAGCGATTTTGAGTCAAAAGTAAAGAGCAAAGAGTAAAAAAACAAACTCACTCCTACCCAGACCCACCCCCAACCCCTCCCAAGAGGGGAGATAAATACTTCTTTCGGGGGTTAGGAGGGACAACCAACAACCAGCACCCAATAACTGAAATGACAGACTGGCTCGAGCATAGCGTACAAATTGAAGTAGAGGCCCCCATCGATCTCGTTTGGGGGTTGTGGTCGGATTTAGAACAGATGCCCCAGTGGATGAAGTGGATCGACTCGGTGACGATTCAAAAAGATAACCCGGAACTGTCGCGCTGGAAATTGGCAACCACTGGATTAGAATTTACATGGTTGTCTCGCATTCTCAAACTCGTCCCCCATCAAATTATCCAATGGGAATCTGTCGATGGCCTGCCCAATCGCGGCGCAATTCGCTTCTACGATCGCCATACCACCAGCATCGTGCGCCTCACCGTAGCCTACAGCATTCCGGGAATTGTCGGGCAGATTATGGATAATTTGTTTGTCGGCCGCGTCGTCGAATCTACCATTCAAGCAGACTTAGAACGCTTTCGGGAATATACCATGAAAGTCCAAGAAAACGCTTAAGAGCGCGAGAAAAACCCTCCAAAAACTGCAGCCGAGGGTGCGATCGCAAGCATACAATTGAATTATATATCCTTGGAATTGTCCATCATTGCTAGTTTTCAGAAGCATTGCATGGCTTTTTTTTTGACCGACTGACCAAAGCGATCGGGCAAGGCGGATCGGAGTTTGCCCAAATCTCCGAAAACTTTGTCGTGCAAAACTTTGAGCCCAGTCAACAACCTAGACTTTTTCTTCAATACATAACTTTTTTGGAAAAACTGTATATTATGTAACAAAATATTGCAATGTCAGGTTTTACGTACAAAAGCAGTTATTGTATAAAAGTAGACAGATTTAGGGAGGAAGTTATGGGTCACAGAGTTACCATTGCGGTTCCTGATTCCCTCTTTGAAAGGCTTCAGCCCGTCAAACAACGTTTTAATATTTCCGCAATTTGCCAGGAGGCTTTAGAAATGGCTATTCTTCATGAAGAACTTGAAATTCAAGCGATTACAGACCACAATTTGCTCGAACGCTTGCAAGCCGAGAAGAAAATTTTGCTCAAGAAAGTGCGTCAAGAAGGGTTAGAATTGGGAATTCGCTCCAGTTCCAAACTGTCCTACCAAGATTTCCTGCATTTTGAACGAGTCATGCCAATGGCCGAGGCATTCGATGAAGAGGTCTTGGATTATCTTTGGACATTTCTCGATCGCAAACAGTATCCCGAACAAGCTCGGTTGCAAGATCGCGATTTTGCATACTTGCTCGAGGTCGATCCCCAAAGTCGAGTTGCATTTGCACAAGGATGGTTAGAAGGCGTATTGACAATTTGGGAAAATCTGAAAGCCCATGTGGAGAAAAGCCAATAGTGCTTGGATTGACAAATATCAACCCGCTATACTTGCGTAAAATGGTCTGGCTGCATATATCCTCATGACGGTTTCCAGCCAGACCGAACAACCTATTCGCGTTCTTGAGGTTGCGATAGCAACTCTGCGAGAAACTGCAAGATTTGTTGTTCGTCGAATTCTCCCGTCCATTGCAAAATTTGATGGGTAAAAGGAGCATAGAGATTGCTTAATTCTTGGATTCGCCACGCTTCTTCTTCGATATTCTCAATATCGCCGATGCGGGCGTATTTGTACATTGCCCGCAGCTCGTCCGAGGGGGGAATAAGTATCGATGCAGAGGTATTTTCCCAAGGAACGGCAGCAATTTCTTCCTCATAGAACCATTGCAATTGCAAATATCGTTGCAGTCGCTCGAGCAAATCTGCGGCGACAATAGGTTTGGGCAGAAAATCATCGCATCCCATTGTCAGACTGAGTTGTTGGTCTGACTGAGCAATGCTAGCACTCGAAGCGATCGCGACAATTCGGGAAAACTCGGGTATCTCCCGCAATGCTTGCACCATTTCCAAACCATTCATTTCGGGCATGAGGATATTGGTAATAATCAAGTCGGGTTTGAATGTATCGAGTCGTGCCAATCCCTCTCGTCCGTTACGGGCATGACACAATTCAAACCCAAGGGGTTCGAGTAATTCCGCCAACACCGCGCGATTTTCAGAGATATCGTCAACGATGAGGAGCTTGCGGCGATCGCCTTCATACCCTTTGATATTTTGCAAGCGGCGATCGCTATTTTGCAAGGCAATGGCAGAAGCGATCGAAAATTCACTCTCAAACCAAAATCGAGTTCCTTCCCCCAAAGTGCTTTCAACGCACAACTGAGAATCCATCATTTCCACAAGAGTTTTGCTGATAGAGAGTCCCAACCCCGTTCCTTCCGCTTGACGATCGCGATCGCCCACCTGTTCGAACGGCAAAAAGATGCGATCGACCTGTTCTGGAGTCATTCCCACCCCCGTATCTCGAATCTCAAAACGGATTTTTGTTGTGGGTTGTTGGATTCTTTTTCTCTCTTCCCAAGGTGGACTCGGGGGGATAGTGACTGAAAAAACGATGCTTCCTTTGTCGGTAAATTTAATAGCATTTCCCAACAAATTGAGCAAGATTTGACGCAGGCGTTTTTCGTCGGCAAAAATAGCGATGGGCAAATCCGACCCATCGATAAAATGTAAAGAAAGCTGCTTTTGTTCTGCCCGCACTCGACAAATTCCCACAACACCTTGGAGAAAATTAAGAAAATGAAACTCCTTCGGATATAAGTCTAATTTTTGCGCCTCGATCTTGGCGAGATCGAGAACGTCATTAATTAAATTCAGCAAGTGATTGCCCGATTGCTCGATAATCTTCAATCCCTCCTTTTGTTTCGCCGTTGCAGTTTTTTGACGCTGTAAAATTTGCGCGTAACCGAGAATACCATTGAGGGGCGTTCTCAACTCATGGCTCATATTGGCGAGAAAATTGCTTTTGGCGCGATCGGCTTCTTCTGCGGCTTCCTTAGCTTCTGCCAATTGTGCCGTTCTTTCCATGACTCGTTCTTCCAACTCCTGCGCTTGTTGTTTTAACTGCGCTTCTGATGCTTGCAATGCTTCGACCATGTGCTTGCGATCGCTGATATCCCGCAAAATCACGACATATTCTTGTTCTTCTCCATCGCCGCGTTCGGAAATCGAGACATCGAGAATAGCAATCCCGTCCTCTTGGGGTAAGGGTTGTTCGCTTCTTTGGGGCCAACTTTCGGGAGAATGGTTTAATTTTGCTAAATAACGTCCGAGGGGTTGACCGAGGAGATCGAACGGTTGCAGTTTGAAAAGTTTGCTGGCTGCCGGGTTCACTTGTTGCAGAATGCCGCGTTCGTCGATCGCAACGATCGCATCCCGAGCGATTTTAAAGAGTAATTCGGCTTGTTCTCGCGCTTCGATAATATTTTCCGCTTGGGGCAAACTGGTAGCTGTCGCGATCGCCACGCCTACAAAACCGACGGTAAGGAGTAAAATCGTCAAAAGGCTATTGCGAATATCGACAGGCAGGCGATCCAGATTCGTTCCCGTCCACCACCCCGCCAAGGTTGCTCCACAAAGGAGAACGATTAAAACCGTGACTTGCAAGCCGACAAAATCCTTAAATTGCCCCTGTTTCTTCAATCGGTAGCGATCTCGCCACCATTGCAGGCGACACCAAGAGAAGGGCAGGCGCGCGATCGCGCGATCGACTAAAATCAAGCCGAGAGGAACGACAAGACCGATAATAAAATCCGTCAAACTCCAAGCAATTCCGCCAATAAAGAGAATCGCCGCTTCGGCAAGGAAAAAGAATAAAGACCACCGCGGCCAGCAGACCTCCGGTCGTCCGCGATTGCACCAAAATCCAAGGTGGATCGCCATCATGGCAATTAAATAGCCAATACCGGTAATGCCAATAATACGCAGGACATCTCCCCAGAACAAACATCCGGCACTGACGATCGAGGTCGCCACTAAAGCAGGCCCCATGACTCCTCGACGGGAGATCGCACCAAATACGGGGGAGATATAGTCATCGATCGCTAATTGATACAGCACTCTGGCACTGAGGGCGACAGTAGTGGCGCAACTGAGCAAGCTGGCAAAGGCAATCAATAAAACGACCAAAACCACTGCCAAATCTCCCCAAAAATTCTCCGCCGCCAGTACCAAATTGGCAAAGGCATCCTCTCCCAAAGTCGGATCGCTAGCAAGGCGCATGACAACCCAAGAACCTCCAAAATAGACGATGGGAAGCAGTCCGGCCGTGAAGGCTAAATAGCGCAAGGCTGCGCGAGGTTGGCAGCTGTCGGCAATAAATGCGGCAGCCCCTTCGCTGGCATAAACGGCATAAACGGCGACAATATACCATTTCGCCCATTCGAGGGGTTGCAAGGGCTGCCAACTGTCCGGCCAAAATCCCGGACTATCGGGAGAAAAGGCCAGCCATACCAAGCCCTGCACGGCAAAGACCAGCAAAAAACCGATCGCCGGTATCATGAAAAAGAGGTGCAAGATCGCAAGGGCGCGGTTGCTATTAAAGGCAAGAACGAAAGCGATCGCGGTATAGCCGACCCGCAAAACCGCACTTGGCACGTCGATCCCGTAGGGCGTTAGCAATGCCTCAATTAAATCCGTAATCACAATGGCATTGATGGGAATCAGCGCCGCCCAACTGAGAAAATAACCGCTTGCCGCATAGAGTCCCCACCCACGGCGATCGCGGAGTAAATGGGTGGCATAGTTGGCTGTCCCACCAGAAATATCGGGATGATAGCTGCCAAAACGCGCCAATTGTAAATTGAGGACGATGGCGACGGCGATCGCGGGCAACCAAACATACAGGCTCTGCGTCCCCAGAGCGAAATGCATGCCGATAACCGTTCCGGGCCAGACTAGCAAGCCCGTTAAACTAAAACCAAAATCTTCCCAACGGCTAAAACTGCGGGGCAAACGGGAAATCGAAACTGGGGGGATGGGGGCGTTTTGGGTCATAGTCATGGAACGTTATCGGGCTATCTCGTTGTTTCTCAGTTATTCTATCGGGAAGGAAGAGCAGGAAAAGCACGTCCATAATGAGAACGAACCTATTGTCGTTTTTAAGATGTACCCTTGAGGAGATTATTTAATGTTAGCCTGCCATTTTGAAGATTTAGAGATTTTCGGACAAATTATGGCGAATTTGGCCATCGCTCGTGCAGTTGAGTTTACCATCGAGGCAGACTCGAAACAGTTTCAAGACAATATAAACCCGAATTGCTAGTGATGAAAATAATAGACTAAGATTCTTGAGACTCAGTAGGTTGCGGGCAATGTACCTCCCCTAGATATAACTGTCCGCTTCTATAAATCAGGCAATTGGCAAGGGCAATTTCTGAATTTTTTGAGTTAAAGGTTTTTTCCTCGCAACTTGGGTTATACAATAAAGATTCGAGACAAATCCTAGGGTTGCAAACCATCTGGTACGGACAAAAAAGCTCATGGAATCATTGGCATATACATACTCTGTCCTTGCTTGGGAAGAAGACACTCCCGCATTGAGGAAGGTCAATTGGCTGGGAGCAACTTCTGCCCTCGCCGCGATCGCTGCGGTTCATTCGGGGGTTGCCTATGGAAACGAACTTTCGATTCCCCAATCTTTCGAGTCGCCAGATTACACTCAATTTGTCTCGGAATTTTCCCGAGAGATAGAATCCGATTATTCGGCCTCGACTTTGGCAGAAATTGCCACACCGGAAGTCTTGGCGCGGGAAAATTGGTCGCCCCAACCCATGCCAGAGAATTTTAGCAAGGCGATCGCGGGAGAAATTACTCCACCAGAAACCATTGAATCGGATCTGATGGTGCAAAAACAAACAAAAGCCCGCGCTCCTAAAATTTCACAATCGGTTGCTTCAGAAAATCTAGAGATCGCGAAAACTGCTGGAACTTATCCCCGACCCTATTACAGTCGCACAAAAATTCCCGAAGAGCAGAAAATCACGCCGTTTAATTTAGTGCATCGCGCTTACAGTGGTGGCTTTCGAGATTCGGGAATTCCGGGTTACAGCACTTTAATTCAGTCAACTAAATCGGGAAAAGTCGATGCCAGAGATCTAATACGGGCGGGAATTATTCAAGGACGGTTGACCAATCGGGATTTATACGATCCGAGTTATTTAAGTGCCGTTCGCGCTCATCTCAAGGATTTAGGGCTATAAGCCATGCCAAAATTGCCATGCCAAAATTAATCGTTATCGGTCTCGATTGTGCCGAACCTTCCTTGATTTTCGATCGCTGGCGAGAATATTTACCCAATTTATCGCGTTTAATTTCCCAAGGAACTTACGGGAAATTAGAAAGCTGCATTCCTGCCATTACCGTCCCTGCATGGAATTGCATGATGAGCGGACGCGATCCCGGAGAATTGGGAATTTATGGCTTTCGCAATCGAGTCGATCGCAACTATGGGAAAATGGCGATCGCCAATGGCAGTTTTGTTAAAGTTCCCCGACTTTGGGATATTTTGGGGGATGCGGGGTGGAAAGTTGCCGTGTTGGGAGTTCCAGGAACTTACCCCCCTCAATTGATTAATGGGGTGCTGATTTCTTCTTTTCTCACTCCCGATACCCAAGCCGATTTTACGCACCCTTTGGGGTTAAAAGCGCAAATTAATAAACTCTTCGATCGCTATCTCTTCGATGTTCCTAATTTTCGCTCTCTCGATAAGCATCGCATTCTCAAAGATATCTATCGATTGGGCAATCAAACCTTTAGTTTGGCTGCCTATTTATTGGCAGAATATCAACCGGATTTGTTAACTTTTGTGGAAATGGGAGTCGATCGCATCCATCACGCCCTATGGAAGCATATGGATCCCCGCCATCCCCTCCACAAACCCGATTCTCCTCTCAAAGATGCCATCTTCGACTATTATCGTCATATTGATGATTGTATTGGCAAATTGCTGACGTATTGCGAGGAAGATACCGCCGTTGTAGTGGTTTCCGATCACGGAGGACAGCCGTTAATGGGGGGGTTTTGTTTGAATGAATGGCTCTATCGCGAAGGTTACCTCGCTTTTCAACAAAAACCGGTTTCTCCTGCAACTCTCGAGGAATGCGAAGTGGATTGGAACCAAACCAAAGTTTGGGGAGCGGGAGGCTATTATGGTAGAATATTCATGAATGTTTTGGGAAGAGAACCCGAGGGAACGATCCCGTTAGCCGAGTACGAGCAAGAGCGATCGCAACTGGCAGAAAAATTAGAAAATATCTGCGATCGCGATGGTCGATTATTAGGGGTGCAAGCCTTTAAACCCCAGCAAATTTATCGGCGAGTACGGGGAATCGCACCGGATTTAATTGTTTATTTTCAAGATATGGCATGGCGATCGGTGGGGACAGTAGGGGTTGATTCCTTGTATACCCTCGAAAACGATACCGGACCCGATGATGCCAATCACGCCCCCCAAGGCATGGCAATTTTTTACGATCCGCAAAATCCGGGTCGGGGAAAATCTTTAGATGGGGCGAGTATTTACGATATTTTACCCACTCTTTTAGACCGCTATCAAGTGTCTCCTCCCAAAAAACTCCGGGGTAAAGTATTAGCTTGGTAGGATTTCAGCGATCGGTAAGGACGTAGCATGCTACGTCCTTACCAAAAAAATGGGTTTAAAGCCCCGCCCTTTAGCGGAGGGGAGGGCGGATTCCTAGAATTATAGTATAAAACCCTTTTTTGTGATAAAATAAGATAATTAAAGGAGGTGATTTCAATTGTTTGGTTGTCAACAAAATC
>JAGHZQ010000037.1 GCA_017746715.1 Cyanobacteria bacterium SBLK
GGAACAAGCAGAGCTATTAAAAATAAAACTCGAACGTGACGATCTGAGAGCTGAGATGGAAGAACGAATTGTTTTAGCTCAGCAAGAAGCAATTCAAGATACAAAAAATAAGCTCAAGCAACAAATAGAAGAAAAGTTTAGCCAAAAGCTCAAAGAAAATCTGGCAGAAAAAGATATTCTCCTTCAAGAAGCACTAGAAAAAGAACGTCAACTCAAAACTCAAATTGAAGAACTGAAAAATCGTGCAGATCAAGGATCGATGCAAATTCAAGGAGAAGCATTTGAAGTAGCTATTGAGAAAACACTCCGGAATCTTTTCCCAAGAGATCGAATTGATGAAATTAAGACGGGAGCTTATGGTGCAGATTTAACTGAAATTGTTGTTAATAATTTTGGCACTACAACTGGAAAAATCATATATGAATCGAAAAAAGCTAAAAATTGGAAAGATGATTGGATTCAGAAACTTCATCAAGATGCTATGAATGAAAAAGCAGATATCAAAGTTCTTGTTTCTACAGTCATGCCTAAAAATATGAATAGTTTTGGACAGATTGATGATATTTTTGTATGTCGCTATCATGAACTACCAGTTGTTGCGGCATTGTTACGCCGAGTATTAATTCAAGCTCACAAAGAGAAAACAGTTCAAACACACATGAAGACAGTACAGGAACAAGTTGTAGACTATATTCGTAGCGATGAATTTACTTCAGCAATGACTTTACTTCAGGAAGCATATCAAGCATTTAGTGAAGACCTGCGAAAAGAGGAAAATTATATGAGAACACGATGGAAAGTTCGTCGTGATTATTTAGATAAAGTTAGTAATGGATTAACTTCTATTATTGGAAGTTTGGTAGCAATCGGTGGTACTCGTTTCGATCTAGCAGGACAACTAGGAGAAACCAACCCTCCTGAATTTTTACTTTCAGGAGAATCTGAAACCAAGAAAAAAACTGGAAAATAGAATAATCCGAACTAACGTTAGAATAGAAATGATAAAAAGCAAGACTTTGGTGAAGCAAAGCCTTGCTTTTCCGATATTCAATGAAACTACGGCGCAAACGCGAAAGAATCCGGCTGATAGGACTGTACTCCCTTCATATACTGTACCCGTTCGAACCCACTCTCATCCTCACAATTAATCTGACTCATACTCCCCTGCATTTGCCGCACCGACTCATACTCATGTTCCTCCATCCAGTGGCACATCTCCTCCTCCATCGTTCGTAAATAAGGAATCCCGTGACGCAACAGTGCCGAACAAACCTGAGTCACCTTCGCCCCTGCCATCAACATCTTCAACGCATCCCGTCCTTTTTGTACCCCACTCGTCGCCGCCAAATCTGCATGAACGCGACCGTATAGAATCGCGATCCAGCGCATGGGCAAACGAGACGCTTGAGGCGTACTTAAAAGAATATTGGGACGCACCACCAACTCATCGATATCGATATCCGGTTGATAGAAACGGTTGAACAACACCAACCCATTCACCTCCACCGCATCAAACCGCTTGGCCATATTCGCCATATTGGTGAAAAAAGGACTCAACTTCAACGCGATCGGGATCGACACCTCCGACTTCACCGATCGCACCACTTCCACATAGCTTTCTTCAATCTCTTCAGCCGTCACGTTCGGATCCGTGGGAATATTGTAAATGTTCAACTCCAGCGCATCCGCCCCCGCTTCCTGCATCAGCTTGGCGAAATGCGTCCATCCTCCCAAGGTAGACCCGTTGAGACTGGCAATCACGGGAATATCGACCATTTCCTTCGCTTTGCGGATATGTTCGAGATACTCCTCGGGACCGACGTGAAACGTCTCCGGTTCGGGAAAATAACTTAATGCTTCCGGGAAACTCTCGGTACCGTAACTGAGGTGATGGTGCAGTTCGTATTCTTCTTGCGTGAGTTGTTCCTCAAAAATGCTGTGCAACACCACCGCCGCCGCCCCCGAGTCCTCCATGATTTTCAGGTTATCGATATTCTCCGATAGCGGGGCTGCTGCGGAGGGAACGAGGGGAGATTTTAACTTTAGCCCCAGATATGTTGTTGTTAAATCCATTAGTTTTGTTGTTGGTTATTTGTTGTTGGTTTTCCCCCTTCCAAAGGGGGGCTAGGGGGGATTTCTCAGGGGGTTATTGGTTAACGCGAACGCATTCCATTGACAGCAATTTTAGAAAGAAATTAGCAGAAAAATTGTCCTTCTTCTCGCCGATCCGCCGGGGATTGTTGTCAAAACGGAGCGTGCAGGGACATTGCCAGCAACATCCCCACGGAATGATTATTCCTCCGCCTCGTCTGCCTCAACCATCTGACGAGAAGC
This sequence comes from Cyanobacteria bacterium SBLK, assembly GCA_017746715.1. Taxonomy (GTDB): domain Bacteria; phylum Cyanobacteriota; class Cyanobacteriia; order Cyanobacteriales; family Spirulinaceae; genus CCY15215. The sequence continues at coordinate 2,335 of JAGHZQ010000037.1, forward strand.
CAAATATTGATACATTTGCCAGCGCGCATTCACATCCTCCTGTGCCTCGCTTAACAAATGTTTCGCCTCTTCCGGCTTCGTTTTCGTCAGCATCTTAAAGCGATTTTCCTCATACATCGACTCCTTAACCCCCTTCTTCGGGGCGCGAGAATCGAGTTGTAATGGATTCTTCCCATCCTTGACCAGATCGGGATTGTAGCGATACAGCAACCAGCGACCGCTTTCAACAATATCCTTCTGATGGCTCATTCCCGTTTGCATGTTAATTCCGTGAGCAATACAGTGAGAATAAGCCAGAATCAACGAGGGACCGTCATAGGCTTCCGCTTCCAAAAATGCTTTTAACGTATGTTCGTCCCGCGCCCCCAATGCCACGGATGCCACATAAATATTCCCGTAAGTCATGGCAATTAAACCGAGGTCTTTCTTGGCTGCGGGTTTGCCTCCTGCGGCGAACTTCGCTACCGCAGCCCGAGGGGTTGCCTTCGAGGACTGTCCTCCCGTGTTAGAATAAACCTCCGTATCCATCACTAACACATTGACATTGCGACCGCTTGCGAGGACGTGATCCAAACCGCCGTAACCGATATCGTAAGCCCAACCGTCCCCCCCGACGATCCAAACCGATTTTTTAACCAGATAATCTGCCAAACTCAATAATTGCTTGGCATCGGTATCCTCGACTCCTCGCAAAAGTTGCTTTAATGTTTCTACCCATCCCCGTTGCTCCCAAATGTCCGCCTCAGTTTTCTGAGAATTATTGAGAATGTTAGCAGCGAGATCCTCTCCCACCGTTCCGCCAAGTTTGGCCAAAAGTTCTGCCGCAAAGGCCGCGTGTTTGTCGAGAGAGACTCGGAAACCAAAGCCAAACTCGGCATTATCTTCAAATAAAGAATTAGACCATGCGGGCCCCCGTCCGTCGGCGTTTTGGGTCCAAGGCGTGGTGGGTAAATTCCCCCCGTAAATGGAAGAACATCCCGTCGCATTGGCAATGACCATGCGATCGCCAAATAGTTGCGTTGCCAGTTTCAAGTAAGGGGTTTCTCCGCACCCCGCACAGGCACCGGAGAACTCAAATAAGGGTTCTTGCAGTTGTTGTTGGCGAATTTGGTTCAGTTTCAGGTTCAAGCGATCGGGGTTCGGCAAATTGAGGAAATAGTCCCAGTTTTCCCGTTCTGCTTCTCGCAAAGGTAACTGTTCTTCCATATTCAATGCCTTGCGAGAGGGTTGAGACTTGTTTTTCGCCGGGCAAATATCCACGCAAACCCCGCATCCCGTACAGTCTTCTGGGGCAACTTGAATGGTAAATTTTTGTCCCGCAAAGTCTCGCTTATCCCGCGAGTCGATCGCTTTGAATGTCGCGGGGGCGTTTTGCAACTGTCCGGGATCGTAGACTTTGCCACGTATGGTTGCGTGGGGACAAACCATGATGCACTTCCCGCATTGAACGCAGACATCGGGATCCCAAGTGGGGATAAACTGGGCGACGTTGCGTTTCTCCCATTGCGAGGTTCCTACGGGATAGGTGCCATCGCAGGGCAATGCGCTGACGGGAAGGTCATCCCCTTCTCGTACCAGCATTTTGCCTTCAATTTCCCGCACGAACTCGGGTGCATCGGGGACAATGGCAGGGAGGCGGTGTTTGGTTCCGTTTGCTTCTCCTACATTCACCTCAAATAAATTATCAAGGGCATTGTCCACGGCGTTGAGGTTCATTTGGACGATTTTCTGCCCTTTCTTGCCGTAAGTTTTCTCGATCGCCTTTTTAATTTGCGCGATCGCTTCTTCTTTGGGCAACACTCCCGCAAGGGCAAAGAAACAAGTTTGCATGACGGTGTTGATCCGTCCTCCCATACCGCTTTCCCGTGCCACTTTATTGGCGTTAATAATGTAGAAGTTCAGTCCTTTGCGAACGATGGTTTCTTGAATTTCAAGGGGCAATTCTCCCCAAACATCCTCGACACTATAAGGACTATTTAACAAGAAAGTTGACCCATCTGCGGCTGCTTCGAGAACGTCCAATTTTTCGAGGAAAGTCCACTGGTGACAGCCGATAAAATTCGCCTGTTTGATGAGATATGTGGAATGAATGCGATCGGGTCCGAAGCGTAAATGAGAAACCGTGACAGCACCGGATTTTTTCGAGTCGTAAACGAAGTAACCTTGGGCATAATTATCGGTTGCCGTACCGATAATTTTAATGGAGTTTTTATTTGCCCCGACGGTTCCATCGGATCCCAAACCATAGAACATGGCTCGCACGACGCGATCGGGTTCGATATCGAAGTCGGGATCGTATTCTAAGGATGTTTGGGTGACATCGTCGTTAATCCCGACGGTAAAATGATTCTTGGGAGTTTCCAACAATAAATTATCAAAAACACTCTTCACCATTGCGGGATTAAACTCTTTAGAAGATAATCCATAGCGACCGCCGACAATCATGTTTAAATTACTCAATTTGGCTTTTAATTCTGCATTGCTGCCGAATTGAGTTTCTTGCACTGCCGTGAGAACGTCTTGATAGAGGGGTTCTCCTGCCGATCCCGGTTCTTTAGTGCGATCTAAAACCGCGATCGCCTTTACTGTCTCTGGCAAAGCGGCAATTAATTTAGCCCCAGAAAAAGGACGATACAGGCGCACCTTTAACACGCCGACTTTTTCCCCGCACGCCGTCAGATAATCGACAGTTTCGCGAACGGTTTCGCAACCGGATCCCATGAGGATAATCACTCGTTCCGCGTCTGCTGCTCCTTCATATTGAAACAGTTGGTAGTGACGACCCGTTAACGCAGCAAATTTGTCCATTGCTTTTTCAACAATGCCCGTACAAGCCTCATAAAAAGGGTTGACGCTTTCTCGGGCTTGGAAGTAAACATCGGGGTTTTGAGCAGTCCCTCGCAAGACCGGGCGATCGGGGGTTAAAGCACGCGATCGGTGGGCAAAAATTAGCTCGTCATCGATGATATCTCGCAGTATTTCATCTTCCAAAATTTCCACTTTTTGCACTTCGTGAGAAGTCCGAAACCCATCAAAAAAGTGGAGAAAAGGAACGCGAGATTCTAATGTTGCCGCTTGAGAAATTAGTGCAAAGTCATGGGCTTCTTGTACTGATGCCGAACAAAGAAAAGCCAAACCCGTCGCCCGCGCTGCCATAACATCGCTATGATCGCCAAAAATAGAAAGGGCTTGCGCTGCCAGCGATCGCGCTGCCACGTGAATGACGCAACTGCTTAATTCTCCCGCAATTTTGTAGAGATTGGGGATCATTAATAATAATCCTTGAGAGGCGGTAAAAGTTGTCGTTAAAGACCCTGTTTGTAGCGCTCCGTGAACGGTTCCCGCCGCTCCTCCTTCTGCCTGCATTTCGACGACAGAGGCGGGCGTTCCCCATAAGTTGGGACGGCCTTCCGACATCCAAGCATCCGCCCATTCTCCCATCGGCGAAGAGGGGGTAATCGGGTAGATGGCAATGACTTCATTGAGTTTGTAGGCAACGCGAGCGACAGCTTCGTTACCATCTATGGTTGCAAAGGTGTTCTTACTCATAATTTGGGGTGTTGTTTAATGATGGGTGAATCGTAATGGGTCGTGCCGATCGCTTTAACTTTCCCCCTTGAATAAATCCTTAAATACAACAACATTTCTGCTGCTCGAAAATAGATGTTACTCGAATCTATTTTCTTTAAGTTGATGTTGAATTTAGATCGGACTTAAACTGTTCGTTTTTCATCTTTTATTCTCGCATTTTTTAAGGAAATTGGGAATCATGCTTAGCGTTTTGTAACTTAGTCTTATTTTTTTAATATAATGCAATATTTTTTAGCAAAGTGCTTGCGATCGCCGGACAAAATGGAGTAGAATTAAAATAATTATTATCCTATTTTTAACAACAATTTTGTTGGTTTTCTAAGATTTTCAAGAGAATTACAAATATAAATTTTTTCTTAAATTCCCCGTGCGAGGGAAGATATCCGATCGCCCAATGTTCGGGTTTTGATGAGATAATAGTTATTCGTGAAACAAAATAAAGAGGTTCTTCTATGACAGTCATCGAAAAAATATCCGCACGGGATTTGTTTCGGTCGGCCTACGAAAATCGCTACACTTGGGACAATAATTTCCAGGGCTATACTGCTGATGTCAGCTACAATCGCGATGGAGAAACATTTTCCGGTCAAGTCCGCATCAATGCCGATCTCAAAGGGGAAGTCACGGGAATAGAGGACGAAGCCGCCAAAAAAGCGATTGAAGGTCAAGTGTGGGAAATTTCCATTCATCGCATCCGTCGCGGTTTCGAACAAACTCACGGGGAAAATACCTTTTCCTATGGGGAAACCGAAGCAGACGGAAGCATCGAGATTGTAATGGGTGGAAAAGCAGAAGGCGATCGCTACAAACTTCACAATAACGAAGTCAGCATGGTTCACCGTCACATTCACGGCACTGTTGTTACGATCAACACCTTTAGCAGTCACGACACGGGAGAAGGCTATCTCTCACATCGTTACGATTCGGTTTACCACGACCCCAAAACCGGAGACCAAAAAGGTGGCGTTAACAACTTTGAGGATGAATACGAAAAAGCCGGCAATTATTTCATTTTAAATCGTCGAGCAATTCGTACAGAAGTGAAAGGAGAAACAAAAAATCAAGAATTTCGCTTTTCTAATATCCAATTATTAAAGTGAAATTCTCGCTTTGTTCGCGATCGCTGGCGCTCCCTTCTCTTATCCGAAAAGTAAGGAAACAAACCGCGGAACTGGCATCTTGCCAGTTTCCGAATCTTTGTAACTGGCAAATCGGGTTAAAAGGACGCTTCCCATTCAGTTTTAAACTGTTCGACAACGCGGTTTAAGCCGACAGAATTCGAGGCTTTAAAGAGCAAGCAATCTCCCGATCGCACCTCTTTTTTTAAAACCGCGATCGCTTCATCGTGAGTCGTCGCGCAAACCGTCGGAATGCCTCGAGAACCGATGGCGATCGCTTCAGCTTGAGAATCGTCGGTTAAAATAATGACGCGATCTAAGGCCAATTCTCGGGCAGTCTCTCCCACTTTTTGATGCAACTCTGCCGACTTTTCCCCCAATTCTTTCATTGTTCCCAAAACCGCGAGATGACGTTGAGCGGGGGTTTCTTTTAATAACCGCAATGCCGCAACCATCGACTCAAAACCCGCATTGTAAGTCTCGTCTAACAGAGTAACATTCCCCTCGAGATCGTCGCGTTTGGCGCGACCTTTGGGCAATTCTACCGCTAATCCCGATAAAAGAGGTTGCCAGTCCACCGCGAGCACCTTTGCTACTGCCAATGCTGCCAAATAATTCGAGGCATTGTGACTGCCTAAAAGAGGGAGGGGAAAATCTTGTCCTTCGACTCGCAAAGTTTGGCGATCGCGTATTTCTCCCCGCAAATCCCCCTTTTCCAAACCATAGGTTATCGTTTCTCCTCGCCACACTTCTGCTGCCGTTTTCATCAAAAGTTCATTATCGGCATTAAGAATGGCAATACTATCATCCGGTATCGTCGCCAATAACTCGCATTTTGCCCGCGCGATCGCTTCTCGCGACCCCAATAAACCGATATGTGCCGTCCCCACATTGGTAATGACTCTCACCGTCGGACGGGCAATTTCCGTTAATTCAGCAATTTGTCCCGCACCCCGCATAGCCATCTCTACAACCGCATAATCATCATCCCCTGACAATTCTAAAAGAGTTTTTGGCACGCCAATTTCATTGTTGTAATTCTTCCGCGTTTTGAGAACCTTTCCCTTTGTTGTCAATACGGCTGAAATGAGTTCTTTGGTTGTCGTTTTTCCGACAGAGCCGGTAATGCCAATGATAGGAATTTTAAATCGATCGCGCCACCAGCTCCCAATTTTCTGATACGCCTGTAACGTATCTTCAACCAAAAATTGAGGAATGGTTTCCTGGAGAGGGCGATCGGAATATCGGGAAATAATGAGCGCTTCTGCGCCTTTGTCTGCGGCTGCTTCCAAAAAATGGTGACCGTCAAAAGTTTCCCCTTGCAATGCTAAAAATGCCTCTCCGGGTTGCAGCGTGCGAGTATCCGTATTAATCCCCATTAGCCGCGACGATGGGGAAATTGTGAAAGCGGGGGAGGACAGTCCGAGAATTTCCGGTAATTGGGAAGTAGAAGCAGTAAAAGACATAGTCAAAAATAAAATAACAACCGACCCTGCTTGTTCTCTCCCTCTCTGGGTTTCACCCCTTGGGAAGAGTAGGAGGGAGGTCTGGGTGAGGGGTCAAGCCAAGAATTCGTGCAAAACTCTAGAGGGATAAGTACGGAAATGTCAAGTCAATTCTCTTAAAGTTCTGTGAAGTTTCCGTGAATTTAACGAAAGCGCATAAAAAGCGGGCAAGGTATCATAAAACTATAGAGTAGAGACTTGAGTGGGAATCTATTTTTTTTCAGGCCAGCTCGTTCGCGCATCTATCCCTCAATCTCAACAAAACTCCCTCGCTTATTCTCATTTGTCCCTTAGTGAAATGTCAACAGCCCTAATTTTAAAATGCTGGAGGGCTGAAACCCGTGCTAACCTTGACTAACTCCCCTCTCAGACAAACTCGCCAAGAAGAGCAAGCCCTGTACGATCATCTCCTTTACTGCGTGCAGATGGAAACTCCCGAAGAAACAATCGAACGCTTTCGGCGTTTGTTTATCGGGGGACGCAGCTATGACCCCATTGAGGTGCGAATTGGCCTCGAAGCGATCGCCAGGGAAAAAACCGCCGAGGAAACCTTTCACTTTCTCCTCAATCGCTGCTGTCACATTCTCATTAATCGCTGGCAAACTCAACCGCAAAACCGGTGGGCAATTATCGATCTCGTCGAAGTCTTTCGCTACATTCCCCCCGTCGGGACGGTGCATGCGCGGGGAGCCCGTCGCTTGCGGCAATTGGTGCGGGATTTTCGCGAAACCGAGCAATTTTTAACCCTGCAACGACTGGCGCGGGTGATTGGCAATACCATCGAAGATCGCGGTAAATTGCGCCCCTTACACGATCGCAATGGGGAAGGAAATCTCGTCGGAACCCTCATCAACCGCTATCCTTACCTTCACGAACATTGCTTGCTCTCTCACGATAGCAGCTACGAACACCAGCAGACCGTGCGGCAGATTCGCGATCGCCTGCAACAACAGTTTGAGTTCGATCTTTCCCACTACGTCACCTATCAAGTTCGCAAAGCTAAGGACTTAAAGAGCGATCGCATCATCCAACCCGTGAAAAATCCGACTTTATTGAGCAGTCGGGAACTCGGAGCGGCAGTGCGTCAATTTTCTGGACGCATTGAAGGCGATCGCACCCATCGCGATCTCGCGAAAAATTTTCTCACCCATAGCCTACAAGCCCCGTCATATCGAAATTTCAAAGACGATCTTTACGAATATCTCACGGCTTCCGTCGATCCAAGATATGGCAATCAAAAGTTTAATGAAAAACTTTACAATCGCTTAAAAAATACCCTCTCTCGTTATGATTTTAAACGACCCAATAACACGCTTTTATTGCGAACCTCCAGTCATTTATTGAATTTTTTAGTCGTAGAAAGTCCCCAACGTCCCGATCATTATGTTTTTGTCGATCTTGTGACCAATTTAGGAGCAACGCCAACCGTTATTTTACTCTTAAAAATTACTCTGCTTTGCAATCAAGTCAAACCCCATCTCGAAAAGCGCTTTTCCATTTTATTCAATCATTACGAATCCTCGACAGAAGAAGGCGTTCCTTGGTTGGTGAAATCAATGGAAAATATACACATTGCTTTTAGCATTCATTTTGGTTCCGTCGATCTTTCACATTTGAAGGAAATCATGTAATCAAATTGCTTAATTACTATACAAAAAGAATTACAACCTCTCTCGAATCAATTGTGTTATAGCGAGATCGTGTTATAACCAAGGGGATCTCCCTACTCGATCTTGACTTATGATTTCTCTACCTGATTTTGAAATCAAAGAATGTATATTTGAAAGTGTAAATTCTCTCGTTTATCGTGCTATTCGTATAAGCGATCGCCTACCTGTCGTTCTCAAACTTCTCAAACAAGATTATCCGACTCCCACAGAACGCATTCGTTACAAGCAAGAATATGAGATCGCTCGTTCTCTAGCGATCGAAGGTGTTATCAAAGCCTATGATATTCAGCCCTATAAAAATACTTTAATCCTCTTTTTAGAAGATTTTGGCGGAATTTCTCTCTCGCAATTAAATCTTCTGCCCATGAATTGCGAGACTTTTCTCCCTCTCGCCATTTCCGTGACTACAATTCTTGGAGAAATTCACGCTCACAATATTATTCACAAGGATATCAATCCTGCAAATATTCTTCTCAATCCAGAAAGTCGAGAAATCAAAATCATTGACTTTGGGATTTCAACCCAATTCAATCGAGAAAATCCCATCCTGAAAAATCCCAGTGTTTTAGAAGGAACGCTAGCCTATATTTCTCCAGAACAAACGGGAAGAATGAATCGCGCTCTTGATTATCGCACGGATTTTTATTCCTTGGGAGTATCATTTTACGAATTGCTAACCGGAAAATTACCCTTTAAACGAGAAGAACCCTTAGAATTAGTTCACGCCCATATCGCGAAAAATCCACCTGAATTCGACGGGGAAATTCCCCGAGGGCTGGCGGCGATCGTTCTCAAATTGATGGAAAAAAATGCAGAAGACCGATATCAAAGTGCAAGAGGCTTGCTATCCGATTTAGAAAAATGCTGGCAGCAATGGCAAGAAAAACAAGAGATTGTCAAATTTCTCCTCGGAGAAAGCGATCGCTCGGAACAATTGCAAATTCCGCAAAAACTCTACGGTCGAGAAAAAGACATCGAAACTCTCCTCAATAGTTTTACGAGAGTCGCCGAAACAGGACAAGTTGAAATGATGTTAGTTGGGGGATATTCGGGGATTGGCAAATCGGCATTAGTACAAGAACTGTATAAACCTATTACCGCGAAAAAAGGTTATTTTATCAAAGGAAAATTCGAACAATTCCAGAAAAATGTTCCCTATTTTGCTGTTGTCAATGCCTTTGCCGGACTGATTAAACAATTATTGGGAGAAACGGAAGAACAGTTAAGAATGTGGCGAGAAAAAATTCTCGAAGCCTTGGGTGCAAATGGACAAGTGATTATTGAAACCATTCCTGAAGTGGAATTAATTATTGGAGAACAACCTCCCATTCCAGAATTAGAAGGAATTGCCGCCCAAAACCGCTTTAACCTAACCTTTGAAAAATTTATTCGCGTTTTTTGTACAAATGAACATCCTCTGACCTTATTTTTAGACGATTTACAATGGGCAGATTTGGCAACTTTGCAATTGCTGGATTTGATAATGAGCGATCGTGAAATTAAATACTTATTATTATTAGGAGCATATCGAAATAATGAAGTAGATGCAGGACATCCATTTATTATGACTGTAGAAAATCTAAAAAAGAAAAGTGCAAAAATAGATATATTAACTTTAAATTCTTTAAAAGATACAGATATTGACTGCTTGATTTCTGAAACATTAGGACAAAATCTAAAAATCATTAAAAAACTGTCCAACTTGGTCATGCAAAAAACAGGAGGAAATCCCTTTTTTATTAGTGAATTTTTAAAAAATCTCTATACAGAAAATTTACTGATTTTCAACCGCAAAAAAAGAAAATGGGAATGGAAAATTTCTGAAATTGAAGAGATGAATTTCACGGATAATGTAGTAGAACTAATGGTAAATAAGCTACAAAAATTAGACCGATCTGCTCGATATATTCTCTCTTTAGCTGCCTGTTTGGGAACAGAATTTAATTTATCAACACTCGTATTAGTGACAGAAAGAGAACGAGATGCTATCTACAATGACTTAAAAACAGCATTGGCAATGGGATTTATTTTACCTTTATCTGAATTGAATGAGGATTTGCAAATTCAAGAGTATAAATTCGGACACGATCGCATCCAGCAAGCCGCTTACTCTCTTATTCATCAAGAACGAAGAGCGAATACTCATTTAAAAATCGGCCGCCTTCTTTTACAAAATACATCCTCGGAATTATTATCAGAAAAAATATTTTCAATTATCAATCATTTTAATTTTGGTATAGATGCGATCGATGAGCAAGATGAACGCGATCGAATTGCTCATTTAAATTTAATTGCCGGAACAAATGCCAAACAGTCCAATGCTTATCAAGCGGCAGTCAATTTTTTTAATGCAGGACTTGAATTCTTAGGACAACTCTCTTGGCAAGAAAATTATAGCTTAACATTTAAACTATATCGAGAATTAATTGAAGCAGAATATCTGAACTCAAATTTTATTCAAGCCTCAATCTTAGCAAAATCTGCTCTTCAAAACACAACAAAAACAATCGATCGCAGTATAATTCACGAAATTCAAATTCAGATATATATCCTTGACAATAAAATGAAAGAAGCAATTGAGTTAGGATTGACTGTTTTAGAAGAGCTAGATATTACTCTCCTTGAATCACCTCCTCAAAAAGTCATTCCTCAAGACTTGCGATCGCTTCCTAATATGGAAGATCGAAGTAAGTTAATTGCTGTGAAAATTTTGGTAGTTCTCTTATCACCGGCAATGATTGCAGAACCCTCTCTACTGGCGAAGATTGCTTTTACAGCCTTCGATCTCTGTCTCAATTATGGAAACTCTTCCTTATCCGCCTTTGTGTATAGTTTTTATGGTTTTATCTCTTGTCATGTTCTCAAAGAAATTCAATTAGGATATCAATTAGGCTTGCTGTCTTTAAATTTATTAGAGCAATATGATTCAAGAGCTATTCAGTGTAAAACATTACAATTTTTCAACACTTTTATTCGAGGATATGTTGAACCCGCTCAAAATATCGTTAAAATGTATCCCGATATCGTAAGTTTAGGAATTGAAACGGGCGATATAGAATATGCTTGTCATGCTTCCTATTGCTACTGTGCATTTTTACCCCTTTATTCAGAGAAAAATCTAGATTGGATTACAGAAGAACAAGAACGATACATTCAAGTTATTCAAAAAACAAAACAAGAATTTCAGTTATATGGCGCTCGCATTTGGGGACAGTTTTCGCTCAATCTGAAATCGGAATCCGAATCTTTCAATTATCTAAAAGGTTGTTTTTTTGATGAAGATGTTGACATTTCGCATTTAGAAGCGGTAAATAACTTTAATTTACTATCTGGAGTCTATTTAATCAAAGCAATATTATGTTTTTTAAGCTCTGATATTGCCAGCGCACTGGAAAATTCACAAAAAATGTTAAAGTATCGCGAATCAGACATTAATCCATTTATGTCTCCTTATCAACTTTTTTATACTGCTTTGATTCTTCTAGAATCATCCAAAATGAGCGAAAGCAACTACGAGTTAGAAATCACGCAAAATCAAAACAAATTGAAGTTATATTGCCAATTTGCACCCGATAATTTTCAACATTTAGACGATCTTATTGAAGCAAGAAAAGCTCAAATTTCCGGCTTATTTTGGCAATCCGCAGAGCTTTACGATCGCGTCATTACAACTGCAAAAACTTTGGGTTATCTTCACGTAGAATGCTTGGCCGGCGAACTCGCCGGGAAATTATACCTCGACTGGGGCAAAGAGCAAATTGCTTGTATTTACTTACAAGAAGCCCACTATGCTTACCAAATTTGGGGTGCGACGGCAAAAGTACGACATCTCGAACGCGAATATCCTCAATTTTTACAAGAGCCTTCTTCCCCAATCTCTATTCCCACGACGGCTGCGAACGTGACGACCTCACGAGGAGTTAACCTCGACCTCGATACCATCGTACAAGCCGCACAGACGCTCTCTCGAGAAATTCACCTAAAAACACTTCTTAAAAAGCTCCTTCAACTCATCCTCGAAAATGCAGGCGCTCAAAATGGCTGTCTCATCCTTCCCGATGGGGATACCCTATTCGTGCAAGCCGCTACAATCGGAGAAAGCGATGCGATCGAAGTTGCGCGATCGCTTCCCCTGAAAGACTATCCTCACCTCTCTCAACGCATTGCTAACTACGTCGTTCGTACTCGGGAGACAGTTGTTTTAGATCGCGCTACAATTGAAGGCAATTTTACCGACGATCCCTATATTCAAAGGCAGCAATGTCAATCGATTCTCTGCGCTCCTTTGCTCGATCGGGGTCGGTTAACGGGAGTCGTTTATCTTGAAAATAACCTTTCTGCTGCGGCATTTACCCCAGAGCACTTGGCAATTGTTAATTTAATTACCGCTCAAGCTGCAATTTCCCTAGAAAATGCCCTCTTATACGAAAATTTAGAAGAGAAAGTCAAACAGCGCACCGCCGAACTTTCCCAAGCACTCGACGAACTCAAAACTACCCAGAAAAAATTGGTCGAATCGGAAAAAATGGCGGCCTTAGGGGGACTGGTTGCAGGAGTCGCCCATGAAATCAATACACCTGTTGGTACGAGCATCACTGTTGCGTCTACTCTCCAAGAAAAAACGCAAGAGTTTGCGACAAATATTGCAAGCGGACAAATCAAGCGCTCTCTATTAAACAACTATACAACTACCGCTCGAGAATGTACCCAACTCATCCTCAATAATTTACAGCGTGCCGGAAATCTAATCCAGAGTTTCAAACAAATTGCTGTCGATCGAAGCAATTTAGAAATACGAAAAATATATCTCAAATCTTACGTTGAGGAAATCTTAAATAGCTTGAGTCCAACTTTGAAACAACGCCAACATTCTCTTGAAATTCAAGGAAATGATAATATTTCTACAGAAACCTATCCCGGTGCTTTGGCACAAATTGTGACGAATTTAACCCAAAACTCTTTACTCCATGCTTACACCAAAGGAGAGCAGGGACATTTGATTTGGACGATCGGACAGGATGCAGAAGCGATTAAAATTGAATATTGCGACGATGGCTGTGGGATTGCAGCAAAATCTTTAGACAAAATCTTTGAGCCATTTTATACAACGGCACGAGATCGAGGCGGTACGGGTTTGGGGTTACACATTGTTTATAATCTTGTCACGCAAAAACTACAAGGGGAAATCGATGTTAGCAGCACCTTGGGAGAGGGTACACTGTTTATAATCTCGCTACCAAAAACAATCTCGATCTAAACTTTATCGTCAAGATTGTCATTAATTTGTTGTTTTCCTTTTGAATCAATGGCATCAAGTTCTACTGAGGATAATTTTGTCGTAATCGATGATGATGACTTCATCATTGTAGAGGATGACGAAAATGAAGAAAATATCTTACAAGACGCTTGGAAACTTGCACTCGTCGATGACGATCCAAACGTTCATCAAGCAACAATGCTGGCATTGAGCGGGTTGCAATTTGCAGGTAAACCTATTATGTTTATTGTTGCCGAGTCGGGAAAAGAAGCGAAGGAGCTATTAAAAAATAATCCCGATACAGCAGCAATTTTTCTTGATGTTGTCATGGAAACCAACCATGCAGGATTGGATGTTGTCCGCTATATTCGCGAAGAGTTAGAGAATCGAAAAATTCAGATTATTTTACGAACCGGACAACCTGGAGAAGCACCAGAAGAAGCCGTCATTATCGGCTACGCAATTAACGATTATAAACTCAAAATCGATCTAACGCGGCAAAAACTCGTAACGACTACGATCGCGGCTTTGCGTGCCTATCAAAATGTTATCACCATCGAACAACAAGCAGAGCAAATCGAGCAAGCTTTGGTAAATTTGCAAGCGGCACAATTACAATTAGTGCAAAATGAAAAAATGGCAACTTTAGGTAATTTGATTTCTGGAGTCGCCCACGAAATCAATAATCCTGTTGGTTTTATTGCCGGTAATATTAGCGCGGTAAAGGAATACGTTAGCGATGTATTGCATTTGTTCGATCGCTACCGTCAAGAGTGTCCTCCTACACCTCAACTGGTTGAGGAAATTGAGGAGATAGATTTTGAGTTCGTACGGGAAGATTTACCGAAAACAATTGAATCAATGCAAACCGGATGCGATCGCATTTTTGCCATCAGTCAATCTTTAAGAACTCTATCACGTCACGATCGCGACAGCAAGCAGGAATTCGATCTCCAAGAAGGTCTCGATAGTACTCTTTTAATTCTTAAATATCGCCTGAAAGCAAATACAGAACGTCCCGCGATCGAGGTGATTAAAAATTATAGTCATTTACCCCCTATTCTCTGTTACCCCGGACAACTCAATCAAGTTTTTATGAATGTTTTGGCCAATGCGATCGATGCGTTAGATGAAACTGTTGCCGGACTTTCTTACGAACAGATCGAACCTCATTCTCAATATATTGAAGTGAACGTCGATCGACAAGATAAGAACGCGATCGTGACTATTTTTGATAATGGTAAAGGCATGGATGCAAATACGCGAGAACGGCTTTTTGATTCTGGATTTACCACCAAAAAAGTTGGTAAAGGGACGGGTTTGGGAATGGCAATTTCTCAAAAAATTATCGAAGAAAAACACGGTGGCACGATAACTTGCACCTCAGAATTAGGACAAGGAACGAAATTTGCGATCGCTTTACCTCTCGCTTAATCCATCAAATTTACATCAAATCAATCCAAATCAAAATCCCTATAAGTCCAAAATAGGAAAGAGGAAATAACCATCGGCAAATGCGATCGCCCTTCTTTCAAACTAGAGCAGTCTAACAAAAAAATCCTAATAAGAACAAGAATTTCCAGCAATCGTTAAGAGAATAGAAGCTGCTTTCTTGTTGAATATTGTTCTGTTATGATATTATAGATGAAATGCCCCTAGGTAAACGTTCCCTCAACATAAAAAATAATCAATAACGCAGATGGTAAAAATTATTAAACGAAAGTCCCTTGGCGTTCAACCCGTCTACGATATTGGCGTAGAGTGGGAGCACAATTTTTTATTGTCAAGCGGATTCATTGCTTCTAATTGCTTCAATAAGTCTCACTCTACTGCTTATGCTTACGTTACCTATCAAACTGCCTATTTAAAAGCCAACTATCCCACTGAATATATGGCAGCATTGCTGACAGGAAATAGCGGTAATAAAGATAAAATCAAAAGCTATATTGCAAAATGCGCTGATATGGGAATTGATGTCGAACCTCCCGATATTAATTGTTCTAATATTGACTTTACACCCGTTGGCAAAAAGATTTTGTTTGGATTATCTGCCGTACCCAACCTCGGAGATGGTGCAATTGAGAGTATTTTAATCGCACGCAGAGACAACGAAGGAGAGTTTAAATCTTTATCGGATTTTTGCAGTAAAGTCGATCTGCGTACCGTCAATCGGCGTACCCTAGAAACTTTAATTCATTGCGGTGCATTTGACAAAATGCACGATAATCGCAATCAACTTGTAGAATATCTCGATGCTGTGATTAGTTGGGGTCAAAAACGTGCAAAAGAACGTAATAGCGGTCAAATGAATCTTTTTGATATGTTAGGTGGAGGAACTGGAGAGGATGGAGAAGTCAAGAGCTTTGATACCGCACCATTAATGCCCAAAATAGAAGATTTCTCCCCTCAAGAAAAACTGAAAAAAGAGAAAGAGATTTTAGGTTTCTATGTTTCTGCGAACCCATTAAATACCATTAAACCTGCCGTTGCTATTGTTTCTCCTGTTAGTTTATCTAATTTAGGTGACTGTAAAAAACGACAAAAAATTAGCGCGATCGCCTTAATTAGCTCGGTGAAAAAAATCATGACAAAAAAAGGCGATCCAATGGCATTTTTGCAACTGGAAGATTTGAGCGGACAAGTCGAAGGAGTGGTTTTTCCTAGTGCATTTGGGGAAATTGAAGAATACTTAGAAGACGATGCGCGGTTAATTTTTTGGGGGAATGCCGATAGAAAAGACGATAAAGTTCAATTTATTGTCGAATCCGTCGAACCTGTCGAAACCGTGAAAATGATAATGGTAGAATTGACCATACAAGAAGCACGCGATCGCCGCAAGCAAGAAAATCTGAAAAATATCCTCCAAAAACAAGCGGGAAATAATGCAAACGAGGCAAAAATTCCCGTTGTGGCTCGCATTGGCATCGGACAAGAAGGAAAACTCGTGCGTTTGGATCGGAAATTTTGGGTACAAAACGACGCGATCGCGGTGACGGCATTAAATAATGCAAATTACAAAGCCCGTAGCGAGTATATTTTACCTCATTAGAGATTGTTCGTAAAGCAACTATTAAATGAAAGTCGTAAGGTGTGTTAGCGTAATGGAATGGAGCGTACACGCACCCGCAAGTCTAATAAATTGGTGCGTTACGCTATCGCTTTAGTGCAGCCATGCCCGAGGCTATACTGCACCCTACTTTCTTAATTTTTATTTTATAAACAGTCTCTTAGGGATTCCTTCCTAAGCACGTCGAAAATTGCAGTAAACTAGATTGAAAAGAAACAAGAAATAAAAACGATTGCGATCGTAGAAAAGTCATGCAATGAAGGAGCAAAGTTCGCTCTATACAATTGCGATAGAGAGCACAAAAAAATTAATCCTATTGCTTTCGTTTTTTTGCCCGCTCCGGTTCAACTTTTTAGGAATTGTTCAAGTTGGATTTTTAAGCAAATCTTATGATCGAACGTTTAATTGAAATATTCAGGGCTTCTCTGTTCGAACTTGGGGGACAATCTGTATCGCTGCTTTGGCTTTTCCAGTTATTTAGCGCATTGCTCATTGTCAGTATTGTCACTCGATTCCTCAAAAGTTTTCTCAAACATCGACTTTTAGTTAAGTTAGGAATTGATGGCGGAAATCGAGAAGCGATCGCGACTCTGACCAGTTTTTGCTTGGGAGCATTCGGCTACTTGCTCGTTTTGCAAGCAACGGGTGTCAATCTTTCCTCGCTTGCGGTCATTATCGGCGGTTTTGGCGTAGGGATTGGTTTTAGCCTGCAAGATATTATTAAAAATTTGCTGAGCGGCCTGACGATTTTAGTCGAACGAAAATTACGGGTAGGGGATTTTATTGAATTTGATAATGTTGAAGGCTATATCGAAGAAATTTCTATTCGTTCCACCGTTATTCGTCGTTTAGAAGGTGCAGAAGTCGTCATTCCCAACTCGCAAATTGCCGAAGAACGAATCACAAACTGGAGCTATCACAATTTTGAAGGTCGGATTGCTATTGAAGTAGGAGTTGCTTATGGGAGCGATCCCGTCCTCGTCACGGAAACTTTACTCGAAGCCGCCTACTCTCTCAACGAAATTCTCTCAACTCCGCGACCGGAAGTCATGTTTGTCGGTTTTGGAGATAGTGCTCTTAACTTTGAATTGTGGGCTTGGACAAACCGCATCGATCGCCGTCCTAAAATTAAAAGTCATTTAACCTTTACAGTAGAATATTATCTGCGGCGAAACAAGATCGACATTCCCTTTCCTCAATTGGATTTATGGATGCGATCGCCCGCCGAAAACAGTAACAATTTGCGATCGCCTCAGCCTATTACCTTACCAGAAAATAAAGAAAATCGAGGACAACCCGCAAAAACCTTGCGTGCTTCTCTCGCACAGATTTCCTATTTCCAAAACCTGAACGAATTGCAGATGAGAAGTTTCATCGAGATGGGCTATCGCAAGCAGTTTGAGAAATCCGAGATACTCATCCAGCAAGGCGATGTTGTTAGAGAGTTTTGCATCGTACTTACGGGGGCGATCGGCGCATTTCATGGAAATGATACTATCGGAAACCCGGAATTTACCTTTGAAGCCGGGATGTATTTTGGCGAACTTCCTTTGATGCTCGGAATTCCTTCTCCCGGCACCCTAAAAGCACTGGTAAACACAGTTTTGTTTGTCATTGATGTTGCGGGTTTTGAAAAACTATTGCAAGATTATCCAACCTTAGCAGAAGATATTACCAGCGAACTTGCAAATCGCAAGGAAATGTTGGAAAATCTATACAATATCGATTTAAGCGGATTAAATAAGGAAAACGAACAGAATCCAGTCGTTTGGATTCAACAGCGATTCCAACAACTCTTCAACAAAATTTTGAGTTAGCGATCGCCTGGAATCCAAACAGTAAACGACTATTGGGAAGTAACTTGAGTGACTTGACGCAAAGCGCGAGTTTGATCCATTAATTCTTCCATATCTTCCTCGGATAGACGCTGGACGTAATTGACTTTCACTTCTTCAATTAAAGCCACAATTAAATACTCCAAGCGATCGAGACTTTGCTTCGCTTTAATTTCGACTTGCATGGATTCAGTAAACGTTGCGACCAAATGCTCTAGTAATTTATCAAATTCGGGATCTTCTTCAATTAATTTTTTGATTTGCACGTAAACAATCTGATAAATTTGCGAGATGGTTTGTTGTGTTAAATTGGTGGTTGCATCTTCCACTCCAGGTAACATTTTTAAACTTTGGTAAGCAGGGGTTTCTCTGAGGGTTTTCTCCACGGTATATTGTAGGAGTGCTTCAATATCACTGCGAACGTCTGGTAACACTTTATTAACGACCAACTGCATCACTAAACGCGTAATTTCTGCCACTTCATTCGTATCATTGAGATCGACATAAGGAGTCGTATTTTGTTGTGATAAAAAGTTGGTTAATTCTCCTCTTTGAATTGAGCTTTGTACTTGGTTGAGAACCCCAATGACAACAACTTCGGTTAAGTCTTCAGCAATTCCAGCAACAAACCCTTGACTGGCTTGTTTTTTGATTTTTTGCATATCGATAATTTTAGCTTGATGGAGGCGAATGGCGACCGGAATAATTCGCAGCCAACGCAAGGGACTCAACCAATAAGGAACGGGAAAAAATAGTAAGATATCATACCAGCGCCAGAGCATGGCATCGCCCCAACTCACCCCTTGACGCTGGCGGCTGATAAACCACGATCGCGCCAAAAATTCGAGGAGAAAAAGGGCGGCAAAAGGAAAATCGAGCAGTCCAAAATTATCAAAAGGTTTACCATTTTCGCCAATGGGACGAAAATAGTTCGTTTCCATCAAAGGACGAATGCGGCGATCGAAAAACTCCAGTTCTTCCGAGGCACCATGACGAGAAAGATATTCTTCCGTCCAAAAAATTCTAAAGGCTTTTTTAGCAGAACCATTGGCTTCGGGAACGCGATCGCGCATCAAATTTTTAATGCGTTCTAAAGTTCCGGTTTTATTGGCAATCTGAAAGGGGTTAGTATCGATCATCTCTATACTACGACCCCGTAAATCTTCTAAAATATCTTCAACATCAGGGGTTTGAAAACTATCGAGTTCTTTTTCAAATCGCTCCACCTGCATTAAATATTCTTGGGTATCGCGATTGGGTTCTATCCCTTTCACGTCATCGTAAAATTCAGCAATGGGTAAATCGTGAATATCCATCGGCTCTTCAGGAAAGTTATATTCAAAATCTCCCAGTTTTAAGCTAATTAACGAAACGCGACCCTGTAACCAAAAGTCTCGTAAAGGAATATAAGTATAATCAAACAAAATGACGAGAAAATTGAGAAGGGCAAGCAGTGCCATGACTCGTTCGAACAAAAGATTATTCTTCTTGAGAAAATTGGAGGCGGAGGAAGGAAGTTGTTTGGAAAGGGTCATGAGAATTGAGAAAATAATGGTAGGTTACAGGTCTTTACTACTTTTGCGGGGATAAAATTGACAATCTCGAGGATTGATAAGGAAAAGAAAGATAAAAGAACAATTTCCCGCAACTTTTCCCCACTTATAACCTATCGATCGCCGGAAAGATCGCAATAAAACATTTATTCAAGATTATCTCTTTCTACTTTTGGGATACTTAAAAGATAAAAAGCGATTTTCTCGATACTTTTGCGAGAGTTCGATCGCCGATCGCTGCTTGAATATTTCCCTGCAAATCTTCAATATTTCCAGCGATCGATCGTAACGAGACCTCTTGTTTCTTCTCACCTTCCCCGTCGCGTTCGGTTAAAATTGAGATAACCCTCTGATATTTTGGCTATGTCTAAGCGATTTCGTTCGTCAGGCTACCATCCCATCCGCAAGTTTAAAGTCATCTTATCCGGTCTTCAGGTTGCGATCGCCACTGATTTTAGCGTTGCTTATAAGGTCATTTTATCCATACCCGTTTTAGGGCTTGCCTTCTATTTTCGACAATGGATAGACTTTAGCCTGTTATTATTGGCAATGGGACTCATGCTGATTGCCGAATTGTATAACAGCGCGATCGAGGTTTTGTGCGATTTTGTGGAGCCAAATTACAACGATCGCATCCGAGTCATTAAGGACATTGCCGCAGCCGCAGCCGGTTTGAGTATTATTGTTTGGGCGACTCTTTTAATTATCGAAAGCATCCGTCTTTTGCAGATATAAACCAGTCAAATCAATTCAAAATTCAAAATTATTAATTCAAAAATGGTCACTCGTTAATCGTCGATGGCGATCGGGTGTTTGGTAATGAGGGGGAAATTTAGGCATTTTCTGCGATCCAATCATTGAGGAATTTTTGATGATGTTGGTAGTATTGAAACCTTGGAGAATAGGGACGGTTTTCGCGATCGCTCTTTTGGGTTGGGGACTCGGCGTATCAATTCAGTCTACACCTGTTCGCGCTCAAAGCGATGCAGAGAGGGAATTGTTACAAGAGGTTTTGCCTTTGGGATCGAATGTATTGGCTGCTATTCGCAGAGCACCCTACAGCCAAGTTTTTTCCGTTATTTTAGAGGATGGTGCAACGGGTTACGGGGTCAAAGATCGCGACTTTAGCGCCAAATATAACGATGTGGGGTTTTATAGCCTTTGGGGCGATGTTCCCGAGCAAAACCTCTTACAAGTGGCGGTGTTTTATTGTTTCCGCAACCCCGATCTCACGGATACAGAACTGGAAAAAGTGATTTTAATGGCTGGAGATCGCTCTCTCGTAACCTTGGTAGAAAGGGCGATCGCGACTCCCACTCAAATCGTAGAAGTGGTTCCAGAGCGCTACGAACCCATATTCTACACCGATCCCTTTGGCGATCGCGATTGGGGGTATATTTACGACCGATGGGGGCGCGATCGCCACGTGAGCACCATCCGCGTCCCGGCGGTAAAATGCAGTATGGGGGGAAGTCGCTTCGATTTATTGCCCGTTAAAGAAGCGATCGCTCAACTCCCCGAACAAACTTTAGACGTGCAGTTAATTTTTAGCAATGGGTTGGTGGAAAATTGGCGTTTGGGTCGCAAGACGGTGCAACAATTGAAGAACTTGCCGACTTTGAGACGTTAAATTGTATCTCAGTTCAGTTTCGTTCTTGCCATGATTTCGGATCTCGCCGACCGTGAAAAATAGCTGTTACAATAATTCGACTCGAAACGATTCGATAATAGATGGCATAGGGAAAACGCTTGACGATCGCTCGCCTGATATCGCGATAGACGACTGCATAAGATTTGGGCAGCAAACAAATGCGATCGAGAATTTCATTGATACAACTAAAAAATTATCGCCGAGTCCCTGTTTTTGGCTTTCGTACCAATCGTAAGCCTCGTTCAGTTCTTCGCGTACTTCTGGACGAAATACCAAGACATAATTCATTTTTTTGCTTGAATAGATGCTTTGATTTCTTCCCAAGTCATGACGTTTTCTGGATTTGCTTCAGAATCTTCAATTCTGCGATCGAGTTCCTGTTTTTGCGTTTCCGTCAGATCCGGGTAAATTTGTTCGGCAGCAATGCCATCCCAAATGGCTTGCACGAGATCGATTCTTTCTTCGATGCTGAGGGTGGCAATTTCATTTAAGGTGGCGGTAATATTCATATTGAGATATTCAAGGCGCGATCGCACCCAATGAATTGATTGTTGCAACTCGAATAATTGTATCTTATTTCTCGGTGGCGGCGATCGGGTTGGGAGAGTTGAAGCAAGCGTATTGAAGAATTGCGAGGAATTAGACGCGGATGCGAAAGCCCTTTTCGACAAGAATTTTCAGCATTCTAAAAAGGACAAGTGCATAAATCTAAAAATCGCTCTCAAGTCATTGTGAAGTCTTTAGCACTTGTCCCGACGCAGTGAGATTCCTCCGCAGGCGTCCTCGAATTCTTCAAGCTGCGTAAAATTGAGATCGAATCGCCTCTCGCGTTTATTTTCGCTAACAAAAGCAAATTGAAAAACAATGTCAGATTCTCTTTTACAACGAATTACTCATAACCCCGACATTTGCCACGGAAAACCTTGTATTCGAGGGTTACGCTATCCTGTTGAATTTGTTCTCGAACTTCTCAGTTCTGGGATGACAATTGAAGAAATTCTAGCAGATTATGAAGATTTAGAACCCGACGATCTCTATGCGTCTCTCTTATTTGCAGCACGACTGACTCAAGTTAAAAGCATCTACAAAATTGCCTCATGAAATTTTTAATTGAAATCAACCGAGATACAATCATCGTTCATCAATAGCGATTAAAACAAAAAACACTCATCCTCCGTACAAACGCCATCTAAACGACGATCCCAAGGATCTGTAGGAAGTTCGCCAACGAGAGCAAACTGAAAAACAACCCCGATCGCAATCTTATCTTGCCATTCCGGTAACGCTAACATCCGATCGTAGTAGCCTCCCCCATATCCCAAACGATACCCAGCGCGATCGCAGGACACCGCCGGAACGAGAATTAAATCCACTGTTTTTGCCTCTAAGAGGGGTAAATTAGCATCGGGTTCAAAAATGCCATAAGCCCCCGCTTTCAAGCCATTATCGGGCTGCCAGCTATGCCAGAGGAGAGATTTATCGACACATCGAGGCAATCCCCATTGTTTGTTCTCCTTCCCAAACAAAACACTCAAATCCGGCTCTTGACGAAAACTGGTATAAGCGAGAACTATCTTTGCAGAGGCAAACGCGGGGAAATTTTGTAATTGAGAACAGAGGCGATCGCTCTTTTCTTGCCAGCTTTCTCGCGTCATTGCCTGTCTTTGCTGCAAAAATTGACGGCGTAAGGCTTTTTTCTTCATCTTTGAAAATTTTTATCAGACCTCAAGCAAGTTATTTTAATTATCAATTATCAACTATCTTTGATTGCGATATGCTTGCCATGCGAGGGCTAAAAGAGCAGCATCATTACGATCGCGATCGCTCGATCGCATTGCCCTTAAAAAGCGATCGCATTCGCTGCGACTAACATAGGTGCATCCCCAAGAAATCAAACGATCGCGATCGAGGCGATCTCCGTCGGGTTTGTACCAACTCCCCCCAAATTTCGCATTAACTCCATTGGGATACTTCCAAACCGAGCCAAAACTGGCATATTCCCCGTTAGGATAGCGCCAATCTCGTCCGGCACGTACCTGCTGCCCGTTAGGATAGTGCCACGATGAGCCAAACTTTACCACCTGTCCGTTTGCATAGCGCCAAACTCCCGATCGCCTCGTCGTATATTCCGAACAAAATATCTGTGCTTCCCCCGCAACCATGCGCGCTAAAACGCTATTGCCTTCCGCCACCCTTGCCAATTGCGCCATAATGCTTAAATGGGAGCAAGTCGAATCTTCCTCGGGAGAAGGACGGGTGCGACGACAATAACGCCTTTCGAGAATCGCTAAATTGCCATCGTCTAACCCTTCCGCTTGGAGAATTTGACGCGATCGCCGAATCTCCCAACAGCGCTGAGAAATTGCTAAAGCGCGATCGCTATTGGGAAAAGGAATTAGAGAATAAATCAAAGACAAAAGCAGAGAATGAGCAATCAAGAATAGACCACAGGACAATCGATTTTGCATCTTTCCTCTTATATAACCAGTTGATTTTTTTGTTTTATTAAAAGCGAATACTCGTATAAGATTCTTTTCCTTTAGATAAATATAAATTAAGTAAAGAGAGAGAGAAAATAATCAAAAATAAAACCAATCCCATCGTACAAGCATAGCTAATTTCTAAATTTGTAAATGCCTGTTCGTAAATATAATATACGACCGTTTTCGAACTATCCTGCGGTCCGCCTCGGGTCATGATATACACTTCTTCAAATACTTTCGTAGCGGAAATTGCCGAAATCACCGCCACCAATACCAAATAAGGACGCATTAAAGGAATTGTAATATCCCAATGCTTTCGCCAGCCATCAGAGCCATCAATAGCGGCAGCTTCATATAACTCTGCGGGAATAGATTGTAACCCCGCTAAATAAATTACCATGTAATAACCCAACCCCTTCCATATCGTCACCAACATGACACTCCAGAGGGAATATTGGGGACTGGTTAACCAACGAACTCCCGACTCAAACCCCACCATTTTTAACAGTTGATTGAAAACCCCATTAGAAGCATAAAGGGCATTCCAAGCAATACCCGCCACCACCATCGAAACCACAACCGGCGTATAAAACGACATCCGAAACCAGTGCATTCCCTTGAGTTTTTGATTGACCAAAATTGCCAAACCCAACGGCGCGATCGCCAGCACCGGAACTGCCCCCAAAAGATAAAGTAAGGTATTGCCAAGGGTCTTCCAAAAAACGCGATCGCCCGCCAAACGACGGAAATTTTCCCAGCCGATCCACTGAGGCATCTGAGTTAAATCGTATTCGTAGCGGGCAAAACTTAAAGAAAATGCTTGCAGAGCGGGCAAAAACACCGTTAGGGTTAAAATAGCTAAAGCCGGGAATAAGAATAAATAAGGAGTAAAAGGCAGACGATGCAAAATTGGCGATCGCAAAGGCAACTTACGCATAAATTTCTCAAAAAAATGTAGTTAGATTAACAGTTTTCAGCTTTTTAACTATAGTTTAATTTAATTACTGACAAGGTAACGGATAAAATAGCTGGCAAACTTTTAACCCCGATTTTTTAACGCGATCGCCGAGTAAATCGATCGAGATCGAGAGAAGCTGCGGTGCACTCAAAAGCAGCAATTGCCGTTCCCTAGAATTTTGCTAACCCGTCTGACCCCCTCACGCCTCATTGGTGCAAGGCAACCGTCACGCGAACGCTTATGACCTCCATTGAAAACGCCACGCAACCCCCCATCGTCAATTTTTTCTCCCAAGGATCGCCGCCGATGGAACGAGAAGCACGATTTGCCCTTGCTTTATTCCAATCCCTCCCGGTTCCCGTCATTGTCGCGAGGCGGCGGGATGGCAAAATTCTCCATACCAATGAATATTTTTGTTCGATTTTTGGCTCCAATGTCGAGGCCGTTATCGGGGATCGCTGCTTGCAGGATTACTTTGAACCCGCCGCTTGGCAAGTTCTGCAACAAGCGCTTTTGCAATACGAATTTCTCCCCAACTACGAACTCAAGTTAAGGCGGATAGATGGAAAATCCCTGTGGGGAGTCGTTTCGTTACGACTGCTCTCCTTTGAAGGGGAAAGCGCTATTGTCGGCATTTTTCACGATATTACCCATCCCAAAAAAGTCGAATATCTCCTCCACGAAAATCATCGCAATTTTTCCACCCGGAGCGATCGCTTGCCCGGGGTTATCTATCGACGCTTGCGCGATCGCGAGAATAGTCTCTGCGAGTTTATCAGCGAAGGCTGTTGGAAACTGACGGGATATTTGCCAGAAGACTTTACCAGCCAGAGCATTGACTTGGATAGTCTCATCCATCCCGAAGATCGCCATCGCGTTTTAACCGCGAGACAGGCAACCCTCAACAGTCGCCAGCCCTATACCCTCGAATACCGCCTGATCGCGCGATCGCAAGAGCAAAAATGGGTCAGAGAACAGGGAAATGGGATTTTTCGTCAAGGAGAACTCATTGCCCTAGAAGGGTTTATCGCCGATATTAGCGATCGCAAGCGCGGCGAAGAAGAGTTAAAACTCCTGCAATACCTCACCCGTGCCGTGGGAGAAGCCCCCGATTTTAAAAGCGCCCTCGAATTGGTCTTAACCCGCGTCTGCCAAGTTTTGGGATGGGATATGGGGGAAGCATGGATTCCCAACGAAACCGAAACGATTTTAGAACTGAGTCCCGCATGGTACGGCAATCGCGATCGCCCCAATCTCTTAACGTTTCGCGAACAAAGTCGCGCTTATTATTTTCCCAATCGCGTGGGACTGCCCGGACTGATTTGGCAGTCCCGCCAACCCCACTGGTTTCCCGATCTGTCCCACCATGTCGAATTTCTCCGCAATCAATTGGCTTGGGAATACGGTTTGAAAACGGCATTTGGCGTTCCCATTATCACCGACGATAAAGTCGTAGCCGTATTGGTCTTTTTTAGCAGTCACCATCGCCAAATTGATGGCCGTTTGTTGGATCTCATTTCGACCATTGCCGCCCAACTCGGCGGGATTATTCAATGCAAGCAAGCCGAAGCCGCCCTGCGAAACAGCCAGCGACAATTACGCAGTTTAATCGATTCCACCCCTGGGATTTTCTTTAATGCAACCCATGACGAGGGCCGGCCCATGACCTATCTCAGTGAAGGCTGCCAACTGTTGACGGGCTACAAAAGCGAAGAATTGATCGCCCGCAACCCGCACTCTTTTGAAGACATCATGCACGAGGAGGATCGCCCAAAGGTATTCGCTGCCATCGAAACTAACGTATATCGCTATAAGCCTTACGTCGTCGAATATCGCCTTCGCACCAAACAAGGAGAATATAAATGGGTTTGGGAGAAAGGCCGGGGGATTTTTGACGAGGCGGGGAATATTGTGGGATTGGAAGGCTTTATTACCGATATTACCGAACGCAAACAAGCCGAACAAGCCTTGCGATCGCAAGCCTCGGAATTGCAGGCTTTATTTGCTGCCATGACGGATATTATCCTCGTCTTCGATGCCGAAGGACGCTATCTGAAAATTGCCCCCACCAACCCCACTTTACTTTACCGGCCTTCACCACATCTCGCGGGCAAGACCTTACACGAAGTATTCGATCGCGATCGGGCCGATCTTTTCTTAGGCTACATTCACCAAGCCTTGCAAGAAAAAAAGCCGATTAATATTGAGTACTGCCTTCCCATTCAAGGACAAGAGATTTGGTTTGCCGGAACCGTTTCCCCCACCGAAGAAAATACCGCCATTTTTGTCGCCCGAGATATTACCGAAGCCAAATGCGCCCGAGAGGCCCTCAAACAAGCCGAGACTAAATACCGCAGCATCTTTGAAAATGCCGTAGAAGGGATTTTCCAAACCACGCCAGACGGTCGCTACATCAGCGCTAACCCCGCCTTAGCCAAAATTTACGGCTACGCAACCCCGCAAGATCTCATCGTTTCTCTAACGGATATCGAACATCAACTTTATGTCGAACCTTCACAACGAACGGAATTTGCCCGTTTAATCCAACAAAACGATGAAGTAGTCGGCTTTGAATCGCAAATTTACCGACACGATGGGAGTATTATTTGGATTTCCGAGAATGCCCGTGCCGTTCGCGACGAAGGGGGTGAAATTCTCTATTATGAAGGCATGGTTGTCGATATCACCGAACAGAAACGAGATAAAGAAGAACTGCACCAACGGGCCTTTTTTGATGCGTTAACGGGATTGCCCAATCGCGCCTTCTTTCGCAAGTGCTTGAATAGCGCTCTCATCCGTGCCAGAAAAAATACACCCGATAAAGCCTATCATTTTGCCGTCCTCTTTTTAGACTTGGATCGCTTTAAAGTCGTCAATGATAGTTTGGGACATTTAATTGGCGATCGCTTGCTGATCGGGATTGCCCGACGCTTAGAAAAATGCGTGCGGCAAGATGACATGGTGGCGCGCTTGGGCGGGGATGAATTTACGATTTTATTGGATAATATTGAAGATGTGGATACGGCAATTCGCGTGGCAGAACGCATTGAAAAGGATTTAGAAGCACCGTTTCAACTCGACGGTTATACCGTATTTACAGGGGCCAGTATCGGCATTGTTTCTTGCGGCGATCGCCTTTGTGCCATCAGTCTCGAGGAAGCCGAAATACAACAAGGCGTAATCTGCCAGCACCAGCAAGGAGAAAAAGTCGAAGCCTGTATTTATTATCAAAATCCCGAAGATTTATTGCGAGATGCAGATACGGCATTATATCGCGCCAAAGAATTAGGAAAAGGGCGTTACGAACTGTTTAACCCAGCCATGCACCAAAATGTCGTTTCTCAGTGGCAATGGGAAATGGAATTGCGCCAAGCCTTAGAAAAAGAACAATTTGAATTACACTATCATCCGATTGTTTGTTTGACCACGGGAAATCTACAAGGGTTTGAAACATTATTGCGTTGGCAGCATCCCTACAAAGGCACGATTTATCCTTCGGAATTTCTCGCGGCGGCAGAAGAAAGTGGGTTAATTGTTCCGATTGGGAATTGGGTATTAGAAACGGCTTGCAAGCAGCTCGGATCTTGGCAAAAAGAGAATGAATGCGGTCGTTCTTGCGATCTCCATATTAATATTTCCAGCAAGCAATTATTACAACTGGATTTAATCGATCGCATCGATCGCATTTGCAGCAAGACTGGATTCGATCCCGCCATGTTAAAGTTAGAAATTGCGGAAAGTTTGTGGACGCAAAAAGTAGATGCAGCGCGAACTATTCTACAGCAGTTACAAGAACGAAAAATCGAATTATGTATTGATGATTTTGGGACGGGTTACTCTTGTTTGGAATATTTGCAACAGTTCCCCATCTACGGACTGAAGATAGAAAGAACCTTTGTTAGTGCCATTGAAAATAACGAACAAAAAGCAGAAATTGCCCGCATTATCGTCATGCTGGCGAAAAACTTGGGGTTGCGGGCGATTGCGGAAGGAATCGAAACCCAAAGACAGTTAGAACAGATGCGAGCGTTTGGTTGCGATCTCGCCCAAGGCTATTTCTTTGCTAAAGTATTAAAACCCCAAGAAGCAAAAGCGTTATTGACTCGCAACGGATCTTTATTTGAAATGGGTAATGGGTGATGGGTGACACTTCGACTTGGCTCAGTGCAAGTGAGTAATGGGAGATCGTTGCTTGACTCTTAACTCTTGACTCTTGACTCGTTCCTTTTTACTCCTGACTCCAAAATGAACAAGCCCAAACATATCGTTCTCACTTCTCATCCCAGTCCATCCAAAGCCAACATTGTCCCGATTTGTTGGGGAGAATCCAATCCCGTCAAACGAGGTCCGGTTATCGGAACCCTTGCCAAACAAGACCATCGCAATGCGATCGGCACTCATTCTGGCTCTTACTCCGTCTATCGCGCTTTGGCCGTTGCGAGCGGGGCATTGCAGGCAGATCATCGCGCCGATCTTACTCATACTTCTCCCACGAAAGCGATCGGCCCTTATCCCAGTTGGGGAGATGCGGATAAGATTGTTTCTTTGGATCCGTTTGGGGCGGTAGTCGATGAGGTGTATGGGGAGTTTTACGATCGCGGTTTCGATATTCGCCCCACGATTGCTATTACCAAGGCACAGATTAATTTACCGGAATTGCAAGAAGCGATCGCAAAAGGGCGAGTGAAAGTTGATGGGACAATTGTGAAAGAAAATGCGGGTTTGGCAGTGACGAAAGTAGCCATCGATCCGGTGTGGTACTTACCGGGGATTGCCAAGCGTATCGGGGTTGAGGAAGGGGTGTTACGACGCACGTTATTTCAGCAGACGGGGGGGATGTTTCCCGAGTTGGTAACGCGCCCCGACCTGCACGTCTTTTTACCCCCCATTGGGGGCATGACGGTCTATTTATTGGGGAATTTGCCTTGCGATCGCCATCCCCTCGCGGTGCGGGTTCACGATGAATGCAATGGTTCGGATGTTTTTGGCTCGGATATTTGCACCTGTCGTCCTTATTTAATTCACGGGATTGAAGTGTGCGTGGAGGCAGCACAGGAAGGGGGTGCGGGAGTGATTATTTACAATCGCAAGGAGGGTCGCGCTCTGGGGGAAGTGACCAAATTTTTGGTTTATAATGCCCGCAAGCGTCAGGCTGGGGGCGATCGTGCCGATGCCTATTTTAGCCGCACGGAATGCGTGGCAGGGGTTCAGGATATGCGCTTTCAAGAACTAATGCCGGATGTGCTGCACTGGTTGGGCATTACGCGGATCGATCGCTGGGTCTCCATGAGTAACTTAAAATACAATGCGATCGTCGGTTCGGGGATTGAAATCATAGAGCGCATTCCCATCCCCGATGATTATATCCCCGAAGATGCGCGGGTGGAAATTGCAGCCAAAACAGCGGCGGGATATTATACAGAGGGGGAAACCCCCGATGAGGAGACTTTGGCGCAAATTAGCGGCAGAAATTTGCAAGAATATTGAATTATTGAGGTCACTCTGAGAATTGCACTTCAGTTTCCTAGAATTGGGAATTAACGAAATACACGGATCGCGCTACAATAAAAACCTCAAGGGCTTCCTTCACAATCCCCTGCGATAACGTTTAAGAAGGCAATTGAGAATTTCGCAACGCTTCAATAATGCGAGTATTGGCTTTGGGAAAAGGAAATCGATCGAGTTCGTCTAATGTTACCCAGCGAATTTCTTGACATTCGATCGCTTTAGGTTCTCCGCCTAAATACTGACAATAATGAACGTTTAAAGTAATGCGAAAATGAGTGTAAGCATGATCGATAGTAATTAAATGCTCCTTCACTTCGATATCGAGTGCTAGTTCCTCTTTTATTTCTCGTTTAATACACTCTTCCACGGTTTCGCCCGCTTCAATTTTGCCCCCCGGAAATTCCCATAAGCCTCCCAATAATCCTTCATCCAAGCGGCGATCGATGAGGATATTTCCCTGATTGTCGCGAATGACCGCAACGCCAATATTTTTGTGGGGCAATGGTTTGGTTGGTTCTTTCATGGGTAATTGAGATTGAAGGCCTTGTAAATATGCCTGACAGTGTTGCTGCCACGGACAGAGGAGACAAGCGGGCTTTTTCGGCGTGCAGATCGTCGCCCCTAAATCCATGATGGCTTGATTAAAATCCCGAGGATTGCTGCGATCGAGCAGGCGATCGGAAAGCGACCATAATGCTTTCGTTGCTTTTGCTGTCGGGACGGGTAGCGCGCTCAAACGAGCGAGAACTCGCTTGACATTCCCATCTAAAATCGAAAGCGGTTGATTAAATGCCGCGCTGAGAATTCCCCCCGCTGTCGTCCGACCGATTCCCGGTAACTTTAATATAACCTCTAAAGAACGGGGAAACTCACCCCCATAAACTTCAACAATTTCCTTAGCAGCTTTGTGTAAGTTGCGACCCCGAGCGTAATAACCCAAACCTTCCCATGCTTTAAGAACGGTTTGCCCGTCGGCGGCAGCCAAATCTTCAAGAGTAGGAAAGCATTGCAACCACCGTTCGTAATAGGGAATGACGGTTTTCACCTGCGTTTGTTGCAGCATAATTTCCGAAATCCAGATTTTGTAAGGATCGCTTTCTCCTCGCCACGGTAAAGTTCGTCCTTGCTGGCGATACCAAGCTAAAAGCGATCGCTGTAATTCCCCCACAGCCAAAACCGACAGGCCGGTTTCCCAGCCTGTCAGTTTTGGAGCAGGGCCGCGATCGCCCATTAACTGGCTAAGTATTCCCGCACCGCACCTCGACGCAGGCGCAATTTTTTCAATGCCTCTCGTTCTAACTGTCGGACTCTTTCGCGACTGATGCCGAGTTGGGTTCCGATTTTAGCGAGGGTCAAGGGCTGTCCGTCCCGCAAGCCATAGCGCAAGGCAATCACTTCGCGCTGTTGGGGAGTCAGATCTACCATCAACTTTTCCAAGTCCAATTGCAAGGAAGATTGAGTGGCGAACTCCTCGGGAGATTGCCCGTCATCTTCCAACAATTCCCCCAGTTCCGTATCTTGGTTGTCCCCTACCTTCAAATCCAAAGATAAGGGATGACGCGCCCGTTCCAAATACTCCCGCACCTGTTTGGGGGTCAAATCTAACTCTTGGCCCAATTCGGCGACGGTGGCCGCTCGACCTAATTTTTGCGTCAATTGGCGCTGGGCTTTCTTGATCTTATTCAGTTTTTCGGTGATGTGAATGGGCAGGCGAATCGTCCGGCTTTTTTCCGCGATCGCCCGGGTAATGGCTTGGCGAATCCACCAATACGCATAGGTGGAGAAGCGATAGCCTTTGGTGGGGTCGAATTTTTCTACCCCGCGCTGCATCCCAATAGTCCCTTCTTGAATCAAGTCCAACAGATCGAGATTGCGCTTGAGATATTTTTTGGCTACGGAAACCACCAAACGAAGGTTGGCTTCCACCATTTTGTTTTTGGCTTTATCTCCAGCGTGCAGGATATGCTGCAATTCTGTCGGGGTCAATTGGGCTGCTTTGGCCCAAGCTTCGAGATCGACCTCGTCTTCTTGTTGGGATTCCAGTTTTTCTTTAATTTTTTGCAAGGCGATCGCTTTTTGAATTCGCTTGGCCAAGACGATTTCTTCTTCGTGACTGAGAAGGGGAACGCGACCGATTTCTTGCAAGTAAATCCGAACGGGATCTGTGGTGTGTTTGGCAGTTTTCATGGCAGTTGGGTGGAAATCTAATGGCGATCTGGCTTACATTGCGTCAATTGCATCCCCAGAAGGTTTTCTGATAATTTTCGACGCTAAAATTTATAATTCTTTGCATTCCTTACAGGGAAGGCCGGAAAACGGGCAATGATAAATTGTCGCGAACTTTTAAGCATATCATGATTTCCCCCCAATTACAGAAATTTTCTTGAGATTGCTCCCAGTTTACTGAGAATTTTCTTCTAGACTGTTATCGAGATGTCAATTCTGGAATCTCAATATTAAGAATTGTAACATTTATGAAAAAAAGGGTCAAATGGGAAGATGGATGATGCGATCGCGGAAATGTCCCGACCTAAAGAATATTCCCGTTCCTCAATGCCAATCGTGCATTCGTCTCTAAGTTTTTTATGATTTATAGAACAGGGTGTGTAACTTTATCATCTCTCTTGGGGAGAAAATGCAAAGTTTATGAGAGACGAAGACAAAACCAAAGAACAACTCATTGAGGAAATCGTTGCGCTCCGCCGGCAAACTGCCGCTCTCGAAGCGCGATGCTCCGCTTTCGAGTTGAGCGATCGCGAACCATTTCTTTCTATATTACAAGACAATAATACAAGCATAACACAAAAACAGGGAGCGACAACAGAAGCGCTATTTAATTTGAACGAACGACTGCTGGCCGATGCAACGAGATTGGCTAAAGCTGGGGAAACGTTGCGAGTCGCAAAAGATCAGCTCGAGTCCGTGTTAGCCGCCGTACCGGGGATGGTATCGTGGATCAGTGCCGACTTGCATTATTTAGGAGTCAACGATCATCTCGCCGAGTTATTTGGCTTGAGTCCGGACGAGTTTATTGGCAAAGATATTGGATTTTTAGGAGCGGGGTCGGATTTTAATAATTTTGTGGAGGATTTTTTCAAAAGTCCGGTGCGCGATCGCTTTGGGGAAATCGTTTCGAGCATTGATGGCACGTCCCGCCATTATTTAATTGTGGCGCAGAAATACAACCGCGATCGCGCTGCTTTTATTGTTGGGATTGACATTACCAAGCGCCAGCAAACCCTCGCCGTCTTGCAACGGTTGGCCACCTTTGACGGACTGACACAAATTGCCAATCGTCGTTGTTTTGACGAAACCCTAGAACGAGAATGGCGGCGCATGATGCGAGAAGAGGAACCGCTCTCGCTGATTCTCTGCGATATCGATCGCTTTAAAACCTACAACGATACTTACGGGCATCAGGCGGGAGACGATTGCTTGCAGAAAGTCGCTGCGGCGATGGCTGAAGCCGCTCAGCGACCGGGAGATTTGGTGGCTCGCTACGGTGGAGAAGAATTTGCTCTAATTTTACCCAGTACTCCCTCCTATGGAGCCGTTACCGTTGCCAAAAATATTCGCAAGTCCCTAAAAGGTTTAAAAATTCCCCACGAGCAATCGCGCACCGGCTATGTCACGGTGAGCTTTGGCATTTCCAGTTTGATTCCTACCATCCGAAGCAGTTTTACAGGCTTGCTCGAATCTGCCGATCGCGCCCTCTATCAAGCGAAGCAAGAAGGACGCGATCGCATTGTCGTCTCTTCTGGGTTAAAACCGGGATAAATGAATGGGCTAAAGGGAGAAACAATGTCCCGCGATCGCCATGATGGGGGAATGGTATATTGCTTGCAGGATTGCTCGTTGAAAGTTCCAAGCGGTGTGTTTGAGATAATCTTCGCGATCGCGATCGGCGATCGCTTGCTAGTATAACTCCGGACAAAACTCGCGTCCCCATTCAGCTAAACCCGCTTGAGGATTTTCCAATTGGCGATTGAGCAAATCGATAATACCCGACATTTTGTTGAGCAGATCGAAAACGACAATATTACAAGGTTTGGCATTTTGATCTAAAAAACTGCTCGTATTGGCATCCAGTCTCAGATAAAACTTTGGATCTCGATTAATATCGCTTCCGAAACCGACAATGATAACTTTCAATTCGTCTTGACTATTCAATTTTCGACAAGTCGTTTCAACTAAATTCACAAATTGGTCGGGATCGTCAAGAGAGCCATCAGTATAAACAATGACAAATCCACCTTGATTATTCCGCGTTCCAAACCATCGATCGAGAACTTGGGCCATGGTCGGAGTAATGAACGTGTTACTATCAGGTTGATTTTCTTCGAAAATATCGGCGACTTGCGAATCATCTTGAATGATGCGAGAAACCGTAGCAGGACGATTGGGACTGAACAAGGTAATTGTAATTTCGTCACAGATTTTTTCACCATTCATTCCTTGATGATTGAGGATGTTATAAACATGGCTTTCAATCACTTCTGGAATGGCTTCCCAACGGCGTTTTTTATTAAATACATCATCTCGCTTGACCATTGAGCCGCTTTGATCGATGAGCATATAAACGTCACGGTTATAAATTTTTGAGCTAGGCATCTTAGACCTCCGTTGTTTGAGTTGATTTTGCGTTTGTTCTACCCATTGTTGAGTAAAAATTTGTTGATAAATTGGGTTGGCAATTTGTAGATATTTTTCCGATTGACCGACCAAACCGGACACGAGCAAATCGGTCTGCGATCGCGAGTTTTCATCTTTTTGAATCGATTGCCCCTGCAAGATTCGAGCGTACAAGTTTAAAGTGTAATGCTTGCGATCGAGTTCATCAGGATCGCCGCGAATGAGAAAATCGGCGACTTGCTTAAAGTGCAACACTAAAGGTACATCTCTGAAAAATCGCTCTTGAATGACTAGATTTTTTATTTGTTCTTTTGGTTCTCTTTTATCTCCTTTTCTAGACTTCCGATAAAGTTTATAACATAAAAGAATTGTTAAAAAGGATTGCCCTCGAGTCCAATTCATAATTTCTTGCAAAATTGGGTTAGGGTTTGCTGTAGCCTTTTTTAATCCTGAAAGCAAGGATTGACATTGATTATCTTGAAAAGGAGTGAGTTCAATAAAATGAGAACGATCGCCAGTCGTTCTCAAATCAGGAATCAATCGATAAGGACTCGCAACACCAAAAAGAACAAACTTGAGCCGTTTGAACAAATTGGTTTCTAGATCGGATAGACTCCGAACAAATTGAGTCCAACTGTCTTGAAGATTCCAGTGCAATAAATGTTGAATATCATCGATAAAAATAGCTAGAGTGCGATCGCCGATCGCGACGAGTATTCGCTGTAAAAATTCCCTACATTTTTGTCTGGGATGGTTTTGACGATCGCTCTCCCAAACCGCATTCAATTCATTGGCGATCGCCAACTTCTGTCGGGCGAGTATTTCGCAAATGATTTGCAATAATCTAAAATAGAAGAAATCTTCTGAAATTGGCTCTCGATATGGTTTTAACTCAATTGCAATCGCTATATAATGAATAGTGTGAGCTTGAGATAGCTTATAAATAGTCTTTTCTAGCAAACTCGATTTTCCCATCTTTGGTGCTGCCAAAATGTAACGAATGGGAGAGGTAAAGCGATCGCTAACTAGAAATTGCCAGAGCTCTTCATCTGCGTTTCGTTCCACATAGATTAAAGAATGGGGATGTAATTTTTGACCCTTTGCACCCTGCTCGAAAGAGCGCCCTAACACTCTCTCAATTGCAACATAAAATAGCTCGTTAATAGGATTGTACCGTGAATTGAGCATGAGTTAGGATCTCCCTGTCGAATTATTGTCATTCTGGCGATCGCTCGAGTCGGATAGGGTTTCGCGATCGCCCGATAACTTTGCGCGATCGGCAACATTGCTCAATGCTTTTTGAATGCTCTCCATTACTAATTTAAACAGAGAAAATGGCATTTGAACTACTGTTTTCCAATAATTTTCCCACTCTCCTTCAGGAAGCACGGATACATTTTCCCAAACATCTCCTTCGGTTTCTATCAGTTTTGACAAACTGCGCCAAATCTTTGCTTGTTCGAGGGTTTCTCTTTGTTTAAAACCCGTCACGACAATTAAAGCACCTTGCTGGGATGGAAGAGAATATTTTTGCAATTCCTCTGCTAATCCGTAGCATAATGGAGGAATATTTTTACCTATTTTTGGAGTGGTATTGGGAGGGATGTTTGAGAATGATTTGGAATCGGGAACTTCTAACAATTGTATCAAATTTGAATGAGAAACCTGAAAGCCATATTCTAGTGCATCTCCTCGTACTTCGATTTCTAAATCGTCGAATAAGGGTTGGTGAATTTCCTCAATTTTGCGATCGCCGAGTTCTAAAGCATTACAAATTGTGACAAACTTTTTATAATGGATGGGTTGGCCATTTAAGAATCTAGAGATAACATCTGTATCTAATTGAAACTTTATTGTAAAATCTTGTCGATCTGTAATCTTTATTTCCCAAAGTGCTTTAATTTCATCCAAATATTCGTTTTTGATTTTAATCGATTCAGGATCTTTGAGTAAAGTCACGGCTGCACTAATTTCCCGAGCGAGCAGGCCTAATTTGTTAGTGTTTAAAGCACGAGCCGCGAGATAACGCAAACTTCGTTCGTGTTCCTCAGTATTCTCTCCGACCCAAACTAAATCGATCCGAATGGGTCGAGCCAGAAAATCAACGCGATCGCTGGTTTGTATCTTCGTTAAAAGCAAGAGCAAGCGGTTATCTTGCAGGCGATCGATAACAATAGAAGGAGATTCATTGTGAATGAGAGCGATCGTCTCTGTCGATAAAGGTGGGAGTTGAGCTTGTACCGAATTATCGGGTAATACTCGCACCCATCGGTAATCTTTATCGCGATCGCGACCGCGACTTTGTACGTAGATTTCCATTGTTTTCCTCGTTTTTCCTAAAGATTGAGCCATTGTTGACCTTGCAAGATGCCAAAACCTGCTGTAGTTTTACGTTCTTTGGCAAACTGCGCGATCGCTTGTTCAAATTCATTTTTCCCTCCAAAAGTTTTACGAATTGTTCGGAGGACAATCGATCTTTGCTCGAGCAAGGTACTATTATGCAGTTTGAGTAAAAAACTCAAAAAATAGCGGAGTAGATGATCGTTATCTTGAGGAGAGTAAAGTGTATCGCGACCTTTTTTGCGAAACCAAAAACGAGGCTTATTCAAATATTCTAGTTCGATTTTCCAGAAAATTAAACAACCAACTGTTTGCACGGGAGTTGTTACCACAGCTAGATTATTGGCACGACTGG
Organism: Cyanobacteria bacterium SBLK; assembly: GCA_017746715.1. GTDB lineage: Bacteria > Cyanobacteriota > Cyanobacteriia > Cyanobacteriales > Spirulinaceae > CCY15215. Next base: position 39,858 of record JAGHZQ010000037.1, read on the forward strand.
AATCGTGAAAAAATTCCAGTAATGGAGCATATTTTTTTTTGATATATTCTTGCACTTGTTTTGCCGATCCCTCTGTTTGCACGTAGGTTTCGCATTTAACCGGTGCAAAAATGATTAATTTAGGTTCATCTAATTTAAAATAAGCTGCTTTGAATAGTTCGAGAATCTCCTCTGGTTGATTGATCGCTTCATGCCATTTTCCACTATTTTTAGTAGGTTGCCAATTTTCACCTTGTATAATTGTTGGTTCTACCATTGCTGGGGTATCAATGGCAATGATAACAACAGCACATTCTCGCAGTAATGTCTTGATAAATTCTCGTTCTCTTGGATCTTTTCGTGAAATATAACCCCCGGGATAATCTCGAAAAATCAGCTTGCATTCTGTTTTTTTATCTTTTTTACCCAGATCGAAATTAAATTTGGGTAACGAATCGGGTCCGGATAATGCGGATGTTCCCAAGATTCCACTGGTTATCGGATCGGCTTTCATTTCATATTCTAAACTTTTCAATCTTTGTAAATTTTCCTCAAGGATTGCCTTGGTTTCTAGATTGGGAATTAATTGTAAATTGACTTCTTCACCGATCGCTTCCAATTGTTCGTATATTGAGGTCAGTAGCGTTGTTTTTCCAACCCCACTTGCTCCGAGCATAGTGACAGCTAATTCGCTAGACATGATAATTCTCCTACATGGGATGAGTTTAGTTTAAAAAGTGTAGTTTTTGAGGTTGATTGGCTGCTTCAACTTTCTCCACTAATTCTAGCCAATCCTGCGATCGCTCTTCTGTTCGACCGAATTCAGCCGGCCAAATATACTCTTTTTTCTGACGGAGAAAACTACGCCATTCTTGTTTACTTCCTCCCGATCTCAAAATCTGATCGACAAATTGTTCGATTTCATAAAAAGCCTCTTTACTGGGTTCTGAAGATAGATCTGCTAAAGCAATTTCGCATTTTGAAACCGCTTCTCCTTGCAGGATTTCTAAATAGTCAAAAATCGTTTTTGCCATTTGCTCTCGGGTTTCTCGGTCATTTCCCATCACTTGAGGAATGCGAAGATTAGTTTTATTGGGATTGAGATTATCGAGGTAAGGACGAATATGAGACCGAAAGGTTTTTCGATAAGTCATTTCAAATTCTGATAGGGTTTTAAAAGCATTACCAAGATTAGTACAGCGAGACGGAATTATCTCGATCGCTTTCTCGATAAATTCATTTCCTCGCAGGCCGGAAAGACCGGGTAAATTACCTAGATTGGCGACTTCAATTAAGATATCGGTGACAATGGATTTAGCTAAATCGACATATTTTTGTAATCCCATATCCATTGATTCAAATTTTCGCGTTAAATGGGTACGAATATCGTGGAGATATTCTGCATAAGCAATCGGCCAAGCACCCGAACTTCCGTATCGCTTGAGAATTTTTTGGATATCTGGTTCTTGTTCTGGAGTTAAAGGAAGACCCGTATCGGTTTTACAATCCTCAATCGTTATTGCAACCTGTTGTTGAAAGTTATTATTTTCCTCCTTCTGCTTCTCCCAATCGAAATCATAAACTAATTCCTCGAGACTTAGAGCTAATTCCGGCCAAAGGCAATCGAATAAAGCATCAATGCGATCGCTATCGTCAAGTGTTTCTCTTCCTATTTTAGAACTCCTATATTGTCGTACTTTTTGTAATTCTATATGAATTTGTTGGTGCAATCGATCGAGACAATCTTGATAAGTTCTGGCATATCGATCGTCAAGTGCTTTAATATTCGCTGCCAAGTAATCGAGAATTGAATCGAGTATTGTATTCGCTTCTTCTGTATTAGAACAATCAATAATTTCACAGCGAACGTTTTTGAGATGTTTGGCTTGATGAGTAGCTTTTAATGCTTTACAAGCCTGCAAATTATTATTGTTTCCACGAACGTGATTGAGAATTAAAAAAGAGCGATTTTCTAGATTATTTAAGGCTTGATTTGCTGTTTTGTAAAGATCGGTATCTCGTTTTTCCCACACAAAACGCAACGCATCAGGACGGCGAATAAAGAGAACGAGATCGATTTCTTGTCCCAATGTTTCTAAAATTAACTGTTCGTCTCCCAATCTCGTGTCTCCCAATCCCGGTACGTCAATGAGAGCAATTTTTCCTACTTCTCGATTGGGAAAAGGACAAAATATCGTCACCGATCGCACGATTAAATGCTCGAATCCAATTAACTCTCCCCGAGGATCGCGGGGTTGAGAAACATATTTATAAATCTCCTCTTTTGCGACTCTAGGAAGTTGTCGCGGCGAACCAGAGTGCAGTAAATTTTTGTAATGAGGTAAATGAGCGTGATAATCTCTTTTGAGATGTTCGTACATCGAGTTTAAAGTTGCATCTCTCTCGGAAAAATCAGGTAGCGATCGCGCAAATTCATCCAAATTTTCAGGAAGTGACCCTAAATTTAATTCCACGTAGTAAGGATGAATAACTTCTTTGAGAAAAGACTCTTCTGAATGAACCGTGACCTCTGCATGGGTTTCTCCTTCTTGATGGCAAATCGTACTGCGAACAGCCGTACAAGCTCCCCCCACTTTGGCGGGAATTATATCATGATTGAGTCCGCTTAAATGTTGCAATAGCGTGCTTTTTCCTTGACCCATTAAGCCGACAACGCCTAAATTCAAAGTATCCCGAGAGAGTCGCTTGCGTAACCGTTCCAAGCGATCTCGTTCTCCCATGACGTTATATCGAATTGAGGAAAAATTAAACGCATTTAAATTCTCTCTAGCATTCATATCTTCTAATAACTCGATGCGGCGTTGTTCCAGTGCATCTAAGGCCGTCATTAGAACATTCAGATTCTCTTCTACTGTTTTAATTTTAGCGGCTAGAGGTTGACGTTGTAGAATGATATTTTCAATTTGTTGAACTCGTTGCATGGTATTTCTGGGTTGTCTAGAAATGGGTATAGGTTGAGGTTTAGATTCTTCTGCAAGCAATTGCTGAAGTAATTCTCGATGAATTCCTTGCACTTTAGAAATGACGCTTTCAGAAGCGGAAATTGCTTGCAGCAATCGAACAATGGTATCGATCGCAGAACTAGCATCCTTGGGGCTAAATTCATCATTATCCGTTAGATGAGAGATGGTGTTGCGATAGTTCTTGATACCAATGACTAAGTTGCGATCTTCCCCTTTTAAGGTATTGAAGAAATTCTGAGTCTTTTTTTCCCTCCACATTTTTTCAATTACAGAGAGTAACTTTGAGAGATCTAAATCCAATTTTTGAGGTCGCTGTAAGCTAGGAAGATCGCGATAAAATTTATCTAAAATTTCTTTATTTTCCTGCCAATCTCGATTGTAATTTTCGCTCATTACACGATTAACAAATGAAGATAATTCCGGTAACAAATCATTGTTCATGATTTTATAAATGAGAACAGAACGATCGAGGGTCATAGATGGTGTCTCCTCCTCGAGTTGGGCAATAGTATTTTGAGTTGTTTCAACCCAATGCAAATTAAAAATTTGTTCGTAAATTTTATTGTTTAATTTTAAGAGAATTCGATCGCGATCGAATTCCTTACGAGCTAATCCAGAAATCAATAAATCCCAAAGACTATTTTTTGTTCTATCCCATAAAATTGAACCTTGTTTGAGAATTATTTTGTAAAAATTCAATGCTTTGATAAGATTGTGAGTTTTATGGCGATCGCCATAAAGAAAATAGTTTTCTATCTCCTGAAAATGGGATTGTCGATCTTGAATTCGCCAATTTTTAACAATCTTTTCTTTGACAATCTTTTCGAGATGAGATCCCCAATTGATTCCCTCATCTTTTGCTCCAGTTTGAACGATTAAAAAACAAAGAAATTGAGTTAAAAAAGGTTGTCCGTTTGTCCAATTCAGAATCAGAGAAATTAGGCATTCTGTATCGCTTGTAATACTCCATAATCCTCTTTGTAAGGGCCGGCAATCTCCTTGAAAATTTTTCAGTTCGATTTGTCGGCCAATATTCAGCGTAACATTGCTGTCTTGAAGTAAATCTGAAGGTTTTGCAACGCCCAAAAGAACGATATTAAATTTCTGTAAAGATTGTTGGCGAACATCATCTCCTAATGCTTTAATATAGCCAATAACACTATTTTGAAATCCTAGAGAAATTAAGCTCTGAATCTCATCAAAAAAGAGAATAAATTGACAATCTTTTGCAATCTTCTGCAAAATTTCTTCAATCAAAAAATTTGTGACCTTGCTTGCAGCTGATTTCTGGATGTTCTTGCTCCATTGTTCGTCCATTTTTTCTGTAAAGCTGCGATTGCTATTAATTGCTAACAGTACGGTATCATCATTTTGCAAGCATAAATCGTCGAGTTGTTTGCAAATCTCCCCGAGAATCGTGTACCAAAACGAATCTTCCGATCGCACTCCTCCTAAACCCTGTAAATTGATTTGAATGCAAATCGATCCTTCATTACTCAATTGTTCTGCGATCCGTACCATCAAACTTGTTTTTCCCATTTGACGGGGTGCAAGGATGGAACAAACTCGATTGCTGGCATGGGAAGAACGACAAAATTGATAGAGTTCCTCATCCGAACTTCGCTTAACATAAGTTTCGGATTTGAGACCGATCAAAGGAAGCGTTCCCCCTTCAATTTGATAGTAATCTAGCAAGTTATTCATTGTTTTTCTCTCCTATATTATCGAGCAATTTTTTTCGCAAAAACTTTTCATAGAGCCAACAACTTATTCTGAAACCGTTATCATTTTCACGAATCAGTCCCATCTGTTGAATCCGATAAGCCAGAGATTGAGATATATTTTTATTTTCTAGAATTTTTTTTAATCCTCGCGCAATATCCTCATTTTCGTCGAGTAACTTTTCTAAATATAGCAACTGATATCTAAATATCCCATTGACTTGAATAGCTTTACTTTCTAATTCTGCTAAATCTAGATTATTCTTGCTAATATTATAGAGTGCTTGCTGTACTAGCTCGGGATAACCGCCGATCGTGTTCGTTAGCGCGTTAATCTCATTCATTTCCCAAGGTAAACCATAGAGCTTAGACAATTTTAAAATAGTCTGTGGAGTAAATTCTTTTAATTCTAAGAGAATGCCAATATTATATAGAGGTGAAACATTATCGCCGCGATTGGGATAGGGTTCTGTCGAATAAGCGATCGCAATACTCGGCCAAACAAGCGGTGCTTTACTGACGATTTTCATTTTTCTTTCATTCCACGTTCTTAAAACATTGACAAAATCCGTTTGAACTGCTTCATAACCGAAAATAAAATCGAGTCCATCAATCAATAATGTTTTAGAATGTTTTATTTTTTTAAAGACATATTCTTCTAAATAATTGGTACAGTTTGCCCCAAAACTGCGTTCTTTACGCCAGCACATTTTTAAATCTGGAGGATTCAAATTTTGACTGCTTTTAACAAATTCTTGGGTGATTGCTGCAGTAAATTGATAGAACAATGCTTCTAAATCTTGTCGTATCTCTGTATCAAAAGCAGCACTTTTTAAATCAACAACAGCAACGATGTGATTGCATTCGTTCTCTAAAAAATCGCGAATTCTAATCAATAATGATGTTTTTCCCATTCCCTTTGTCCCTTTGATTCTAATAAAGGGAAGAGATTCATTAATGCCTCGATCGGGACGAAAAACATTTTTATAAGTGAGATCCGCTTCGCGTTCCTGATATAACGGAGAATCTAATGCGATCGCTCCTGTTAAGAGAGAGCCTTGATAAACATAATCTTTCAGAATAATAGTCTTGACCGAATTGCGAGCATTACCTTGACTGACCCGTTCGATCAGTCCGAGATCGTGAAATTTGTTTAATCTGCGCTCGGCTGTTGCAAGAGCCACGGTTAGCTTTTTTTGAGCCAATAACTCTGCAAATTTGGATGCGCTTAGCTCAACTTGCCAATCATCATTATTTTGCATGATGATATAATTCGCTAAAACCTCGAATTCCTCTTGCTCGTTCTGTTTGAGTTTGTCGAGTCTCTCCAAATACGGTATAATCACTTATCTTCTTTGTTTTTGTAGGACGCTAAATTTACTATGACCGATCGCCTTCAGCATTGGCAAATTGATAATATATCTTTCAAGTCGTTTGATTCTTCACGAGTACCTCAGTTTTTTGATTTTATACCCCACTGTCGCCTCTTCTGGACTGAAACCGAATTAGCAAGCGAGAGCGTAACTGTCAGACAAGTTTTTCCTCGTCGGAGGTGATAATAATGTAAATGCGTAAGTTACGATTTTTAATTCTTGGTTTTATTACAACAGAAGATGTATTTGAGGAGATATTCCAACAACCCATCGGTCGAGTTTTATTAAAAAACAAACGGTTGTGTTTGCTGGTTTTTGATGAAAAACAGGAGGTTATTTGTCAATGGATACCGTACATCCCTATCATCAGACAATTACCGAGATTTTACAGGAATACGCCAAATTACCCTATGCACATGGCAACTTAACACGCAAATTAGTCATTGGAGAAGATAGCAAGAATTATGTTTTGTTAACTGTAGGGTATTTAAAAGGCAAAAGAGTACACGGTTGTGTCGTTCATCTTGAAGTGATTGGAGATAAAATTTGGATTCATGAAGATGGCTTAGAAGAAGGAATTGCCAATGATTTAGTCAGAGTAGGCATTCCTAAAGATCGGATTGTATTGGCATTCCATCCTCCAGAAGTGCGCCCTTATACAGAGTTTGCAGTGAGTTGATTGTTGTTATCAATAGCGATCGCGCCCTTCTTTCTTTGCTTGATAGAGGGCGCGATCGCATTGCGGTCTTTTCAGAGTTAATCGGTGAGGTGTTGAGCGATCTACATCATGCCCATGCCACCCATGCCACCCATGCCACCCATGCCGCCCATGCCACCCATGCCGGGATCGCCACCAGCAGGCATCGGAGGAGCGGGTTCGGGTTTCTCAACCACCAAGGCTTCTGTCGTGAGCACCATGCCCGCGATCGACCCCGCATTTTGCAGAGCAGAACGTACGACTTTCGCCGGATCGATGATTCCGACCGCAATCATGTCCTCGTAGGTGTTGGAAATAGCATTATAACCGACATTAAATTCGGTATTGCTCACCTTTTCTACCACCACCGAGCCTTCAACCCCTGCATTGGTGGCCAATTGGCGCAATGGTTCTTCAAGGGCGCGAGTCACGATATCTGCTGCAACTTTTTCTTCCTCGTCGGCGAGGGTATTTTTAAAGTCGGCGACTTTTCCGGAGAGATGAATTAAAGTCGTGCCGCCCCCAGGGACGATACCTTCTTCCACAGCGGCTTTGGTCGCATTGAGAGCATCTTCAATGCGTAACTTGCGGTCTTTGAGTTCCGTTTCCGTCGCGGCTCCGACCTTGATGACGGCAACGCCACCCGCAAGTTTGGCAATGCGTTCTTGCAGCTTTTCTTTATCATATTCCGAGTCGGTTTCTGCCAACTGCTTGCGAATCTGATCGATACGCTTGTTGACATCACCGGTATAGTTTCCCGTCGCGACAATCGTGGTATTGTCCTTATCGATGGTGACTTTTTGTGCCGCGCCCAACATATCGAGACTAACGCTATCCAAGCTCAAACCAACTTCTTCGGAAATGACTCGTCCGCCGGTGAGAACCGCAATATCTTGTAACATTTGTTTGCGGCGATCGCCAAAACCGGGGGCTTTGATCGCGGCGGCATTGAGAACCCCGCGCGCCTTGTTGACGACGAGAGTCGCGAGGGCTTCTCCTTCTAAGTCTTCCGCAATAATGAGCAGGGGTTGACCGTCTCGAGCGACTTTTTCGAGAACGGGAACTAAATCCGCGATCGCGCTGACTTTTTTGTCGGTAATCAGCAAGCGAGGCGCTTCAAATTCAACGATTTGCCGTTCTTGATCCGTGACGAAATAGGGAGAGATATAACCGCGATCGATTTGCATCCCTTCCACCACATCCAATTCCGTGGCCATGGATTTAGACTCTTCAACGGTGATGACCCCATCTTTGGTCACTTTGGCCATGGCTTCAGAAATCATGCGACCGACTTCCTCATCGTTACCTGCCGAAACCGTAGCGACTTGAGCGATCGCATCCCCTTCTACGGGTTTGGCGATCGCGGCGATTTCTGCAACCAAATGAGCGATGGTTTTTTCCAAACCGCGACGCAAAGCTACCGGGTTGGCACCGGCAGCGACATTTTTTAAGCCTTCCCGGATGAGTGCTTGGGCGATAACCGTTGCGGTCGTAGTCCCGTCGCCAGCAATATCCTTTGTTTTCGAGGCGACTTCTTGAATCAATCGCGCCCCGGTATTTTCGAGGGGATCTTCCACCTCAATCTCTTTGGCAACGGTAATGCCGTCATTGACAATTTGCGGCGCGCCGAATTTCTTTTCGAGGAGAACGTTGCGTCCTTTGGGCCCGAGGGTAATGCGGACTGCATCGGCAAGGGTGTTGACCCCTTTTTCCAAAGCACGTCTGGATTCTTCTTTAAACGAAACGATTTTAGCCATTTTTGTTTTCTAGTTCCGCTATTGCTAATCTCTACCTTTAGCAAATTTAGCACTCTCTCGACAGGAGTGCTAAATCTGTGACAATTTATTGCAGCAGACTTCTGAATCGCTTGTTACATATCAGTTTTGGATAGAGAGCAAAACCTCGATTCACACAAAATAAGTTTTGTCAAGTTCTGTTTTTGTCGTATTTTCTAGAATCGATCGCGAAACTTACAGGGAAAAATCGCAAAATTGTGCCACTAATTCCGGATTGCGCCACCCTTGCGCTGCTTCCTCTTGCAGGATCTTCAGTGCCTCGGCCGCAGACAGTGGCTTTTTGTGAGGGCGCTTGCTAGTGAGGGCATCAAAAATATCGATAATTTGAAAAACCTGTGCCAACCAAGGAATGTTCTCTCCCGCAATACCATCGGGATAGCCACTGCCATCCCAACATTCGTGATGATGGCGAATAATGGGTAAAACTCCCTGTAGTTCTCGCACGGGCTGGCAGAGTTGTTCGCCGATTAAAACGTGCTGGCGAATGAGTTCTCGTTCATCCGCCGTGAGGGGAGTTGTTTTGAGAATAATCGCGTCGGGAATGGCGATCGTGCCGATATCGTGCAGGTGAGCCGCATCTTTAAGATTTTGAATATCCAACTTGGACAGTTGTAAATGCCGCCCAAACCGTTGTGCTAAATCGACCAAACGTTCTGAGGGGTTCTGGGTATCGTTGCAGCGACATTCGATCGCTCGAGCGATGGAAAAGAGAACTTGTTTGGATTGATTTAAATCTTCATTGAGGCGCTTTTGCCGGATCAGGGATTTTACTCGGATGGAGAGTTCGAGGCGATCGAGGGGTTTGGCCAGAAAATCCGTTCCTCCCGCTTCGAGTCCGTCGAGACGCAAGCGGCGATCGTCCGCGAGAGTCATAAATACAATCGGAATCTGAGAAGTGCGTTCGTTTTGCTTGAGCTGCCGACAAACCTCAATCCCGTCCATTTCCGGCATGGAAACATCCAACAAAATTAGATCGAGATTGTCCTCAAAGGCAATTTCTAGGGCGATCTCCCCGCCTGCTGCTTCCCGCACTTCATAACCTTCCAATTGCAACAAATCAATCGCTAACTGACGCGTTAGCGAATGATCGTCCACAACCATCACTTTTGGTCGATCCAACTGCGATATATTTGCAATTGAATCCTCAATCCCCTCAGAGATAGAAATCACTAGCTTAAAAAGAACCCTACCTCAAGTATGCTATTGGAGACAAAGTTTGAGATCGGTTTTTTCACGGAATTTTTTTATTGGTTGCCTGCGCTGAGCTTTGTCGAAGTGTTGGTGATTGGTCGCTCTCCTCTGACTCTCCTCCTTGGAAATCCCCTTGGCACGGGGAAGTCAGAGGATGCTTCGCTTTTCAAGGACGGGGGTTGGGGATGGGTTGCTCTTTACTTTTCTTAAGAATCCAGCGTTTTTTCCAGCGACTTGTCGGCTCGAGGTTTATCGAGTCTCGTTCTTGCTGGCGTCGTTGTAAAATTTGGGAGGATGAATCGTTTAAGTGCGGATCTCGGTAGGGAACAGATGCGCGAGTTTGTAAATGTTCTCGTTCCTGTTGCGATAGAGGAGGCAAGTCTTCGGTAATGAAACCGGCAATAGTTCCCAGCGATTGCCGTTTTGCGTCCGTTGTTGCCCCAAAGGATAATCCTGCCAACCCCAAAGCAGTTCTCACGGCAGCCGCACGGGAATAAGTTGCCAATCTCCCTCGCGGATGGAGGCAGTCAACAACCCGGTCTAAAAATTCTACCGTCCAGAGTTGGGGACATTTTGGAGGAGAGAAGGGATCGAGAAAAATCGCATCGGCCAAAAATCCCGATCGCACCACCTTTTGAATTTGCGATCGCGCATCCCCCACGTACAGCTCTGCCTGTAATTGCGGCGATCGCAAGTGCTGAGTTTCGGCAAATTCACGGAGAAGAGAAGCCACGGGAAACGCCGCCGACGAAAAAGAATTCAATAAACCCTGACAAGCGGCGGATTGGGGAACGCTAAGATCTAATTCGAGGGCGATGAGTTCGATGCGACAGGCAGGATTTGCCGATCGAATCGCCGCGATCGCCGCCGCACTGTTATATCCCAACCCATAGCAAATATCGAGCAAGCGCAAGCAATCTTTCTCTTTTGCCCTTTGACGCAACTGACAGGGTTCGACATATTTACACTCCGCCTCTTGACGCGCTCCATGTATCGAATGGAAGCATTCGGCAAACTCCTCGGAATAAAATGTAAAAGAACCATCATCGGTTGGTTTCAGTCGCCAGCCCCGCGCTGAGTCCGTTGAGCGAAGCCGAAATGAGCTTGTCGAAGTGTTACCACTCACCAGTTATCGTTGATAAACTATGTCCGATCCATTTTATGAAAAACCCTTGCAACGGCTGCAAGAATATTTTTATCTCGTCCCGGTTTTTGGAGTTTTGCCTGCTCTTTGGACGTTGAAGAGCGATCGCGGTACCCCTAAAGAGCGCAAAATTTGCCGTCTGTCCATTACTCTAGCTCTCGGTTGGCTGTTAGTTTATAGTCTGCTTGCCTTGGGGAGCATGCAAACGTCAGAAATTTTGCATTTTCGCTTGCTCTTTCTCAATAGCTTGGCGGGTTCGGGTTATTTTCTGACCTGTTTGGTTTTAATGTTTCGCTTGTTTCGCCGAAATCGCGATCGCGGTTTCGGGAGCGAGTCAACTGGCCGAAAAAATTGTCCGGAAGCATATTAATTGAAACTGAATCTTGCGAATTTACCCGGAATGGCGATCGCTCGATGTGTAAAAAATTGCGAAGCGTTCCAGTAAACCCGTAAAGTAAACGAACGGTTTACAATCAAAGTCGATCGCTCATTTTTGCCGCATGAGGAAACCCGTGTCAGTGAAAAGAAAGTTAAAACCCAGCTCTCGTCGCTATCCCCAAGGATCGCCTCAAATCCGCAAAGTCAAAAAGCGCAAAGTTCAGAACAAAAACGCGCACTGGCTTTGGGTTTGGTTGGGCTTAACGGGAGTCGGCATCGTTTCCGCCACGGCTGGCGCAATTTTGGCGGTATCCCTATCGGCAACGCCCCTGCGTCAAGTCCTTCTCAGTCCAGAAGATGCGGCAATCTTCAATCAAAAAGAAGCGATCGCCTCCCAATCCCTGCGCTTTCCCAAACTCACTCGTCCGGTGAATATCCTCGTGCTGGGAACGAAAGTCCTCACCTCGGATTTGGACGATCCTCCCCAAGATAACTTGGGCTATCACGCCCTTGTCGATTCCTTTGAAGGATTGACGGATAGTATGCTGCTCATCCGCTTCGATCCCGATAATTACAAACTTTCGGTGCTTTCCATCCCCCGAGATACCCGCACGGTTATCGAAGGTCATGGCGAAATGAAAATCAATGCGGCGAATTATTACGGTGGTGCGGCACTCAGTGCCAGAACGATTAGCGATCTTTTAGAAGGCGTTCCCATCGATCGCTACGTCCGCGTCAACGTCCAAGCCGTCGAAAAATTAATCGAGGCACTGGGGGGGGTAACGGTTTACGTCCCCAAAAAGATGAAATATACCGATCACAGCCAACACCTTTATATCGATCTCAAGCAAGGAGAACAGCATCTCGACGGCGAGGAAGCCATGCAATTTCTGCGCTTTCGCTACGATCGCTATGGAGATATCGGTCGCGTGCAACGCCAGCAAACCCTCATGCGGGCGGTTATCGAACAAACCCTCAGACCCACAACCCTCTTGCGGGTGCCCGATGTGATTGGAGTCCTTAAATCCAGTATCGATACCAATTTAAGCGTTGAAGAAATTGCCGCCCTTGCCGGTTTCGTCGCCCACACCAATCGCCAAGACGTACAAATGCTCATGTTACCGGGGGATTTTAACGGCACGGGGGAAAAAGAAATCAGCTATTGGATTCCCAGTCGCCGCCGCATTCGCACGATGATGGCCCGACATTTCGACCAAGGATACGCAGAATCCCTTCCCGCCCGCAAAACTGCCCTCAAAATTGCCATTCAAGATAGCACGGGCAACCCCGAAGCGATGGCCTCCCTCAAACAAATTTTGCGCGAACAAGGCTATGGCAATTTCTTTGTTGGGGGCTCCGTCGCGAATCCCCTCGGGGAAACCCGCATTATTGCCCAACAGGGCGATCGCAATGGCGCGACGGAGCTTCAGTACGATTTGGGTTTGGGAGAAGTGCTCGTCGAAAGTACGGGAGAATTAAACTCGGATATTACCATTCAATTGGGTAACGATTGGTATCGCTTGCAAGAAAGCAGCGATCGCTGGACGGATAATTGATAATTGATAGTTGATAATTGATAGTTGATAATTGATAATTGATAGTCGATCGTTGCATATGCCATCTTTCCCCAACAATAGTTCCGACCCCCCCCGCAGCATTACCCTGACCGATGAAGCGGGAAAAAGTCTGCCCTGTTCCATCGAGCATTCTTTTATTCAAGCCGGGACGACTTATTTTTTACTCCTTCCTCTCAACATTCCCATCACTATTATTGCTTGGGACAGCGATCGCGATGATGCGGCAGCAACTTGGGTCGAAGACACTGAAGAAATCGAGCGCATTTTCGAGGATGCAAAAGCTGTTTTGGCCGAGCAAAATCTGACCCTCGAACGAGCGGCCTATACCCTCACGGTGGCGGGAGAATTACCCGAAGCCGAGGAAGACGATATTTTAACCTTAGAGATTGAAACTGATGAGGACGCGCTAGAATCAGAACAATTTCAATTTTTGACCCATTTTTACCATCAAGAACAAGAGTATGAAATTTATACCCCCCTCGATCCTCTCCTCTTGTTCGCCAGCCAAACTTCCCAAGGTAATGTGGAAATACTTTCCCTCGAAGAACTCCAAAACATCCAACCCCAACTCCAAGAGATCCTCGTGCGAGAACTCGATCGCGAATAAACACTCACCCATTATTCAGTCACCACTCACCACTCACCACTCCCCAATATGAATTTTGGTCATTTTTTTAAATGGTTTTATACCTTAGCCCTCTTACCCGGGATATTGGTTTTGAGTGCTTGGCATGGCAATCAGTGGTGGTATTGGGCAATGTCTCCCATTGCACCGACCGAAAAGGCCGTTCGGATCGATCTTGACGTTCCGGGGGACACGTCAACCCGACAAATCGGTTCGGATTTAGAAGCAGCCGGTATTATTTCTTCCTCTTGGGCGTGGAATATCTGGGCATTTTGGTTATTGTTCCAAGATCGCGGTGGCTCTTTTAAAGAAGGAACATACACTCTGTCTCCCTCTCAATCCCTCGCGGAAATTGCCGACTCGATTTGGCAGGGTAACGTCCGAGAAAAATCATTTCGCGTTCTTGAAGGTTGGTCTATTGAGGAAATGGGAGAATATTTCGAGAATCGGGGCTATTTTGCTCGCGAAGCCTTTGTCGAAGCCACCCGCCAAATTCCGAGCGATCGCTATCCTTGGCTGCCTACAGATAGTCTCCATATCGAGGGGTTTCTCTTTCCCGATACTTACCAACTTCCCAATCGCACCGTACAACCGCAAGCGATTGTGAACCTGATGCTCGATCGCTTTGCAGAAGTCGCCCTACCGCTTTACCGACAAAACTCGCAACCGACTTCTCTCCCTCTCAAAGATTGGGTCTCCCTCGCCAGTTTGGTCGAAAAAGAAGCCGCGATCGCCACAGAACGCCCCCTCATTGCCGGAGTCTATCTCAAACGCCTGAATGAGGGCATCCGCTTAGAAGCAGATCCCACGGTCGAATATGGTTTGGGCATTAAACAAACTGCCGATCGCCCCTTAACCAATGCTCAAGTGAGAACTCCCAATCCTTATAATACTTATCTCAATCAAGGCCTGCCGCCAACTCCCATCGCCAGCCCGGGATTATCCAGCCTGCAAGCGGTTCTCGCACCAACACCAACAGATTACCTCTTCTTCGTTGCCCGCTACGACGGGACTCACGTTTTCAGTAAAACCATCGAAGAACACGAAGCCGCTAAAAATGCCATTCGTCAAGCGAGGGAAAAGCAAGAATGAGCAGGGGGAGATGGGGGAGTATCTCTATTATTCGCCCCTCTTCATTGATAATTGATAATTGATAGTTGATAGTTGATAGTTGATAGTTGAATATGTCTTGGGCAAAATTTTTACAACCGGATTTAGTTTTGGGGGATACGGCGATCGCCATAACTCCCGCAATTCTGCAACGCTACCAACTGCAAGGATTGATTCTCGATGTGGATGAAACCCTCGTGCCGTTGAAAGAGCGAGAAGTCTCTGCGGAGGTGGTGCAATGGGTCGATGAAATTCGCCCTCTCGCTTCCTTGTGGTTGGTCAGTAACAATATCAGCGAAACTCGTATTGGAAATATCGCGAAATCTTTACAATTACCTTACATTTGCGGAGCGGGTAAACCTTCTCGCCGAAAGTTAAGAGCTGCGATCGAAGCCATGGGATTTCCCGTAGAACGAGTGGCAATGGTGGGCGATCGCTTGATTACCGATGCCTTGGGAGGTAACCGCATGGGCATGTTTACCATCCTCGTCGAACCCATGGTCGATCCGGCGATCGCGGCTCGTGCCTACCCCCTCCGAACCCTTGAGGTGCAATTGACTCAACTCCTTCTCGGTACCCCTTTGACGGGAAAGCAACAAAAGTTCAATGATAGCAATAAATCGTAATAAAACGAAATATAAAGAAAACATTATGAAATAAAACTAAATGAAAATGTTATGGCATCTTAATAAATATACAAATGAGGTCAGCCCATATAAAGACCTTAAAGATAAGATAAATTAGAACGCCCGTCCTGAAATAGTTTTTCGGGACAGGCGTTTTAAATTTTAATTGACGACTTGCTATTCCGGCGAACAGTAGTCACATGCTATGTTATTGGATAAATCAACAATTTTTTCTGCTATTTCCTCTAATAAAGAAACTATCGTCCTAGAAAACCTGCGAAGTTTAACACCCCAACAGCAACAATCAATGTTAACGCGATCGCTGAATTGATGAAGAAATATAAATCCGTTCCTATGTCTTTTGCCGATGCGTGTTTGGTGAGAATGAGCGAATTAATAGCAGGAAGTAGCGTTTTAACTTTAGATAGCGATTTTCGCATTTATCGAAAACATAAAACAGAAGCGATCTCTGTTATTATTCCAGACGAATTATGAATTGGGAATTGATAATTGCGTGCCTCGAGCATGTCGAAAAGTTCATTAAAAATGTCTCGTACTCTCGTTGTTAAAATTGGCACTTCCAGCTTGACCCATCCCGAAACGGGTCAATTGTCTTTGTCTGCGATTGCTTCTCTGGTGGAAACCCTAACCCGCTTGCGAAACTCGGGCGATCGCGTGGCTTTGGTTTCTTCGGGTGCGGTTGGGGTCGGGTGTTCTCGATTGGGATTGAGCGATCGCCCGAGAACCATGTCCCGCAAACAGGCGATCGCGGCAGTGGGACAAGGGCGCTTGATGCGAATTTACGACGATTTCTTTACCAGCTTGCAACAGCCCATCGCACAAATTTTATTAACGCGACGAGACTTAATGGAACGCAGTTGTTATGTCAATGCGTACAACACATTTAAAGCATTATTTGAATTGGGAGTCATTCCTATCGCGAACGAAAATGATACCGTTGCCGTCGAAGAGTTAAAATTTGGCGATAACGATACCCTTTCCGCCCTCATTGCCAATTTAATCGAGGCGGACTATCTCTTTTTACTTACCGATGTCGATCGCCTCTATTCCGCCGACCCCAGAGCCTTTCCCAATGCTCGTCCCATCAACACCGTCACCCCCGAGGAATTGGCAACCTTGCAAGTGAAAGCCGACACAAAGGGCTCCGGCTGGGGAACTGGCGGCATGGCCACCAAATTAGCGGCGGCTCGCATTGCCACCAGTGCAGGCGTGAAAACCGTTATCATGCGAGGTACCCAGCCTGCCAATATCGAGAAGATCCTCCGAGGAGAACCCTTAGGAACGCAATTCGAACCCCAGCCTCGCACCGAAACCGCACGCAAGCGGTGGATCGCTCACGGTTTAATCGTGATGGGCAAACTCTATTTAGACGAAGGCGCGGTCAAAGCCATTCGCGATCGCGGAAAGTCCCTATTGGCGGCAGGAATCAGTCAAATTGAGGGAAATTTTCAAGCCTCAGAAGCCGTCTTGCTCTGCGATCGCCAAGGCAACCCCATCGCTCGAGGCATTGTCAACTACAACAGTACGGAACTCCAACAAATTCAGGGAGTGCGATCGGAAAAAATCCCCGAAATTTTAGGCTATATTGGCGCCGAAACTATCATTCATCGCGATAATCTCGTTCTCGAAAGAATGAGAGATGAAGGATAAAAGATTTCGGAAGGATGGAATGGATATTTTGAGAGATGAGTACTGGCTTGCGGGCGATCTTCTCTCCCCACAACTTAGAAGGTTAGTAACAAGCGACCAGTTGTTCGTAGATGCTGACTCCAGCTTTTAGGGCGCAGGTACTTCCACTCGGACCATTCCATCCAGTATTCTCGTTGTAGGAGATCGAAATCGTTTTACCTTTTTCTGCCGCTACGATTAGACCCTTTGCAGGTGCATCAAGAACAACCTCTCCTTCTTGTAGAGACTGGTTAGAGAAAAGCAGTGCAATGTTCTCGACGATCTCGATAGAGGCAACACTTTCCTTACCGGGAAGTTCTAGGACACCAATATAATCGTAATATCCGGGGCTGTCTCTGACTGGCTGTGCGACGTAAAAATAGTTAACCAATTTGGGGACATTTACGATCTCTACAGCAGAGGGATTCCTCGACCGACTGGGGTTAGGATTCCAATTAATTCCTTCGTAGCGATAGGTTTTGCCGAGTTCAATCCTACGAATGTTGGAAGTACTGATATATGGAGACAAACCAGACACAGTGCTAATTTCTTCATCGCGAGAAGAACTTCTGAGTTCGATCGCTCGAATATCGAACGTGCTGGTATACAGAGATACATCAGACACAACCTCCAAATCTCTCAACCGCTCGATATCGATTCCTGGTGGTAGTATAGCTCCAGCCTTGGGTTCAGTCAGCGTTTCGCCAATGTAGTACTGCTGCTCCCACGAAATCTGAACTTGATTTTGATAGTATAATTCGCGATCGCCAGTGCGTTTGAGCCAAACGGTATTTTTAGCCTTTGGCTGAGAGTTTATCCCCTTGAAAACGTAAAGGCTATAGTTCCCGCTCTGAAGAAACTTGCGGGTTTCAACATCTAGATTAATGTTCACTCGATACGATTCCGAGATATTATTCATCTCATTCTCATGAGGTACAGCAGAGCTTGTAATACTCACTAAAATTGATAAAAAAATAACCCAATTCCACTCGCTCCATCTGACGAACGCTTTGACATAGCTTAACATTGCCAACCTCTTCTTCTGCACTCAACTTTGTAGACATCAGTTTATTCCTAGCAACTGTATCAACGCATACTTTCTATTTCTCAGATAAGGCACAATTCTGTGGATTGTGCCTTATCTGAGTTGTGCTAGAAGAGTGGTGATTGCGATCCCCAGCTACCACTCCCTAACTTTCACATCGTTGTTAGAGCGGAGATGTTTCGGAATCTAGGGTGCGGCTGAAAGCATTGCCTCGTAGATATCATCTCCAAACTCGAGGGTTTGGGTATTGCCACTGGGACCACTCCATCCTCCGCTAGGGGTATATGTTAGAGGCAGAGGTACTCCGTCATTAGGAACAGTCGCGATGATACCGGGGGTGAACGCCGTGACGATAATCGTTCCCCGTTTCACAGGTCGGGTTGTAAATATAAACGAAACAGTTTCGATGGGCTTGAAATCTCCCAGCCCTCCAGCTCCTGGCAGTTCTTGGACAACAATATAACTATCGGCAGCCTTAGAATTGACAGAATTACTCTGTGATACGTAGAAGTTGTCTACAAGTTTGGGCTGGTTGAGGATCTCGAATGAATCAGGGTTTATCGAAGGCTTCGGGTTTGCATCCCAATTGACACCCTCGTAAATATAAACCTCGCCGACATCGACCGACTTGACGTTGCTTGGATCGACATAGGGGGAAGTTCCTATCACTTGAGCTCCAGACTTGATGGCGGTCGTCGTCTCGCCGATGTAGTAATCCTCTTGCCACTTAATCTCGATTAGTGGTTGGTTGTACAGTTCTTGATCTCCAGTAAGCTCAAACCAAACTGTGCTTGCAGCACCCTTTCCAGCATCAATACCCTTGAAGGCATATAAACTGTACCCCTGAGACTTAAGAAAGGCACGCGTATCCCGATCGAGGCTGATGTCAACCTCATAGGGGATTGCTGCATGGGCATTTCCTGCAAATCCTGCAAAAATACCGATTGCTAAGACGAGACATATCACTAGCCGAGCTAGGCTATTTTTAATCCGGTATGGTTTCATATCTGAATCCTCGAAGTTTAGTTTGATGGGAAACTACTAAGGTTAATAAACACTTAAACTTATCCAGTATAGGGGCTTTTTAAGTTCACTCAAACTAAGAATATGAGAGTCTAAGTTAAATCTACTGATTTAGTTACCCGTATTTATTATTGCAGAGAATATAAATTATACAACTCTCGAGATCTAATAAGAGGTAATTCTTTTGATAAGAAAAAGTTAACTTTCAAATATACCAAGTCTAGTGTATTCTGTTTTATGGATCGCGGATGGAAAACTCCTCATGATTGTTTTTGGTGTGAGAACAAATCCAAATTCACAAAAATTGGAAGGTTATTTGCGGCTAACCTTCCAATTTTTGTCATTTTCTAACTTCACCCTTTGTTTTAGTTCACTTCGGGAGGGGAAATTTCCGCGCTCAATTGTTCGGATAGAGTGACGCGATCGCTGCCGTGCCGTGCAGACTGGGACTGAGATTCCACAGGGGGGGGTTCGGGTTCGACATTGGCTTCCGAGCTGGGTCGATCGGCTGTAATCCAACTCAATCCTCCCACTGCTCCAGCAACAAGAGCCGTATAGCCCACATAATTTTGTAGGGTTGTGGGAGCAGCAAGAGCAGGACCTTTAACTTTAATATCTGGGGTATACCAAGAGGGGATTGTATTGTTTTTGAGCGGTTGGGGTAAAGAGTTAGCAAGAGTCGTACCGTCTAAACCGAGAGAGTTGCCCAAACGGCGAATAAAGCCGCGTAAATAAACATCTTCTGGCAAGCGCTCGATCTCCCCTTCTTCAAGGGCTTTGATATAGTAAACCTGTATGAGAGTTTTACTGTAAAGCGCGCCAAAAGAAATCCCCTGGGCCAATCGCGCTTCTTTCAAAGTCTGTCCGATCTGCCGACAAATTTTGACTCGCTCCTCTGCGACCAAGCGATCGTGCTGGGCTTTACTGACTTTTTGCGAGAACTTAGAGCCTTTCTTCGCGTTATGAGATTTAGATTTGGGGCGGGAAGCAGCAGGTGTTTTAATGGGAGGTTTTACCTCCTCGATCGTTTCAATTTGAGAATTAGAAGGAATTGTGGGATCGACGCATTCAGTCGAATACTGTTCTACCGAAGTTTGGGTCGCGCGATCGCCATTGTTGCCCTTAGTTTTGACAGAAACAACCTTTTTTTTCAACGTATCGGGGGCAACGTGATAATGTTGGGCAATTTGTTGAAAGGTCACGCGAATGGCTTCTCTACCAAAAGACTGAAGCAGCGATCGCGTTGTGTCTAGAGTATCTCCTGCAAGATGTTCCAATCCCGCCATCACGCGCTGATAGATTTCGCTTTGCTCCAAATTGGCTTCAATTTGAGAAAAAACCGATTGCGTTTGGAGTTGAGTTGTAGAATTTGCAGAGGGGGAAATGCCACTCGCACAAGTTGCTAATCGTAATTCCATAGTCTCGCCTAGTAAATTTAAAGGATGAAGGAACTTTGGGAAGGATGAAGGAGTTTTGGGAAGGATAAAAGATGAAGGATGAAAGAACTCCTAATTTCATCCTTGCGATCGTTTCATCCTGCCTTCGATACTTTCTTCTAGGGGTGGTGAGTCAGTCCGGATTGTTTTGGAGGCGAGAAGCATTTTTTTGCTTACAATGTTGTTCTGTCTGCACTTCGCAGGCGATCGGCACGACGAAACAATTCTTTTCCCGAATGCAAATAATGTTCGTCATAATTGCGACCGAACCATTCCATTTCCTCCAAACCATCGCTGATATGATTGAGGCAGTAATACAAATTGGCTGCCGTAGCGGCAAATTTAGCGGGATTGGGTTGAGAGGTAAAAATTCTTTGTGCTTTATTGAGGGTTTGGCGGCAATTGTCAAGGTAGTTTTGAAAGGCTTCCATTAGTTCGTCGTCAAAGGGATCCGCGGCTAAATCGTCGATTTGAGCGTCTAGAGCATTGAGGATGCGATCGATCGCGCTCTGAACGGGAATATAAACTTCTTGCATCCACGCTTGCAGGTGCGTATCTTTCTCTCGAGAAGTTCGCTGGGGTTTTGTGGCCAGAGGGGTAGGATGAGAACTGCATTGGCGATCGTAATTGCGGCGGCGTTGGGGATCCCCGAGAATTTCATAGGCATCATTGAGACGCACGATTTCTTCGTGACTGGCATTTTCATGCTGGCTGTCGGGGTGCAGTTGTTTGGCCAAACGTCGATACGCTTGTTTGATTTCCGCTTGAGTGGCATTGGGAGAAACTTGCAGGATTTGATAGCGATCGCGTTGGGACATGAGCTTTTAATCTCCTTCTTGCACTGATTTTTGCGTTTCAACCGATTGGACTGTCCCGACAAACCAACTTTTTATTTCCTTCCATAGCATTACCGTTCCCGTTACCAAAAGAATACACAATCCCAATCCTTCGAGAAGAACGTAAATGGGATTTAAAATTTCTCCTAGGTATCGTCCTTCATGAATGGCAAGCAAGAAACTGATTTGAGGTTTGGGAATGCCCAACCAATGTCTGAGAAGTCGATAGATTACTCCAGTTAATGCTGTAATTAAAAGGGGTAAGATAGAAATCAGGGCAATTTTTCTGTGAATTTGGCGAAAGTTAATACGAGACATTTGTTTGGACACTTGTTTGAGGGTTTGATAGTGAATTCAAAAAATATATTTAAGGTATTATATCACAATCTTTTCAAATGCTCGAGTGGGATTTATCAAAAAACAATATCCAATCGGGAAAAATAGTCGGATTAATCTGCAAATTGCGAATCACCACGATCGTCAGCCAGATATTCCAAATTATCAAAGACAGAGTCGTGCTGAAGGAGGCCCCTAACAATCCCCAAAAGGGAATTAAAATTGCATTTAATCCCAAATTGATTAATGCCGTATAACCAGAAACCTTCATGAGATGATTTTGATAGCCGGTCATGGCTAAAATATTCCCCACGCAACCGCAAGCTGCATCAAATAGTTGTCCGAGAGTTAACACTTTTAAGGTTGGGGAAACTGAGGGAAATTCCGAGCCGAATAGTCCGAGTAGAGACTGAGAAAAGAAGATAAAGATCGTCCCGACTAGAAAAGACACGGCAAACATCCAGAACGTCACCCGAGAAACGAGATTTTGGAAAGCAAGGCGATCGCCTTGGAGGTGGAGAATGGTAAAAGTAGGAGCAACGACAAAAACAAATGCTTTTAAAATAATATTAATCCATAAGCTGGTTTTTGCGGCGGCACTGTAGAGGCCGACTGAAGCAGCATCGATGAGAGAACCTAACATTAAAATGTCGGTTTGAGCGAGCATTTCTCGGAATCCTCGATAGAGCAATAAAGGAAGGGCAACCTTTAGCCAAGTCCAAGGAATATAAACGGAAGTTTCCGGGGGAATTGTGCGATTGAATTTGAACCACAATAAACCTGCTTGCAAACTGACAATTGCCAACAATGTTCCTAAGGCGATAGAAATTGCAGAAATACCGGTCAAAGACGAGCGATCGCGCCATAGTAAAAATCCCCCCGCTAACAATAGGAGCGGCCAGAAGATTTTTGTTGGGATATAGGCCAGAGAAATGCTATCGAAACCCCGTGCCATATCTTCTTGAAGTTGAACCAATGCTTGCAGGGGAATCAACCAAATACCTACTGATAAAATTGCAATATAGGGGAGCAAATAGTCGCGATCGAGACAAATAACGATCGCCGTTCCTGCCAAACAAATCCCCAATCCCATCCCTATTGTTAATAACCAACTGGTTGCTAACAATCCTCGTAAAAGAGACCACTCTCGTTTGACGCGATATTCGTTAACTAAGCGAACGACAGCATTAGGAAAACCCAAGCTCGTAGGAATTGCCAATAACAAGGCAAAAGTCATTGCATATTCATACATTCCATATTCGGTTTTACCCATCCACCGCGCGAATAAGACTTGAATGAGATAAGTTAGCGCCGTTCCAGAAATCAACAATCCCAAGGCAAAAATGCTATTTCTCCCTAAAGTAACGAGATCGATGTTTTTGTCTGTCGTGGGGGTTGAAGATGCGTCCATAAAAGTATAAAGTAATTAAGTTTAAGCGCAACCGCCGATATTCTAGCGAATCTAGAGAGCGCCAATTTGAGGAGGGTCGTAAAAATTACGCCTTCGAAGCAGTTTAGCGATCGCCATTATTTTAATTTTTTATGTTTGTTTGGCTCGATCCAACCCAGCAACGTTATCTCGATCGCATGGTAGTCGTGGCTCGGGAATCTGTCCTTCCCCAAGCAACCGACTGCGATCGCTCCGCCTGTTTTCCCACAGAGAGTTTTGCCGCGATCGTTGGCGCTAACTTGCACGCACCCGCCGTCCCCAAAGAATATGGGGGTTTGGGATTGCGTCACGATCGCCATATTTTGACCCTCTGGATGATGACGCGAGAATTGGCCAAAGTCGATCTGGCCTTTACTCGCTGTTGGGAAGGACATGGAAATGCCCAAATTTTACTGACAGGCATGGGAAATCCCCAACAACAGCAAAAATGGTTTGCGGGAATCGTCCAACGCGGTGAAAAATGGGCGGTTTGGAGCGGCGAACCCCTTGGAAAACTGCCCGATCGAGAGGATGAGATCGGGACGCGGGTCCAAAAAGTCAATGAAGGGTATCTCATTAATGGAACTAAAGTATTTGCCACCACGTCCGTTGCTGCGGATTGGGCAATTCTCTTAGTGAGTCTTGCGGGAGCGGGAGGAGCGCGTCACCATTGTGGCAACCCGGAAGATGTTTTAATGCTAGCCTGCGACCTCACAAATGCGGGGGTCAGTTTTGATAAGAGTTGGTGGCAGCCGATAGGGATGCGAGGTTCTGTTAGCTATCGAGTGCAGTTTAAAGATGTCTTGATTCCCCAAGAGAATCTCATTGGCTATCCGGGGCAATTTCTTTTAGAAGAATGGCAAACTCGCTTTACCCCTCAATATGGAGCGGCTTTTCTCGGCGCAGCAGAAGGAGCTTACGAATACGCTTTAGATTGTATCGCACAACAGAAAAGCGATCCCTACGTTCAGCACCGAATCGCCCGAGCCGATATTAATATTAAAACAGCCTATTTGTGGCTGCAACATATTGCCAATTTATGGGAAACCGGCAACGAATCAGCCGCCAAACAACTCGGAAATTACGTGCGTTATTCGATCGAAAAATTAGCGATGGAAACTGTCGAACACTGCCTGCATTTATGTGGCGCTCGCGCTTTGGCTCAACCGAGTTTATTAGAACGAACTTATCGCGATCTTTCTTTTTATACCCTCCACGATCGCAGCGATCGCGTTCTAGCGACCATTGGCCGGGAAATTTTAGGAGAGAAGAGCGATCGCTCTTTTTTCAAGGTTTAAGTATAATCTATGAAAATTCAATTGAGGAGAAAGATGGAGAATTGCGAACAATCTAACTCTGTTAATGATTATTATTCCCAATGTCGGAAATTGGGTAAGAATATTTATGAAATTTGGGAAGAAGGAGGTGCGTATAAAGACTCTATTACCCCTGCAATATACAATCCAGATTATCGGAATTTTATGGGCGAAAAAATTGAACTATCGATTGAAAAAGATCGAAGAAAACCTATATTGAGTGTCGGTTCTGGTAATGCAACTCTCGAAAAAGAGTTGCACGAGAAAGGATACTCAATCGCCGTGAATGATATTAACCAAGATGCTATAGAGTTTGCCAGAAAAAAAGGATTATCATTCATTTTGGGAGACATTCGAAAATTGAATTTTTCAGAAAATACTTTCGCCTTGATTTACTGTGATGGTGTTATCGGGCATTTGTACGATCGCGAGCAAGGATTGCAAAATATTTTTTCTCGATTGCGACAATGGCTGTACAAAAAATCGGGTAAAATTTTAATTTCTAATGATAGTACAAATGACAAGAGCGACTTACAATCTCACCCTCGCGTCCGAGGGTTTTGGTGGTTTTCAGAAGCCTATCTTGCTGAAGAACTATTGCGGGCTGGATTCAATCAAATTGAATCGGAATACTTTCTCTATACCCGTCCGCTGTCTGGTTGTAGCAAGCGACTGATTATAACCGCAATTGTATAAAAATAAAAAAGAATGGATTTAGGATTAACAGATAAAATTGCCTTGGTTTCAGCGTCTAGTCAAGGAATCGGTAAAGCGATCGCGAGAGGTCTTTCGAGAGAAGGATGTCGGGTAATTATTTGCAGTAGAAACAAAGAAAAATTATCAAAAACCGCACGAGAGATTGAAGAAGAGACACATAATCTCGTTGTTCCTATTGCTGTCGATCTCGCCCAAAAAAAGAGCATTCAAAATCTAGTCAGCGAGATTGATTCTCAATTTAAAAAAGTCGATATACTGGTTAACAATATCGCTGGCTCTCCCTTCAAAATCCGGGACGAACTGACAGAAGATCGATGGCAGGAAATTTTTAATTTGACGGTTATGAGTCAAATTAATCTTGCTGAAGCCGCGATCGAAAAAATGAAGCAAAACCAATGGGGAAGAATCATTTTCGTAACTTCTGTTGCCGTTAAACAGCCCGGTATATTAATTGCCAATACCCAGCGAGCGAGTGTCGCCGCTTATGCAAAAAGTTTAGCAAATGAATTGGGAAAATATAAGATTTTAGTCAATACAGTTTGTCCTTCTTTTGTAGTCACCGACCAATACTATCGAGTTGCTGATGAAGTGGCAAAAAGACAAGGCAGATCCCGAGAGAGAATCATGGAAGAGTGGATGAAAAATGTCCCTTTACAACGCCCCGCACTCCCGGATGAATTCGCCAATTTGGTCGTGTTTTTAGCTTCGGAAAAAGCGAGTTATATTACAGGAACGTGTATCTCTGTGGATGGAGGTTTTGTGAGGAGTTTATTTTAATGCAACATTGCGGTCTTTTTGTCGGACTCATGACTCTCGATTTTATCTATCTCGTTCGACAATTTCCCCAACCCAATGAAAAAATTGTAGCTTCAGATTATCTATCCTCGGCAGGGGGACCTGCAACCAATGCGGCGATCGCTTTTGCTGCGTTGGGAAAGTCGGCTCGAGTGCTGGGCGTTTTGGGGAAGCATCCCAATGCTGGCATCATTCGCGACGATTTGCAGCAACATCGCGTGCAATTGTCCGATTTGGAGGACGATCGCAGCGAGTCTCCTCCCGTATCGTCGGTTATCGTGACAGAAGGGACGGGCGATCGCGCGGTTATTTCTCTCAATGCCGTGAAATCTCGCGCCACCCCAGACCGAATTCCGCCAAGTATCTTGGCAGGAGTGGATGTAGTGCTGATCGACGGGCATCAAATGGATGTAGGGGAAGCGATCGCCAAAGAGGCAAATACCCGAGGAATTCCCGTTGTTATCGATGGTGGCAGTTGGAAAGAGGGGTTCGATTGCGTTTTGCCCTTTGTCGATTATGCCATTTGTTCGGCGAATTTTTATCCTCCAGCTTGCCAAACTGCTGAGGAGGTTTTTGCTTATTTAGCCGCGTTTTCCATTCCTCACATTGCTATCACTAATGGAGAAAAGGCAATTCGATATTGGAGCGATCGCGATCGCGGCAGCATTTCCATCCCCTCGGTTAAAGTTGTCGATACCCTCGGGGCAGGAGATATTTTTCACGGTGCATTTTGCCACTATATTTGTACGGTGGATTTTATCGAAGCGCTGGCATCTGCTGCTAAAATTGCCACTCGAGCTTGCCAATTTTTCGGGACTCGAGCTTGGATTGGCGATCGATAACCCAATACACGAAAATTACAAAAATTATGATCGAAAATCGTTTGGATGAAATTTGCGCGATCGCTCGCCAAGCTGCTTGGGGCGCTGCCGATATTTTACAGCGTTACTATCGCGGCAATACGGATTTAGATATTAAGGACAAACAAGGCGATCCGGTGACAAAAGCCGATTTAGCCGCCAATCATTATATTCTCGAATATCTACAAAAAGAATTGGCGGGAGAAGATTTTGGCTATCTCAGTGAAGAAACGTTTGATGTCGAAAAAGCAGAACCGGTCGTCAAAGATTGGGTTTGGATTATCGATCCCCTCGATGGAACGCGGGATTTTATTGAAAAAACCGGGGAATATGCCGTTCATATTGCTTTAGCTTATCAAGGTCGTCCTCGAGTTGCCGCCGTCGTCGTTCCCGAAACGGACAAATTGTATTTTGCCGTGAAAGGGAAGGGCACGAAAGTCGAAACGCGATCGGGAGAAATTAAAGAAATTTTTGCCAGCGATCGCAATAAAATCGAAGATTTATATCTGGTTGCCAGTCGCAGCCATCGCAATATTCGCCTCAATAAAATGTTAGAGCGCATTCCTTTTAAAGAGCGCTTTTTTGTGGGTAGCGTGGGGTGTAAAGTCTCCACCATTCTCGAACAAAAAACCGATGTTTATATTTCTCTTTCGGGAAAATCTGCTCCTAAAGATTGGGATTTTGCCGCACCGGAATTAATTCTGACGGAAGCGGGGGGAAATTTCACCAGTTTTGAAGGGAAAGAGTTGCTTTACAACCAAGGGGATGTCCGACAGTGGGGCGGTTTGATGGCGAGTAATGGCAATTGTCATCAAGCGCTTTATACGATGGCATCTGCGGTTTTAGCTGATATTGATGCGGAAATGGCGAAGGAAGCCTAATTTTAAAAGCGATCCCTCGGGCAAAACACCGAGGCGATCGCCAAACTTTATCAATTCAAAATTCAAAATTGAGAATTCAAAATTATTGCATGGGAGACAAGCTACCAAAATCAATAGGAATATATTTGTATTTTTCTCTTATCGAGGATGCTCTCAAACTGCCCCTGTGCTTAACATCAAACTCAAACATTTTGTAGTCAAAGATACAAGAATTTCCGATAGCCAATCCTAATCTTGCAAGTACGACAATTGCAAAATTGTTAATTGTTAATTGCGAATTGAAATGACCGCTCATTATTCCGTTGCTATTGTTGGGGGAGGACAAGCCGGACTCTCCATGAGTTATTGCCTGCAAGAACGAGGCATCGACCATATTATCTTGGAAAAAAATCAAATCGGCTATTCTTGGCGATCGCTGCGCTGGGATTCCTTTTGTTTGGTGACTCCCAATTGGCAGTGTACCTTACCCGGATATCACTATCTAGGCGACGACCCCGATGGGTTCATGCAGCGAGATGAAATCGTCAAATATATCGAAGATTATGCCGCCTCTTTTAATCCTCCCATCAAAGAAGGAGTAGAGGTGTTGCGGCTGCATCGTCCCGATGGCAAAATATTTGCGTTAAAGACCAGTATTGGCGATTTTACCTGCGATCGCGTCGTCATTGCTACGGGAGGTTACCATCGCCCCAAAATTCCGGCTTTATCCGAGCGCCTATCTCCCGATATCCGGCAAATTCATTCTTCAGAATACAAAAATCCCCAATCTCTCCCCGATAAGCCTCTTTTAATCGTCGGGACGGGTCAATCGGGCTGTCAAATTGCTGAAGATCTGCATTTGGCAGGCAAACAAGTGCATCTCTGCGTTGGTAGCGCACCGCGTTCCCCGAGAAAATATCGCGGTAAAGATGTGGTGGATTGGCTCGATAAAATGGGATACTACGATCTCTCCATCGATCGCCATCCCGATAAGCAGAAAGTCCGCACGAAAACCAATCATTACGTTACCGGAAGGGGAGGCGGACGGGAAATCGACCTGCGGCATTTTGCCTTAGAGGGAATGAGGCTTTACGGACACCTCGAGGAGATTCGCGGCGATCGCTTGCAATTCCGGGACAGTCTCAAACAAAATTTAGATGCCGCCGATGCTGTCGCTGAAAGTATTAAACGAACCATCGACAATTTTATCGAAAAGAATGATATTTCTGCCCCTGTTGAAACCCCCTATCAACCTGCATGGCAGCCAAAAACAGAAGTGCTGGAGTTGAATTATCGCGATGCCGATATCGGTACGGTCATTTGGTGTACGGGGTATCATTCCAACTACGAATGGATTGACGTTCCTGTATTTGACGGCAAAGGCTATCCCGGTCACGATCGCGGTGTAACATCAGTGCAAGGGCTGTATTTCTTGGGATTGCCTTGGCTTTATACTTGGGGCTCCGGGCGCTTTTCCGGAATCGCCCGAGATGCAACTTATCTCGCCGATCGCATTGCGACGGCCCGCCCCGCCCCCAACTCCAGTTATGCCAAAGCGATCGACCAAGCAGCACTCGGTTCTTGAATCTCAGCGCGATGCCGACTGACTATCGATCGTCTGCCGTAGCAAGCGATCCCATAATTCGGCAATTCTATCCCAATGATACTCCGGTTTTGTGGCATTTTTATAAGCCTGTCGCGCCAACTTGTTTAGGGTTTCTCGATTGCCGTAAAGCGTCTCTAAAGCATCCGCAATATCATTCGGGGCGATTAAATGTTCTTCAAGGGCGATTGGACTTGTATCGATGAGGGAGAGTACGGGATCGATTAAAAGGGCAGAATCCTGCCACAATTCTTCGCAACTGGTATGTTTGGGTAAAATTTGCGCGGTGCCCGTCGCAGCATGTTCAAAAGCAACCATACCCCATCCCTCAGAAGTGGATGTATTTAAGCCCGCATCGCAGGCATTATAAATTAAATTCAGTTCTATATCGGACATATTGGGCGAGTTGCTTTCAGTGGTGGTGAAAATTAAACGATCTTCAATTCCGAATCGCGCCCCGAGTTCGGCGATATTCCACCCCAGATCTTTCAATCCCATATGCAGACAAAGTTTGACATGGGGGGACTTATTCGCAGCAAAACGTGCAAAGCCGCGAATTGTCAAATCGATTCGCTTGCGAGGTTGATTGCGATTGGCATTGAGTACCCAAAAAGATTCCGGCTCTACCTCATGACCCAAGAGTAAAGATTTGGCATTCTGCTTGGCAGACATCCGCGATTCGCTATCGAAGGGAAAGAAATTTTCCGTATCGACTCCCAGAGGAATCGTTTCGAGAAAATCGTTGGGGAAGCGAATGCGTTGGCAACGGGCGATCGCATTGGATAATTCCCGCTTGGCAAACTGCGTAAAAACAACCAGTTTGCACATTTTGCTGAGTTTCAAGACAATATTGGGATTCAGCCCTCGGGATTCAATGGTGCAACAGCCGATCGCGGGAATCTCGCGATTGGGTAGAGCATCCATATAAGACCCGAGCAACCAGATATCATTGAGAAAAAGAATCAGTGCGGGACGAATGACTTCAACCAATTTTGACAAGCGATTGCAGCCAAATAGATCGCCCCCGGAACCTGCTGCATAGAGTTTCCAACTATAATCGTGAGGATCCCCCGCATAACCCACCGCTAAATGATGAATGTCGTACTTTTGGTCTAGTCGTTTAAATATGCTGCGGATGATGCGAGCAAAACCGGTAGGAGTTCCTCCATCACCGACAATAAGAAGTTTTGGCTTTTGAGTCATAAGTCATTGGCATCGTAGTATTTTTTAACGAGTATGGAGAAGCTCTACTACAATAACATTTAGCAAACTCATTTACGCGATCGCCAATCCGGTCAATCGATGATGAATAATTTTAGAAAACTCTGCCAACGGAGTTATAAATCTTTCGGCAAAAATTTATTATCCTTAGCTTTATTCATAGGGCTGATTAGTTGCAGTGCAGATGAACCCTTTGAATCGGCCTCTACATCCAAGATCGAGGATAATGGTGACAATGTGTTACGAGCTAATCGATGGATTTATCACAGTTTTTGAAGATGAGATCGAAACCGATGAAGATTTTGAAAATGAGGCGATCGATGCCAGTTTATTTACGTTTTTTCACGAACTCGGTCATGCTTTGGTGGATCTTTATCAACTCCCCATTACAGGGAAAGAAGAAGATTCTGTAGACAGTTTTGCGACGATTATTCTCCTCAATGTTTATGAAGATGATTATGGCGTACTGAGTGGGATGTTTCAGTTTGATGTCGAGGCAGAGGAGGAGAAAAAAGCCTTAGAAAGTCTTCCATTCTGGTACGAACATTCTTTAAGTTCCCAACGATTTTACGATACGGCTTGTTTAATTTATGGCAATGATTAAAAGCATTATGGTTACCGGTTTGCTGTCAGTTCTCATGGCGATCGCCAGCAGCCAAAAAGTTTACGCTCGATCCGATTGGACATTTACCGAATGGTGCGAAAACCAAGAGAATTTGACACCAGAAGAAAAACATACAGTGCGGCTATTGCTACGGCTAGTGGGAACGGAAGAGTGCGATCGCGCTGGAGAGAGATTTCCCTATTGGACTGAGCTTAAGCTCGATCGCAGCCAAATTGCAAATATTGACCCCTTGGCCAGTTTGACCAATCTCGAAGAGCTTTCCCTTGCTAAAAACCAAATTACTGATGTGACTCCTTTAGCCAATTTAACCCATCTAAAAAATCTTAACCTCTATGCAAATCAAATTACCGATGTCACTCCTTTAGCCGGTTTAACCCATCTGAAAGCTCTTAACCTCTATGAAAACCAAATTATCGATGCGACTCCTTTAGCCAATTTAATCCATTTGGAAAGACTCGAGCTCGATGACAATCAAATTATAGATGTAACGCCCTTCGCCGGTTTAACTAAGCTGACAGAGCTTTCCCTCGATAAGAATCAAATTACCGATGCGACTCCTTTAGCCAACTTAATCCATCTGGAAAAGCTCGATCTCGATGACAACCAAATTACCGATGTGACTCCCTTAGCCGGTTTAACCAAGCTGACAGAACTTTACCTCGATAAGAATCAAATTACCGATGCGACTCCCTTAGCTGGTTTAACCGATTTAGAAGTGCTTTGGCTCGGTAAGAATCAAATTACCGATGTGACTCCTCTAGCCGGTTTGACCAAGTTGATGTGGCTTTGGCTCGATAAGAATCAAATTACCGATGTGACTCCCTTAGCCGGTTTAACCAATTTGGAAGGGTTGGTGCTGAGTCGCAACCGAATTGCCGATGTGACCCCCTTAGCCGGTTTAACCAAGCTAACCCGTATATCCCTCTATATCAACCGAATTACCGATGTGACTCCCTTAGCCGGTTTAACCAAACTAACCGGTATTTCTCTTGATGAAAACCAAATTACCGATGTGACTCCTTTAGCGGGTTTGACCAATCTAGAAAAGCTTTACCTCAATAAAAACCAAATTACTGATGTGACTCCTCTAGCAGATTTAACCCATCTGACAGAGCTTTATCTCAATAAAAACCAAATTACTGATGTGACCCCTTTAGCTGGCTTAAGCAATCTAGAAAGGCTTGACCTCAAGAAAAACCAAATTACTGATGTGACTCCTCTAGCAGATTTAACCCATCTGATACAGCTCGAGCTGAGTGACAATTTCCTTGGCACTTCTGCGATCTGCCCGGTACACCCCGAGACTACCTGTAAATTCTGACCTAATCGCATCGCATAAACTTTCTTGTTCAACAATGTTTCAGATCGCAAAAATCAACTATTTTTTATGCGAATTGCTCTTTTAACCTACTCAACCAAACCTCGCGGTGGCGTAATTCATACCATGGAACTCGCAGAAGCTCTCGATCGCATGGGCTTGCAAGTTTGTATCTTTGCATTGAATAAGGATGGCGGGAATTTTTGCCGTCCGATCGCCTGCGACTATCGTTTAGTCCCCACCCAACCCCCCCCCAAGGCAATCGATCGCGTCGTCAAACAACGCATTCAAGAGTATGTGGACTATTTCAGCCAGCATCGAGAAGATTGCGAGATTTATCACGCTCAGGACTGTATTAGTGCCAACGCCTTGATAATGCTGCGATCGCAAGGCTACCCGATCCCCCATATCCTTCGCACCGTCCATCATATCGATCGTTACGCCAGTCCTTACCTGCAAACCTGTCAGGAAAAGTCGATTTTGCTGAGCGATCGCTGTCTTTGCGTGAGTCGTTACTGGCAGCAGGAGTTAAAACGGCTGTACGATATCGATGCGCCTTTAGTGTTCAATGGTGTCGATACCCAGCGTTTTTCTGCTATAAAAAATGGCTCGGAAGCTGTTTTAAAACAACGTTTGGGAATAACGGGAAATCCGATTTTTCTGACCGTTGGCGGAGTCGAACCACGCAAGAATTCGATCCGCTTGTTGCAGGCTTTTGCCCGCGTGTTAACCGATTGTCCTCGATCGCAATTGGTTATCGCGGGGGGGATTACCCTTTTTGATTATTCCGAGTATCGCGATCGCTTTTTTTCGGAAGCGGAAAAATTGGGCATTGAGAGAGGAAAGCAGCTCCTTTTACCCGGAGTTATTGACGATCGCGATATGCCGGTGCTTTATCGTTGTGCGGATTCTTTTGTCTTTCCTTCAGTTAAAGAGGGTTGGGGGCTGGTGGCAATGGAAGCGATCGCCTCGGGGATTCCGGTTGTTACGGGTAATATTCCCCCTTTTACAGAGTTTCTCACCCCAGAACAAGCACTTTTAGTCGATGTGGAGGACATCGCAGCGATCGCTTCTGCCATGCAGCAAAGTCTCGATCCTCAGATAAGCAAAACATTAATTCAAAACAGTCAATCGATTCTATCTCGCTTTACTTGGGAAAATTCCGCTCGGATGCACTTGCAACACTATCGGCAAGCACTATCTAATGGATAGCAGTCATCAACTTCCTGGTGTACCATCTTGTAGAGGTTTATCATTTTGTGTCCCTGATGGAGATCCAATCGCTCATTCGCAATATTCCCGATTTTCCCAAACCCGGAATCCTTTTTCGAGACATTACTACCTTATTGAAGCATCCCGAGGGCTTGCGCCATACTATAGACCTGCTCGGCGATCGCTGCCGAGAAGCGGGATTCAAACCCGATTATGTATTGGGAATGGAATCTCGGGGTTTTATTTTTGCCCCCTTGTTGGCTTATCAATTAGATGCGGGATTCGTTCCCGTTCGCAAGCCCGGTAAGTTGCCGGCAGAGGTGCATAGCGTCGAATACGAGCTAGAATATGGCAGCGATCGCCTCGAAATGCACCAAGATGCTGTTGAAGCTGGAAAGCGCGTGGTTATTGTAGACGATCTGATCGCAACGGGAGGAACGGCAAAAGCAACCGCCGAGTTGGTAAAACGAAGTGGCGGTCATTTGGAAGGCTTTGTTTTCCTCATCGAGCTAACGGGTTTAGAAGGGCGAAAAAACTTACCGGACGTTCCTATTGTGAGTTTGATTCAATATTGATTTCTAACTCTCCCCTAACCCCTCTTCGGAAGGGAATCCCCCCTAACCCCTCTTCGGAAGGGAATCCCCCCTAACCCCCCTTCGGAAGGGGGAATCAGAAATAATTGATAACTGATAACTGAAATGACTGCTACCAAATTACGCGATCGCCGAGATTCTGCCCTCAAACGAGTGCGGGGTTTTCTGACGAGCGAAACCACTTTGTATATTCTCAAGCGGTTGGTCCAAGCACTATTAACCTTATTATTGGCTTCGGTGCTTTCTTTTGCGATCGTCCAACTCGCTCCCGGAAACTATCTCGATATTCTCAAGGAAGATCCAACGATTTCCGAGGAAACGATCGCCCAATTAACGGCAAGATACGGGCTGGATCGCCCAGTTATGGCGCAATATTGGACGTGGTTGGTGGGAGTGGTGACGCGATTTGATTTCGGTCGCAGTTTTGTCTATTCGCGATCGGTGGGGTCCCTCATTATCGAGCGCATGGGCAATACCCTGCTTTTGGCGATTTCTTCTATTATCATGACTTGGGCGATCGCCTTGCCTTTGGGAATTATCGGTGCCGTCAAGCAAAATCAGACCCTCGATCGCGTTTTGCGAATTCTCAGTTATATCGGTCAGGGATTTCCCAGTTTTATCACGGCCTTATTGCTTCTCTTTGTCGCTCAAGTTCTCTCGCCTTTGCTCCCGGTTGGCGGCATGACCAGTATCAACCACAATCAACTGCCGGCGATCGGTAAAATGTTCGATATTGCTTGGCATATGATTCTCCCCACGATTGCCCTCAGCATCACCAGTTTTGCCGGGTTACAGCGCCTCACGCGGGGGTCTTTATTGGATGTTCTCCGTCAAGAATACATTCAAACCGCCCGAGCTAAGGGTTTATCGGAAGATCGGGTCATGTACGTTCATGCTTTGCGAAATGCGGTCAATCCTTTAATTACGATTTTGGGTTTTGAGTTTGCTAGTTTATTAAGCGGTTCGTTTATTGCCGAATTTTTCTTTAATTGGCCGGGGTTGGGTCGATTAATTTTACAAGCAGTCATGACCCAAGATTTGTATTTGGTCATGGCCAGTTTGATGATGGGCGCGATGATGTTGATTTTGGGTAATTTATTGGCCGATTTATTATTAAAAGCCGTCGATCCCCGCATTCGTTTGGAGAATTTGCAGTGAGTTAAAATCCCATGGCCTACAGTCAATTTACCATTAAACAAGCGATCGATAATTTTGACCTCCAGTTAATCGAACAGGGGGATATTTTTCCGCAAGCACGCGAGATTTCTCCCAGTTCTTATTTAGAAACATTTGTTAGTCAAAATTTACAACTCGCGATCGCTCTAAATACGGAAAAGGCGAGATCCGAACTTTTGATTTGCCCTGTTTTATTGGCAGTTCGGGAATTACAAAAATCTCAGATTAGCCTATTTTCCGGAGAAGATTTTAATATCGAACCCGAAACGGGATTAAATGGAACTTGCGATTTTGTTCTCAGTCTTTCATCAGAACAATCATTTATTAGAGCGCCCGTTGCTGTTATTGTTGAAGCAAAAAAAGAAGATCTTAAAAGCGGGTTGGGACAGTGTATCGCAACCATGGTTGCCGCAGAAAAGTTTAACCAGAAAGCGAATAATCAAATTACCACAATTTATGGTGTTGTCACAACAGGAACGTTGTGGCGATTTCTCAAGATTGAAGAGAAAACCGTCACGCTGGATCTCGGAGAATATTTACTTCCTCCCATCGAACCGATTTTAGGAAAATTGGTGCAGATGGTGGAAGGCGATCGCTAAAATTTAACTCCCATGCGCTCTCTATCATTTAAAAAAAATTTCTTAAGGTTATTTTAAGGGTTTTTTGATAGATCTGTTATCAAACCTCTTTTGTTAAGATATATTAAAAACCCCTTCACGAATTTGGTTAACCCTACAGCGTGTAGTAATTTGACAGCAAGTCAATTCTGAGATGTAGAACACCCATAAAAACATGACGATCGATAGAATTCTCGCGCTGCGACCGAGACGCGCGTTTTCCTTGGCGATCGCGCTCCTTTTTGCTGTTGCTTTGGTATGGTACATTAGTGAAGACGCGATCGCGGCGGACTACAACCCCACCGGTCCAAAAGAAGAAATGGGAGAATGGCAGCTGGTAGACTTGCCACCCAACCCGGAAGATTGGATGCAATCCGTGCATACTTCTCTTTTGCCCAATGGAAAAATCCTGATGGTAAATGGGAGCAGCAATCGCAATACGATAGAAAAAACCGATGATGGCTACAAATTCATCGATGGTGTTAAAACCAGCGATTATACAGCCATCAATAACAGCATTTTATTCGACCCCATAACTGAGACTTACGAACGCATTCCCTCTCCGCCTGCCGAACAAAATGGGTATAGCAACGATTTATTTTGTTCCGGTCACGTTCACCTTGCCAATGGCAATGTTTTATTTATTAGTGGCAGCAGTCGCTACTATCCGGGAGAGCAGTTTGAAGGCTCGAAACAAAGTAATATCTTCAATTGGCAAACCAATGAATGGAGTACCGCCGGTTTAATGCACGAGGGACGTTGGTATCCGA
Organism: Cyanobacteria bacterium SBLK; assembly: GCA_017746715.1. Lineage (GTDB taxonomy): Bacteria > Cyanobacteriota > Cyanobacteriia > Cyanobacteriales > Spirulinaceae > CCY15215. Next base: position 76,536 of record JAGHZQ010000037.1, read on the forward strand.
CCCTCATTCCCCTCGCCAGTGGTAAAGTTGCCATCTTTTCCGGTCTGAAATTCGGGAAACCGGGTCAAATCACGCCGACGATGGAACTTTTCGACCCCGATACGGAATCCTTTGAATTATTTGACTTGAGAGACTACGAATTTAGTCCCTTTAATGTCGAAATTGCAGACGGTTACGATAGCATCGATCTTTATCCGCGCATTTTACCCGCTCCAGACGGTCGTTTGTTGATTACCGGAGATGGTGCGGGCAAATTTCCCCTCGAAGTGCATAAGAGCAAAAAGAGCTACTTAATGTCTATTGAGGATAATGATGGAGAAGTCGAGCTCGATTTTGAACTCGGCCCCGATCGCAAAGCCATCTCGCGAGTTTACGGCTCTGCTTTAGACGATCCCAACTCCGATGATATTCTGCTCATTGGGGGCATTATCGGCACCAATGATATTAACTTCGGTCGCCCTTACCAAGACGAGCGGAATCACGATCTCGAAGCCGGTGGAGTCAGTATCGCCAGCAGTTTGGAACGGTGGATCGCCCCGGAAGCAAGCGGTACGGAAAATGGAGAGTGGGAAATCGTCGAAGACTTCCTCGACAAACCCCGCGCCATGAACGAAGCGGTAATTTTACCCACCAAAGAAATTCTCACCATCAATGGCGGTGTCTTTGCCGAATACGATCCCGTTTACGAACCTCTCTTAATGACTCCCGATCCCGACGCACCGGGAGGATATCGCACCAAACCCATGAATCTCGGACGGTTGCCCCGGCTCTATCATAACGGAGCAGTGTTACTACCAGATGCACGGGTGATCGTGACGGGAGGAAATGCCAGTCGGGGTGCTCTCTTATTCGATCCGGAAACGAACGAGTATACCACGCAAGTGTATACCAACGTCATTCCCAATCCCGATCCTTCTGTTTACTATAAAGTCGTCGAAAAAGTTTGCGACAAAGAGGGAGAGAATTGCATCGATTTCGATATCGAAAAATATTACGAAGATCCCCTCGCCTATTACATTCGTAAGGAAGATAATAATGGTACGCCGGATCCTTTTCCTTTTGTTCCCGCAGAAATTTGGCAGACTGAGATCTTTAGTCCGCCCTATCTTTTTAAACCTGGAAAGCGACCGGTCATTAAAAGCGCCCCCGAGGTTTTGCATTATGGAGAGAGCGATCGCATTGTCGTCAAAAACGGCGATAAAAATGGTTCTTTAGTGTTGATCAAATTGGGAACGATCACCCATTCTTTCGACTACGGACAGCGATTGGCGGATGTAGAAATCGATAAAGCGATTCCGCTCAAAAATCCGGAAAACTTCAGAATCAAATTTACAGCACCGGATAATGCCGATTTATATCCCTCTGGATATTACATGATGTTCTACGTTAATGAAATTGGCAAACCTTCTGTCGCGAAAATGGTTCGACTGATCGACGAAGAGGCCTAAATATCTTTGCGATCGCTTGAGTTTTCGATTCGAGTTGGGGTAACGAAAAGAATGCTCCCCCAACTCTTTCACACAATCTAAATTAAGGAGTTTCAAGATGGCATTGAGTGAAGATGATTTGAATGCAGTATTAGAAGATGGTATCGACGCACAAAACCCGGGGAAATATGCCGATTTGCTGACAGATTTGCAAGGGAATATCCTCCGCGGTCACGGGCGAGATCATAGCGTTCACTTATTCCTGAAATTTAAAGAAGGAGGCGTTAACGCAGCCAAAGAATGGATTGAATATTTTGCTAAAACCTACGTGAAATCGGCGAAACAGCAATCCGATGAAGCGGCTCGCTATCGGAAAGAAGGCATAAGTGGCGATTTATTTGCCAATTTTATGTTAGCCCATGACGGCTATAAATATTTGGGCATTAAACCGTTTAAAATGCCTAAAGATGAGCCATTTCGCTTTGGCATGAAAAATGAATCCGTGAGGAATTTGCTCGGGGATCCGGCTGTAGATGATTGGGAAGAGGGATATAAAGATTCTCTACACGCCTTAATTATTATGGCCGATGATGATGTGATGGATTTGTTGCAAGGGGTCAATCAAATGACCCAAGGATTGCGACAAGTCGCCGAAATTGTCAATCGTGAAGATGGCTTTATTCTCAGAAATAGTAAAGGGCAAATTGTCGAACATTTTGGCTTTGTGGATGGAGTCAGCCAGCCGTTATTTTTAAAGCGGGATATCGTGCGATCGCGGGTCAATCATTGCGGTTTTAGCAAGTGGGATCCAAGGGCACCCCTCAGCATTATTTTGGAGAAAGATCGCAACGGTCAAACTAAAGATAGTTACGGGAGTTATTTGGTATACCGCAAACTCGAACAAAATGTGAAAGGTTGGAACGAGAATGTGGTTTCCTTGGGCAAAGATTTAGAGGTAGAACCCGAGTTAGCGGGGGCCTATACCATGGGACGCTTCCAAGATGGGACTCCTCTCGTAATGTCCGATACGCCCTCCCATGCAGCAACTCCCACCAATAACTTTAACTTCGAGAACGATACAAAAGCGACGAAATGCCCTTTTCACGCCCATATTCGCAAAACGAACCCTCGTGGCGATACGGGACGGGCTCCGGCGGCTCCGAGTTACGACCAAGCCTTTGAAGCGGAGTTAAATCACCGCATTGCTCGTCGCGGAATCAGCTATGGGGACAACGATCTGACTCACGAACCAGAAACGGGTTCGGGTTTGCTCTTTTTGTGTTTCCAAGCCAGTATTGAAAATCAATTCAATTTCATGCAAGCAGTTTGGGCAAATCAACCTAAGTTCGTGCAAGTTGGCGTGGGTCCGGATCCGGTTATTGGTTCGCCGGAAGGAAGCCAAAACTGGCCGAAAGAATGGGGAGAGGAAGCAACTGAAAATATTCCCTTTAAGTTATGGGTCAAAATGAAGGGGGGGGAATATTTCTTTGCTCCTAGCATTAGTTGTTTGACGAATATAACTTCGATCTAATCGATTTTTAAGTATCCTTTTCAAGATGGCGATCGCATTGCTTGTTCTGCCTTGCGATCGCTTTTTTTTATTGCTAAGATTGCCCTATCTCTCGAAAACATGCAGATGGACGCAGAAATCGAACAACTCAAACAGGAACTCGATTGCGATCTCGGGACGATTATTCTTGAAGTGACGGAGCGATCGCAAGGGGGAGAATCCGATATTCAAAGTATAGATCGCTGGGTGGAAAAGTTGGGTTTTAATCCTCTCGGTCAGGGTTGGATAGTTGCGAATAAGAAGATGGCGATCGCGATTCTCTGCTTTATTTTACATCAAGATTTAGCCTATGATTCGGAGAGAATGAATCGATGGAAAGCGCAACAGATTAGCGATCGCTTTATTCAATTTTTTGGCACGCAGGCGAAATATTTGACCAATGCAGAGTTTGCGATCGTGGAAGGTGTGGGAGAAATTGAGGTGCGAAATTTAAGAATTTGGAATCCTATTACCGAGGCAACTTTCGATACGGGAATTTGTGTCTGTTCTCCCACTCATCTCGGACTGTTGTGGGTTGAGGATGAGGATTGAAGAGAAGCGATCGACCCAAATGAAAACCCTTCGCCTATCTAAGATCTACTGAGGCTAGAGGATTTATGAGGGGTAGCGCAAAACTTTTAATCATGCTACTTTATGGGAAAAGTTGGTTTTGGAGTAACCAAAACCAACTCCACTCATTATTGCGAGTTATTATTCCTCCTAAACTTGAAGAAATTTGTTATAAAGAGATTCAACACCCTTATGCTCTTCAATGACACCAGAAAAACAGCAACAACTTCAGCAACACTTGAATGCGATCGCAGAAATTTTGTATGAGGAAGCTGACTCAGAAAAAATCAAAGATTTGGAAGGAATAGAGGAAACAATTAGAAAGCAAACTCTTGAATATATAACACCAGAGCTAGGATTTTTTTTGTTAAAAAAACAACAAACACTGAAGCCGGGAGACTGAGACAGATAAAAAGTATTATTGGAGATTTAAAAATTACAGAAAAACAAGCTCTACGTTTAAAAGTGACGAAAAATACAAGAATTAGTCCTTATTTAGAAAATTGTACCATAATACTGTTGACTTTCTCACGTCGGCGTTAATGTAATGGTTTCTCCCGATGAAGCATTGGCGATCGCCTCTCGCAAACTGCTCGCACCGCGATCGGCTGCACGGGTCACAATACGCATAAAATATTGATAGGTAGATTGACAAATTATTAACCGAGCGAGAGAATAATCATTCCCGAAATCCCTTAAAAAAAATTAATCTTCACTTGACTTGAACCTCTTAATTTTACTGTATATTTTGAGAATTAAGAACAATGAATTTTGGTTGCTATTATGGATAATGTCGAACGCATGGCAGCACACTATAAAAAGCTGCCCCATCAAAAAGAAGCCTTAGAATATATTGAAGGACAACTTGGAGCCGAAAAAACTCGAAAAGCACTCGAACTCTATCGCGCCCCCGACGATCCGGAAACGGGAAAACCTTTGCCGGGAGAAGTGCCTTATTCCGGCGTACAATTAATTAAGCAATTTGAAGGATGTCATCTCGAGGCATATCCCGATCCTCTATCGGGAGGCGAACCAATAACTATTGGTTGGGGAACGACAAGAAAAAGAGATGGCGGGAAGTTTCGCTTGGGGGAAAAAATCACTCAACAAGAAGCCGACGATCTCTTAGAATATCAACTCGAACAAGATTATCTCCCGCCCTTAGAAAGGATTCCCACATGGCCGGAATTGAATGAAAATCAGCGCGGTGCATTATTAAGTTTTGGATATAATTTAGGCGCGCATTTTTATAATCCCGATATAGAAGATTTCAGAACAATTTCTCGCAACTTGCGCGATCGCAATTGGGGAGATATGCGCCGCGCCTTTTTATTGTATGTCAATCCCGGCAGTAATGTAGAGGAGGGATTGCGACGAAGAAGAAGCGCTGAAGCCGATTTATTTCTTTCGGAAGCCTCCTATCCGAAACCGGTTGTTAATGAAGGGATTGACTGGAAAGATGATAATGCCAAAATATCGAAATTCTTTACCGTTGGAGAAGTCACCCAGCGCGATGTCCGTCGCATTCCAGGGGATGCCCAAATTATTAAAAATATCCTTGCAATTTCCCAAGAACTCGATAAGATTCGCGAGGAATGGGGCGGACCGCTTTTAGTCACCTCTTGGTATCGTCCTCCAAGGATCAATCGAGAAGTTGGCGGCGCAAGCAACTCTCAACATTTGTATGGCGGAGCTGCCGATATCAAACCCCTCGGTAGAGATGTTTATGAATTCCAAAATTGGTTGGATAAAAACTGGTACGGTGCCCTGGGTTATGGCGCGAAAAAGGGTTTTGTTCACTTAGATATTCGCAATGGCAAAGGTTGGAAAGCTCCTGGTAGTAAAGGCGTTCGCTGGAATTATTAGATCGGGGAACGGTCAAATCAATTCAAAATTCAAAATTATCAATTCAAAAATGGTAATATTTTCTCAATAAAAAAGTTGGGTATCAAGCCCAACTTTTTTATGTCTAATGGGTTTATTGCTTCCACCGATCGGCCTTCGATGATATTTTATAAGGTTAAGATGCCTGTTTGAAGATACCAACGGAGAGGTCGAATCGTGAGTATTGCCAGCCGTCAGACAGAATTAGAGGTCATTCAACAGTCAGTCGATCGCCTACTGAACGGGGCAGAACGAGCTGCCAGTCTTTTTCGTTGCTATAGTACGCCACAAGTGCAGCAAATTGTCCGGGCCATGGCTCGAGCGGGAGAGGCAAAAGCTCAATTTTATGCCGAATGGTTGGTTCGCGAAACGGGTTATGGCAATATCGGCGACAATATAAAAAAGAATTTGGATTGTTCGGTGGGGTTGCTAACCCGATATCGCGCGGCTGATTTTATCGAACCCGCGATCGATTCGGAGAAAAAAATTATGAGTTTCCCAAAACCCGCAGGAATCATTGCCGCTCTCATCCCCAGTACCAATCCAGTGATGACGGTATATTACAAGGCCATTATCGCGATGATGACCCGCAATACTGTTATTTTTTCGCCTCACCCCGCAGCACGAGACTGCTCGATTCATGCGGTCGATTTGATGGCAGAAGCGGCGGAGGGAGCCGGTGCGCCAGAGGGGGCAATTCAGACGATTCGCCAACCCGGCCTTCTCCCTCTCAATGGTTTGATGGAGTCACCTCGGGTTAGTGTCATTCTGGCAACAGGAGGAGCAAATCGAGTCCGAGAAGCCTATCGCTCTGGCAATCCCGCCCTTGGCATGGGACCGGGTAATCCTCCCTGTTTTGTTCACGAGTCTGCCGACATCGCGATCGCGGCTTCCCATATTATTACCAGTAACAGCTTCGATCATGGGCTTCCCTGCGTCTGCGAATCCGTCGTCCTTGGAGATCGCGCCATCGATCGCCAACTCAGAGTGGCTTTAGGTCGATCGGGGGGATATTTTGTCGGGGAGGAAGCCTCCCAAAAACTGCAAGACTATCTTTTTCGGGATACCGGGTTAAATCCCGCCGCATTGGGCAAAAGCGCCCTTTGGATCGCCCGAGAGGCTGGGTTTTCCGTTCCGGGGAATACCCAGAGTTTGCTCGTAGAAATCGAGACTGCGGGGACTGACGAGCCTTTCAGCCAAGAGAAACTGTTTCCCGTGATGGGCTATATGCAGGTCGATGGCATCGAAGGTGCGATCGCGACGGCTTTAAAGATGCTGGAGGGGAGGGGCAAGGGACACTCTGGGGCGATTCACAGTCGCGATCCTGCCGTTGTTGCCCGTTATGCAGCGGCATTGCCCGTCTGTCGGATTGCAGTTAATACCCAAGGCGTTGAAGGCTCTAGCGGCGTGTCAACCCATCTGACGAGGGGACCGGTTATCGGGACGGGATTCTTTGGGGGGAGCTTGGTGGATGATAACATCGGACCCCAACATTTGGTACAGCGATCGCGCGCCGCTTATCCCGCAGATGCCGAGATTTCCATGGAAGAGTTTGCTAGCGCGATCGCTGGGGAGGTTTAAAAGATGGAATCCCCATCCAGTACGGTGCAAATAAAACGCGTGGGAGAAGGCAATAATATCATTCTCTTCGTGCTGAATCGCCAAGAAAAAGCCAATGCCTACGATAATGTTACGATCCGTCAGTTTGCAGAATACTATGCAACGGCAATTCGCGATCCTTCCCTGCGCGGGGGGATCGTAACGGGAGCGGGGGAGCGAGTTTTTTGTGCGGGGGCGGATATCGCGAGTCTGGCCGATCGCTCTTATACTGACGGATTAAATCTACAAAGTCGGCAACTTTTTGATGACTGGGCGAAAGCACCCTGGCCGACGATCGCCGCCATTCAAGGACCGGCCATTGCCGGCGGTTTAGAATTGGCTCTCGCCTGCGATTTTCGCATTTGCAGCCCTTCGAGTTGGTTTTCCCTACCCGAAGTCGATTTGGGTTTGATCCCGGCTGCTGGCGGCGTGCGTCGGCTGAGCCAACTGATTGGCGGAGCGCGGGCGAAAGCGATGATTCTCTTCGGACAAAAAGTAGATAGCGCTACGGCTTTAGATTGGGGACTGGTTTCTCAGATCGGCGATCGGGTGCTAGATGATGCCATTCATTTAGCAGAAACCGTGGCGCGCAAGGATCCTTTAGCGATTCGACTGGCCAAACTCGCATTGCATTCTGTCAGTAACAGCCCCGGCGATGCAACCGTAGAAGCGATTGCCCAAGCCTTACTCTATCATCGGAAAACGGAGGCACAATTAAAGGCATGACGATCGAAACGAAATCGCTCCTTCAGTTCTCCTCCATTCCTTCAGAGCGTCCGAGATTGATTGCGATCGGTACTGCAACCCCCTCAGAAAAATATACCCAAGCGGAAATATTGGAAATTTTTGGCATTGTCGATCCCAAAGTTCGCAAAATCTTCAGCAATTCTCATATCAAATCCCGACACCTATGTTTGCCCACACCGAATCGAGATGGCACGATACCCGCAGAAAGCCAAGCGGATTTATTGCAAAAACACAAACAGAATGCTCTAGATATTGGCAGATCGGCGATTGAAAAGGCATTAGCACGAGCTAAACTGATGGCTCGAGAGCTTGATTATATCAGTGTCGTTTCCACGACGGGGCTTCTCTGCCCGAGCCTGAGTGCCCTTTACATTAAAGAAATGGGCATGCGTCCGGATATTCAGCGAATTGATATTGTCGGAATGGGCTGCAATGGAGGACTCAACGGCCTGCAACCCGTCGTTAATTTTTGCACGCTCTATCCAGAATCAATTGGTCTCTTACTGTGCGTTGAAGTCTGTTCTGCCATGTATGTCATGGACGATACCTTGAGTACGGCAGTGGTTAACTCTCTCTTTGGAGATGGTGCCGCCGCCGCGATCGTGTCGGCGAGATCGTTCCCAACTCCATCGGGGGCGCTACCCTCTCAAGGCCCTAAAATTCTCGGTTTTAGCTCCCATATCATGCCAGAGGCGATCGATGCAATCCGGCTCGACTGGCAAGACAACAAATATGCGTTGTATCTGGACAAACAAATCCCCTATCTCTTGGGACGAAATGTCAAAATCCCCGTGGATAACCTGTTAAGACGCTTCCATCGCAAGCGTCGCGATGTTCGACATTGGACGATTCATTCCGGCGGTCGCAAGGTTATTGATTCAATCGAATATTCTTTAAATATTACTAAACATGACGTGCGCCACACGACCAATATTTTGCAAAATTACGGTAACTTATCCTCAGCGTCTTTTCTCTTCTCCCACGAACGATTATTAGCAGAAGGGAGCGCTCGTTCGGGAGATTCTGTCGTGATGATGACCATGGGACCGGGTTCGACCATTGAATGTTGCTTGGGGGAATTTTAAGCATGACGCAATACACGACTTTAAAACTCACGGAAAAACTGGCAGGAGAGGAGGCGATCGCTCACGCATATTTGCAGTGGTCGGATTCGAGCCAGTTGAAGGCGACGCGACTGTCAGAACTCATCCAATTTCTGAATGAGATAGAAGATGAGAGTGCTTGCAAGCTCATTATCTTTTGGGGATTGAATACCGAGCAACCCATGATGGACGCATCCCCTCCAGCTTTTGAGGAGTGTAGCAAATGGGAAAAATTTCTGCGGCGACTGGAACGATTTCCAGGGGCATCGATCGCGGCGATCGACGGCTACTGTACCCGATTTCACTTTCAATTGGCTCTCGCTTGCGATTATCGGGTTGCCACGACGCGATCGCACTTTCAAGCGCCGGAGGTGAAAGAGGGGTACCTGCCCGGAATGGGGATCTTTCGCTTAGCTAAGTATACGGGAATTGGGGCAGCCCGTCGCCTGCTCTTCACGGGTTCTCCCTGTTCTGTTACGGAGGCTCTGGGATTGGGGATTGTCGATCGCGCCTGCGAACCCGAAATGCTAGATCGAGTTATTGAAGAGACTCAAGAAGCCTTCATCCCGATCTACCCGGAAGCGTTGCAAAATGCCCGCAGATTGCTCAATGAGTCCTTTGCAACCGATTATGAGGATGCGATCGGACATTTTTTGGCCGCGCAGAATCTCTGTCTGTCTCAATTGGTAGAAAAAACTTAACTCATATCAGAATCTGGAAATCAATCATCATAAATGACCGGGGGAGCAAGATGCTCCCTCGAGTCCCAGTTCTTTGTAAATTTGCAACTTTGAGATGTACCCGATTTAAATATCGCGTTGAATTATGTAGATCGCTTTTTCTTGAGTGCAGTCCCCGTAACAATAGACCCTGTCACAAGGAGGCCGAAAATGCTACTGGGTTCGGGAGTAGAGGCGACAGTAAACTGAATATTATCTAAACGCATATAATTACCGCCTCCACCAACATCGATCTGAATTTCATCAAACACAATATCTGTGAAGCCGAAGAAGTTGTTAGGTACAAAAACTGACGGGGATGAAAATGACTCAACGATTGAGCCATCGAGAAGGGCCGTGAATGTGCTTGTGCTTGCATTGTTTATGAAGGCAAATGCAGCCGAATTGACTGGATCTGTAAAATTGATTGAGAAAGGATTCGTAACTGGAAAGAAGTTTTTTAAATGATTACCAGTAAAATTTGTAGTAGGGGTGCGCACGATCTCAAAGACTAGATTCGGGGCAAACTCTACGCCAAGGCTTGAATATTGGTCGGTAACGTTTGTATTGTTAGGTAACGCGATCTCATCAAATGTAATGGTTTGAGCGGGGTTGGTGAGCCCTGTGCTGTTATTAAATGTCAGTGCTTCAGCAGTTCCGACAAAGGATATACCAACAGCGATACTTCCTGCAAGTGCAAATAAATTCTTTGCGAGCATATTCATTGTTTGAGTCCCGGATATTATGATGAATTTTAGAGATGTTTCTCAAGGTTGAAACTCAGCAATCACTTGCTAATCTCCAACCCAATCCCTAATCCTTAGGGCGTATTGCTATATTGCGTTGAATTATGTAGATCGCTTTTTCTTGAGTGCAGTCCCCGTAACAATAGACCCAGCTACGAGGAGGCCGAGAATGCTACTGGGTTCGGGAGTAGAGGCAACAGTAAACTGAATATTATCTAAACGCATTGAATTGACTGGCTCGCCAATATCGATCCTGATTTCATCAAATACAATATCTGTGAAGCCGAAGAAGTTGTTCGAGTTAAAAGGGTGTGTGGGGGATGAAAATGACTCGACAACCGAGCCGTCGAGAAGGGCCGTGAATGTGCTTGTGCTTGGAGGTGGGGCAAAGGCAAATGCAGCCGAACTAACCTTATCTGTAAAATGGATTGAGAAAGGATTCGTAACTGGAGGGAAGTTTTTCAATTGATTGGCCGTAATATTTGGAGAAGGGCTCGACGAGGTCTCAAAGACTAAATTTGGGGAAAACTCCACACCAAGGCTCGAATATTGGTCAATAACGCTTGTATTGTTAGGTAACTCGATTTCGTTAAATGTAATGGTTTGAGCGGGATCGATCAGTCCCGTACTATTATTCAGCGTCAGTGCTTCAGTAGATCTGGCAAAGGCCATGCCGACAGCGATACTTCCTGCAAACACAAATAAATTCTTTGCTAGCATATTCATTGTTTGAATCCCCTGATAGATGCATTTTAGGAAAGTTACTGAGAGCATTTCGTCTTCCTTACTTGTAAAAATACATCTAAGCTGCTATGTCAGTAAAGTCCTCAATATCAAATGTATCAAATCTTCACAGAATTATTTTTTTGTAAAGACTTGATGAAGTTTAACCCGACTTAAAGTTTTCGCGGCGTCGAGGGAGAGAATTTTACCGTTCGGCAAGACGGCATTTTTTCCGAGACTTTGCCTCAAACTCTTCCTTTGTCTGCGTTTGAGTCTTCTTGCCATTTCTCGATCGCCAAACGATTAAATTCTACAGTAACTTGGGATTATTGCTTAAGTATTATCAACTAGCATGATTCCCTATCAACAAGCATTTTGCCTTCTAGATTATCGCATCGTTTCTCACTTCACGGAAACCTGCATCGATCTCGGGGTATTCGATCGCCTTGCGAACCAGTCTCTATCCGTCTTGGAGTTAGCCGAGCAAACAGGGACTCACGAGCGCGCGCTCCATCGTTGTTTGCGAGGATTGGCGCATTTTGACCTATTCGCGCTCGAGCCTCATCCTCGCCCTTTTCTGACTAAAGTTTCCCTGACTGAAGTATCAAAGCATTTAGTTCTCACTTCAAAACTATCCCTCAGACCGTGGCATGATTTTTGTCAGTTGGCGCAATCCAAGAAACACCAACAACGGCGCACTCTTTGGACAGAACTGCTGCGAACGGGAAAAAGTATTTATCAGCTCGGGCGCGATCGCCTCTTCTACGATTATCTGAGAGAGCATCAGGCGATCGCAGCCGCTTTCGATCGAGCGATGGAATCCCTATCGCAAATTGAGATTCGCGATATTTTGCAAAGTTTCGACTTTTCTGCATCGACGCATCTCACGGAAATTGCAGGGGGGAATGGCGCGCTCATTCGGGGAATTTTGGAGCAGTATGAAAGCATTTGGGGACGGCTTTTTGATGTTCCAGACACGATCGCTCGAATCAAACCCCTGCTACGCTTGGAGGCGATCGGGGTCGATATCCACGCTCCATTACCCAATATTCCCGGAGATGGCATCCTCAAGCGCATTTTGCATTCTTATGCCGACGAACGAGCTAGGATCGTTCTCAATAATATCGGGCGCGCCATGAATTCTGGTAACAAGCTATACATTTTTGAACTGGTCGAAGATTACACGATTCGCAACCCCTACATCGGGATTAAAAATTTGCAGATGTTGTTGGTCCATGGCGCACCAGGAGAGCATGGAGGACCCGGAGAGCGAACTCGAGATGAGTTTGCCGCTCTCCTCGCTACGACAGACTTTGAACTGATAGAGGTGCGATCGCTACCATCAATTGACGCCGCGATCGCCGTTCGTCGTTAATCTTCACCCGGAATGCCTTCAGGATGCCAAATGCGGATGCGCTTCTCTCGGAATGCCTGTTCTTCTTCAAATAGGCTCTCTAGCTCTGCAACTTTGGCTGCGCTAATTCCTAACTTACCAGCCATCTTACGAATCGTAGCTTTTTCTCCTCCACTGTATTCCCCATCTGCCGCCGAAGCCTGAATTGCTTCATAAACCAGAACATAACGTCCCTTTTTAGCAAGGGGATCGCTGAATACAAGTTTTTCAATATCGTCCGTTGTCCCCGTGCCGTTATAGTTTCTCAGTTCTTCGATTTGGCTCTCATTCATCTCTGGATGATAAGTAGTTGCGTGACCGATTACCCAATCCCGCTCTGCTTGTGAGAGTTCTCCGTCTCCATTGGCACAGAGTAGAAGTGCTTTATACCAAATTACGGAGGTCTCGGGGGGAAGGGTCTTGGTAATTCCGTAACGATCTGTTTTGATCCAAGGGGCGGGCCCATAGGTTTCGTACATTTGTATAGCACTCCATTTGTGACTTCCGTCGGATTATATCAGGTTTCCTGTCTTATCCTTAACGATTGGTAGTATCTACTTGAAGTCAAAGCAAAATTGAATAAATGACGGACTATTTTGAGCGATCGCTTACTCGATTAGACGGGCTGCATTCAGTCGATTGCCTCATTGAAATTGCGCTCGTTTTGGTGGGCAAATTTAGAAAAGTCGGGCAAAATTGTAGGGGAGATTTTTTGCATCGCGGCGATCGCTCCCTACAAGGAATGGAGAAAAAATTTTATGAGCAATGGATCGGAAATATTCAAACAACATCATCAAATCGCTTTGTATATTTTTATGTTTTCCTGTTCTTGGCCGGCTCTTGAAGCAAATGGCTTTGGTTTTGGCATTCCCATCAGTCTCTCGGGCGCTCTGATTTTTTCAGTATTTGGCGGACTGGTGAGTGGTATATTGGCCTTTCGGAAACCTCTAGCGGCTGGAATTGTTGGAGGCTTGCTTGCAGGACCTCTCAATATTCTCGCGCTGCATTACTACGTGCAAAACCGAACCGCGATTTGGAGTGTTGAAATTGCCTTGGTTCTCATTATTGCTAGTATTCCCGGTCTTCTGGTCGCCCTCTTCCTCAGAAAAATTTTATTAAAAAAATAGCTTTCTTACACCGATAAAATACGAGTGCATCTCCAACTTGCAAATTGATAATTCAGGTCATAAGAGAAAACTTTTCAATTGTGGAACAAGCATCGGACGCTCAAGCGAGAATTTTATTAAACGATACACGGGCAGGGATACCCGTTCCACGCCAAGAAATGCGATCGTACTTAGAAAAAATATACTTTGTTCGTAACAACTTCCGGGTTAAGATACCCCTATGGTAACTTGGGAGTAGCGTGCATGAGTATAGGCGTTGCAGTAGTCGGTACCGGGTTCGGTCAAAAAATACACATCCCCGGATTTCAACATCACCCCGATACGGAATTGGTCGCCGTATGGAATCGGGACTTGGGAAAAGCTAAAGCGATCGCGGATGCTAACAAAATTCCTCATGCTTTCAATCGCCTAGAAAAACTATTAGTCCTCCCGGAAGTTGAAGCTGTTAGCATCTCTACTCCCCCTTTCCTGCACTACGAGATGGGCAAACAAGTGTTAGAAGCTGGGAAGCACTTATTATTGGAAAAACCCATGACTTTAAATGTTCGCGAAACGCGAGAACTTTACAAACTGGCTCAACAAAAAGGCTTAATCGCGATCGCGGATTTCGAATATCGCTTCGTCCCTGCATGGCAAAGATTGGCAGAACTTTTGCAGGAGGGCTATGTTGGCAAAACCAGATTGATTAAAATCGATTGGTTAGCTGTCAGTCGTGCCAACCCGGATCGCCCTTGGAATTGGTATGCCCGCAAGGATAAAGGAGGAGGTGCGTTAGGCGCAATCGGCTCTCACGCATTCGATTACATTCATTGGTTATTCGGCCCGGTCAAGCGATTGTGCGCTCATTTAAGTTGTGCGATTCCCGAACGTCCCGATCCTGCCGATGGAAACAAACTCAAGCCCGTAGATGCCGACGATACTTGTTCCATCCTGTTAGAATTGGCAGATGGTACGCCCTGTCAGGTTTCCCTCAGTTCCGTCACTTATCAGGGGAGAGGGCATTGGGTAGAAGTTTATGGCGATCGCGGTACTCTGGTTCTCGGTAGCGACAATCTCAAAGATTACGTTCACGGTTTTCACTTATATGCCGCTCCCGCCGGTCAGAATTTATCAGAGCAGGAAATCCCCAAACGCCTCGCTTTTCCGCAAGTCTTTACCGATGGGCGTTTAGCCCCTTTTATTCGCGTCGCCGACCATTGGATAAGCTGCATTAAATCCGAACAAAGTAGCGCGCCTTCATTAAAAGAGGGTGTTTATTCGCAATTGCTCATGGATTTAACCCACGAATCAAATGAAAAGAAATGTTGGGTTGAGGTGAGCGATCGGTGAGTAAAATAGGAAATATATGCAATATTTTTAGGCGATCGCGATGGTACAAAGCCTCTCTCAAACCCTAACCCTGCAAGAATTTCTGGCACAACCCGAGACTAAACCTGCCAGCGAATACATTCATGGGAAAATTATTCAGAAGCCTATGCCAAAAGGACGACACAGTCGCTTACAAGGAAAACTCTGCGCTGCCATTAATCAAGTCTCGGAAGACGCAAAAATTGCCTATGCTTTCCCAGAATTAAGATGCAGTTTTGGTCTGCGTTCGATCGTGCCGGATATAGCGGTTTTTCTTTGGGAGCATATACCGTTGACATCAGATGGCAATGTTCCAGATAATTTTAAGATACCCCCAGATTGGACGATTGAAATTCTGTCTCCCGAACAGCATCCCAATAAGGTATTAGGAAATATTCTCTATTGCCTCGAAAATGGCAGTCGTCTCGGCTGGTTTATCGATCCAAATGACTCGAGTATTTTGTTTTTATTGCCTCAGCAACAACCCGTATTATGTCATGGCGAACAAGTTCTTCCTATTTTGCCCGAGTTAGAATTGACTCTTACAGTTAATGAGGTGTTTGATTGGTTGAAGATGGCATAATAGAGAAGAATCCACGCAACACATCTAGAAGTGGCGATCGCGTTGACAACAAAAAAGCCTATTTTGTAATGCGATCGCTCCGTAAACTCGTAGGGTTTTCTCCCTCGAGGAAAAAAGCTGGGTTTTCTTGTGTAAGCCCAGTATAGTTAGATAGAATATTCTGTAAAACTCCCCGAATAACCCAAAAATATAGGCATAGGAAGATGAAACAATGGTACGAAGAATTATTCAAAAACTACGCGAAAAGTTATGACAATGAAGAATTCACCCAAGGTACAATCGGAGAATGCGATTTTATCGAAAAAGAGATCGATTATGACAAAACAATCAAAATACTTGATATTGGCTGTGGAACGGGCAGGCATTCAATAGAATTATCTAAAAGAGGTTATTCTGTTACTGGTATCGATCTATCTGAAGCCCAACTAAAACGGGCAAAAGAGAAAGCATCTGCACAATCGCTCAAAATTGATTTTCAAAAGCATGATGCAAGAGAACCTTATACGTTTAATACATTTGATTTAATTATAATGTTGTGCGAGGGAGGGTTCTCCTTGATGGAAACAGATGAGATGAATTTTCAAATCCTTCAGAATGCTGCCAATGCTTTAAAAGCAAAGGGAAAATTGATATTCACAACGTTAAACGGACTATTCCCCCTCTTCCACTCCGTCAAAGAATTTATGGATGCAGCAACAAAGGAGGGTGGGGCGATATATAACGACAATACTTTTGATTTGATGACATTCCGCGATCGCAACACCATAGAATTTGTTGATGACTCCGGACAGAAAAAATCTCTTCTTTGTAACGAAAGATACTATGTTCCCTCAGAGATAACTTGGCTTTTAAAATCATTGAATTTCAAAACGATAGATATATTGGGTGCGAAACTTGGTGCATTCAGTCGAAGCGATCGATTAACAACTGAAGATTTTGAAATGTTAGTAATCGCAGAAAAATAATATGATGGCGATCGCTTTAACAAAAGAAGCATTTTCCGTCATGCGATCGCCTCGTATTATGTTCGGTAAAGTGCTCTTGTCTCTAATGCTTCAAAGTGCCTAGCGATCGGGGAGCGGAAAGGGAGCATCGCGGAAAATCTGCGTGACAATCTCTCGAGCGTAGCCCTCCAACCAGAGGGAACTCTTCCACGTTGTCGAAAACCAGACCACAACCGTATCCGTTTCCGGCGATACGTAAAGCGCCTGACCGCTTCGACCCGATTTGTAAAGGTCGCCATCGGGGAACACCGCATCCCACTGATAGGATGCTCCCATTTCCAAAGGTCCAAAGTTTTCGAGCATGCGCTGACCCATATACCCTCGGTCGAAAATATCTTTATCCGCAGCAGCATAGACCTTATCGAAGTAGCTATCCGAAACAATAGGCTTTATCCCTGTCGTGACGACATCCCAACTAGGTGTATAGATCGTTCCGTAGCGCGCAAAATCTCGCAAACGTCCGGCAATGACACCGCCATTGAGAAGCTCTCCCGTGGAAGTAATGGCAACCTTTCCATCCCCTTCCATGCCGATCTTGCCCCAAACCCGCCTGCTCGCGACATCATTCCACGGTTTTCCGGTCACTCGTTCGATGAGCAATCCTAGAATTTGCGTGTTTATACTGCCGTACTGAAATGCTTCTCCGGGATCCTGAAGCACGTCAATCTCTCGCAATATCTCGTCTTGCGGAGTGCCTGACGGTTCGCCTCGCGCACTCAAAGCACTTTTGTAGAACTGAGCGACAGGATGCTCTGGATTGGACACGTTATCTTCTTCGACATTCATGCCCGATTTTTGGTGCAGCACATCAGCCACGGTCACTTGCGCCCAACCCGTGTCGGCTAATTCCTCTAGGTAATCCGTCACTGGCGCGTCGAGGGAGATTTTCCCCTCTTCTGCAAGCATGTGAATCAATAAGCTCGAGAGGGTCTTCGAGCAAGACTGCCAAAGGTGACTATCTCGAGGTCTGATGCCGATATACCTCTCAAAAACCAGTTTGCCATTATGAACGACAGCGATCGCTCGCATGCGCGATCGCTCGTCTTCCATTGCCTCGCTCAAAGTCATGTTTTCCCCGAGTTGAGTGGTTGCCGTAACGTCGGCAATTTCGGGCATGGGTTTTCTCAGAAAATTGGCAACCGGGCCCCGACGGTAGAGGGTTGCTGTCGGGATGAGTTCGCCGAGACGGCTAAACATGTAAGTTCCGGTATCCCCAGTATCGACAAAATCTTGATATGTATAGGCTCTTCTAAACTCGAGTGCTTCGTCTGCGGAGTATCCAAACCTCCACGCGTTTACTGGAGTCAGATCGTCTGGAATCGTATAGTCGGCGATCGCGTTACCCGACCCGATAAATAGCGAGATTAGGCTGAGGGAGACGAGAGCAAGCCTAAAAAAATGCGTGCAAATGAAATTCAAAACAGCGACCTCGTTATTGCTTTAATTTTTTACATCGAGTGCGTTGCACGTACCGTCCTCTTGCGAAATTAATTGTATTTACCGGGTTTGCAGGAGAACGGTCGAGCCGATTTCACTCAACTGATTGTTATGGGGTAAATGCGGGATAACTCTTACAGGTAGAGGGTTATACCGCAGATTCTCGAATGATTTTAGCATGCTATTCTCCTAACTCATCCTATTAATGGGAGCGATCGCTCAAACGATACTATTTGGCA
Organism: Cyanobacteria bacterium SBLK; assembly: GCA_017746715.1. GTDB lineage: Bacteria > Cyanobacteriota > Cyanobacteriia > Cyanobacteriales > Spirulinaceae > CCY15215. Next base: position 94,733 of record JAGHZQ010000037.1, read on the forward strand.
ACTATCGAGTTTTTAAAAACTGGGTTAGAGAGGACAATTGACGTGCTCGTCGGACCGTACTGACTTAAACGATTGAGAATTTCTTCAAGGTGAGACATGGAAGAAGCGATCGCTTCGATAACAAAAGAAGAATTGCCCGTGACGTGATAGCCCCGTAAAATTTCTGGCAAGGCTTCCATGGTGGCGATCGCCTCGGGATAGCGATCGGGTGTCGTCGTGAGTTGAATAAAGGCTCTTAAGGGCAATCCTAGCACCTCTGCGTTGACGCGAGCGCAATACCCGGTAATTACTCCCGCATCTTCTAATTTTCGCACCCGTTCCGTCGCAGCAGGGGAAGAAAGTCCCACCCTGCGCCCCAGTTCGGAAAAAGAGAGCCTTCCTTCCTGCTGCAATATTTGTAAAATGTGCCAATCCGTTTCGTCTAACTGCATCTTGAAAATTTAAAGCGATCTTCTCTTTCTTCCTTAATTTTTTACCATAAAACTCACAAATAACTTAAATTTATACTTTAATTTAGCAGTTTTTATTTGTAAATTTAAAGAACATCAAGATTAATTGCAAACATGGATATTTCTCTTTTATTCAAAGGCTTTTCCGTGGGTTTAGCCGTTGCTGCACCCGTGGGGGCGATCGGGGTGTTGTGCATTCATCGCACCTTAACTTACGGTCGTTTTATGGGCTTGATTTCCGGACTCGGGGCGGCAACCGCCGATAGTGTTTATGGTGGTATTGCTGGATTTGGTTTGGTTGCCCTGTCTAATTTTCTCGTCGATCGCGCCTTTTGGTTTCAATCTCTTGGAGGGTTGTTTTTGATTTATCTGGGGGTGAAAACATTTTACGCCAAACCTAAACCCGCAACGATCGAAGAGAAGCGATCGAGTTTCTCCAATGCTTATTTTTCCACTTTTTTTCTCACCCTAACCAATCCCACCACAATTCTTGCCTTTATCGGCATTTTTGCCGGATTGGGATTGGTTAATTCTGGTAACAATTATCAAGAAGCATTACTGCTCGTTTTTGGGGTTTTTACGGGATCTGCAGCTTGGTGGTTGTTTTTGAGCTTTGCCATCGATCGCCTGCAAAAGGCCATTGATTTTGGGAATTTGCGCTGGTTAAATCGCCTATCGGGAGTTAGTATTATTACCTATGGTATTTTGGCTTTATCACCTTTCATTAAAGCGAATGCTCATTTCTAACAATTAATGAGTTGCGAAAATTCAAGAAAGTTAACACGGATTGCTAACCTTTTCAGTCACACTAGAAAAGAGATAATAATAAAAAAAGTGTAAAGCTAGGGAGCGAGAGAGAAAAAAATGGACGGACAAGAACTACTCAAGCGCTACGAAGCAGGAGAACGGGATTTTTCTCGAGTTAATCTCATGGGAGCAAACTTGGAGAGAGTGCAACTGCCCAATAGCAATTTTACAAATGCCTATTTAGGGGCGGTCAACTTGAGTCGAGCCAATCTTAAAGGGGCAAATTTAACGGGAGCATTTCTCTTTCGTGCTGATTTGAGCTTTGCTAAAGTCAGAGAATCTAGCCTCGTAGATACCGATCTAACCAAGGCCAATTTAACAGGTGCAGAATTTACCAAATCCATTCTCAAGGGTGCAAAATTAAGCGGTGCTATTCTCAAACACGTTAATTTGTGCCTTGCCAATTTAGAAGGCGTAAATTTGTGCGGTGCCAATTTAGAAGGCATTAATTTTCGCTCGGCAAATCTAAAAAATGTAAATTTTAGTTGGGCAAATTTATCCAGGGCGAGAATGAGTGGCGCAAATTTGCGGGGCGCAATTTTGAATGGGATTAAGTTTAGCGAGGCATATCTCAATGGTGTCGATTTGCATGGGGTCGAACTGGATGGTGTCGATTTGAGCGGGGCAAAATTGAGCGGGGCTAATTTAAGCGAGGCGAATTTGAGCGTTACCAATCTCAGCGAGGCTCAAATTCGTACGGCATTCATGTCGCGAGCCAATCTGCAATCGGCAAATTTGGCCGGCGCAAACTTGTTGCGATCGGATTTGTGCGAAGTGAATCTAGCTAAAGCCAATTTAACCGATGCAATTTTGCAGGAAGCGGATCTGACAGGAGCCAATTTAAACAAGGCTAACTTGAGCGAGGCTAATTTGCAGCAAGCCAGTTTGCGAAATGCCTATTTATGGGGAGCGAATTTAAAAACGGTGGATTTACAGGAAACCAATTTAACCGGTGCGAATTTGCGAGGTGCTCAATGGCAAGATATCAATTGGAAACAGGCGATTTTATCTGAGACTACCATGCCCGATGGCGCGATCGCGGGATAATATCGATATTGCAATTGAATAACAGATGCCACTCCTCAACAGGGTGGCATTTTTTTGATGAAAGTTCGGGGATCGTGCTAACTGCAAGAACTTCCCTCAACTCTTAAACTCCTTATCATACAAGACTTTGAGAAAAGTAAATTTTACATTTGCTTTTTATAACATCCCCTCGCTTATGTTGTGATTGTCGTTAAAAAACAACAAACGAGGACATTATGAACGCTCAAAAATCTACTGCCGATTTCATTCTTCCCATTGGTAACGATATTGCCCGAGCCAACAAAGGCGAAGCGGCGTTTTGCGTCCCTCCTTTTTGCAACGGTGTTAGCAATAACGGTCAGCGCCCTCGCATTGAACTCACCTTAGCCGATCCTTTTAAA
>JAGHZQ010000038.1 GCA_017746715.1 Cyanobacteria bacterium SBLK
ACGTGAAATTCGCGACCGAACTTATCGGCTTTATTGTTAAGCATGGTTCGGAATTCGTACCATCCCAAATCGCTAATTGCGCGGGATAGTTTGCGATTCTTGACCATACCCGAAACGTTCAGATCTTCGAGGGCGATTGATTGGTTTTCTCTAACTACCCTCGTCGATAGTTTGTGTAGGAAATCCTTACGGGTATCCCTAATTTTGGCGTTCAGTTTGGCTACTTTTTTACGAGCCACTTCACGCCTTTTACTCCCTTCTCTTGGTGCGCGTTCCCTTGCGTCTTTCGCCGACGCGGGGTCGCACCGCTTCTGCTTGCGAGAAAGTTGCTTTTGTCGCTTCCTCAACCGTCGCAAATTCTTCTTTAACGGCTTCGGTGCTTTCACTTTTTCCCCATTGTCAAAGGTGGCAAAATCGGTAATTCCTAAGTCGATACCGCACGATTTATCGGTCTTTGGCAGGATTTCAGGGATTATCTCAACCACGAAACTGAGGAAGTAGCGATCGGCGCTATCTTTGATGACTGTCACCGATGAGGGATCTGAGGGCTTGCCCTGAGCATAGTCGAAGGGTAAATCGCGACTCCAGACGATTTTGACCTTGCCAATTTTAGCGAGGTAAACCTTATGTTGTCCGACCTTGAAACCCCCACGAGTGAAGCGTGCAGCCTGTCTAGACTTGCGCTTTTTGAAGCGTGGCGGGCTGACTTTTCGCCCCTTCCTTTCGCCTTTGCAGGACTTGAAAAAGTTGCTGTATGCCTGTTCTAAATCTCTCAAAGATTGTTGCAGGGGAATGACCGAAACTTCCTTGAGCCATTCGCGATTTACGGTCTTTTTAGAAAGCGTGATGAACTGTTTGGCGAGTTCGGAATACTTGGGTATGAACTACTCCTCGCTACTGCGTTGAGCGAGGAGTTTCCGACGCTTCTTCGCCCCAAGTTGCTTCATCGATCCCGTACAAGTACGAGCCTTTGAAGTAGAGCTTGGCGACTCTGCATCTAAAGAGGCCAGTTCCTGACCCCTTGCCCAAATCTCGCAGACTCGGGCGGCATTGATATCGCGATCGTCCTCGTGTCCGCAATGCTGGCACTTATGGACGCGATCGCTTAAGGTTTTCGGCGTGAGTTCCCAACACTCCGCACACCGTTGCGTCGGTTTGACCTTTTGGGTGGGAACCTCTACGAACAGTCCCCCCGCTTCGATAACCTTGTACTTAATGGCATCTCTTAACATACCGATGCCAACATCCAAGATCGAGCGGTTGAGTCCGGTCTTTTGACGCTTGCGGGTGCTACCTTTCTTTGCCTTTTTGGTCATGCCTTTAAGGTTGAGTTTCTCCGTCGCGACCATGCTATAACGGCTGACGATATGTGTCGCGGTTTGATGTACCCAATCTTGGCGGCGGTTGGCAACTTTACGCCGTTCCTTGGAGATTTTAGCTTGTGTTTTCTTCCATCGTCTCGATGCTTTAACCTTACGTTTTTGGGGTTTTCTTTTGCGTCTGAGACCTTTAGAAAGTTGGCGGATCTTCTCTTGGCTGTTGGCTAAGAATTTAGGGTTTTCGATGAATTCCCCCTTAGATGTGGCGACAGCCGTTTTACAGCCAAAGTCAAGCCCTACCGAGTCTTTTCCGGTCTCTCTGACGGGAGCGCATTCGACGGTAATCGAGGCGTACCACTTGCCATTGCGATAGAAGATAGTGCAGGTTTTCGCCTTTCCCCATTGCCGCGCTTTTCCTCTCATTTGGAGGGAGATCCCTAAGTCTCTCAATTCGAGATGACCGTTAACGCCGTTATTGGTGCTGACTTTCCAGCTTTGCTTACAGGGATAAGTCCAGCCTGAATAATGGCGATAGGCTTTGAATTTAGGATACTTTCCTAACTTTTTAAAGAAGCGTTGATAGGCAAAATCGACACGCTTTAGAGTTGCTTGCAGGGCATGAGAACCCAGTTCTTTATAATCCGTCCAAACTTCTTTAAATGCGGGCAAACAATTCTGTTGCTCGAAATAGTCCACGGAATGACCGAATTTTTGGTATTGCGTCCGACGATTGGCAATTGCAGCATTGTATAAATAACAGTGCAGCCGTCTCGCCCAATGCAATCTCTTCTCTTGTTGAGAACTGGGGTAAATTCTGTAAGTAACTCGGCGCGTGACCATGATAATAATCCTATCGACCTGTTTTTATTGTCTCAGAAAAGTAGCTATAAAGCAAGTATTTACTATCAAAAATTAGCGAGGTTTGTGCGAGGTTTGCCCCTCCCTACTTCGTTGAGGGAGGGGATAGATTCCGAGCTTCCCCCCGTGGCTTTCCGAGTGGGGAGAAGTCGCAACCCGAAGTCGCAACCTCACTTTTTCCGGTACAAATACAAACCGAGACCGAACTTCGCACAACACCGACGGAACGCCATGCTCTCGGCATTGCTGGAGGGGTCGCCATAGGCAAGCTCAACCCATGCCCCCTCGATCCAAACCTTCTCGCCATCTCGTTCTAGCCAGTGACCCTCTTTCCAGCGCTTCAGGGGTTCCGTGCCGATCGCGCTCCTCGAAAACTTGCCCTCGCTCGCAGGAATTGTGAGTTTGCCAGTAACGAAAATGCGATCGCCACTGAAGTGAATATCGGTCTCAAACTCCCAACCGGGGGCGTATTTATTTAGAATTCGGACACATTGATGCCAAGGCACATAAATCGCGTTTCCCTTGTCTCGCAAGCGTTGCGTCATGTCGTCGGGAATATCCTTCGAGAGCGCGGTGATAATGCGGCGAATACTCCACTCGCCGGGATGTTCGGGGCGTTCTTTCGGGGGTTTGCTGGGGTCTAATGGGGTCACGTTGGATTGCATGATTACTCTCCTTTAATAGGCTTGACGTACTTCTCTTTGAGATGCCAGAAGATAAGGGCGAATCGCTCGGTTTCTTTTGGCTCTGTGGCATGGAGGGATTTGGAATTGAACCTCGTCACGTCCCCGTTCTTCAACTCGTGACGCTCCTCATTGAGAACAAAAACCACGTCACTCAGGTTCACACTCACGGCTGTCGGTGCGAGGCATCCATGATCCCGGTGCGGCAGGATGCAGGTCTTAGGGGGATACAGGAGGAACAGACCGATATGGAATCCCGGCAGCAAGCGCTCTCCCAGTGCTTCGATGCGCTCGTTACGATAGCCTTGCACGATCGTGGGGTCGCGGCGAAGGTCGCAGTAACGACGCAGCCAGAGTTCTTGCCGTCCTCGGGCATAGCGGGAGAGGGTCGGGCTGAGTAGCTTGCGATGCTCCTCGCACCACGAGTGCAGGTTGGCGAGGTTTTCCCCTTTGATTCTGCCGATGTTTTCAATGCTCATCTGTACTACTCTCCTTTAGTTGGCTCGGTCAACATCCAAATGAGGGAATTGATGGGATCTGTGGGTTGCTCGGGTTGCTTGGGAACGATACCGAGGTACTTCTTGGCGAGAATGTCGATCGCATCGTTGAGGGTGTCGATTTGCTGCACGTTGATTCCATCGTCGCGAATGGCTTGGGACAGCATTGCGATGGTTTGCTTGGCTTGTTGTTCGTTCATTTGTCCTATTCTCCTGCTATGGGTTGTTGGCTGTCTTCGAGGGCGAGAATCAGATCCATCGCTTTCTCTGGGGTCGTTACGGCGAGTTGCCATCGATACATTCCCAACCGTTTGGATTTTGCACGCGGGAAAAGCAAGGGAGGGAGCGGGGAATTCTTCTCCTTGGCAATCTCCAGAGCACCCTCTAGGTAGCTCGTAGCGTTGTCCAGACAGGCGGCAATGTTGCGGTCGAGTCCTTCGAGTTCTGCCATTGCTTGGATTTGCTCGAAATGGCGGGCGATTTCCTCCTGTAAGGCTTGGTAGTCCATCGTTAGAATTCCTCCTGTTCTGTGACGTTCTGAGGGGCAGTGAGGGCGACGGGTTCGGCGGTCTCGATCTGCCAGTTGTCTTGCAGCCAGTTGGCAAAATAGCCGTCGACGGTCTCCCCTTCTGAGAGGGCGATCTGGAATTCCTCGGTTTGGGTTGGGACGGAGTAGCCATCCTGTTCGATGTAGTCCTTACCGAGTACAACCCAGTAGTGGCGGATGATAGGGGGTGCGATTGTGGTGGGGTTCATTGCTTGGTCTCCTTCCGAGGGGTTGGGGCGAGAAATCGAATGATGGTTGCGGTGAGGATGTCGGGTGTGTCGTTGGTTTTGGCGGGTTCAAAAATCCAGCGTTCTCCCTGTCGTTTGAGCGTTCCAGCCTTCTGCCATTGGTTGCTAATGCCGTGAACGTAGAGGGTGAGAGCGTCGGGGTTCTCCTCCCGTCCCCTAATCTGGATGCGTTCCCAGATGGTGTAGTAGTAAGTGGTCTGCTTCTCGTTCAAGAACTTGCCGCGTTGCCAGCGCGAGGCAAATAGAGCCTCCCAGCCTTTGGGGAGCGCTTGCGGTTTTTGTGTATTCATTTTTGTTGGTTCCGTAGTGTGGCGAGTGGTGGGAGGCAGTACGCCCCCCGTGGCGGTCAATTCAGGGTGTACTGCTTGCGATAAGCCTCTTTCAGGTCTTCGGGGATGTAAGGAAGGAGGTAATCGACGGGTACGCCGAACCGTTGGGAAAGCCTTGCTAGGGTGTCATCCAGCTTGGTCGGGTCGTTGGGGATGTAGACAATTGCGTCTTCGATTCCCGTCGCGTCAACAGCCTCGAGGAGTTGGCTGAGGGTATCGAATCCGATCCCTTTGGCTTTCTGTTGTTCGAGTTTGCCGATGAGTTGCTGAGAGCGTTGTGCAAGTTCGGCGAGCTGTTCTTGAGTGAGGTCGCGTTTGTTGCGGATTAAAGGCAGGGTGACGATAACGGGCATTTCTTTCTCCTTCTATTCTGTGGCGAGTGTGGTGGGGGAATGCGCTTCCCCCGTGACGGTTAGTCAGCAATCATGATTTGCTGCTCTAAGATTGCGATTTGGCGATCGGTCTTGCTGAGGTGGAGCAGATCGAGGAGGTTGTTTGTATTCACTCGTCCGCGACCATAGACCCAGTACCCGTTACCGTCATACCGAATCCCCTCGATTCCGGCTTTGGCTTCCTCCCATTCTGCGTAGGTGCAAGTGATGAGGCTTTGAACTGCTTGCTCAGCTGTGCGGTGTACGGTTGCGGTGGTCTCGGTTGTTGCCATCCATACGAAGCGATCGCGGCGTACTGTTCCCATGAAGCCGTCCTCATCGCTGTAGAAGCTGGCAATCGCGTCTTGGAAATTTACCTCGGCTTGGAAGGGAGCATCGATGGCGGCTTCGATGATTTCTTGTTGTTCGTCGGAGAGTTGGGATTCAGACTTGAACTCTTTGACCCATTCCTTGAAAGTCGCGATGTCAACCATCGTTTTGCCGCCGTTGGTGAAGTAAATATCGACCATGCCACCGCGAATCGTAACGGCTTCGATATCGGCGGCGGTGAATGTGGTGTTGTGGCAGAAATCGCGGGTTGCGACCTGTGCAGCCAGTGCGCGGCGTTCGTCGTTGAGGTCTACGATTTTGCCGACGATCTTCCCTTCGTTCTTGCTGGTGCGTTGCGCGGTTTGGGGGGCTTGAGTTAAGGTAGTATTCATATTGCTCCTTTGTGGGCTTTTGATTTGAGAGGGCGGTTTGTTTCTTGGCCGGAATGACCGCTCTCTCGCTTATATTTATTATTGTGCCGTAGTACCACGGTTTTGTCAAGGGCTTTGGCAAATATTTTTTACTGTGATACGCTGAAAAAACGGAAGTACCACGAAGCTATGAATACAACGGATCGAAAATGGCAAACGTCCGTCGAGCGAGGAGAGCAAGGACAATTTGTCAAGATTGAAGGACAAGATAAAGGAAAAGCCATCAAGCTCACTGCTTGGAGCGAAGACGATAAGCTATTACGATCTTTAGCCAGTGACAAAGGTGTAACAAATGGGGAAATGGCGCGGTTTTTAGTGAATTTTGCTCTTTCCCAATCGAACATTATTGAAGCGATCGCGGCATGGGATGGACAATCAAAACCTGAAGATCGCGACAAAAAGGATAAGCAAGACCCCCAACCCACCACGGGAGAGGAAGAGTAACCCCAATTCACCCCAAAAATTGACCCAAACAACAACCCCCCGATTGCAATGGTCGGGATTTTGACTTGACCCCCACAAAATCGGGTGCTAGAATCCAGTCAGAGTGCGGGTTCTAGATCGGTACTCTTCTGGCTTCTTCTGAAGTCGAATTAATGGAAACAGTCAGCAACTTCCAAGAAAACTGGAATCACCGATCTTATGGCTTCTTCGGAAGTCGATTTAATGGAAACTGGTTGTAGAAAATCCACTCAACAAAATAGGCTTCTTTTAGACTTCTCTGAAGTCGATTGAATGGAAACAAGAGCAAACAACAACCCCCCGATCTAACTGGCAGATCGGGGGGTTTGGTTATTGGTTATCGGTTATCACTCACCCGCATTCGTCGTGTTGTCGCCTTCGGTGTAGCCCGAGCCTTTGAGTTCTTCGGTGTAAGCAGAGCCTTGGATGTCGTTATCGCTAACCGTGATGTTGCGGTTGTTGATGTTGATAGGTCGGCTTGCTATTGCTTTAACAATGTCTGTGAGATTAGTGTTCTCTCTTTTGTGCTGCTCAATCTGTGAGTCCTTGGCTTGCAATTCCTTGCGATATCCTGCCTCGAGCTGCTTCAATTCTCCCTCGTACTTGGCTTGGAATGAGCGCTCTATCTCGGCTTTATTCGTTCCTTTTGGGGTGTTGATGCGAACGACAAACGAGCCATCGTCTAGGCTTTCGATTGCCCTGACGGAGAAGGCGCGATCGTCTGGCTCTACTTTGATTTGCTCGGCTTTGAGGGCTTGAAACGATGTTGAGAATGCCTGCCAGTCGATACCATTGCGGAAGATGAGATCGGCGGTTTCGTGCAGTTGTTGGAAGAGTCGGGCAAAGTCTCCTTCGGCGAAGGTTTTGGAGAGGTCGGAGGGTCGGCGATCTCTATACTCCGGATAGCCATCTTTCAAGTAAATAAACTCACAAATTACCCCATCGAGATTAGTCTTGCTGTTAATATTCCAATCCTGAATACAAACTCCTGTTAAAACAGCACTTTCAAAGTTGGTGTAAAGTGCTTGAGCTGTACTCAGATTGGCATTGCTGAGGTCGGCTTCTCTGAGGTCGGCATGGCTGAGGTCGGCATGGCTGAGGTCGGCATGGCTGAGGTCGGCATTACTAAGATTAAATTCGCTAATATTGAGTCCTGTAAGATTCGCGCTACTAAGGTTGACTCCTCTAAGGTCAGCATTTCCACGAGAGGCATTTTTGAGGTTAAATTCATCGAGTTTTGCTTCTCTGAGGTCAGCACCACCGAGGTCAGCACCACCGAGTTCAGCACCACCGAGTTCAGCACCACCGAGATTGGCATTTCTAAGATTGGCACCTCCGAAGTAGGCATAGCTGAGGTTGGCATTTCTAAGATTGGCATTCCAGAGATTGGCACTTCTGAAGCGGGCACCTCTGAGATAGGCATTGCTGAGGTTGGCATTTCTAAGATTGGCATTCCAGAGATTGGTACTGCTGAGGTTGACACCACTGAGGTCAGCACGGCTAAGGTCAGCACGGCTAAGGTCAACCCTAACACTCGGATTCTCCTCCCTCCATTGATTCCACTCCTCTACACTCCTCAGCAACCTCGCCAACTGCTCCCGCTTCGCCATTCCCCAGACCCTCCCCAAAACAACACCCCCCATTATCCGCCACAGTTCTCAAGCTGTCAGCGTTGACGAGGGGGTCATGGGTTGGGTTTTCTCGCAACAAAAACCCCCCGATCGCCATGACCGAGGGGGTTGCTTTGTACTTCTTTACAGGGGATCGCTATCGTGCCAAAATCGAAAAATTTTGCTTACCTGCTCTTCCTCACGGCGAAACAGCAACCCCCAACCCCGACAATCAACCCTAGGATTGCCGTAGGTTCGGGGATTGGCTCGGGGTCGGGGTCGGGTACGAGAAGATCGGTATCGAATCCCCATACTGAGGGTCCATCCTCCTTGCCGTATCCATCGTTCCAAAAAGTCTCCATTAAGTTGAAAATGTCTCCAAGTGTACCCTGTACGGGGTTTGAATAAATTGTATTAGTAGGAGGGAGACCACTTACACTAATGAGAGAATTTCCGATCCCAGTACCCGGAGTCCCTTCCGGCCAAGGCAGCGAATCAAACACAATATTGGTGGGAGATAAATCTACTACAACAGATGAAATAATGTTATCACCTGTGTACTCGAAAAGCCAAGGGGCAATAATTGTGTTCGCCCCATCTACGGACAAACTAAAATCTGTTCCTATAGCTGCACTCGCTTCTGCTCCCGTCGTCACGAAAATAGCCGTTTCTGTTGATCCATCCTTGAAGTTGACCGTCAGGAGAGCATCATCCATTCCCGACCCGTTAATAGTGTCGATAAAGGTAAATGCTCTTGCTTTTGCAGAAAAAGCAAGAATCGATCCCACGATCGCTGCCAAACTCAACCAAATCCTAAAACTTTTCATATTCTTTCTTAGTAGAAAAAAATGGTACTTTCTCTCACATTCTATACCAAGAAATCCCAACAATTATTATAAAAAATCCATGAATTTTTTATTAACTTTTAATGAACTTTACAATATACTCAACCATCTATAATTGTTTGAAAATCTCAATCAAACAATATGAAAAAATCTCTTTTAACTACTATTTTACTCGTAATACCGCTCCTTTCGATAGTTGCTCCTTCAATTGCAAGCTCTATCAAACCTAACAATAACACTATCATCAATAAGAATGGTGACATATCGGGAGGGAATTTATCCGGAGACGGACAAAATTTATTCCACAGTTTTGAGGCATTTGGACTCGACGAGGGACAGGTCGCTAACTTCCTATCGAGTCCCAATATTCAAAATATTCTCGGTCGCGTGACTGGGGGGCATCCCTCAATTATCAATGGCTTAATCCAAGTAACAGGGGGCAACTCCAACCTTTACTTAATGAATCCGGCGGGGATAGTTTTCGGCTCTGATGCTAGTCTCAATGTACCTAGTGACTTTACCGCTACCACAGCGACAGGGATAGGTTTTGGCAACAGTTGGTTTAACGCTTTCGGCGAAAACAATTACGACAATTTAATCGGAAATCCAAATCAATTTTCTTTTGATTTAACGCATCATGGCACAATTATAAATGATGGAAATCTGGCAGTAAATACAGGCAATTCTCTAACTTTACTAGGAGGAAGCATTACGAATAATGGCACGCTAACAGCACCCAGCGGACGAATTACACTCGCCTCAATTCCGGGTGAAAATCTGGTTAGAATTTCTCATAAAGGTTCATTGTTATCATTAGAAATAACCCTACCTCGTAGCGGAAAATTTAATGTTTTAGACTTACCCGAATTGCTGACAGGAAACGAAGGAGAGACTACCGCAAAAGGCACACTCTCAACGGTCGGGGAAATTGGCGGCGAAATCAACATACTTGGCGATCGCGTCATCTTAGCAAATTCCCTCATAGATGCTAGTGGAACAAATGGCGGCGGCAATGTTCGCATTGGCGGGGGATACAGGGGTGACGAAAACATCCCCAATGCCAGCTATACTCACGTCGGCACAAACACCCTCATTCGAGCTAATGCCCTCGACTCTGGCAATGGCGGACGGGTCATTTTATGGGCAGACCATACCACAATATTTTTAGGTGATATTTTCAGTGAGGGAGGATCTCGATCTGGCAATGGCGGTTTTTTAGAAATATCGGGTAAGAAAAACTTAGGTTTTTTTGGGTTTGCTTCCACCGCTCCCAATTCCGAAAATGGTCGCTATGGAATGCTTTTACTCGATCCGGATTATGTGAGGATACATTCCTTCTCAGAAACCCCTGATATTAACGCGATTAATACTTTGCTGGGAACAAGCCTTGCTCTAGGAGACGTTTCTCCCACCTTCAAAGAAATTTTAGAATTCTCCCTCAGCCCCATTATCGTCCAAGCGAACAAAAGTATTATTGTAGCAACCCCCCATCTCACCCTCTCGAATGGCTTGCCCGTAACCCTCTCAGCCGGAGAAACGATCGCATCCCTCCACCCCCTCTCTCTCAGCACTCAATCCGATCTAACCCTCCAAGCCTCCCAAATCCACCTCCCAACTACCACTCTCAGTACAAACGGAGGCAATCTAAGAGCGATCGCCTCATCCGGCAACCTCTCCCTAGGAGACATCGCGACGACCGGCGGCAACATCGACCTACAAGCAACAGACTCGATCGCCACGGGACGACTGGACAGCGCTCACTCCCACTTCCCCCTACAAACAGCCGACGGAGGGGACATCTATCTCAATGCCGGCGGCGACATCGATATCGGAGATCGCATCCGATCGCATGGAATTCTCTCGGGCGACGGGGGCGATGTTCGCCTCGAAGCAACAGGCTCGATCTCGCTGTCTCTGGGAGCGGGCACCACGGGATACAATGGCGGAGACTTCACAGCGATCGCAGGGAACAACTTCCTCTCAGGGGGCGATATCGTGACGGCTGCCACCCTCTTACCCGGAAACATCTTCATCCAGACAGGAGGAGACATCGGCGACGTGCATCTCAACGCCGTCGCGGGGAACTTTGGCAACCTAGGGGGTACGATCTCCCTCAATGCCGGCGGCGACATTGCAATCGGGAATGTCCTCGTAGATGCACAGAATGGCTTAGGGGGCACAATTGCCCTGACAGCAGGGGGAGCGCTCCGAACAGGTTCGCTCTCGGCTCGCTCCTACACACTATGGCCGCCTCTCCCGTGGGCGGGAGGGGAAATCAACCTGACAGCTATCGACAACATCGAGATCGATGGAGTCGTGCAATCCGGCCAGAAAGTGGATATCGCCACTCAAGGAAACCTCGCCATTCAGGGCATTGCCTCGCCCGGTGACTACTCGATCCAAGCTGAGACCGTCTCAATTACAACCGGAACGCCCCTCTCGATCGCTAACTCGGGCATCCCCCAATCCTTCACCACGAGTGCAATTGTCGCGAATGGAAACCCCATCCAAAACGTGACCCTCGCAAACGATACCACCCTCCCCGGCTTGCAATATACCCGCATCCCCCTTACTCCTCCTATCCCTTCAACACCAACACCCACGCCCAACCCGATCGCCATTACCCCCGCGGCGAACTTGGAAACAGCGATCGCTCAGGCTTTGGAACAACCGCTTACGACGGCAACGGTCGAGACCCCAGAAGGGGAGGCGATCGCTCATACATGGGGTCCTTATACGCTTTGGCGACCTCAGACTGCACCCTCTCCAAGCCTCGCCCCACTAACAGAGGACACAACGCCCCAACTCACCACGACCGAAGCGATCGCCCAAATCGAGGCGACCGAAAACCGATTTACCCAGCAGTTTTTAGAAGCCTATCCCGAACTCGAAGAGCGCGAACCCATCCGCTATGGGGCAATCCGAGATAGCCTCGATCAAATCCACGCGCAAACCGGACAGGAAGCCGCCCTTTTGTACGTCTGGTGGGATGTGGAAGGGTTGCGTTTGGGTGTTGTACGACGAGATCGCCCTCCCGTCGTGGAAGCGGTGACAGTGGAGAGCTACCGGGTCAAAGGATTAGCGATCGCATTATTTGACGCGATAAAGAACCGCCAACCTTACGAAACTTTGTCTCAGAAACTATCGGGATTGATACTCGATCCGATTGCTGAAGAATTGGCGGGCATCGATACTTTAATATTTAGCTTTGATGAAGAATTGAGAAATATTTCCCCTGCCACTCTGTCACTCAAAAACATCCCTTTGATAGACAAACTTAACACCACTTTAATCCCATCAATTGGATTGCTAAAAATCCCACTTCACAGTCTGAAAAATGCCAAGATTCTTGCAATGGGAGCAGAAGAATTTGAAAATAAAAATATTGAACCTATCCGGTTCGTTCGAGAAGAACTTGAGGCAATTTTTGAATATCGAGAGGGGCGAAAATACTTTAACGAGAACTTTACAACAGATAACCTTTATCCTGCCCCCATTGTCCATTTAGCTACCCATTCTAACAATAGCTCGATTGACTTTTACGATCGCAATATTGGGATCGAAGAATTTCGAGAATTGACAAAATGGAAAAACATCGATCTACTTGTTTTAAGTGGATGTAAATCTGCCCTCGATACTCATTTTGTAAAATTCGGACTAGCTGGAATAGCATCGAGATCGGGTGCTTCGAGCGTTATTGCTTCACAATTTGATAATAATTCTGGCTCATCTTTTTTGTTAATTGAACTATTTTACAAATATTTAGAAAATTACCCCAAAGCGAAAGCGTTAAGGTTGGCACAACAGGAATTCATCGAACTTTATCCGCATTATAACGATCCCTTTTTCTGGTCTAGTTTTGTGTTGATAGGATCGCCATGATTTTGTCGCGCATGATGCGAGATACCGAATAATTAAGACCTTTCTCAATGGAGGGGCGCGCATTCGGACACTCTTCCAATCGAGGATTGCATTTATTGAACGTCCATCCTTGAAGAAAGATAGCTACTAGCAGCAGTAATGCAATCTGGTTTGATGGCTTTAAGATCTGAGACATTATCTTTAATTTTTAGTAGTTTTTCAGCCCATTCGCGAGCATCTTTACCCATATCTCGACGTACCCCGAAGGCAACACAATGAAGGTCAAAGAGGCTATTATCGTCGCCATTATATTTTAACCCTTTTTCTATTGAAGACTCAGCTAATAATAAATTTTCCGATTTCCAGTATCCCCAAGCAATCCGAGCATAACAGATAATAAGAAGATCCGATCTCCACTCTTCCGAAATATTTTTAAGTAGAGCAATATTGACACAAAGCGTCCCTGTTTGGATAGCTTCTTGGTATTGTCTAGTAACTAATTGCAGGCGAGCCAAACTGGGATAGGCGTTAATTTCCCCTTCTTTTGCTGCCTTGTTATAAAGTTCTATAGCTTTTGAAGTATCATTATCTTTCTCAGCAGAAATCGCTAAATTAAAGTAAGTATCGCCAGTATTTCGGTCAATAATATCGCTGGCTTTGTAGAATGCCCTCGCTAAATTTATATTGCCTCGGTGAGCAAAGTACAGGCCGATTTGATTGACCAAAAAACCGAGAGGATAACTTGCTGCAAAGATTCCAGCTAAAAGGATAACGGTTTTGTAACTTATTATCTTCCGAAATCCCACCAAAATCCCAGCCAACCCCAAACCTCTAGCAACCGTCCGTCTCTTGGAGATTAAACGGGGAATTGATAAAGCAGCGTTTTTATCTTGTTGCTCGAATTCGGGATGCTGCCAAAGTTGCAAAAAACACCCTATCTTGGGTAAAGATTTTTTCCATTTTTCGTCGAGCCGTCGTCGTGCGTATTGAAAGGCTGAAGCGTAGTTGTTACCGCTCAATCCATGGAAGAAAAAAGTCGCAAATGAGCGAGCGATCGCGTCGGGAACGGGAGCGCTCCAGCAAACTACCACCGGGACGGAAGTGCTCGACAAGGGAACGGATTGGTGAGAATTGCAAAAATTCAGGAAAACCAATTTTAGCCCTCGCACGATCGCCTGTTCCAACGCAGCGACCAAATCTTCTTTAATGGCAATACTTTCCCCTTCAGAGACACAAAACCCTACCTCTTCACCGTGTCCACCAAAGTAAAGCACCTCAAAATTGTCCTCCCAAAGAGCATCGCACAAATCGGGAAACGGCGGGGATTCTAGGATGCGAACAGAATCAAAAGAAGACTCTAGGATGGAGCGATCGCCTGCCATGTCCAACCGCTCTCCTGTCCCCAAAACTCCCAACGCGCGAGGCAAAGAGAGATTGGAGATCGTGTTCGGCAGGGAGGGATAATTTAAAGGGGTTAATCGCAAATCGCAAAATTTGCCCAGCGATGACTCTTGCCAAGGCAATTCTGCTAAAGCATTGCTGGGGTCGAGCGCGAGGAATACTATTGAATTTTGGGGAATGGTTTCCCAGAACTTGAGTTCAAGCAGCCAGCTATCCAAGGCTTTGATAGTCTGTTGGCAAGCGTTAAAGGCTTCTTGCCAGCTATCCTCATCTCTTACTATTATTTCACCCGTATAAGGAAAATCTATGCGAAATTCTTTGAAGTGATATTTCGCATACTCCAAAAAGTGCTCCTTCCACTTCTGCAATTTGTTATCGAGATCGGGGTTTTCAGGGAGATTGCCCGATTGCCGAAACCCCCCTTCAATACCCCATCGGACTCCACTCCGGATCGAACCTTCAAAACTCAATTTCTTCGACATACAAAATACGATCTTGCCAACAGATAGAAATTTGCAATTGCTCACCCGGCTGTCCGGACAAACCCTTATATCCGACTCGCAAAACGGAACTTTTGTCGCTTGCGGTCAACGTCAGACTTTTATCATCGTGGGAAACAAAAACCATTTGCATCCCTTCCTTTAAATATTTTGCTCCTTTTGCTCTCAATTGCGGCCAAATTTGCCAACTTCCATCCTTTTTGTTGGCTGGCAAGACGAGATATACCTCTTCTCCTTCGAGATCGATTATTTTAGCGCGCTCTAGATTGCTACCTTTGAAGCGCATGGGAACGTCGATACGATCGCTCATCTCCCAATTATTAACAATGACATCTTCGGAGAACAATTCTTCCAATCGCGATCGTGTAATATGGGGGAGATCGACAATATCCAGCAACGAGACAATATTATCTGACAGGTTTTTTGCGTCTATCGCAATCTGTTGCAAATGTAGCTTTAGATTCGGCGGAATCCCGCCAGCGAATAATCGGGGATTATCCCCAATTAGCTGGATCAATCGATTCCAGCCCATCCCGGAGTTTTCGGCATAAGCAACAATCTTACTCAGTCCGGGTTCGTTCCCCCTCCCTAGATTAGTTAGAGAATTTCGACCGACTTGAAGAATCTCGCGTTCCCACTCGGATTCCTTGTACCCTTGCTCGTCGCGAAGCCGCTCCAACTCCGCAGCGAGAAGTACGCATTTCTCTTTGATATTGTTGCGATCTTGCATTTTGCCATAAATTTATGCCCTTTCCATTTTGTCATGGCATCAAAATCAATGTTGAGTTTACATAAACTTATGTTGACATCGACAAAAAAATGACATATATTTACTTTTAATCCATAAATCCATGGCAATCTCAAGAGTTGAATCTCTGCGCCCCACATCCCAAAGGCGCATTTAAAATCAGAACTGCAAGTCATATGACTTGCAACACATCTAAATGGCACAAAGAAACGGGCAAAGTCGCTACCTTAACTGGGACGTTATTGGGTTGCT
>JAGHZQ010000039.1 GCA_017746715.1 Cyanobacteria bacterium SBLK
CCAAATCCAGTTACTACAGACTGTATTCACGCAATCGCCTGTAATCCTGTAGGGGCGTTGCATGCAACGCCCCTACGGAAGGGCTGGGAATACCTCCTCAGCAGTGCGGATTTGGTATTATGTGGGAGGCTTACTTGGAGAAAGTGAGAGAAAAAACTTAACTCAAATGTCCGACAATTCCGTAGGAGTGGTGTATAACCGCCTCCATACCTTTTTGCCGCTTATAAAGCTAGTTTGGGCTATATTTGGACTTGTTTTTTGTTTAAGTCCCGTTAGGACAAGGGTTTTGATTCCTTCAGATGTACCTTGTCAGACCAAGCAACGCCATTGTTTTCAATATATTTGTTCTTATCTAACCGATCTGCTTTTGCCTGACTACAAGGAAAATCACATTATTTTATTTGTTGAAAGTAAACAAGAAGCACTCCAAGAATAATCTTGGCATAGTCACTTGATTTCTGGTATTATAATCCGGACGGGTAGAGTTGATAATTTATTTCTCAGCATTCCCTCAGAAATTCAAGCAAATCTCAATTTTGGAGAGACAGAATATGTTCGGTTATTTACGCTCAAAAATTACATTATTTGCACTTGTGTGCCTGTGTAGCTTAGCTATACTGTTTGGCTTTAGTTCGCACGCTAGTGCCGAAGGCACTGTAAGCGTACCAAACATAACTAAAAGCATGGTTATCGCGTCCTTAATTAATGATTGCTCCGGCAGCGAATTTCCTGACGGAAGCTACCGAATAAGCTGTATCAATTGCGTCATGAAAGACAATAACAAGGTTCTGCAAGCTGACTGTCGTAAAGGAACAAATGAACCTTACTCAGTGCGAACAGAAATTCGCTTGAAGGAAATTGCCAATATAAGAGGAAATCTTGAATACAAAGACCTAAATTAGACTAACTCACTTGGAGGAATCAATCTATAAAACTTGCGCTTCCCTCAAATAAGAAACCAAGGTAGCAAGAAACTATGAATCCCTTTCGAGGTCGTTGAGCAGATCCCCTAAGTGGACACTATCAATCTTTCAGGAGACATTCTCCTCACAATTCGGGTCGGCTTCATAATAGAGCAAAACGGCCGAACGAGCATAAAGCAACGAGCATAAAGCAAGAGAATAGTAATTAGAAACCTCCAAGCTGAGCAAACTCGGCTTGGGGGTTTCCACCTAAAGTTAGTCTAGAAGTCATCTGCCTAACGTTGTACGATGTTGCCTCACTGCGAGGACAGCAGCTCTTCAGCTTAGCAATACATTTCCATCCCTAACCCAGTGCTGCACCGGATGGCCTAGCATAAGTTTGGTTCTTACTCAGGGAATGACCTAGGGTAAAACGCATCTAAAGTTGTAGCAAAATAGACAGAAAAATAAGAGATAGAATAACAAATACTTGTTAAAAGAGAAAAAACGATATATAGACAGTTACAATCACCACAGAGGTAGAGATAACAGAAAATCTCTATATACTCTCTGTGGTTTTCTGCCCCAGCGATCGCCTCGATGCTTTCTCATGGGTTTATAATTTGACTTCGATATCGACCCCTGCGGGTAAATCCAACTTCATCAACGCATCGATGGTTTTCGAAGAAGGCTGATAAATATCGATAATCCGTCGGTGGGTGCGGGTCTCGAAATGCTCCCTGGAATCCTTATCGACGTGGGGAGATCGCAGCAAGCAATAAATTTTGCGTTTAGTGGGTAAGGGAATGGGTCCGATCGCGGTCGCATTGGTACGATTTGCAGTATCGACGATCTTTTCACAGGAGGTATCCAGCAAGCGGCGATCGAAGGCTTTTAAACGAATGCGAATTTTTTGCTGTTGAATGGTAGCCATGATTTTGATTGAGGAAAATAAAGGGAAAATCCAGAGCAAAAGAGCAGAAAGGTTAGCCCTCTCTGCTCCTTGTTAAATAGAAAGTCGTCTATTCAAGAATCTTAGAAACGACACCTGCACCAATGGTACGACCGCCTTCGCGAATGGCAAAGCGCATCCCTTGTTCGATCGCGATCGGACAGATGAGTTCGACGGTCATTTTGATGCGATCTCCAGGCATCACCATTTCCACATTGCTACCATCATCGGCAGTATAGGAGGCAATAGTACCGGTTACATCTGTGGTGCGGATGTAGAATTGAGGGCGATACCCTGCAAAGAAGGGCGTATGACGACCGCCTTCTTCTTTCTTGAGAACGTAAACTTCACCCTCAAACTTGGTATGAGGGGTAATCGAACCGGGTTTTGCCAAAACCATCCCCCGTTCGATATCTTCCTTGTTGATTCCTCGAAGCAGAACGCCGACGTTATCTCCCGCCATTCCTTCATCCAGGGTTTTTTGGAACATTTCCACACCCGTAACGGTGGTGCTGCGAGTATCGCGGATGCCGATAATCTCGATGGTTTCGCCCACTTTCACCTTACCCCGTTCGATTCGTCCCGTAGCGACGGTTCCGCGACCGGTAATGGAGAAAACGTCTTCCACCGCCATCAAGAAAGGCTTGTCAACTTCACGTTCGGGAGTAGGAATTGCCATATCGACATTATCCATGAGAGAGAGAATTTTATCCACCCACTCGTCTTCTCCTTTACCGATATCGGGTTTTGCCGTTAACGCTTCTACAGCTTTGAGAGCAGAACCGACCGCGATGGGAATATCATCCCCCGGAAAGTCATACTCGCTTAAGAGTTCGCGAACTTCTAATTCTACCAACTCTAACAATTCTTCGTCGTCTACTTGATCTTCCTTATTTAAGAAAACCACGAGGTGAGGAACGCCGACCTGTCGCGCTAAGAGAATATGTTCGCGAGTTTGGGGCATGGGACCGTCTGCGGCGGAAACCACCAAGATTGCGCCGTCCATTTGAGCGGCTCCGGTGATCATATTCTTCACGTAGTCGGCGTGACCGGGGCAATCTACGTGAGCGTAGTGTCGGTCTTCTGTTTCATACTCTACGTGAGCGGTATTGATAGTAATCCCCCGTGCTTTTTCTTCTGGGGCGGCATCAATATCGGCATAATTGCGAGCTTTTGCTTTACCTTGTGCTGCGAGGGACATGGTGATCGCTGCGGTTAAGGTTGTTTTGCCGTGGTCTACGTGACCGATAGTGCCGATATTGGCGTGATCTTTGGTGCGTTCAAACTTTGCGCGTGCCATTGCTTCGTTTTTTCCTTATCTCTAATTTGCGTTCCCTTGGTTTTTAGCAATGATGGCTTCGGCGACATTGCGAGGCACTTCCTCATAATGGCCGAATTCCATTGAAAAGATACCGCGTCCTTGGGTTTTAGAACGGATATCCGTGGCGTAACCGAACATTTCTGCTAAAGGAACTTTTGCAGTGACGGTAGATACGCCGGCTTCAGAGTTCATCCCCTCGATTTGACCCCGACGGGAATTTAGGTCCCCCATAATATCCCCGAGGAAGTCTTCGGGGACTTCAACCTCGACTTTCATAATCGGCTCGAGGATGATGGGACTTGCCTTTTGTACGGCATTCTTCATCCCCATCGAACCGGCAATTTTGAAAGCCATCTCTGAAGAATCGACTTCGTGGTAAGAACCATCCGTCAGGGTAACTTTGACGTCGATGAGGGGATATCCTGCCAGAATCCCGGTTTCGCAAGATTCTTTCATGCCTTGCTCCACGGCGGGAATATATTCTTTGGGGATTTTGCCGCCCACGATCTTCGAGATGAACTCGAAACCCGTTCCAGCGTCTCCCGGTTCTAGATTGAGAACCACATGACCGTATTGACCTTTACCGCCACTTTGACGAATAAATTTACCTTCGACTTTATCGACGGCTTTTTTGATGGTCTCGCGGTAAGCAACTTGAGGTTTTCCCACGTTTGCTTCGACTTTGAATTCCCGTAACATCCGGTCTACCAGAATTTCTAGGTGTAATTCGCCCATTCCGGCAATCACGGTTTGATTGGTTTCGGGATCGGTGCTGACTCGGAAGGTGGGATCTTCATCGGACAGGGATTGCAGGGCTTTGCCGAGCTTCTCCATATCTTGTTTGGTTTTCGGTTCGACGGCAACGGAGATCACGGGTTCGGGAATAAACAAAGATTCCAAAACAATCGGTTGGTCTTCGTCGCAGAGGGTATCTCCCGTAATGGCTTCCTTGAGACCGATCGCCGCGCCTAAATCCCCGGCTTGTAATTCGTCTACTTCGATGCGCTCGTTGGATTTGAGGATGATTAGGCGGGAAACCCGCTCTTTCTTCTCTTTAGTGGAGTTATAGACGTAGCTGCCTTTTTTCAGAATTCCCGAATAAACTCGCAAGAAGGTCAAGCGACCGTAGGGATCCGCCATGATTTTGAAGGCGAGGGCGGAGAAAGGTTCTTCGTCGCTGGCTTTGCGATCGGCTTCGGTTCCATCGGGAAGTACGCCTTTAATGGCCGGTACGTCAGGAGGAGCGGGCAGGTAATCCACTACGGCATCGAGGAGGAGTTGCACGCCTTTATTTTTGAAAGCAGAGCCGCAAAGCATGGGCATGATCGAGCCGTCGATCGTGCCTTTGCGTAAAGCCGTGCGAATTTCTTCCTCGCTTAAATCTTCATCTTCAAAATATTTTTCTAACAGGGCTTCATCGGTTTCGGCAACAGCTTCAACCAGTTTGGCGCGAAATTCTTCGGCCTGTTCTTGGACATCTTCGGGAATTTCGGCATCTTCAATTTCCGTACCGATATCATTGGTGTAAATTTTGGCTCGCATCCGTACCAAATCAACAATGCCGCGAAACTCTCCTTCGCTGCCAATGGGGATTTGAATGGGGACGGCAGGTGCTCTCAGGCGCTCTTTCACCTGCTCGTAAACTTTGAAAAAGTTGGCGCCGGTGCGATCCATCTTATTGACAAAGGCAATGCGAGGCACTTTGTAGCGATCGGCTTGCCGCCAAACGGTCTCGGATTGAGGTTGAACGCCTCCCACAGAACAGAAAACCGCAATTACGCCATCGAGAACGCGCATGGATCGTTCGACTTCAATGGTGAAGTCTACGTGACCTGGAGTATCGATGATATTAATGCGATGTTCTCGCCAATTGGTGCTAATCGCGGCGGCCGTGATGGTAATGCCTCGCTCTCGTTCTTGCGCCATCCAGTCGGTTACTGCATTGCCATCGTGAACTTCGCCGATTTTGTGAACGATACCGGAATAAAACAGAATGCGTTCGGTGGTGGTGGTTTTCCCGGCATCAATATGCGCCGCGATACCAATATTGCGAACTTTCTCTAGCGGGATAGTTCGTCCCACATTGACCTCCTTAGTCTTTGCCGAGTAAATGGCTTTGTTACTTTTTTTTACGTTATTTACAATTCTATAACTTTTTGAAACCCTTTCCGAAGGAGGTGACAATGAGTATTTGTCCTCATTTCTTGACGGCGATCGCTCCCCCAGAGCGCGATCGCCTCTCGTCTCCGCGTCGGGATATTAATAGCGATAGTGGGCAAAGGCCTTGTTGGCTTCTGCCATGCGATGGGTTTCTTCGCGTTTGCGAATGGCGCCTCCCGTCTCGTTAGCCGCATCCATGATTTCGTTAGCCAGCTTGATCGACATGCTCTTCCCGGAGCGCGCGCGAGCGAATCTCGACAGCCAACGCAGGGCTAAGGTCGTACCGCGATTGGGCCGCACTTCCATGGGAACTTGATAGGTCGCACCGCCCACCCGTCTGGCTTTCACTTCAACCAAGGGCGTTAAATTGCGAATTGCCGTTTCAAAAACTTCTAACGGTTCGTTTCCCGTGCGCTCCCCAATTATTTTCAGGGCATCGTAAACAATTCGAGAAGCCAAAGATTTTTTGCCATGACTCATGATCCGTTGGATGGTCATGCTAATTAGGCGGCTGTTGTAAACGGGATCGGGGGGAGTAGGACGTTTTTTGACAATCCGGCGACGAGACATTGCGAACTTTATCCTTTGAATTTACAAAATGTATTTACAAGATTTTTAAGTGAATTTCGATACGCTTAATTGCTTAATTAAAAAAGGAAATTCACGATTTGCATTGAACTTTAAATTCTCAACCAAGAGAATCTTTAAATTCTTAGCTAAAGTGCTATTTTTTGTTGGCTTTAGGGATTGAGCGCCGAATTGTTTAGCACTAACTTTGTATACTCTAGAAAAACTTATTCTCGAGATTATTCTTTAGGGCGTTTCGTTCCATATTTAGAACGTCCCTGACGGCGATCCTTGACGCCGGTCGTGTCTAATGTTCCGCGAATGATATGATAGCGGACTCCGGGTAAATCTTTAACCCGTCCGCCGCGAATCAAAACTACGGAGTGTTCTTGGAGATTGTGACCGATACCCGGAATATAAGCCGTTACTTCAAATCCAGAGGTCAAGCGAACCCGAGCGACTTTTCGCAGTGCCGAATTCGGTTTTTTGGGCGTTGTCGTATATACTCTCGTGCAAACCCCCCGACGTTGGGGACATTCTTTTAAGGCTGGCGATTTCGTTTTCTTTTTGGCAACCGAGCGTTCGGTGCGAATGAGTTGCTGAATTGTGGGCATGAGTTATGCGTAAGGCTTTATTTTTCGTTGGTTTTCAGATTGCGTGACAGTCTCCCATAATAGCCAAAATCAATCGATCGTGTCAAGTTTTTTTTGAAATGTAGGGACGCAGCCTGTTTTTGGGAAATGTAGTAGGAATGTAGCAGGCTACGTTCCTATGTCGATCGCAAAAGAATTTCCGCAATTGCAAGTTTTGACAGCATTAGGGTTGTGGAAGCGAAATCCTCCACCCATTAAATCTTGGGAATAATCGAGTTTGAGACCGCTAATGTAGCGATCGCTCTCTTCATCGACAACAATAATAATCCCTTCGCTTTCGTAGCGGCGATCGCTTGACTCAACGGACTCGGCAAATGCCAAAACATAATAAAATCCGGCACAGCCCCCCGCTTTGGCACTCAAGCGGAATTGACCGTCCGGATTATCACAGGTCGCCTGCAGGCGACGAATTTCATGAGCTGCAGCTTGACTTAAAACAATCATCGATTTCGGTGATGGATAATCGGTAATGGAGGATTACCGAATCCCATTACCGCTTTATTTGCGCTTGTAATCGTCTTGGAAGCGAATAATATCATCTTCTCCCAAATATTCCCCATTTTGAATTTCAATAATCACCAAATTGATCGAGCCCGGGTTCTCTAAACGATGAGCGGTACATTGAGGAACATAAGTGGATTGATTGCTTGATAAAATCGAGATATTTTCTCCACAAGTCACTTTCGCGGTACCCGAAACAACGATCCAATGTTCGCTGCGGTGATAGTGCATTTGCAAGCTGAGGCGATGGCCGGGTTTGACCTCAATGCGTTTGATTTTATAGCCGGAGCCTTCTTCGAGGACGGTAAATGTTCCCCAAGGACGTTGCGTAGTTGTGTGAGACAGTTCTGGAGAAGCCGGGGTTGCTAAGGAAAGTTTGGGGGTTTGGGAGATTTCTTGAAGCTGAACCATAATTTTTTCCAGTAGGTAGGGGCGATCGCGGCTTGATGATTTTTAAGGTATTTTCTACTTCTCAACCATAGCAAACCTATTTTTGGAGAAGCCAGTAAAAATACTCAACTTGACCGATATCTAACAACTCTTTACGAAAGCGGAAATTTTCTTAACCAAACTTTCAAAAAACTTGCGATCGCGATCGTAGTATTGACCCGTTCCTCGAGTCGCGATGCCCATCCTCACTTTTTGGCAAGCTGCCAAGTCCCGTCCCAATCTTCAGAAGGAGGAGCCTGCTGAAATTGAAGAACGCGATCGCGGAAAATTTGCGAAGGGCGATCGTCGGGTTGCAGTTGCAAGCATTCTCCAAACAAGGTCTCTGCTTTTTGCCAATTTCGCTGTCCATAAGCACTTAATCCTCGCTCAAAGCAATCTCTCAGGGTCGCCAAATGGCTCGGGAGATTTCCCTTCAGGGCTAACACCTCGTAAACCCGTGCGGACTCTTCTTTCCCGACAACTTG
This sequence comes from Cyanobacteria bacterium SBLK, assembly GCA_017746715.1. Lineage (GTDB taxonomy): Bacteria > Cyanobacteriota > Cyanobacteriia > Cyanobacteriales > Spirulinaceae > CCY15215. The sequence goes on from JAGHZQ010000039.1 coordinate 7,971, forward strand.
AATGCGATCGATTTCTCGGGTTTCGATAACATCAAGGGTATTATTTCGCGTTGATTCGGCAATCAAAATGCGAACCCCATATTGCTTGCTCGCTCCTTGCAGACGCGAAGCCAAATTCACGGCATCGCCAATGACCGTGTAAGATTTTGAAGACTCCGATCCCATATTACCCACGACCGATTCGCCTGTTGCCAAACCAATTCTTAAATCGAGTTGTTCTAAATTTTCGCGCGCAATTTTTGGGGCTAAATCCAAGCGCAGAGAATCCAAACTCGCAATTTGTTCTAAAGCGGCATGACAAGCCAAGCGATCGCGGTCTTTTGCCGTTGTAAAAGGTTCTCCCCAAAATGCCATAATCGTCGTGCCGAGAAACTTATCAATAACACCGCGATGATGGGAAATTGGTGCAGACATGAGGGTTAAATATTGATTGATAATCGCGATCGATTCGCGAGAAACCAAACTATTTTCTAAAGTGTACCAACCTTCAATATCGGAAAAGAAAACGGTCATGGTTCGTTTTTCTCCGACTATTTGCGTTCCTTTGGGATCTTCCAAAAGATGGGCAATCGCCCTAGGATCGACATATTTTCCAAACATCTCTTTGATCTTTTCTTTTTGCTTTAATTCTGCTATCATTTTATTAAAAGATCGAGCAATTTCACCAATTTCATCCTGCGAGGGAACGCTAATTTCGATATTAAAATTATTCTCGCCAATCGTTTTGATTTTACGGGTTAAATCGCGAGTCGGACGGACTAAACCCGTCGCGATCGCAGATGCTGAAAGCAATCCCGAAATGGCGGCGATTCCTGCCACAAAAACGCCTAACTGTAAAACCTGTTGTTGGTGTTGTTGACCCGATCTTGCCGACTCAATCGTAAATTGATTGATTTCTTTTAAAATATTAGCAATTTCTCGATTAAATTTTTCTTCTTCATCTTCTAGGCTATTTTCTAATTGACGCGCCTGTATTTTGCTATCTTCTGCCAACAATCCCATAATTTCTCGAGCGCGATCGTGAAAATCGCGATGTTCTTCTTCAATTTTTTCCAGAACGGAGATGAGAGAAGAAATTTGTTTTCTCGAAGTGGGTAATTGCCGATCGCTTAAGGCTTGTTGAATGAGAGAGTTTGCTCGTCCCAACTCCGTATCGACAAGATCGCCGCGCCGTTCAAAATTAGAAATTTCGCTGTCAATACGCCGGCGATCGCGCGGTTCGAGTTCGTAAAAACGGAAAATTCGATGTAGAAAGAAGTGTTGTTGTAAAACATGAATATTGATTTCTGTTACTGAATTGGCTAGAGAAATTGTATATTCAGATAAAAGATAAACTTCCTTTCTAACCAAACGAAGCCGATGATAAGAAATTGAAACTGCAATGAGAGATAAACCGAGCATACCTAATGCCAAACCAAAGATTTTTGCTCCAATTTTTATTTTTTTCATGAGCTTGATTTGCCTTTCAATAAAGATTGTCGATCGATTTTTTCTAAATAAATTTGTGCGGAGCAATCGTCGGATCGAGCGAGAAGGCAAGTCTCAAAATACCCTCGTGCTTTAAAAAATTCCCGATCTCGATAAGCACTGAGTCCGATTTCAAAAGTATCCCGCAAGTATTCCCGTTCGAGATCGAGTTCATTTTTACGACTCAATAACTCATAAATTTTAATTTGGCGATCGCCGATGGAAATCATATCAATTTCTCGGGTTTCAATGGCATCTTTTGCCAGTTTCCAAGTATCTTCAGTTAATAAAATTTTCGTTCCATATTTCTTATTTAAGGCTTCTAATCGTTCTGCCCATTCAACAGCATTACCCATCACTGTATAAGATTTAAACTGTTCCGAGCCAATATTGCCAGCAATAACTTCACTAGTAGCCAAACCCACGCGAATATTGAAGTCCGGCAATCCTTTACGAAATCCCATTAAATCCGGCATCATGCGCTGCAATCTTGCCAATTGCTCGAACTGCTCTAAAGCCGCAAAACAAGCAAATTGAGCGTGTTCTGTCGCACTAACAAAAGGCTCTCCCCAAAAGGCTCTCAGAGCATCGCCAATGAAGCAATCGATAACGCCGTTGTAGCGAGCGATCGGTTCGGCAGCTAGAGTAAAATATTGATTGAGCAGTTTAACGAGTCCTTCGGGAGCCAGCATTTCGCTAATCCCCGTAAATCCCGCAACATCGGAAAATAATACCGTGACAATTTGTCTTTCTTCAATATTTTGTTTGGATTGCTGCTGAATTAAATTTTCAACAATACGAGGGTCTAAATACTGGCCGAAAGTATTTTTGATTTGTTCTTTTTCTTTAATTTCTGCGACCATTAAGTTAAAAGTATTTCCGAGGATTTCGATTTCATCTCCCGAGGCGATCGCCACTTTAGTATTTAAGTTTCCTCGTTCGACTTCTCGCGTACTTCTCAATAATTTTTTCAGAGGATTGACCAAACCCATCGTCAAACCAAAAGCACTCACCATACCAAATCCCGTTGCCAGAATCATTAAGATAATATTGAGGCGGAGAATTGCTCGTTCTTCTCGTTCGGCATTCCGAGCGGAACGTTGGGTAAATTCGCTTAATTCCTGAAATAGATTGCGAACTTCTTGATTAAATCTCTCTTCTTCTTCTTGTAATTCATCTTCTAGAAAATCAATAAAGTTTTGATTTTCCGTTCGCAAAGAACGAGTAATTTGCAGGCCGCGATCGTTAAATTCTTCGTGTTCTTCTTCAATATGAAATAAAATAGGCTCGATGCGGGCAAATTGAACGATATCCCGGAGGAGTTTCGCATGTTCGATCGCTTCCCGAGACAGAGCGATCGCCGCTTGAATTTCCTCGTCTACTTGTTGGCCCTGTTTCTCAAAAGCGGCGAGCTCTTCTTCGATTTGCTGCCAGTCAATGGGTTCGCTTTCGTAAAGCTGTAAAATCCGCTCGAGGTGAATCTGTTGTTTGAGAACGCGAGCGTTAATAAGGGTCGTATGGGCGGTGAGAGGGGTGAGATATTCAGCCAGATCGATGAGTTCGTCGTTAACTTTTTTGATACGATCGTAGTTAATTCCCATCATTATCGCTAAAAACGCGAACATACTGGTGGCGATCGCAAAAATTTTGACACCGATGGAAAATTTCGGAAAAAAACGTGCCATGGAAGCGGAAGGAATGGAGGTTGATAATGCGGCGATCGCGGTTTTATGGATATTACTCATTTTACTTTCCTTTTTCCGGAAAGAAATCTAATGACTTCTATCTTGAAACCAACTGGAAATTACAATCGCGCTCCTCTCACTTACGGCCATTGCCTCTGCACATCTTGAATGACTCGAGCAATATCGGCGAGGGTTTCCTTCGTACCGCTCAAACTGACAATAGCAGGAATGAGTTCGGGAAAGCATTCGAGCAAATCTTCGCGGCGATAGCGATCGAGGAGATGGAGAATTTCACACCAAAGCGAAAAATCGTGTTTGTATTTGACAAACAATACGAGGATCTCAGCCTGCTTTTTCTGATTCCAAAGTTTTCTTACAATTTCTAAAGTTTGAGAAAGAAGGCGTTCTGGCACGCAGGGGACTAAGTTTTTTAAGGCCTTAACCTGTGAGAATTCATCGCGAGATTGGCGAATAGCCTCTAAAACAATTTCCGGACAATGAGATCCTAAATCGCTCAGTCCTCTGAGGCGATCGCCCGGTTTGGCTTGACGAGCGACTTCTAGAGCTTGAGGAATCAGTTCCGGATGATGGCAAGCTAAAGCACCCAAAAGATGGGCTCGCCAAATCGATTTCATCTGCTGAAACGCTTCTAGAACACGAGGTAAGAGATGTTTGGGCAAATGGGGGGCTAATTGACTCAATCGTTGCGATCGCTGGAAATCATCATCGAGTTGGCAAGCGGCTTCTAAGGCTTGGGGGACGATTTTCGGGTAATGGAAGGCGAGATCGTTTAATAAGTGCGATTGCCAGAATAACTCGAGTCGGCTGGCAACTTCTAGGGCTTCGGGCAGGGTTTCGGGAAAATAGCGCGCTAAGGTACGCCATACCTTAACTTGCTCGTGGGCGTAATAAGACGTATTTTGTGAATTGGCTTGATTTCGTTTCAACTCGAGCGAGCGAGCGAGTTTTAAGGCTTCGGGAAGAATCTGCGGATCGCGATGCGCGAGGACACTCAATACTCGAGGCTGGTAATTATCGGGCAGTTGACGCGCAATGGGCGAGACTCGAGGCGTAATTTCCGGATAATGAGAAACTAAAGCAATCAGTCGGTCGGCTTGTTTGTAAGCATTATCGCATTGGACGGCTTCTAGTGCTTGCGGGAGCATTGCTGGCAAATGGCACGCGAGGTCGGTCAATATTTGCGCTTGGCGATAGGGATGCAAATCGGGATGGGAAATTCTCAAGGCTCGAGGGAGAAGATGTAAGGGAATGTGAGGGGCTAACTCATCCAACGCCTCGACTTTCTTCTGCTCGGAACCTTGAAGCAAACCGATTGTTTCTAGCGTTTGAGGAATGATTTCCGGATGATGGCAGGCTAATCGACTCAGACAGGAAATGCGATCGCTATCGAGTTGCAAGGAAATGACTTTTAGGGCTTCGGGAAGAAGATGGGGATACTGGCATGCCAGATCGCTTAAAACAACAACGCGCCCTTCTTTGTCGAGTTGGCGTAGGGCTTCTAGAGCTTGGGGAAGAATGTCCCCAAAATTAACCGCCAAAAGTCCTAAAAAATTGGCCTGTAGATATGAGTATTGCTTCATCCGAGAACTCATTTCTAGGGCGCGGTTGAGCAACGTTTTGGGGATGTGGGGGGCGATCGCGAGGGATATCTTCTCTTGTATGATTTGATTTGACGCTTGCAAAGCCAGTTCTAAGGCTCGAGGAACGGTTTCTGGATAAGCAGCAGCTAAAGCACGCAAGGCCTTGAATTGTGCGTGCGGATCGAGGCAATGAAAAAAATCTTTAAATTGACAAATTATCTCTAGGGTTTGGAAGAGAATATCTCGAAAAGAAGACTGCAAGGACTCCGATACCGCTTGATTTCGCGTTGCTTCGGGGGATTGGGCGATCGCGGTCTGCCAATGACCGCTCAAGAGACAGAGCAATTCGGCTCGCCTCTTTTCATCTTCAAGCTGACGGATGGCTTCTAAGGCTTGGGGCAAAATTTCCACGCGGTCGATCGCTAAAATACTCAATTGCTTGGCGCGTTGATATTCGTTGTCGAGTTGGCGAGCCATCTCTAGAGCTTGGGGAAACATTTCCGGAAAATGAGGCACTAAAAGACCGAATGCCTTGGCTCGCGGGTAAGGCTGTCTCAGTTGGTTTGCTGCGTCTAAAACTCGCGGGAGAAGATGGGTGGGTAAATAAGAAACAAGTGCGCCCAATAATTCGGCTTGTTGTTGTTCTTCTAAAACGGGTGGCAGAAGAGAATCGGGTAAATATTCGAGGGCGAGAGAGGTCAGTCGGTCCAGTCGTTGTCCTTCTTCTTCGATCTGGCAAATCTCTTCGATAACGCGGGAGATAGGCATGGTAAAGGGATAACCGTTAAAGCGACTCAATCTCTCGATTAACTGAGATTCTTCCTCCCATTGGGATGAGGCTTCTAGGACTTGTAGGAGAAGAGATTCGCTCAAATAAGGCAATAAAGCAACCCAAGCCCGACCCCTCGGGCTGAGGGCGGGAGGATCCGGCAGTGGAGCGGTTCCGCACTGTCTTGGGATTTTAATTTTGCCGGAACATCGTTCCGCACGCCTCAATCCCTGTACGGGAGTCCATATCCCTTTCCCGACGAAAGCCGCGATTAATCCTGCCGGGATGTTCTCCGCTAAACTATTAATTGAAGTGGTAATCAGTAGGTAACGAATTTGCAGGGCGATCGCTCGTCTCGGATCTTCTGCAAATAAATCTTCTGCCAACCGCCACGCCCTCCCTACATCGTCTAAAAAACCCGCTTCTTGACCCATGCCCTCGCGAGCGGCATACCAAGCATTATTGCCCCATTGCATTTCTTTTTGGAATAATTCGTGCAGTTTGTCAAACCATTTCGCCTGCTCCAAATGCCACGTTAAATGCTCGTAAATGTAACCGTCATCTAGCAACGTATACCGTAACCCTCTCTGGGTTTGGGACCGGTATCGAGTCAGCAAAACCTCGTGTGCTTCGGCTAAATCTGCAAATCCCAACCCATCGCGATCGCTCTCTCCAGAAGCAACCAAAAATTCTCTTGCTAAATCACCAACCGTATCGGGCAAGGAAAATCCCTGCGTTCCATCTGCTAATTCTTGCCGTTGCAATAAACTCCGATCGCTAAAATCTTCTAAAATTTCCCGTGCCTCTTCTTCTTCTACGTCCCACAACGTTGTCACCATCCGAGGGGCGATCGCGGCATCGGGAGACAAAATTCCCAACCATGCCAATTTTTGTCGTCGCGATCGCGATAATTGTTGCAAATTCAATGCCCGATCCCCTGTTTGGCTCATTTCGATTTTTGGCGATTCTGTTCTTAACTGTATCGAATATCGTTGATACCTGCCGCCTGATTTCTCGCGATCGCGCTCCTTTCACTTACGGCCATTGCCTCCGCACATCTTGAATAGCTCGGGCGACATCGTTTAGGGTTTCCTCCGTACCGCTCAGGCTGACAATAGCGGGAATGAGCTCGGGAAGCCCTTCGAGCAAATCTTGGCGACGACAGCGATCGAGGAGATGGAGACTTTTGCACCAAAGCGAGAAAATCGGTTTGTGTTTGACAAATAATACAAGTATTTTGGCCTGCTTTTTGCGATCGCGAAGTTGGCGAATTTCTTCTAACGCTTCCTCGATTAACCTTTCTGGCAAATGGGGTAATAATTTCTCGAATGCTTCAACTTTTGCATTTTCATCTTTAGATTGGGAAATTGCCTCTAAAACAACTTCCGGGCGATGAGGCGCGATATCATTCCACAACAAACGCTGAAAGCTATGTTGAAGTTGGGGTGCAAGGTCTAGGATTTGAGGAATGATTTCGGGGTGATGGTGCGCTAAGACATTCATGAGTTTATTTCGCCAATGCTCATCTAAAAGACGAGCTGATTCTAGAACCCGAGGAAGAAGATTTTTAGGGAGGAGGGGTGCTAACGCGTTTAGCCGATCGACTCGGTCAACGCCTTTGAGTTGGCAAGCGGCTTCTACGGCTTGGGGGACGATTTCCGGGTAATGGGACGCGAGATTGTTCAATAAGTGCGATCGCCAGAATAACTCGAGTGGGTTGACAACTTCGAGAGCGTCGGGAAGAATTTCTGGATAATGACACGCTAGGGTGGTTAATCTCCGTGCCTGTTGGTCCGACTCGAGCGGGCGAGCGAGTTCTAAGGCTTCGGACAGAATTTTTGGATCGTGGCGTGTTAAAACACTCCATACCCAAGATTGATAGTCTTTGGGGAGTTGACGGGCTAATTCTAAAACTTGGGGAATAATTTCTGGATAACAAGACGCTAGGGTAGACAGAATTTCAGCTTTTTGGTGGTCCTGGTCGTGTTGGGCGGCTTCTAGGGCTTGAGGGAGAAATTCACGAAAATGGCAGGCTAGGGCGGTCAATATCCCGGCTTGGCGGTAGGGATGCCAATCTGGATTGGCAGTTCTCAAGGCTTGCGGGAGAAGATGCGTGGGAATATGCGGGGCTAACTCGTTTAACATCTCAGCTTTCTCCCGTTTGTTCCCTTGAAGCAAGCTAATGGTTTCGAGGGCTTGCGGGACAATTTCTGGATAATCGCAAGCTAACCGACTCAAGAATGAAGCGCGAAAAGTTTTGAGTCTTTGTAGGGCAATTGCTTCTAAGGCTTCAGGTAAAATGTCTGGATAATGGCACGCGAGATTATTTAAGATCCTAACACACTGTCCCTTCTCAAGTGTGCGAATGGTTTCTAAGGCTTGGGGTAAAACTTCTGGAAAATTGATGGCTAAAGTCCCTAAAAATTCGGCGTGGCGATATCGATACATTTGGGGCGCAATTTCTAGAGCGCGGGGGAGAAGATGTTCGGGAATATGGGGCGCGATCGCCAGCAATACCGTATCTCGTCCGCGATCCTCTGCCAGTTGGCAAGCGATCTCGAAGACGCGAGGAACGACTTCCGGACAAGAGGAGGCTAAGGTTTGCAGAATGCTGAATCGCTTGTTTTGATTACTCAAAGGAGGAAACTCGCTCTCAAATTGGAGAACTGTGTCTATGGTTTCGGAGAGAAGATCTCGAAAATAGCGTCTCAAAAAACGCAATACTTTCGGTCGTCGTTCCCGATTCTGGGTCGCCCGATATATTTTGGGGACAATTTTCCGCCAGTGGCGCGCCAAAGTACACAAGAGTTCGGCTCGTTGGTATTCGCTGTCAAGTTGACGAACTGCTTCTAAGGCTTGAGGAAAAATTTTCCTAAAATGGAGTGCTAAATCACTTAATAACTCGGCTCGTTGATATTCGCTGTCAAGTTGACGAACCGCTTCTAAGGCTTGGGGCAAGGTTTCCCGCAAATAGGGAGCGATCGCGCTGAGAGTCTTGGCTCGCGGATAGGGCTTCCTCAGTTGGCGCGCCACTTCTAAAACTCGCGGAAGCAGATGTTGGGGTAAATGAGAGACTAAAGCACTGAATAACTCGGCTTGTTGTTCTTCTTCTAAAACGGGTGGGAGGAGAGCTTCGGGTAAACGATCGCGTGCCAAAGAGGTCAGTTGCTCCAGTCGTCGATCGCTATCCTCAATATTACGCACTCGTTCTAGGGTACGGGAAATGAGATCGAAACGCCAATGGATTGGATAAAGATCGGCATTGTTCAAGAGAGCCATTAAGCGGGATTCATCGTACCATTGGGACGAGGCTTCTAGAACTCGGAGGAGAAGAGATTCAGAGAGAGAGGGCATCAAAGCGACCCACGCCAAACCTCTCGGACTCAGTTTGAGCGGATCCGGCAGTGGAGTCATATCGTTACCGCATGGTCTTTGCGGTTCGATTTTGCCAGAACACCGCTCCGCACGCTTCAACCCCTGCATTGGAGTCCATATCCCTTTTTCGACGAAAGCCGCGATTATTCCTGCTGGAATATCATCGGTCAAACTATTAATTGAAGTTGCTATGAGTAAATAACGAACTTGCAACGCGATCGCTCGTCTGGGATGGTCCTCAAACAAATCTTCTGCGAACCGCCACGCCCTCGCCATATCTTCTAAGAAACCTGCTTCTCGATCGATACGCTCGCAAGCAACATACCAGCCATTATTTCCCCATTCCGTTTCTTCTTGGAATAATTCGTGCAGTTCCTCAAACCATTTCGCCTGCTCCAAATGCCAAGTTAAATGCTCGTAAATGTAACCATCATTGGGCAAAGTATGCCACAACCTTCTCTCGGTTTGGGACTGGTATCGTGTCAGTAAAATCCCGTGTGCTTCGGCTAAATCTATAAATCCCAACCCATCGCGATCGCCTCCTCTAGAAGCCACTAAAAATTCTCTTGCTAAATCTCCAACCGTATCGGGTAAGGAAAAACTCTGCGTTCCATCTGCTAATTCTTGCTGTTGCAGCAAACCTCTATCGCCAAAGTCTTCTAAAATTTCCCGTGCTTCTGCTTCTTCCACTTCCCACAATGTTGTCACCATCCGAGGCGCGATCGCGGCATCGGGTGACAAAATTCCCAACCATGCCAATTTGTGTCGGCGCGATCGCTGTTGTAAACCAAACTCCCAATTTTGATTTTCCGTTTTAGGTGGGTTCATCTTAACTTACGATCGCACTCCGAATGGGGGAAGATCCCCTATTGGGTGAAAGACATATAGACATTTCCCCTCTGTTGGTGGCGGGATTCTTCCTGAAAGAATAATTCTATTTTATGATTTCCTCGCACCCTAATCTAGCAGATCTGATGGGGGAGGAAACTCCCTCATTTTATTTTATTATTTTAACACTTTTGTAATCTAAATACCGAGGATTTGTTCGATGGAAATTTCTATATCAGGAAAAGCGAGAGAACAAATTGTTCCCTGACGATAAGTTTCTCGCGATTGATAGCCATTTTCTGTCGGTTCTCGCAAAACAATTAACTCGAGCGATCGCAAATCTGCGATCCAATATTCAGGAATTCCTGCAGCCCCATAAAGGTGATTTTTAACTTGCAGATCGGTTGTTAGAGTCGAGTAAGAATATTCAATTAACCAAAAAATATTTTCCGGGTGGGGATGGCGATCGCGATAATTGCGTCCCAAACGCTCCACGATGGCGAGATCCGGTTGCGGTTCCGAAGCATTTTCCGGGATGGCGATCGGCTTGCCTTGACGCACTTTAGCAAGGTTCCCGAGGAGATAAACTAAATATTCTCCTGCTTCATCATTGGTATAAGCATGAAGTTCTCCTTCTGGGGACATTTCGACAATTTCTCCCGCAATTAATTCAACGTTTTTCTCAGTTAAAATTCCCGCTTTTATCATGTGATGGTAATCATCAAGCGTCCATTTTGCAAGGGTTAAAGTCACGAACATTTCTCCTTTAAAATCAAAAAACCATAAGCAAATAGCAACAACTGATAACTGATAACTTTTAAAGCGCGATCGCTTCTTTTTCTGCTTTCAATTCATCCAGCATTTGCCAAATATATTGTAATAAATTATCCAAGCCCGATCGCGTGACAGCAGAAATCACAAAAATCGGCGCATTCGTCATACTAGAAAGTTCTGCTTGTAAAAATTCTTGTAATTCTTCATCAATTGCATCTAATTTATTGAATGCCAAGATTTGGGGGCGATCGCTCAACCCTTTCCCATAAGCCATTAACTCGTCTTGAATGGTACGATAATCTTCAAGGGGATTATCTGCCGTCGCGTCGATTAAATGGACTAATAAACGAGTGCGCTCGATATGGCGTAAAAAGTCGTGTCCCAAGCCAATTCCTGCATGAGCACCGGCAATCAATCCCGGTATATCTGCAAATACCGTCCCATCTCCCGTAGGTTTGCGAACGACTCCTAAATTGGGAACGAGAGTGGTAAACGGATAGTTGGCGATCTTCGGACGGGCGGAACAAAGAGCCGCAATTAACGTTGATTTTCCAGCATTAGGCAAACCGATAATCCCGACTTCTGCCAGCAATTTTAACTCCAAACGCAAGCGACATCTCTCCCCATCCAAACCCGGTAAAGCATATTCTGGAGCGCGATTTTGATTGCTGAGAAAATGCTTATTTCCCAAGCCTCCTTTTCCTCCTTTCGCCACACAAACGCTTTGAGAAGGATTCACCAAATCCGCGATCGCTTCTTCGCGATCGAGATCGTATACGATAGTCCCGCAAGGCACCTCAATTTCTAAATCTTTTCCCGATGCTCCAGTACAATTATTAGGTCCGCCGCGCTTGCCATTAGGTGCTTTAAAATAGCGGGAATATTTAAAATCTAAGAGGGTTTGCAGGCGTTCTGAGGCTTTAATCATCACCGATCCGCCCATACCGCCATTTCCCCCCGCAGGACCGCCTGCCGGAACGTATTTTTCTCTTCTGAAAGCGACGATTCCATCGCCTCCTTTGCCGGCTTGAACTTCAATTTCTGCTTGGTCGATAAATTGCATCGCTTGCAATAATGAAGGAGGAAGAATGAAAGGTCATTGTAGCGAAGGGCAAACCCGTACAAATCGACGGCGATCGCTATCTTAACCTTCATCACTACTCTACATGAATTTTATCGATCGCGGACGATCTTAACTGCCAAACAGCGATCGCAACCTTAGAAAACTTTTCTATTTTTTTAAGCTCGTATTGACGAAGGGGACGCAGCAGACGTATCTTGAAGGGCGAAATCGCGAGGATACGCACGAATGACAACAACAGCATGGGTTTTCCCCGGACAGGGATCGCAAAAAATTGGGATGCAAGGGGATTTGGTCAAAAATCCCGCCGCTCTAGCCAAACTAGAAAAAGCAGAAGAGATTTTAAAATGGTCGATCCTCGAGGTTTGTGAAAAGGATGAAGAAAAACTATCTCGCACCCGCTACACCCAACCCTGTTTGTACGCGATCGAAGCCATTCTCGTCGATTTGCTCCTCGAAGCCGGTCAAACTCCCCAATATCTTGCTGGACATAGTTTAGGGGAATATGTCGCTCTCTACGCTGCTGGAGTATACGATTTTGAAGCGGGATTGCGCTTGGTGAAGCGTCGCGGAGAATTAATGGACGAAGCAGAAGGGGGAAAAATGTATGCGCTAATGGGGTTCGATCGCGACCAATTACAAGGAGAAATCAACAGAACCCCCAATGTTGTCCTCGCCAATGATAACAGTGCCGGACAAGTGGTGATTTCTGGCGAACCGAAAGCTGTCGATACCATCGTTGCTGCGGTTAAAACCAAACGCGCCATCGAATTAAATGTTTCGGGTGCCTTTCATTCTCACTTCATGAAATCTGCCTCGGAGCAATTCAATGAGATTTTAGCAACGGTGGAGTTTAATGAGGCAAAAATTCCCGTTCTCTCCAATGTCGAACCCATTCCTACTACCAATGCAGGAGAGTTAAAAACGCGCTTGCAGCAACAAATGACCGGATCGGTACGCTGGCGGGAAATTATGGACGCGATCGCCGCCAATAAGGTCGAACAAATTGTCGAAGTCGGACCCGGGAAAGTATTAGCCGGACTATTTAAACGCGCTTATTCTAAACTGCCTCGCCTGAATGTTGACAGTATGGCAGCCCTCCCAAAGGGTTAATCGGCGATCGATCGTGGCCGAGTCGAAACTTTGTTAGACTGGTTTCGAGTCATTATTTTGGCAATTCGCAAATTCTGTTGCTTCTGCTGGTGCATTGACTTAAAAGATTGTTATTGAATACCTTGGACTGATTCCCAATGGCTAAACGGCTACCCTTCGACTCCTCTGAAATTATGACTCGCGCTGACGAGTTAATGGATGCGGCTTCCAACCGCTATCGCATTACCGTACAAGTGGCACACCGCGCTAAACGCCGTCGTTATGAAGAGTTTGAAAATCTTGACGATCCGGCAATGAAACCCGTGATTCGCGCCGTGATCGAAATGTCCGACGAACTCACTCAACCGGAAATTATTGGGGATTAAATCGCGATCGCCTGCGATCAAAGCTGGAGGAGAAATGAGAAAAAAAAATTTATGGCGTATTGTAGGTCAATTCTCTATTGTTTTGGCAGCTGTTTTAGTTTTGGGAGGCGATCGCCCTCCTCTATTTGCCCAAACGTTACAAACGGTTAGGGATGCAGAACGCGCTTACGAAAACCTGCCCGATTTTCCAAGAGAAAACCAATATATTTCACGGGATTCGGGCGAAGTCGAGTCTAATAATACTTTACTCGCTCGTCTCATTTACTATCACATTTACCTAAAAAACCGTCCTCCGCAATATCGATTTGACTGGAAACTCACTCTGGCTGATTATCTAGGCGCAAATGAAACAATCCTTTCAGAGCGATATTCGGGAACGCGAACTTTGCGAGATAATCCTTTAAAAGGAGATATTGCAGTCATCGATCGCCTGAACCGACAGCAGCGCGAAGAACTCATTCAGACATTGATACGAGTTTTCGATCCCAATATTGACGATCGCGGTTCTTCTTCTCCGGCAACAAGTAATGGTGAATCGCGATCGGATTCCGATAATTCATCCAATCTCAATGGAGATTTCCCAGAACCGGGCGACGCTCAATTGCTTCTTCAATAACTCAATTTGGAGCAACATCTCATGTTGGCAAAAATAAAGTTCAAACAACTTTTTCTCTCGTTTTGTTTTGCAGTCTTACTCTTTTTCAATACGAGTTGTGTTGCTGTTGAAAGAATAGATGACGACACTCTTTTGTTAAAGTTTCCTGTTGTTAATGAGGATGTTTTCCCCTTTAATATAAATTCTCTCTCTATTTTTCAAAAAGATAAAGAAAAACCAAAAGAGGAAATAGAATCTGGAGGGGCAGCTTTAGGATCTCAGGAAAAGTCGATCGAAGAAATGCCCAACGTTGAGATTGAAGAACTCGCAGAAGAACCCGTTACTGTTTCCGAAGAACCCGTAGAAGAAACGCCAAACGTTGAGATTGAAGAACCCGTAGAAGAAACGACACCAGAAAGCGAACCCGTAGAAGAAACTTCTGTCGTCTCCGAAGAACCCGTAGAAGAAACGCCAAACGTTGAGATTGAAGAACCCGTAGAAGAAACGACACCAGAAAGCGAACTCGTAGAAGAAACTTCTGTCGTCTCCGAAGAAACAGTAGAAGAAACGCCAAACGTTGAGATTGAAGAACCCGTAGAAGAAACGACACCAGAAAGCGAACTCGTAGAAGAAACTTCTGTCGTCTCCGAAGAAACA
>JAGHZQ010000001.1 GCA_017746715.1 Cyanobacteria bacterium SBLK
GAAAAAAGGTACTTTTTTGACCCGAACTATTATCTTTCTTTATCAGGAAAGAATTTTCTACCATCTCCAGTTATGATTTCTCACATCTGACATTGAATTGTTCTCCACCCTCTTTTTTCTTAACTTTTTCAGCAAACCCTAATTATTTTCAACAAAAAATGAAAGGCGAATTGTTAGCCCTTCATTAAAATGATGATTTATGGAAAACTTTGATTGATGGAAAACCTTGGGATCGCATTAAGCGCAAGGCAATTAATGACCTAAGCCGACTGACGGCGCTTGCGGGTGAAGAAAGCCAATCCCATTGCGCTCAAACCTAGCAAAGCCGAGGGTTCGGGAACGACAGCATCATCATTGCCTTCATCGGGCATCGTGAAGTTACCCGCTAAAGCCACCCCATCATTGGCGCACTCGAGGAAGATATGAGCCATATAATTGCTAATGCCGCCGGGGAGATATCCTTCAAAAGCAGACTTGCTCACTTTGAAACCCAAGGTATAATCGCCTACAGTTCCTCCCGCGACTTGAGTGAAGTCCAATCCTTCAGCTGCCAAGTCTAGAGTTCCTAATTGAGTAATATCGGCAATTTTCGTGCCGTCTTCAACCACATTGAGAATACGTTGATTCGTGCCAAAATAGTCCTTGACCTCGGCTTTGGTTGATAGATCTCCCATGGCATAGCTGTCTTTGAGATATCCTTTATTATCGTAGTGTTGAATGGTTTTATAGCCCGAATTCTCCATGGTAATTCCCTTAAAAGAATCCACAGAATACACGCCATATTCGCCGCCTTGGTCGTTGGGGGCAAATCTAATCGCTAACAAACTATCCTTATATTCGTCCTTAACGTCATAAACTTTCTGGCTGTTGGTGTAGCTGCCGTAATCTTCAATCATGTCGTTGAAGTCGGTTTCGGGGCTAAAGTTGATGACGAGATCTCCCCAACCGATCGTGTTGCCATCGTGACCGTCGAGGTCGATACCGCCAGTGAGGCCGATGAAAATCTCCTCGTCGGTTTCCTTAATCGCAAAACCTCGGATGTTGTATTTTTCGCCCCCAGATCCGTCATTGTAGTTATCAACCGTGTAGTTCCAGCCGCCAGCCATCGTACCTGCTTGGGCGGGGGCAGCGATCGCGAGTCCCATTGCAGCGATCGCGCCACCCAGCAAAGTTGCCGTTCTAAAGTTTTTCATTGCCCTTTTCCTTTCCTTTCCTTGAGTTTGCCGGATGTGTTGGTTCGATTTATTGGTTTGTAGAGATATTCAAATAAAGGCAATCTGAGAATTTGAAGAAATTAGGAAAACAAGAAACCTAACTTTTTACTTGACTTTGCACCCATAGATGTTGCCAGACTATCTCTCGACCCGCTAATCTGCTGATTTGATTTCAGATTAACATTAAAACCTGCTGAGTTTTGTTAAGATCTGATGTGGACAAACGGCTCTTCTGTAAAGATTGTGCAAACTTCTTAAGGATGAAGGGTCGATTTTCAACCCTTCATCCAGCGATCGTGCATTTTAGAGGTTCGCGATCTGGAGCTTACGCCTCTAACTGACGGCGCTTGCGAGCGGCAAATGCCAATCCCATCGCACTCAAACCCAGTAAAGCCGTGGGTTCGGGGACAGCAGCCGGATCGTCGCCGCCTTCATCCGGTATCGTGAAGTTACCTGCTAAAGCCACCCCATCATTGGCACATTCGAGGAAGACGTGAGCCATAAATTCGCTCATTCCGCCTGGAAGATAACCTTCAAAGGCAGACTTATCGATGGAGAAACCAAAGGTCTGTTCGTATCCTCCAGTTGGAACGCCATCGAGGAAATGGTCGAACTCCAAGCCTTCAGAGACTAATGCAGCTTCGTCCAATTGAGCGATATCGGCAATTTTCGTTCCCTCTTCAACCACATTGAGAATGCGCTGGTCCGTGCCAAAATAATTCGTAACATCTGTTTTGTTGGGCAGATCCGTTCCCATTGCCCGATTTTGAGCATCGCCTCTGTTCAGATATTTGTTATAGGCATCCATATTTGCATAACCCACATTCTCTTTTGTAATGCCTTTGAAGGAGTCTACAGAATAAAGCCCATATTCTCCGCCTTGGTCGTTGGGAGCAAATTTGATAGCCAAAAGGCTCTCTTTATGCTCTTCTTTGACGTTATAGACGGTCTGAGAACTCGTATAGCTGCCGTAATCTTCAATCATTTCGGTGAAGTTGGTCTCGGGGCTAAAGTTCAAAACCATATCCCCCCAACCGACTTTTCCCTGACCTGCTCCAGAATGATTATGTCCTTCCCAGCTCGTTCCTCCAGTTAAACCGATAATAATTTTATCTTCGGTTTCCTTGAAAGCAAAACCACGAATATTATACTTTTCACCGCCCGAACCATCGTGCTTGAGCGCGCCATCTTTAAACGCATCAATGCCATAATTCCAGCCGTTATGCAATTGTCCTGCATTTGCAGGTGCGGCGATCGCGAGTCCTAACGCAGCGATCGTGCTGCCAATCAAAGTTACTGCTCTAAAGTTTTTCATAACCTTATAATCCTTTCCTTGAGTCTTTTGGGGGAATGATTGAGAATTAAATCTCTTCGATTTGACTTCATACTAACCTTGGATTCGGCTGAGTTTTATCAAGATATGGTTTAGATCGAACGATTTTCTGTAAAGATTGTGCAAAATCTGTAAATCAATCAAAAAGGAAACAAGAGCTACTAAGGGTGATTTTTGACTTTAAGATATTTAAGAGCAGGGTGATAAAAAGAACTACTAAAGGTGGCCTTTCAAATCAAAGATATTAAAAAGATATTAAAGAATAGGGATTGAACGATTACTTTGCTCGGGTAGCGCGATCGCAAAAGGGAGAACCCTTGTATCCTTAAAAAAACGAAAAAAGAACTACCAAAAGTAGTTCTTTTGCAACTTAGGGATATTCAAGAATAGGGAAGGATAGGGATTAAACGATTACTTTGTTCGGGTAGCGCGATCGCAAAGGTGAGAGCGCTTGCATCTCAAAAATACCAAACCCACTGCGCTTAAACCCAATAATGTAGCTGGTTCTGGAACGGCTTGAGGTTCTTCCTCATCTGAAGAGTCTTCGCCATCTGGAGGAGTTTCCGCTTCGGGAATATTAATTTTCCCTTGAAGGGCAACCCCATCGCCGTATTCCATCGTAACATGAGCCATAAGCTCAAACTCCCCCGGGGAGAAAATACTCGCAAATAACGACTTGTCGATCGCAATTCCAAAGACATCATCCGCATTAAAACTCGAAAAAGCCAAATCCAATCCGAGAGCTTCTAAAGCAACGACATCAAGCATAGAAACATCGCCAATTTTCGTTCCCGACTGAATGCCATTATACAAAGGTGTATTGCTATTATTTGCGTCATCAATATCGAGAGAGTAAAAGTAATCGTAAACTGCATTGGGACTGGATAGATCTGTACCAAAAGAGCGATTGGGGAAGATATTTCCATTCGCATAATAACCCATTAGACTGTCCCAATGAGAGCCATCGATCGTTCCGGCAACAACATCTTCATATAAACCTAAAGCGGTATTTGTATTGTTTTCTGGTGCAAATCTAACCGCAAAGAGAGTATTGCCATCATTAGCAGTCTGGAATTTTTCGCCGGAAAAGTTTAAGAATAAATCTCCATGGGTATAAGGGGTATCGTTAAGGCTATAAGTTTCGTCATAATTGAGATCGGAACTGAGCGCAAAAATAAACTGGTCGTCGGTTTCAGCCAAAGCCATACCACTGTAATTGAGAATGTTTGGATTGCGACTATAGCCATCTTTAACCTGATCGATGCTGTAGTTCCACTCAATATCAAACCCTGTTTTGGTATGTAGCGTTCCTGCATTTGCTGGAGTAGCGATCGCTAAAGTTACCCCTGCGATCGCGCTACCGATTAGTGTTTTCAATAATTGTTTCTGCATGAATTCCTTCCTCTTTCTGAGTTTGTACAAAAGTAAATTTAATTTCTTTCCCTATCATTCACGGTATCACTGAGAATAAAGATTGAGATTAAAGAAATCATGTTAATGTTTCCTTTTTCCATGAAGATTGTGTAAACATCGCCGGACGAAGTATTGTTTTTTTGAGTTCCGAGCTTATCTTTTTTTCTTTTCGTGCGAGAAATTGAGCAATTCTTCCGTACTTTCCTCAATAAACCTCAATAGATTGATTTACTTTATTAAAATAATAAATAATTACGTAAGCGCTCGGTGCGATACAAAGCAAAAACAGTTTTTATGATTTGTTAAAAGAAATGATGCTATTGAGGAAAACCCCGGTTATTTCCGCTTCGATCTCTATAATCCGAAAACCGAAATTTGGGAATCTCTTCGAGAGAAACCCTTGCAATATCTGGTTTTGAGTCGGGCAATCCGCTCCCGAGTTTAGGGAAATGGGTCGGAATCGGATGGTAAAGTAAAAAATTGCACTTCCCCAAATTCACCGAATGACCCCTCTAACCCCCCTCCCTCAACCCCAAAATTTTCCCCTCACGGCAGTTGTCGGGCAAGATGCTATCAAGTTGGCTTTACTATTAGCGGCTGTCGATCCCGAGTTGGGGGGCGTGGTTATCGCCGGTCGTCGGGGAACGGCTAAATCGGTCATGGCGCGGGCAATTCATGCTCTGCTGCCCCCGATCGAAATAGTCAAAAACTCTTATTACAATGCCGTTCCCTCCCCCCTAAATCCCCCCTCTGGAGGGGTTGATTCTGGGGGGACAGAGATAGAAGAAACGGCGATCGTTCCGGCTCCTTTCGTGCAAATTCCCCTCGGGGTGACGGAAGATCGCCTTTTGGGGTCGGTGGATGTGGAAAAATCCGTCAAGCAAGGAGAACCCGTATTTCAGCCCGGACTGTTGGCAAAAGCACATCGAGGGGTGCTCTATATCGATGAGATCAACCTTCTCGACGATCAAATTAGCAATCAACTGCTGACGGTTTTAACGGAGGGAAGGAATCGCATCGAACGAGAAGGTATCAGTATCGAACATCCCTGCCAACCGATTTTAATTGCCACCTATAATCCCGAAGAAGGGGCATTGCGGGAACATTTGCGCGATCGCATTGCCATCAGTTTGTCGGCGGATGGGGTTTTGGCTTTGGATAGTCGGGTAGAAGCTGTGGAAAGGGCGATCGCTTATGCTAGTTCTCCACAGGATTTTATCGCTCAATACGAGGAAGAAGCCGAGAATATTAAAACTAATATTTTATTGGCGAGGGAGTATCTCAAAGAAGTCAAACTCACTGACCAACAAATCTCCTATTTAGTCCAAGAAGCCATTCGCGGCGGCGTACAAGGCCATCGGGCAGAACTGTTTGCCCTGCGAGTCGCCAAGGCGGCGGCGGCATTGGAAGGACGCGAAGAAGTCACCCCAGAAGACCTGCGCCGAGGGGTAGAATTGGTTATCGTGCCGCGATCGTCTTTTATTCCCCCCCCGGAAGACGAACAGCAGGCACCGCCCCCACCGCCTCCCCCTCCTCAACAGGATGCGGGAGAAGAAGAGGAGGAGGAAGAAAAAGAAGATGAAGATAAAGAAGATGAAGAACGGCAAGAGCCCCCACAAATTCCCGAGGAGTTCGTTTTCGACCCCGAGGGGGTGATTCTCGATCCCAGTGTCTTGTACTTTGCACAGATGGCACAACAACAGGGAAATACGGGGGCGAGGAGCTTGATTTTTTCCGACGATCGCGGGCGCTATATCAAACCCATGCTACCGAAAGGGAAGGTGACGCGGGTGGCAGTGGATGCAACGTTAAGGGCGGCGGCACCCTATCAGAAATCCCGTCGCCTGCGCTATCCCCATCGCAAAGTCGTTGTCGAACGGGGGGACTTGCGATCGAAGCGTTTGGCACGCAAAGCGGGGGCGTTAATCGTGTTTGTGGTGGATGCGTCGGGATCGATGGCGTTAAACCGGATGCAGTCGGCCAAAGGGGCGGTGATGCGTTTATTAACTGAGGCTTACGAAAATCGCGACCAAGTTTCCCTGATTCCTTTTCGGGGAGAAAAAGCCGATGTATTATTGCCGCCGACGCGATCGATTACTTTGGCGAAGGGGCGTTTGGAAAAGTTGCCTTGTGGTGGAGGCTCCCCTTTGTCCCACGGATTATCTCAGGCGGTTCACGTGGGGATGAATGCAAAGATGTCCGGGGATATCGGCCAAGTGGTCATCGTTGCTATTACCGACGGGCGGGGGAATATTCCTTTAGCGCGATCGCTCGGGGAAACTCTACCCGAAGGGGAAAAACCGGATATTAAAGAGGAACTTCTCAATATTGCCGGACGCATTCGCAGCATTGGTTTTAAATTGTTGGTCATCGATACAGCCAGTAAGTTCGTGTCTACCGGTTTTGGTCAAGAATTGGCGAAAAATGCTGGCGGGAAATATTATCAACTGCCTAAAGCAACGGATAGCGCGATCGCTATGATGGCGAAGGGGGCAATCGCAGAGTTAAAATAGAAACCAGCAATCAATTCAAAATTCAAAATTCAAAATTCAAAAAATGCAGTGGTACAAGCTATTTCTAAACCTCTGACTTTGGCTATAATACTCGGGCGGCTCATCTCACCTGAGCCACATCAGGGGAGTGATGTTGATGCCAATGGCGAGCAATATCGACTCGACGGCAAATCCAAACGCGATCGTGGCGTTGGACATAATCTAAAAATCGAGCCAGTGCGGCAGTTCTGCCTGGACGACCCACCAAGCGACAATGCAACCCTACACTCATCATTTTCGGGGTTGTCGCCCCTTCGTGATACAACACATCAAAGGCATCCCGTAGATAGGCAAAAAACTGATCGCCTGAGTTAAACCCCTGATAGGTGGCAAAGCGCATATCATTGTTGTCGAGGGTATAGGGGATGACTAAATGAGGCTTGCCGTAGTCATAGACCCAGTACGGTAGATCGTCGGCATAACTATCCGCATCGTAAAGAAACCCACCTTCTTCCACCACTAAACGGCGAGTATTGGTGCTTAAGCGACCTTGGTAAAACCCCAGGGGGCGACTCCCCGTAACCTGCGTCTGGATTGCGATCGCCTTACGAATATGCTCTCGCTCGGTTTCTTCCCCGACATATTGATAATCAATCCAGCGATACCCATGACTGGCGATCTCCCAACCGGCTTCAACCATGGCTTTCCCCGCTTTAGGGTTGCGTTCGAGGGCCATGGCGACGGCATAGACCGTGACGGGCAGAGATCGCCCGGTGAATAAGCGATGTAAGCGCCAAAAACCTGCCCTGCTGCCATACTCATACATCGACTCCATGTTGAGATTGCGAACACCGAGTAGGGGGGGTGTACCCACTGATTCAGACAAAAACGCTTCGGAGGCGCGATCGCCATGCAAAATGCAGTTTTCCCCCCCTTCCTCATAGTTAATGACGAACTGAAGGGCTAATTGAGCATTGTCGGGCCATTGAGGGTTGGGCGGTGTCTGGCCGTAACCAATGAGATCGCGAGGGTAAGAGGATGTAGTCATAAATTGAGCTGTCAGATTTCACAGTAAGCAGCGATCGGATTTGTTGTAACCCTAGCTGTATGCAGCTTTAGTACAAAAACGGAACTAACTTCCAAGTCTTGTCTAAGTACATCTTGTATTCTCCTCCAAAACTCGCTTCCAGCATCTTCTCTTCTACACTAATTCTATAAGCTCGTGATGTAATTCCAAACACTACAGCAGCTAACAACACAATCCAATTTGTAACGGCTAATCCCGCGCCAATTTCCAATAATAATGTTCCAAGATACCCGGGATGACGAATAATGTTGTAGGGTGCCCGATTTACAATCTTCTGCCCTTCGATAACCTGTAATGTTCTTGTATAAAATTCGCCCAGTGTTTTAGCAGCCCAATATCGCATGGCTAGGCCACTCAGCATTGCTATCAATCCCAGCCAGCCAATTGTTGTATAACTCACCCCTCCGATTTGATAGGCATTTAAAATAGGCGCAGAAATAACGAGCAAAATACTAATTATGCCGCTGACCCACAATACTTGAGAACTTCCAGCATCAGCCACTCCCGGTTTGAGATTGAGGGCTTGTTTCCCTTTTCTCAGCGATCGCTCCATCACGAAATAGCACAGGATCAAAATGTATGCCAAGACGATTGTGATTGTCATATCAACTTTTAATCAGAGTGATACTATTTTAAGAGAATCTTTGCCAGTGGTGTTGAAGTTTAATTGTATTTTTCGAGTTTAGCGAAGTCGAAAACCGAGTTTGTGCGATCGTAATCACATTAAATCTCGAAAAGCGCAAAAAAATCCAGCATTGATCTATTGACTTTTTGTTCGTTGTGTGATTTCACGGAAATCGCTGGGGAGAGGATACCAAGTGCAAGACTGTGCAGGTATTGGAATTTTAGGGAATGCGAGTTTTTTCTCTGGAGTTCTGGAGAAAAAAAATCACATCCATTCACTGCCAATTCTGTTTCCATCCGCGCATAGTTGGTTTCTTTCTTTCCCATAGACAAAAGTAGAAGCCTCCAACAAGAGAAATGTAAATTATGTTAACAATGTTGAACGAATTTTCCACATATCTAAAAAATGAGGAAGATTTCTTGGAAAGCGATCGCAAAAAGAACTATATTATCTTTTAGATAAACAAAAGATATTTCAGCTTCTAGTATAAGTGAGGAAGCCAAAAAGCTATTGAGAGTTTCTAATTATGATTGTCATTCACAAATCAAAAAATGAAAGTTCGGAAACAACATTGGCTAAAGATTTACGCTCTATTCCTTTTTCCCAAAGGATATACGCGGATTCAGTCGTGGTTTCTTACAAAACAGAGAGAATCGATGTCTATTTTTCTTGTGGATATATCCCTAAATTTGACTTAAAATATAGTCTCTTATCTCGTCAGTTCGACAGATTATCTTATAAAGATTTATGGACGGACGAACACGAAAAATTGGCTCGTATTTTTCTCGATGTATCGA
>JAGHZQ010000040.1 GCA_017746715.1 Cyanobacteria bacterium SBLK
GAGCATTCTCGTCATCGCAGTCCCACCAACTGCTTTGTTAATATTATTTGCGGTTTAATTGCGTATTGCCACCAACCCAAAAAACCTGCATTGCAGTTGGAGTGGGCTTTACTCTCTGCTTCTTAACCCGAACTCAGGTTACCTTGCTTTGGGAATGCTCCAACGTCGCCGCACTTTCCAGCAACAACCGGGCATTCCCCTCGCCAAAACAGGAACGTTGCTCGATCGCTTTGCTCGAGGTTTGCCCTTCTCCCTAACCTCCGCCCAACAGCGCGTCATTCGAGAAATCCTCGAGGATATGAGCCAACCCCAACCCATGAACCGCTTGGTACAGGGAGACGTGGGTTCCGGGAAAACCTGCGTGGCTTGTTTTGCCGCCCTCGCCACCATTCAAGCCGGCTATCAAGTGGCATTGATGGCTCCCACGGAAATTCTCGCCCGACAGCACCATCGCAAAATTGCCAAATGGTTTGCACCTTTGGGGGTTTCGACCTCCCTGCTGACGGGTTCGACCGCAACCCAACCCCGCCAAACCATCTACCGGAAAATCGAATCGGGTCAACTGTCCTTGCTTGTCGGCACTCACGCCCTGATTCAAAAACGGGTACACTTCAAGCAGTTGGGATTGGTCATTTGCGATGAAAGTCACCGTTTCGGCGTTGTTGCCCGTCACCAATTGCAACAGAAAGGACATTTTCCCCACATTCTGACCATGACGGCCACCCCCATCCCGCGCACCCTCGCTCTCACCGCTTATGGGGATTTGGCGATCTCTCGCATTGACGAACTGCCTCCCGGACGCAAACCCATTCTCACCCAACTCTTGAGCGATTCTCCCAAATGCGATCGCAACATTGCCTACCAGCGCATTCGAGAGGAAGTGCGACAGGGCAGACAGGCTTACATTATTCTGCCCTTGGTGGAAGCCTCGGACAAACTCGACCTCAAAGCTGCCATTGCCGAACGCGATCGCCTATCCGTCCAAATCTTCCCCGAATTCTCGGTAGGATTGCTGCACGGGCGCATGAAACCAAATGAAAAAAAGGAAGCGATCGTCCATTTCCAAGCGGGCAAAACCCCCATTCTGGTCAGTACGACAGTGGTTGAGGTGGGAGTCGATAACCCCTTGGCGACCGTCATTCTCATCGAACACGCGGAACGCTTTGGTTTGGCACAATTGCACCAACTGCGAGGGCGAGTGGGTCGCAGTCAATGGCAATCCTACTGCTATCTTGCCAGCGATTCGCTCTCCGATTCCTCCCGTGCCAGATTGGAAATGATGGAACGCTGCCAAGATGGGTTTGAGTTGGCCGAATTTGACTTACAACTGCGCGGTCCGGGTAAGGTTTTGGGAACGCAACAATCCGGCATTCCCAAGTTTGCTTTGGCGGATTTAAGCGAGGATGAAGCCCTTTTAGATGCAGCATACCGAGCCGCACGACGGATTCTCAAGAAAGACCCGACTTTGGAGCGATTTCCCGCACTGGCCGAGGAATTGAAACGAAGGCGACAGCTTGACGACCTCTGCGATCGCGCCGTCCTTAATTGAGTGGCAATGGGCTAAAATGCTATAACACCATCGAACCAACCGAGAGTATGTCCCGCCGCCAGCGCTATCCTGACAATTGGAAAGAAATCGCCTTTGCCGTCAAAGAAGAGGCCGGGTGGCGCTGTCACAAGTGCGGCTGGCAGTGCATCAAACCCGGAGACGACACTTCGGGGCTGACTAAATCCGAACGCACGGCACGGACACTCGTGGTTCACCACGCCAATCGAATGCCGGAGGACAATCGGCGCTCCAATCTGATTCCTTTATGTACCGCCTGTCATTTAAGCTACCACTATCTGGGACAATCGAATGTTTCTCCCGGTCAGCTTTCTTTGTTTGAAGTCTCGTGAAGGATAGAGTGCTCAAAACCAATTATTTCCATATCTTGCGCCGGATTTTTGCGATCGCTCTTTGTGGTAATTTCATTTCCTTGTCTCCTTTATCAATTATCTCCGCGATCGCCAGTCTCGCAACCAATCCATGAGTTTCTCGAAAATTTCGCGCTCGATCTCTTCCCCTCGCAAGGCATGATTGAGGGCGGTACGGCTAATTCCTATTGATAAGAGAATCTCGCGATCGCTCTGGCCGTGGTTGCGATGTAAATAGTATTTCTCCCGCGTTGCCTCCTGTTGCATCTCGGTTAGCTTTAGCACATCGCGCTCTGTCTTAAATCCCATTGCATTCTTTACCCGAACAACAGTGTTAACGGCTACCCCTGTCTCTTCAGCAGCCTTCCGTAGCGATAATCCTTGTTTTAGCGCCCGAACAATGTCGGGATGGTCGATGAGAATTTCGTATGGCTGCTTTTTCTTTCGCCCTGCTTTTTTACCATCTTTCATCCCTGCTTTGGTCAAAAGCGATCGCTTGACCGTCGAGAAATCAGTGGCAAGCATTTCCTCTTCAGTTTTGCTCAAAGCACGCGGTTTCATGCGATTCAAGTCGCTTTTAATATGTCTTAAATGATCCCCAAAATAAAAGTATTCAGTGTGGTTGCCAACCGTTTTTCTATTGTGCCGATAGCGATACTTAAAATAAGGTTCGACATTGCCCCGGTGCGGCTTAGTGATGAGGATTTTAATCTTAATATCTTGGTAGTGCTTGGCTAAATCGGTGCGAATTTCGGGGAGGCGATCGCTGACCTCGCGCTCGGTCACGCCAGTATGGGCATCTGAGAGTGGTCTTGCCTTTACGAACTTCTTCAATGGGGACAAGGCGATCGCTCTCATCAACTCCGAATTGCAGCCAACTCATAGACCTTTTACTGACACGATGTAAACGCCTTAACTCATTCTATCAGGTAATTTTGTTAACCTTTTGCTGATACACCTTCAAAATAAGGAAAATTTGTACAGGAGTCACTCGCGATCGCTCGATTTTGGCTGGAATTTCGGGCAAAATTAGGGCGATTTCAGAACCTTTTCCTAATACGGCTATCAATCTACTCTGACGATTTTTAAAGAGTTTCAGAACCTTTTCCTGATACAAGGCACACTTTTATCGATCGCCTGCCAACAAGCAGCGAAATTCCCTCTCTTCAGGAAACTCCGATTCTCCCGTCAACTCCCACACCGAGCCATCTTTGGCCAAGAGGCGATGGCCAACTTTCCGCGCTTGTTTTAACTGGGTTTTGGTCAAACCGCGATCGCGAGCTATTTCTCCGCCTCTTTGTAGGGACGTTTCATGAAACGTCCCTACTGGCTGGGGCAAAATCCCATCGAAATCGGTTTCGTAAACTTTCCAAATCGCGTCTTTGGGAATAACGATCCCATTGCCGCTTTTGGGGTGATTGGTACTGATGCCCTCAAGTTTGTCCAAATAATCCCCAAAGCCTCTTACTTTATATTTCCTTCCAAATTTGTCGTAAATAACTGAGGGTTTGTGAACGTCGAAGGGTTCGTAAGTGTAAAAAGGCATTCGCAGAACGATTTTTCGGAAGGCTTTCAATTGTTCTTCTCGATCGCGAAATTGCTGTATTTTCAGCCCTACATCTTTCTCGCTTTTTTGCCCGATCGCCCGATCCCGTCGTTCGAGTTCTGCTTGCAATCTTTAAGGGCGATCGCCTTGCTGGATTTCCTCGGTTTAACGGGTTGGGTTAACGCTTTAGCCATCTCCTGAAACATGGCTCGAGTGGGGTTCAGTGCCATGTCTTCATCCGAACAAACATAACGCTTCTTCAACTTCCCTCGAATGCGCTTGTAAGCATACCAGCGATCGCCGTTGTTAATGGATTCGCGGCGACAGGAATAACCCTCTATCTCTCCTCCCACAACCACCCAAAATGAATTGGGTTTGACCTTTTGGATAAAATCCTGCCATTGTTTCGATGCCAACTCGATCTTTTTCCCGTCCGTTGTGGTGAGAATATTTCCGTCGAGAACGTGCTTTGGGAGTTTGTCGGTCATAGTTACCTACGAAAGTAACTGCTTGTTCCAGCATCATAGCAGAGTTACCTACAAAACGAACAAGTAACTTTTTGCGATTCCAGAGAATAGCTTGCAAAACCCGACAAACATTGACAATCTTTGTCGCTTCGTGCAGCATGGAAGAGTAACGACGCAATTCGACAATGCACGTCTCTCTCACTCCCCGTCTCGAAGAGATGGTTAAAGAAAAAGTAGCTTCCGGCTTGTACAACAATGCCAGCGAGGTGATCCGCGAAGCCTTGCGCTTGATGGAACAACACGACCAAATGCTCGATATTAAACGTCAAGCCTTGCGAGATGCCGTTCTCTTGGGTTTCGACCAAGCCGAACGGGGAGAATTCAGCGATCGCTCGGTGGCAGAAATCATCGCTGCCGCCAACAGTTCCACTGTAGAAGAGAATGCCTGAATATCGCCTAACGCGACTGGCTGATGCGGATCTTGTCGGAATTTGGCAATATACTTATCAAACTTGGGGCAAAACGCAAGTCGATCGCTATCTCAGACAACTAGAACGCAGATTTATCGATCTTGCCCAAAATCCAGCCAAAGGAAGTCCGCGATCTGAATTATTTGCCGCCTGTCGAATGTATCCAGAAGGCAAACATCTCATTTTTTACCGCCCATCGGATAATGGGATCGAAGTCGTGCGCGTTCTCCACGAGCGCATGAATGTTCCTCAATATTTCTCAGACTCCGCAGAAGAAGAGTAAGGCAGTTCAAAGGGCTATCGCCCCGTTTGCTCCGCACAACCCAAACGGTTCATCGCAAAATAACCATGCCTGAAGATCGACTGACTCATCCATGCGATCGCTCATCAAACACTCACTCAAAAATCAAAATTTTCTCAAGAAAGCGATCGCCATCCCAAGCAATCGCCACTCCAGAAACTTCAGATGAAACCGACTTCCTCATCGAACGAATCGCACTCGAACGAGATTATTACCACACTTGCACTTATGGAGAATATTAAATGACTTTAGCCACGCGATCGCTTGCAAGCACTTCCACCAAAGCAGCACATCTTTGGCGATCTCTCCAAAAAGCGACGACTCAAGAAGAGATCGATCGCATTCTGGAACATTGGTGTCAACTTAAGGGAACAGAAGCCCAAATTTGCTGAGAGATAGCATCTTTTTCTCGATGTCGTTTCCTCTCGGCTTTAACCAGACCGAATAGCTTGGCTCGTTCGGCGAGATAGGGGACAACATCAGGGTTTTCACCGCGAAGCGCAGCTTTAGCGACATAATATAAACTGCGAAAAACCATCTCCACGGAGATTTTTTCTTTGGGTTGACGCAGTGCGATCGCTACGGAGCCAACCAATTGATTTAAAATCGTGTAAAAAATCAAAGTCGCCAAAATTTGAATTTGTACACCATTAGCATGACCAACCCAAAGATAAGCTAATCCTAAAAGTCGTTTAGTTAGAGAAAAGGCTTCTTCAATCTTCCACCTTCTCCGATACAAATCACAAACTTCTTGAGGAGAAAGTTGTTCATCATCAAGAACATTAGTTAAATAATAGTACCAAGTTTTGCCCCAAAGCACAGAAACTAATCGAACGGGATGATGACAGGGATTAGAACGATATTTTCCTAAATGAATAATTTCGTCCCGATAATAAGTTCCCGAAGAAAGAACTCGTTGACTCTGATAAGCAGTTTTGGCTCTCATACGGGTAAGAAAAAACTTATTTTCTTGGGTAAACTGGTCAAACCAGCCAAAACAAAAAAAGCCTAAATCAAAAATCAATAACCCAGATTGAGGGAGAGCTTCTAGTAACTCTTGACACCAGATTTTATCATTACATCTAGGGTTTTCTTCATACCACATTGTCACAGGTACTTGGGTTAAGGCTTCAACTATTACCATCATTTTCCCCGCAAGTTCCCCAGATTCCTTCGGGGCTATTTTTAGTCTTTTCCGAAGCTGTTCTAAGGTTGAACCATCTGCTATCCACAAAGCGCTAAATTTTTCCCTTACGGTTTCCCAGTGTTTTTCAAGGGGAATTTCTGTAGCAATTTCTTTTCTTTTTTCTAATACCCTTTTTAGCAGAACAGCAAAGATTTCAGTCGGGAAGTTAATCAACCTTTTGGATACCGCTTGTTTGCTCACTTTTAATGGTTTTACCCATAACAATCCTTCTTCTTGCAATACTCTCACCGCTTCACTTAATCCGGGGATTTTTCGATAGACTAAGCTCACAACCAACGCGACCATGACCGGGAGAGTCAAGAGTCGCTCTCTCATCAGTTTCTCATGATTTCCCTGTACATATTTTAACGGGGTAAATAAGCAAGGGGTTAAATATTCTTTCAGTTCTTCTACCAATTGAGGAATTTCTAATGCTGGGGTTTGACGCTGACGGCGTAAATCTGGATTCCCCTCTTTTCTTGGCCGTTGCTTCGAGCGCTTTTTCATCTTCCTTTCCTTTCTCTTACTTCTTTCATTTTCTTCGGTTTTTCCTTCTTCCCTCGGTTTTTTCCCATTCTTTTCTTTTTCCTCCTGTTCCCTTAAGTTGACACCAATGAAGTCCGTCGCCCTCCCTAAAGAAACCGTCCTCGTGGCAGAAGCGCAATTGGTGGGCCAAGATAACCGCTTCGTTCAAGCCAGCGCGATCGCGGTTATTTTCAAGGATTCCCGAGGGGAAATCCAACAGCAGTCCCTCCCTGCCAATGCCATTCTCATTCGCGGGGAAGAAGGCAATCCGCTTATCGCAATGACCAGCCGTGAGAACAGAGTAAACATTCTTTGTACGCTCATAAATTACTCCCGATCCCGCACTACAACCATCAATCAAAACTGTAATATCTTTGGCAATTTGACTCACTTGGTCGTAAGATTTCGCCCAAGCAACATACGGTAAAATTACTACCGCTAGAGAAAGAACAAAAATTGCTAAAAGTTTACGCATTGTTGCTCACAAATTCTACAAATTGCTCTCGAATTCAATTACCATCCTTCGTTACTACCAAAAGAACGATCTACTAAAGTCTCTAAAGAAATATATTGAGGAATTCCGCCATTTTCATTTATTGTCACTCTCTCCGTTTTTCCTTCTGCAAAATTAGCAATCTTGAATAAAACTAGACTAGGATTTTGAGCATTTTCTCGCTTCAATGTCAAGAGCATATTCTCTAAAGAGCAATTTTTCTGAGAGAGATTAACAGCACAAATTACCGTATAGCCATTTTGCACCTTACCCGATGTCAAATCTAAATCTCTCAAGCGTCCCTCATTCATTGCAACTGCTTGATTTAACCTATCTGAAACTACATTACAGCGTTTTTCTGGTGTCCAATGATCGCCAAATTCCATAGTATTCCAAGTCAGCAAAGGAGTCGCAGATATGACTTTTCCTTGTTGAGCAATTGTAACCCAATTCCCTTTATCTTGAACGCATTTAAACTTCGTTGTTTCCCCAATAGTCTGAGAGGAGGTTGCCTGTAGAAAAAATCGCTCTTCAAAAAATTCATAGAGTGAGGGTAAGCCTAACATCAAAGTCACCAAAATACTGAGAATCGCAACAACTAAATTCCACAAGTGCCAGTTGGGTCGAGGTCGAATATTCATCTTAGGGTTGCAGGAACGAGAAACAATCTACATCTATTCTACAATTGCGATTCTCATAATTTCCGCACTGGCTTGAAAGCAGATATCGTTTTCCTCATAACTGTAGGCTGAATCCTCGAAGAAACTTACCAAGGAAACAACCTCCTTGTTTTGCGTCCCGAATCCTTCACGCTTTCTACAATTTGCTCGTTTTTCTCCCGTTGCGTTCCCGAAACTTCTCGCTCGTTCAAATCGTGAGTCGCAACGATTTCTCCCGTCATCAGCGCTTCTTGAGCTACTTCTGGGAGCGTAGAGCGATCGCCTTTCTTAGCCTCGGTTTGCTCGTAAAGTTCTCTTGTACCGCAACCCATCACCTCTCGCGTGAGTGCTTCAGTCGAACGAGCGTAAGTTTTATCCGTCCCGCCCTTATCTTTAATAGCATCCTCAAATTTATTGCGTACCGTAATGCCATCAACTCGGCGACGTTCCGGCAAGTTCTGCGAATCTCCGAATAGAGCTAACTGCTCCCCCGAACTCTTCTCCGCCTTCGGATTGTCCTTGAACCAATTCAAAAAACCCATCTGCCTTTTTTCGCTCCTGTGAGGTAAAATTTGCTGAAAACAATTGTTCTAAACCGAGTTTAATCAATTCCAAACCATCAGGGAACTTTAAAAACTCCTCAAAAATGCGATAGCGCAACTCATAATTCCAATCATCCGGCGATGGATTGAAATAGATGCGAATGAGATTGTAGGCATCCAAACAGGAATCGTAGATATTTTGCGCCCAAAACGAACAATAGGCTTTTTTCCACGTTTCCTTACGGCGTAGATCGCCAAATGTTCTCACTTCAGCCTTGAAATGTTCCGGCTGCACTACAGCGTCATTGAAAGTGTTAACGCACTCCCAAGCATCGTAAGTTTCTGATTTGAGCGTGGAGAGTTTCATTATTGTTTGAAAATTATCTGGTGCAATTATACCATCGATCGCCCATCATTTCCTACCTCAAAATCAATTGAAAACTCAACAATCTTCGCTCTAACCCCATCAATTCCCAAATAGCCATCTTTACCAAGGAAACCACTTTCTCACCTTGCGTCCCGAATCTCTCACGCTATCGACAATCTGCTCGTTTTTCTGAGATCGCGTTCCCGAAATATCCTTATCTTTCAAATCGTGAGAAGCCACAATTTCCCCCGTCAGCAATGCTTCTTGAGCGCGTTCGGGCAAAGTCGAGCGATCGCCTTCTTTCGCTCCAGTCTGTTCGTAGAGAGCCTCTGTTTTACAACCCATAACTTCCTCAGTTAAGGCTTCAGCAGAGCGAGCATATATCTTACCCGTTCCACCTTTGTCCTTGATAACGCGGTTGAAATTGCGATTTACCGTCGCACCATCAACTCGCTTGCGCTCTGGCAAGTTTTGCGAATTCCCGAAGAGATCCAATTGCGCCCCCGAACTCTCCTCCTCTTGCGGATTCTTCTTGAACCATGAGAAAAAACCCACGAGCTTCCTCCCGATCTTGTCGCGTAAAATCTGATGAAAATAATTGCTCTAAGCCAAGTTTGATAAAATCCAAACCGTCTGGAAACGTTAAGAATTCTTCAAAAATGCGATAGCGCAATTCGTAATCCCAATCGTCTGGCGACGGATTGAATTGATACAAAATGAGATTGTAAGCATCTAAAATAGACGAACGAATCATTTTGGCATAGAACGAACAATATGCCTTTTTCCACGTTTCCTTGCAACGCAGATCGCCGAATGTCTTGACTTCGCCTTTGAAATATTCGGGTTGTACCACAGCCCCTTTAAATGTGCTGACACACTCCCACATTTCATAGGTTTCTTTTTTAAGTTCTGCAAAATTCATGGCAATTCTCTAGTCAAGAGACCTTAATGCAATTATACCATTGATTGAAAATTCTTCCAACAATTTTCAAAAATAGAGCGATAGTAAATATTCCAAATGTTTCAACTGTCGCTCCGTAAACTCAACCCGCCGTTGCAAGAAATTCAACATATTTGTTTCCAAATCGTCTAAATCTTCTCCTCGCAGCTTCACAATTTTTTCTGCAACCTCTTTTAAATGCGGACTAGGAGACTCAGCATCTCGACTTCGCTCGATGTCTACACTTCGGCTGCGCTCAGTGTAAACCGACTTCAAATCGTAAGAAAAAACCAACAACTGACGTTTTCCTACATCAACCTCAACCACACCCACCTCGGAAACCGATCGCACCACCCCCCAATACCCGTGCCAACAGCGATCGCTTCCTTCCACCGAAGCCGGTTCTTGAAAATCGATAATGACCACATCTCCAATTTGATAGGGAGATTCGACAATAGCTTTTTGCACCAACATTAACTCAGACGGACAGAACGAAACGCGATCGCTACAGTCCTCCAACATAATCGAAATTTGACAAGAAGCGTGCAAAATTTCTACGACTTCTCCCATTTCTCCCCCATGAGAACTCGCCTTTTCATCGACCTCCACGCGATCGCCGACAGAAAACCCTTGCATCGTCACGATTCCCCGATCGCCTTCCCTCTGACTCCGCGACAGCATCCGACGTGCTTGTTGGGTCGTTTTGGCTTGACCCCGAGCGATTAAACCGAGGAGATTTTCTCGCTCTTGTGTCGTCACTTTCAATAACTTGTAAGCTGCATCCACGCTTTGCCCGTTCAGAACTTGACGCAAAGCGCTTGCCTCCGCTTCCCGGCCTTCCTCCCGTACCTTATCGATTTGTACCACCACCTTCTCGGCCTTCTCATAAGTGCGACCGCTTCCAAACCCTACCCGCTTGGCCAAGCGATCGCGAGTTTTGCCAATTTCCCGTTGTGGAAAATTTTCCACAACGGGGGCAGATTTTCCCTGCTTCAATCCGGCCAGTTGCCTGACCTTAGCTTTTTCCCCCTCAATTTCTTGCCAAACCCTTGCTTCGCGTGCCTTTTGCTCTGGAGTCTTAATCCGCGAAGCATTTTCCAACAACAGGGCTTCGAGTTCTGCCGTTGGGTCTTCAAAGGCTTGAATTTCAATGGGAACTCGGTCGATCCCCAATTTCAGGACGGTTTTCCAGCGTCGGTGGCCGCTAATGATGACATCGTTGGGGGTAACGACTAAAGGTTTGATCCAATTGGTTTTTTCAATCAGTTCGACTAACTCTTCAATATCCTCGTCTTCCCCGTAAATCAAGTGATTTCGGGGATGGGGGCGCAAAGAACGCGGGTCGATCCAAGCCGTTGCCCGACCGACGGCTTCGGGAGCAATTCCCGTCGTTCCCCGTCCCGGTATGGGAATGCGATCGCTCATCAATTTTTGCCAAATTCAACTGCAATGCGGATGATGCTTGCCCTATATCAGTTGCGGAGATTGCCGTCGCAGCCAGTTTGTCAGGTCGAGGAGTTCGCGATCGCTCAATTGCTGTCGCTTATCCTTGCCATAGGTGGATCGCAGGTGTTCTCGCAATCGCTCTATCGTCCATCCCAAACGCCGGAGTTCGAGATTGATTTGGGCGATCGGCAATACGCCCGCGACCTTCGAGGGCGAAGGCGAGTTTTTTGGCTCCTTCCTCTCCAGCCCGAGTGCCGTCCTTGCGAGGCGTGTCGTTGCGATCGTAAAAAATTGTTACATTTCCGGGCAGTCGTTGCAGTTCTTCCCATTTGGGAACGCTACCGCAGCCGGCGGTGGAACAGGCAACGGCGATGCGAGATTCTCCTTCAGGTTGTTTTCTGACCAATTGGGTGAGGCGAATGGAATCCCACTCTCCCTCGCAAAACCAAGTCTCGCGGGCATTTTCGGGCAGATGGGCAAACCAAATGGTAGCGGGAACGCCGAATTGAGACCAGTTGCTGAGGTAATCCGGTCTTTGTTCGGGTTTCAGCCAAGGGGCGACGCGCTTTTTGACGTAATAGCGCCCTAGCTGTTGGGGAATGGGAATAAAGAGACAGATTGCCCCGTAAGTTTCTTTGTTTTGGGGTTTATTTTCGTCGGGAATAACGACTCGTTTCCCCAGTCCTATATTTAGGCGTTCGATATCGCTTTTGGAAATATGGCGATCGCTCAACCATTTTCGGGCGGCTACTGCATCGGCAGAGGAATCTCGCAACAGCCTCTCGGTTGCCGAAGCCACAAATTTTTCGTTAACAGTATAGTCTTTGTGGGGGGCAGGAGGTTGCTGTTTTTGGGAGCGATCGTCGGTACTGAATGAGGGGGAAGGTTGTCCCGGTAGAGGTGCATTTAATGCTTCTCGAATCTCGGCGGGGGTACAACCTCGAAAACATTTATAACCGTACTGACTTTTGGGGACGAGGCTGAGAGTCTTGTCTTTCGGGCCTTTCGAGCAACAGGGACAAGGAGCGCGACCCTTGCGATCGAATTCTACCCATTCTCGGATCTGAAAAGTCTTGGATTTTTGGTAAACCATTGCTACAATAAGACGATAGGGCACAATAAGGCAGCAAAGATAACAGTTGCAAGAAATTGCAATTTTTACGAATTGCTACAAAACGAATATTGGGTTAGCGGTAAACCGCTACATAGCCTGAAGCGTGCTACAACACGCTACAAAAAATAAAAGACTCAGGAAGTTGTTGGATCTAGCCGCCAAGCCATACCAACAGCTTCTTTTGCTTTTTGTTTTTTACTTTGTCAGGCTTATATTGTATACTATCATCATACACGCGACAGCCTGTTTGCAAATAATAATTCGTAAAATGGCAAAAATAAGAGTTGGCAAAAAACAACCTTCAGGAAGGATTTCAGTGGCAGAGTGGGACTGGGATCGTTTTAAGGTGATGTCAAAAATCAGCAATGCCAGTATCAGCGAACAATTGGGTTTATTAGTTCAAAAGTTTGTCAGCGACCCGACTAACCAGAAACTTTTTGAAGAACGCCTAGACTATCTCGCGAAGAAACATGGAATGACTCCTGAAGAATGCTTTAATTGCTTGCGAGATGACCAGCCGCTTCCAGAACCAGCCAAACAATAGAGATCGCTGGAGTGGTGTTGAAGTTTGATTGTATTTTCCGAGTTTAGCGAAGTCGAAAACGGAGTTTGTGCGATCGAAATCACATGAAATCTCGAAAAGCGCAAAACAAATCCAACATTGATCTATTGACTTTTTTCTCATTGTGTGTATTCACGGATATCGATCGGTGTATATTTTTTTGTTGTGGCGATCGTCAAATTGAGATTATTTTCCAATAAGCTTCTAGCAAACAACGCTTCAGATTTGTTTGCCAAATTGAGATTTCATTGTCACAGTGCAGAAGTGGCGGATCGTGAAGTCCAACGACAGCGAAGTAGAGGTAAACTTGTTAAACTAGCCAGACAATCGCTGGGGAGAGGATACCAAGTGCAAGACTGTGCAGGTATTGGAATTTTAAGGGATGTGATTTTTTTCTCCGGAACTTCAGAGAAAAAACTCGCATCCATTCACTGCCAATTCTATTTCCATCCGCGCATAGTTGGTTTCTTTCTTTCCCATAGATAAAAGTAGAAGCCTCCAACAAGAGAAATGTAAATTATGTTAACAATGTTGAACGAATTTTCCACATATCTAAAAAATGAGGAAGATTTCTCTGAAAGCGATCGCAAAAAGAACTATATTATCTTTTGGATAAACAATAGATATGTCAGTTAAGCGTGCAAGTGAGGAAGCAAAAAAGCTATTGAGGTTTTCTGATTATGATTGTCATTCGCAAATCAAAAAATGAAAGTTCGGAAACGGCGTTGGCTAAAGATTTGCGCTCTATTCCTTTTTCCCAAAGAATATACGCGGATTCAGTCGTGGTTTCTTACAAAACAGAGAGAATCGATGTCTATTTTTCTTGTGGATATATCCCTAAATTTGACTTAAAACATTGTCTCTTATCTCGTCAGTTCGATAGATTATCTTATAAAACTTTATGGACGGACGAACACGAAAAATTGGCTCGTATTTTTCTCGATGTATCGAAAGATATTCCTGTGAAAGTTTATAATTTTCCTCATTTTCAAGAATATCTTGATTTATATTTGTCCGCATATTTAAAAAATGCCTGCTGGATTGCAGCAAATGATTTTCACAAGAAGCGGAGAAAAATTTTTCAAAGAATTTACGATCCGAGCGATTATTATGTAATGGCTTGGGAAGCAAGTCGGAATAAGGAAATAATATTCAGGAATTTTCATTTTGAAAGTAAACATAGAGTTGAGACTCATGCAATTGCAAAATTGATCGCCAAGATTCGAGATGAAACATACAAGGAGAATCCTCGCTTTAAACAATCTAAATATAAAGAGTATGGTTTGCTGAGACACATTGCTAAAGAAAATAATGTGGAACCTGCATTGAAATCCATAGGATTGACCGAACGAGAAATTGAACGAATAATTTTAGTATGGCGTTGTTTTAAGAAAATTTATAGGCCTCAGAGTAAAGATGGAAAAAGACTGCCACAACCAACCTTAGAAGATTGTGTCAATATCGCACAACTTTACAACTGTCAATGCGATCGCCTTGTTTGCGATCGGACAAATATAGCCCCTGAAGAGGTCATTCCCTGTTTAGAGAAGTGTATAAAAGCGATCGAAGAATGGATTAATGTCAGTGAAATTTATCCAGATCGCAATTTTGTGTTGGGAGAATCTTCAAGAGAGTGGGAGAAGATCGAACAAGATTATTTTTCTCGCAATGTCAATTCATCTTTTGACAATTTAGAAGAGTCGGTTACAACAATCTTAGATCGAGCATTTGCCAGATTATCTGCTGACGAAAAAGGTATGCTAACGGTTATAGAGTTTGGCTTGCAGGTCACTCAAACAGAACTCGGAAGCTATTTAGGCATTCATCAAGCAACGATAGCTCGTCGTCGAGATAGAGTTTTGCAAAAACTTTATTTAGGATTCCGAGAACTCTGGAATATTGAAAATCCCGATCTAGCAATACCAAAAACGCATGAATCTCTTGTGTTATTAAAAAAATCTTTAAAAGAGGAGTTGACTGACTTGTGTTTTTTTAGGATCGACTCGTTCTTTGAAGATAAGCGAAAATCTTTAAAAAGGAAGGAAAAAGAAATATTGAAATTTTGCTATAAGCGGAACAAACAAAATGTTGTTTCTTCTTCAGATTTTCTACTCAATATAAAAGAATGCGATCGAGTAGCGGAAATGTTTAAAAGGAAAGTTTTAGAATGTTTGGGCAATGATTTTGGTATTTCTCCCGAATCACTAGAACTGCTATTGCCTAAGATCGATACTCTCTTTCAACGCTGGCTGTATTCTTTGACCGATTTAAACTAAGGAGATAAAACAATGATTGCTAACTTTAAAAAACTTTCAGAAATTTACGTCGATCATTTGTGGCTTCAGTTTTCTACAGAAGCGCAAGATATGGCTTGGTCGGAAGCACGGCAATATTCCAATCAAGTTTCTCGTTGGACGGCTTATTTGAATTTATTGGTTTTAAATTCTTTCATTCCTTATCTAAGAGAAAATATTAGTTTGGATAATTCATCTTTAGAGGTGATGTTTAGCGATCGCCTTTCTCAATCTCAAACTTGGAAAAGTTATCTTTGGGAGTTCTTTAACGGCACGATAATTCAAGTGGGAGATATTCGTTTGGCGATTATACCGGACGATCGCGCGATCGCGGATGACTTGAGTATTGTTAAAGAGTGGGTGGATATTCCACAATTTGCCGCAGATTATTATCTGGGGGTACAAGTGGATTTAGAGGAAAGATGGGTGAGAGTTTGGGGATATGTTACTCACCAACAAGTTAAAGAAAAAGCAGAATATGACAGTTGGGATCGGACGTATTTGTTAGATGCGGAGGATGCGATCGCGGATCTGAATATTCTCTGGATGGCGAGAGAGTTGGGAATCCAAGAAAGAGGAGAATATGAATTAAAAACTCTACCCAGTTTGGCCGACAGTCAAAAAAACGATTTAATTGCCAAGTGGGGACAACCTTCTGCTTATTCTCCGCGTTTGGAGGTGACAGATGAGGAGTTTTGGCTTTGGGGAGCGTTGTTATGGGACAATAGTGGAAGAGAGGAATTGTATGAGAGACGCAGAAATATCACACGGACTTTAACAGAATCCGAGCAATCCAGTTCTGATGTCCTGAGTCAACCTGTAGAAATACTGCAATGGATTCAGAAAGTACTAGAATCAATTTGCGAAGTAGTCGAGCCTCTTTTGGAATCTTCTGAAGATAGACTAATTCCTGAATACAGAAGTGCTCAGAGTATAGTAGCGTATGAGGGAAGTAGTATAGTTGATTTGGGAGCTTTAGCTCTAGGTCAACAAATCCAAATAACTCAGATCATCATGCCTGTTGATGATTCTGGACTACTTGATATTTTAATTGATGTATCTGCTATGAATGAATATACCAGTCTTCCCATAGCATTAGAACTTCAAGCCTTCGATAGAAATAATAATGTTTTTCTGGCTGCTAAAGTTGAAGAAAATGATGCTAATATTCGACTAGAGTTCAATCGTAAGTTTAAGAATCCTTTTGGCATAAGATTAGTTCTAGAAAATTCTCAGTATTTAGAATATATCTACCAATAAAATCAACCCATTAAATTCTTGTATGGATATTATTGTTTTAACTTTTACAGGCAATCTTCAAGAAAACGGTTTTCATGTCAGAGCCGTAATTCAAGATAAATATGGAAAGAAGCAGAGTACATGGGGTTATTTACCTGCACTTCCAGATTTAGCCGAGCAATATAATCAATGGCATTCCGAATTACAAGAATTAGCTAATTTTAAAGCTAATTTTGCCATCAATAAGCGAGGAATTAAAACAAAAAATAATAACCTGTCTCCTCGTGAAAGAATGTTGCAACGAAGTCAACAGAGAAAAAATAAAGCTGAAGAGAAACAAAACAAATATAACAAAATAGAAAAAACTTTTGTTGACAAAATGAACAATTGGCTTGAAGACGATGAATTTCAACCAATTATTGAAAAAATAGAAGAGTCCATTTTAAATACTCGGGAAATATGGATAAGAGTGCTAACTTCTGATATGGAAATTCTTAAACTTCCTTGGAATAGTTGGTATTTATTGAAAAGAAAGAAAAAAACAAGATGTACAATTACATTTAGTCCTGTTAATTTTGAAATTCATTATCGAGAAGTTAATTATAAACCCAGAGTATTTCTGATTTTCGGAAATCTTGAAAATCCTGAAATTCAAAAGCAAGAGGAAAAAATATGGAAGAACATTCCATCTATTCAAATAGTTCGTTCTTTAAAAAATAAAAGTAGAGAATATATCTATAATGAATTGCAAAATACAAACTATGAGATATTATATTTTTCTGGTCATTCTCGTACTCAAGATAAAATCGGTCGTTTCTATATCAATACAACTGAATATTTGGAAATTCCAAATTTAGCTCATATAATTAGTCAAAAAACAAATTTAAAGCTAGTATTTTTTAATTCTTGTGATGGGTTAGGACTGGCCTCACAATTTTACGAACATCAATTAAATATTCCTAATTTAATTGTCATGCGAAATATTGTTCATAATCGCATTTCATATCAATTTTTAGAACAATTCATCAATAAATTTACTCAAGAAAAAAAAGCATTGCATATCGCTTTTAAGGAAATTAGAAATTTTCTAGAAGATAACAAAGATCGAGAATCTGGAGCTTATTTATTACCCGTACTTATTCAACTATCGGACGAACCTCAATTTTGGAAAGATTGGTTTCTTCCTTTGCCTTCTCATCTCGAAGTAAGTGTAATTCTTAGTGCGAGTTGCCTATTAAGTTTTCTGATTCTTTTCATGCGATTGCTAGGTCTGTTTCAGGATATAGAACTCAAAGCCTTCGATCATCTCATGCGAATGCGTCCTTCAGAATCTCCAGATGAGAGAATTACCATTGTCACAATTGATGAATCAGATATTCAATATCAAGAAGATGAAAACTTAAAGTTAAGCGGTTCTTTATCAGA
Source organism: Cyanobacteria bacterium SBLK (assembly GCA_017746715.1). Taxonomy (GTDB): domain Bacteria; phylum Cyanobacteriota; class Cyanobacteriia; order Cyanobacteriales; family Spirulinaceae; genus CCY15215. The sequence goes on from JAGHZQ010000040.1 coordinate 17,494, forward strand.
TCGGGCATTTGTAAAACTCCTAGAAAAATTAAATCACTATCAAGCAAAAATAGTTGGCTCGGATATATATCATCGTCTTGAATACACTCCTGATTTGAACAAGGCTTTACAACAAACCCAAAAATTTTTTGCTGTATGTAGAATTGCTTATGATGCTGAAGAAGAAATTTCTCCTTCTCCTAGTCTTACCGAAAAACAAGTAGGCTTTGCAAATTTTCCTTTAGATCCTGATGGTTTTATTCGTCGATATTGGTTAGGAAGAAGCAAGGGTAATGAATGTTCAACCGATCGATCTTTTGCTTTACGACTTGCTCTCAGTTATCTAGAATTTAAAGGAATTACAATGAGACGTAAAGACGAGCTTCGTATAATTGGAGATGTTCCATTTCCTAAATTGGTTAATAATATAGGGGGTTATCAGTTACCATCAGATGAGATGGGAGGATATCAGATTTTGATTAATTATCGCTCTTCTGCTTTTAATACAATTTCTCTTCGCGAGATTATTTCCGAACAAATCGATTCCGAGAAACTAGACAATCTTCTCAAAAATCGTATTATTCTTCTTGGAGTAATCACTAAGAATAATGATGATTGGTTAACTCCCTACAGTCGAGGTCGCCCTCCATCAGAAATGTCGGGCGTATTTATTCATGCTCATGCGATTAGTCAAATTCTTAGTGCTGTATTAGATGAACGCCCTTTATTGACTGGCTTATCACAATGGGTTGAAAGTTTTTGGATTGGTTTTTGGGGAATTATAGGAAGCCTATTTTTTATAGCATGGCGATCGCCTCTTAATAGAATTGTCTACTTCTTCCTCATTTCTATTTCTATTTGTGTTTTATACTGTTCTTGTTTACTTTTCTTAATTCGTGGAACTTGGCTTCCGCTTGCTCCGTCTTTTATTGCATTAACTGGGAGTTTTATTATAAGTATCATCATTTATCGTCTTATTGCAAAAGTAAAACAGTACATTCGATTCATAAACGTACCATGAACAAAAAACAATTTTCTCTACCAAAATATGCCTTTTGTCTTGCTCTTCATGTGGGAGTAATGAACTTCGATAGTTTGGCCTTATCCAAAATATTACCTTCAATTCAGCCTGGGTTCGATCCTAGTACAAGACAATTTACTCAAAATCGTTTACTCATTAGTACAAATGAAGATAATGGGTTTAATGGGACAGGTGGAGGTTCAACTACACAAGGAGCAGGAGCAAGCCGCAATCCCGAGTGCGAATCTGTGTCGTTACCTTTAGTTGCTTTGATCCCTAGAAATTCTGATTTGCACAAAACCACTGCAGAAAGACCTACCATTTGGTTTTATATTCCTTCCACTCCTCAACAAACTCCAGTTGGCGAATTTGTCTTACAGGATGAAAACGAAGATGATGTCTTTATTGTCCAATTTGCGTTAGACCGTACTCCTGGTTTTGTTAGCTTTACCATTCCTTCCAGCCAAAAAGCTCTAGACATTAATACAAAATATCTATGGTTTTTTAACTTGTACTGCGATCGAGAAGCCAGTAATAGTCCTTTCTCTGTTCAAGGATGGATAGAAAGAATTGAAATGGATACAGTGGAAAAAAATCGACTCCATACAACAAGTTCGCTAGAGGATATCGAAAAAGCTGCCAAACATAATTGGTATGATACTATAAACCAATTGGTTAACCTCCGAGCCAATAACTTGGGTAATACTACATTGGGAGACACTTGGACTAATTTCTGGATAAATATCTTAAATAATGAAGATACGGAAGATGTTTTTATAGACCCCTCAGAAAATATAGCTCCAGAAGAGAACCGATATTTAATTAACAATAAAATTAAAATACTGAGTCAAAGTTCTATTCTGGGCAATATCGTGTTGGAAAATCATAACCCATCCAATTGATTACAGCCAATTCCCGACTAAAATATACGGAGCCCAGTGAAAGGGGACATACCATCTTTTATTTTTTGTATTCCAAAGTTCTAATTGAGAACGTCGTAATGCCTCCGCTTTGGTCGTTTCTGGGTTATCTATCAGTTGTCGATAAAACTGACTCATTAACTCAGCAGTGGATTCATCATTCACTTGCCATAAAGTAGCGAGTGTGCTCTGTGCTCCTGCTCGTATTGCTAAACCTGCTAATCCTAATGCAGCTCTTTTATCACCAGTAGCTGTTTCACAAGCACTCAAAACAAGTAGATCGAGAATGTCAGAAATTTTAGAATCTCGAACTTTAATTAACTGATTAAAATCATTGGCATTAATTCGTTTATTCCAGAGTTGAATAAATGTTTCTTTGGGATCGGAGCTAAATTTGCCATGAGTTGCTATATGAATAACGGAAAAAGGAACTGATTGAATATACTTTTCTAAATTAGTCTCGGTAAATTCTTCATTAAAGAGCTGAATATTCGCAATTGAAGATGAATCTAATACCGATCTAATATTTGTCAATTCATCTAATGTAAACGGAAGTGGAGGTAATCGATCCCGTTCCCGATCTAATCCACTCATCAGAGTATTTATGTTTTCCGTATTTTCTTTATCTTTCAGTAACTGTACACCTGATGCAACAGCAACAGCATATCGTTGCAGTAAATATTGTTCTCGTTGTTTATCATATAAGACTGCCATCGGAATATTTCTTAAAATTCCATCTGACACAAATACTAATGTTTTTATTTGGCTTTCTTCTATACTTTCATCAATCAATAATTCTTGTTCAAAAGGATGAATAATCCAATTATAAACCTTATTAGAAAATTCTTCTATTTTTCTTCTTGTATGCGGCTTGTTGAATTTTTTTATTAATTCTTCAATAATAAATTCTGGTGTCTCTTGTTGATTTTCAATAATTGGATTTTTGTACAAAATAGGGGATTGATTCTTAGTTTTGAGTATAACTGCTATCTGATTATTGAGAAGAACTGGATAAACGATCACAGATGTTGGATCGGTTTGCAGAAGATTATCTATTCTATCTAGCAAATTTTCAAACTGAGTATCCCGAACATTAGCAGTATTCTCCCGATCGCTTGGTTTAATACCAAGTTCTTGCGGATCGCATTGGAGGAAGTTTTCAAGTTCTGCCAACTGAAGCGATTCAATATAGTAAACAGATTTTCCAAATGTTTCGCGATCCAGTATTGTTTTCCCAATTGGTAATTGTAAAAGTAAATCGACTAAACCACGATATACTGGTTCGACATTATCCCGAAAATTGAATTGAACATCGGAGTTAATAGATAGTAAATCGCTGCGAACGGATTCTAATGTTTGCGTTGCTGCTTCGTAGAACGCGATCGCGCTCTCCTTATCTCCTTCTGCTGCCGATAATCGCCCTAGTTGCCATTGCCATTGATAAGCAATGTGCGGTTTGACTGTGGGTTGAGCAAAAGATAATGCTTTGTGGGTCAACTCTTGTGCTTGTTGGCGACAAGATACAACATTCTGACACAATCCCAATTGAGTCTCTTGTTTAACAAATTGACTGGTAGTGGGGTGCTTTTCTAACCAAAACGCACGGTATTCGTCGAAACTTCCCATATTTCCGAAAACAAAAGATAGAGTATCATTATTGTTTTTCTTTTTATTATCATTGTTTAAGTTTTCAGTATCACTTAGTGCTGTTTGCAATTGTTGTTCTATATTCAACCATTCTCGTCTTTCACCATCTAACTGGCTCAAACAATTCTGACTTTTAGCTAATTTAATTTCCATATATACTTTACTTTGACTCGGTAGTAAATCAGAGAGTGCCAATGTAGAAGAATCAAGACTGCGATCGCCTTTTAGTTCAGCTAAAAATTCTCTGGCTTTCACCAATTCGTCAGATTGTGCCGTCTCTAAAATCAGAGTCAATAAATTGAGTTTGGCTCGAATGGCTATTTTTGAGGAAGAAGATTCTGCTAAATCAATGGCATCTTGATAAAATTCTTTCGCACCTGTAATCGGTTGATTTGTTTTTTTATCATGTCCGCCATTGTAAAAGTTTTTAGCTTCTTCTGGAAGTGCTGCATTATTATCTATCGCTTCGCAACGCCAAGGCATATAATCGTATTTAGGAGAAGATTGCCGATCGCGCTCCAAATTCCCTCTCGCTCTTACAGTATTCCCCAAACTCAATAATGTTGTTGCTCTCATTGCTTTTACATCTATAGAAGAATCATTAGGGTCTAAATTTTCCAATAAAGTTTTTAACTGTTCTAAAATTGCTTCTGAGAGTTCTAACTTTCCTAAGACTTGCAAAACTTCTCCAAAATTTTGCCATCCTGTTGCCTGAGTTAAATCGGCATTAATTTGAGATTTCTCACTTTCTAATATCTTTTTAATAGGAGGATAAATTCTTTCTTCATCTGAAGGAAACGTCTCGTTTTGACAAACCCTTAAATTGAGTGATACTTGCAACTCATTCGCGTTCAATTCATCTGCGAATCGAGGAGAAAAATTTAGCTCGCTATCCAAACGATCGCAAGCCTCTAGATCGTGTCCTAATGCTTGCAATGCTCGTGCTTCGTAGACAGATATCCGCCTGTTAAAATTCGGGAATCGATTGCGATCGTAATGGTTTCTTGCTTTATTCCAAGTGTTTAATGCTTCTTGATAGCGACCTACTCTTAACTGGATTCGTCCAATATTAGCCAAAGTAACGGCTAAGCGATCGTCTTGACCCGCAAAAAGTTCGGCTGCTTGTTCGAGATTTTTAATGGCATCTTGCCATTGTCCTTCACGATCGAGTCGTTCGGCTTCTTGAACTAATTGCCGAGCATCTCTAGAATCGTTGGGAGGAACTTGAGACAAAACTGGAGCGCTTCCTAAAGCTAAGAAAAGACCCAACATTAATCCCGCTAAAATTTGACGAGTTCGCCGATTTTTAAACAAGTTGTAGAATGACTCGATTAATTTGGAGAATTTCATTGCGATCGCCTCTAATAACAAGTGAAAATTATCGGGAAGTTAAGATATTTAAAGTATATGGATCTCGGTTCCTGCTACTCTTGTTTAAGGAAGATACTCTAGTGTAAAATAGATTCCTCGTTCTTGCAAGGTTCTATCTCTTCCATTCACATCAACTAATGGAACGCCCCAATCAATCCGAATTCGCAGATTGTCGCCGTTGTGAAGAAGGTTTTCTTGTCGCCACTGTAACCCCAAACCGAGGGTAGCAATTGTGGAATTTTCTGGATTGGCGCGATTGCTGCTATTCCACCCCGAACCAAAATCAAAAAACGGTGCGATTTGAACGACTCCCGTCTTCTCAAAAACTCGCAGTACGGGAAATTGTGCTTCAATAGAGATGAAAATACCGTTATCTGTAAAAAACTGATTTTGACGATAGCCGCGCACGCTTCCTCTCCCTCCAAATGCCAATTGTTCTGCTGAAGGAAGCGCCCGATCTGCCAGTTGAAAGTTGCTAGTAATTCGCAAGGAGGTATCGTCAGCAAAAATTCGCACGTATTGCCCTTGTAAGAGCCAAGTGAAAAAATGATTGTCGGGAATTGTTTCTACTCCAGCAATTTGTTCATTTGTAGTTGAACCCAACAGACTTCCCAACCCCAAACTAAATTGAGAGCGAAAAGATAAGATTTCCAAAGGTTTAGAATTCTGTCGAGTGTATTCTTGGAAAAAACGCAATGCAGAGGTGCGGATAATGCCATTTTCATTTGCACCGGGAGAGAGAGGAAACGGAATATCAAGTAAAGAAGTTTTACTTTCTTGTAATGAAGCAGTCAGCCCCAAACTCAAGTCTTGAATGGTTGTATTGGCTTGAGGATTGCCAGAACCATCGGATTTAATTTTACTGAGAATGGGTTGTCTGAGAGTTATCGAATAGGAATTAGAAGAAGATTCAATGTCTCCTATAGAACCGTCGTTATCAATATCATCAAAGGGGGGTTCGATAATTTCACTTGCGCTTTGACTATAAACGAAACTAATCGTTCCGTTACGAACGTTAATTGGTAAGGTGTAAATAATATCAAAACCATTGCTTCCATCTGTACGATTAGCCCCGATCGCCAGACGATCGCCAGCGATCGCTATATTCCTTTCTGCGATCGCGACTCTTTGTTGCTGCGTTCCGACGCTGGGCGATCGGCTATTATCTGTTATAATTTGGGGTTGGAAGGTTTTGGCTTTGTAATAGCGAACGCTCAGTTTATTTTGTCCTGTTTTGTCTGGAACGGGTGTAATTTCAACGTTGAGAAATTTAATCAGAGGATCGATTTGCAGGAGTTGAATGGCTTCTCGTAAATCGTTCAATTCCAAAGGGCGATCGCTGAGTAAAGCAAGACGCGATCGCACGTAACCATCTAATTTACTGGCAACGGGTTCTTGGTTTTTGTTGATGCTCCAAACTTCAATATCTTCTCGAGAGAGTTGTCCCTCAATAATTTCAAATTTAACAACTCTTCTATCTTCTGAAGTGGGTTCGCTGACTTTGATTTGAATGACTGGAGGTAAATATTGATGCTTAGACTCGGGATCTAAGTCACTAGGATATAATCCTTCAGGAAATAATGTTTTGATATCTAATTCTCCAGTATATAACTGAGCGATCGCAAATGCACTTTCGTACAAAGCCAGACAGGAAATAGATTCAGTTTCGAGATTTCTGCTAACAATCCGATCGACTAAACCTTGTAATCCTTCTAGACTAAATAGAGTATGCCCTTCCAACTCAAAATTTTCAATTAAGATATTCCCCTCACAAGTTTCGGAGAATTCCAATTCTGGTAGCTCGAGATCGGGTTGGTCTGGAGTCTCTAGAGGAGGAGTTTCTGGAAAGGGAGAAGGAATTCTAGGGGGTTCGATAAGTGTTGGGGGGGTATTGGTGCGATCGCTATCTTGAGCGAGTTGGAATTCTGCTGCATCAAGTTTTGTAGTGGTTAACAGAGTGATTCCAAATCCCAAACTTAGAAATAGACAATATTCGAGGAAACAAAATCTACGAAATGCGTTGATTGCCATAGCCACACTGACCAAAAATAATAGAGACTTAGTGATGTCTCAATGAAACTCTTCTAGATTGTTTATTGGGTGAATTGGAAGGAAATTATGCACTCCTTTGGTTTTATTGACAGGAAAATAGGATCGGAGTTTGATTCCCGTTTGGCGCGATCGCTTCTATCCCTTCGTCGCTCTCTGCGATCGTCCCATCGGTTTCTAACTCGTCGAAGGAAATGAATTCATCGTCGAATTCTGGGATTAGCATATCGTCGGGGTTATCTGGCGCACCTCCTATCCCCTGCACGGTCAAAGATGAGGAATTTACTCCCCCTCGCGAGCATCCCTGTCGCACTTCGGGATCGTTTTGGTCTTCGGGAAGGTTAGTGAGTCCGTTGTTGGGGTCGATACCAAGAGTGTTCAGTTGTACGGTTCCATCTAAGCCGAATTCAGAACTGGCGGTGATGTCACTGAGAGGAGTGAGTTCGTCGCGAACTTCCAAACCAAAGATAGCTTGCGCGGTAATCGTGACATTGCCACCGTTTCCTTCAAAAGCATTAGCGGTAATATCGTTATTTTCATAGGGAGGAGCGACAACGAAGCCATCGGCAACATCGATTGTAATGTTCCCTCCATTTCCTCCTGCTTGTGCCGTTCCAGCCGTGGTAGAAATGTTACTTCCGCGTCGCAAAAGGAGGAGATTGCCAATACTCATATTGATATTTCCCCCATCTCCAGAAGAGGTCTCCGCCACGATTTCAGCGCGATCGTTCAGCACGATCTGTTCTCGAGCGGAAATATCGATATTTCCGGCATCACCATTTCCCGTGCCTCGGGCAACGCGAAAATCGGCAGTGAGGTCATCGTCCGGATCTCTGGCTGCTAGCACATTAATCCACGCATTAGTTCGATTAATTAAATTTCCTGAATCTTCTGCTTGAGGATCGCTACTCACGCTAATTTTTGCACTATTTTCTAAGGTTAAATTTGCGGTAGCGACCTCAATGCGTCCGGCATTGCCCGCATCAAATGATTGAGCGTAAATCCCTGTTTTAATGGCACTGTTTGCCGAACTCCCCGTTAAAAAGACTTCGGGAACATTAATATCAACTGTTCCGCCCTGAACCGTTCCAAACGTTGAAGTTGAGATCGCCCCCCCATTTTCCAAAGTTAATTCATTCGCAGTGATATTGATATTGCCACCAATTCCCTCGGTTAGTGCATCGGCTAAAATTCCACTAGAAAAAAGTTGTCCTTCTGATGCGCCATCGATCTGAATAATATTGGCATCAATCGTAATGTCTCCTCCGAAACCTTGTCCCGCACTGGTACCGGCAATGCCTCCACCATCAGAGAGAATAATGCGATCGGCGTTGACGGCAATTTCTCCAGAACGACCTTGACGGGAACTCAAACTGGCTAAACCACTAGGAATAGAACCGTCGGAGGAAGTGCCAGAAATTTCTAATAAATTGGTGTTAACCAACAGTTTTCCAGCTTCTGCTCCCCCAGAGTTATCGGTGGTTGCTAAAGTAATGAGGAGAGAATTTTGAATCGTCAACCGGTTGGTTCGATCGATAGTAATATTGCCACCGATCGCCTCTTCCTCGGTTTGCAATTGGATGAGACTGTCTTGATTCAATTCAATGAACTCCGGAGCAGTAATCCTTATATTTCCAGATTGCTGAGCGACATCATTAGTGGATAGGGCTATAAAACTTTGATTCGCCGATAGAGAACGTCCGGTTATTTCTATATTTTTCCCAGTGCCGAATTCCGTCTGACTGCTTATTCTGACTCCATCGAAAAGAATCTTTTCTCCACTGTTGAAAGAAATAGAACCTCCGCTCCCTCGTTGGACTGAGCTTTGAAAAACATTTTCGCCGGAAGCGTCGATAATTCCTCGATTGAGTCGAATATTTCGAAGGGCTGAGAATGAGATATCGCCTGCGTTGATATTCTCGGAATTTCTGGGGATTAGTACGGGTAAATTCAAACTTGAAGCCTCAGCAGCATCTCGATTGGTTTGGCCAATATCTCCAGTATTAATGGCAAATAACGTTCCATTAATTTCACCGCTCTGACTGGTAATGATAACATTTCCTCCTGCGATCGCTCCACTACTATTAATAAAGTTGGCTAAAGTAATATCATCCCGAGCGTCTAAGGTAATATTGCCGCCCTTTGCTCCCAAAGACCCGGTATTAAGATTTCCTCCGGTTGTTTGGATGGTTCCGCCACTACTTTTGAGAACAATATTTCCACCATTACCATGAGTGCTGCTGGCGTTAATGGTGTTAGGAATGAGATTCCCATTCGACGTTAACGCGATCTGTCCCGCGTTCCCAGCCGTACTCGTACCGCTCAGCACTCCGATACTTGCCGTTGATGTATCGATCGCTCCCAGTTGCAGATTTCCCCGAGTAGCATTGACCTCAATTTCTCCTCCCGTGCCAGCATTAGCATTACCAAGACCACTAGATACACGAGCGACGGAAAATGTCTGAATATTTTCTGTTTGGATATTCCCGCGAGTGGTATTTAATGTCACTGTTCCCGATATTTCGGCGTTAGCATTACCATTAAAAGTGCTGGCTGTAGAGAATGTCTCAATCTTTCCCGTTTGAATATTTCCGTTAGTGGTTAACTCGGTTTTTCCTCCCATTCCCGCGTTAGCAATTCCATTAAAAACAGTAGCGACAGAAGATGTATTGATATCTCCCGTTTCAATTTGATTGTTCGCTGTTAATTCTATCGTTCCGGCTGTCTGTGTAGTGGCAGTAGCGGGAATCGCCGGACTAACAAATGAATTGGCAATGTTGGAAATTGAAGATGTATCGATATCTTCTGTTTGAATTTTGCCATTAATGGCCATTAAATATACATTTCCTGCTGCGGCTCCGTCAATATCGGAAGAACCATTGGAAATTGAAGAGGTTTTAATACTTTCGGTTTGAATATCTCCATTAGTTGCTGTTATCTGCACCATTCCTCCCGCACCTCCATTCGTATCTCCTAGACTAGAATTCAGAAGAATATTAGAAGAAGTATCGATCGCACCCGTTGTAATTGATTCGGTTGCTGTTATTGTTACCATTCCGCCTGCACCTCCATTCGTATCTCCCGATCCAGCATTACCAGTATTAGAAGAAGTATCGATCGCGCCTGTTGAAATTGATTCGGTTGCTGTTATTGTTACAGAACCGCCCGCTCTTCCATTTGCCGTTCCGAAAAAAAAGGGAGTTAATGCAGATGTATTGAGATTTCCTGCGGTAATATTTGCACCAGAAATTGTCAAATCTCGACCGTTTGTGATTATCGTGGCTTCGAGATCGTTCATCACAAAATCACCGCTTCCATCCCGATCTCCATCTGCCATAAAAGTAACTGAATTCGTTCCCGGTATAAAGGTCAGATCGCCGATATTTTCAATAATAATATCGTTAGTCGCTTGTAAGATAATGTTATTACCCGGTATGGCAGCGATCGCGGCTAAAGCTGTTTTGGATATGGTGTAAGTTGTTCCGGGATCGTCTCCGAATTGAATATTGGGTAATTGGGAATCATTTAAACCGAAATTGCTGACAATTCTGATATTTTCTGGGTCTAACAATAATGTTCCCGATTCTCCAAAAGAAGTCCCCACATCTACCATGCCTTCAAATAATAAATTCTCTTTACCCGATACCTCGACAAAACCCCCATCTCCTGCAATATTTCCACCTCTGGCGCTAATATTTCCATAAAATGCCGTTGCTTTATCAGCCCAGACGATCGCCGTCCCTCCATCCCCTTCTCCTAAAGCATCAGCCGTAATATTTGTTCCTTCA
>JAGHZQ010000002.1 GCA_017746715.1 Cyanobacteria bacterium SBLK
TGCGAACTGTGGGAGCAAGAACCTACAAAGCTCTAGAGGCAGCAATTGAATTCGCAATTTCACAAGTTACTCAAGAAGATATTCACAATTGGTTTACCCATTGTTGTTACTGTACCTCATCATTTTGAGAAACGCTATATTTTTATTTTACTATTGCTGCTAACTAGAACGTTAAGTATCAAAAAATTCAACAATAATCTTAGTTATTTATTGCTATTATTTTTTATATTGATTGCATACACTGGAGTTATTATTTATGGGAGAACCTTAGCCGGAGGTTTTCATCTAGGTTTTATCAATAATTCATATTACTCTTATTTTCCAAACATATTTTGCTTTGTGTTAGTTCATCACTTCATATATTGGTGTACAGATATACGCTCTGTTCAACGAGTAATTAAACTGTTTTGTCGATTTTACTTGATTTTTCTAATGACTATTATAATATCCTTGAATGGCTCGTATGTACATAAAATCAATCTACAAATGGTTGAATTTAGCAGACCAATATTAATTGTCTTAGAAAAATCAATCAAAATAATTGAAGCTCATTCAAGCGAGGCAGATTTTTCATTTAAAGTAGAAGATGACTGTGAATTTAATCCTGTCTTAAAATGGTTTCATTCTTATACTTTAGTTGAAGCTGTATTTCCAAAATATTATGATGAGGATAATCATAAATATATTATTTCTTGTGATGTTGTATCGCCAATTATAAAAAATCATTTATTCTAAACCTAAAGATCGTGAAAAATATAGTGAAAAATCACAACTTTTTCCTTTTTTATTAATTATATATAGAGTTTTAATGATCACTCTCAATAAAAGAGAAGTGTCATCATGCGCTCTCTGTTGAGAATCTACTCACTTGACTCATCCCAAACGTTTACGAAAACTCTTTGCTCTTTTAACTTTAGCTTTGTGCTGGTCTATGCTTATGGTTTGATTTCTCTATCAAATCAAACCTCTTTCCATTAAGAAACATGGACGTAAAACCAAAAGTCTTTTTCGTCTTGGTTTTGACCATCTTCGTCACCTTGTTCTTAATCCTCAATCCTTTCATCGCTTTGATTTTTTCCACTCTTTACAGTTTTTGCCCTGTACTTAGGACTCAACTATAAATATAATGAGAACCCATCTATCAAAAACAATTATTCAGATTGTCATACTTATCCTGTTAATTCTTACAGTTTTTTGGCCTTCTTTCGATCATTTTCATCGTCACGACCAATGGGATTATTTATTGGATACATTTGATAAGCATCGTTTTAATGATATTTTTTCCTCTACATATTCTTATAATCGAACTCGATTAGTAGCTCCTGGGGATATCGATTTATATCGTCCCGTACTTTTCTTACTATTAGGTCTCCAAAAGTCTCTATTTGGAGTAGAGCATTATGCCTTCTGGCAAGGAACAAGCCTTTTGCTACATTGCTTGACAGCCTGTTTTCTATTTTTGCTGCTTCAAAGACTGCTTAGATTGTGTTATGAACTTGACAAAAATTCAGTTAATAAGAACCATCGGCAAAAAACTCTAAGACTTCTTCATTTCTATCCATTCTTTTGTTCCTTATTCTTTGCAATTAGTCCAGCTATTCAAGAACTGGTAATCTGGACTCATCTGGGGGGTTACATACTTTTTACAACCTTATTTGTTGGTTTTCTCTATTGCCTTTGCTCCGTCTTTCTCATTGAGCGAGAGCGTTATTACTCCCTCGATCTCTATATTGCTTGGTTTCTTCTCTTAGTCATGAGCTTTCTATATGAACTCGGTCAAATCATTGCTGCAATCGCGGGCTTTACAATCTTTTTCTTTTTAAGAAACTGCGAGAGGAAGTACTCTTATCGTGCAAGTTTTTTTAGCGCAATACCTTTTTTCGCGATCCCCCTTATTTATCAAATTAGTAATAGAATAGATTTAATACTTCATCTAGGGCAATATAATCCAGAAAGTCGTGAAGGCTTTCTCATTCATGCAACACATCCCAACACAATTCATCATACAATTCGCTGGATTAATTTCACAATTATTCAACCTCTGATTCCATCAACACTACATGGTCTTTTTCATGGGAATCGATTAGAGATACAGGAATCAATTTCTAATCTCGTGCCTCCGAGTAATTGGATTGAATTTTTATGTTCTCCTATTTTTATTGTTGGTTTAGGGTGTTGGATTTTTCTGACTTTCAATGCTTTAAGAAAAGTTTTAATTACAACAGATAAACCTTTTTGGAAAACACCATCATTTTATATTGTAACTATAATTTTCCTGACTTTCTCAGCATATTCTTCAGTTATCTTACTAGGGCGTTTGAATGCTCGACCGGGTCCTCATATGCTGACTACTAATAGTTATTATCCTTATTTTGCTTTTTTGTTATTTATTATTTTCTCTTTTCTCTTATGGTTGATTGCATATCGCCAAAATACAATCAAAGAGACGAAATGGATTGATATTAACTTATCATTGGTTCTTATCTTTACTCTTTTAATAGGATCGATTTACAATGGATTTTCAACTTATAACAATAATCTCACGATCCAAGAAGCACTCAAGGAGTCAACAACTATAGTTAAGCAAATCAACAGTTTTATCAACAAACATGGCTCGGAAGATGATTTTGATTTAGCTTTTGACAACTACCGAAATGAGTCACCCGTGCTGGAGTCTTATAGAGTCCCTCTAACTAGTATGCTATACAATCAATATGAGGATGTTAACGATCCGAAATATGTTGTAGTTTTCGAGAAGAATGGCAAACTCGATTTTTACCCTCAGAAAGACTACCGAGAAAAGTTTTTGGTGTTTGACAAACAACTGTTTCCTAATTTAGTCAGACCGGATTCATTTCATTATTATTTTTACTATCAGTATAGGGGCTGGAATATTGTTCTTCTCAGATCTAGCGATCGCGTTTATGGTATTCCTCAAGGAGAAGGCCCTTTTAGCATCGAGAGATTTGAGCAAGGAGAGTATAGCCGTTTTTTGATCGAGGATTCGGTTAAAGAAATCATCAAAATAATTGACGATCGGATTGATGAAAGCAATAGCAATGTAAAGTTGGTGAGTGAAAGCTATCGAGGATTCAAGCTCATTCGATTTAATAACCATTTCTATGGTATCCCTGAAGAAGAAGGCCCATTAAGTCTGGAAAAATTGCAGGAAGGAGACTACGACGATCGTATCTTGCTTGAAGATTCAATTGGGGCGATCCTTAGGAGGATTGACAATCGAAGTGATGAGAGCAATGATATTGGTATGGTTAAACTCGCTCTCGAAGGCTATAAAGGGTTTAATATCATACAAGCAGATGGACGCTTTTATGCTATTCTCCAATCAGAGGGAGCGTTTAGTTTGGAAAGAATTCAGAAAAAAGACTATAGTCTTTTTTTTATTGGCAATTCGATTGAAGAAGTTAAAAAAGCGATTGAAGAACGGAAATAACTATATCATATTCTAAAAACTTCAGTCTTATGTCTGCGTACTCTAATGATAAATCTAATCAAATTAATGTTTGAAACGATTAAAGCTAAAGTTCTTAAAAATCTAGATTTTTATCTATTTTTGATAATCATATTGATTGTATCTTGGGCTTATTATCCTTCTTTGTTTCATGCTCCCAGAGCCGATCAAATTCTTTACTTAAACTGCGTCAAAAACCTTGACGGTTTCAAATCTTTAGTCTTGGATACTTATGCTTTAAATCGGAGTTGTAGTGGTGATGTAATTCTTTTTAGACCAATCCTATATTTTTTATTGGGCTGGGAACAGTGGATGTTTGGCTATCGGTTTGAATACTGGCAACTCACAGGCATTATTCTGCATCTTTTGATATTACTCGTCTTCTTTTCAAGTTTAAAATTTCAGCCCGGATTCCAGCAAAAAAGACCAGAAATTAGCTGGAGTCAATTCTTGCCTTTTGGGGTTACACTTTTTTTCGGACTACAATCTGTTTCTATGGAGATGATTGTCTGGCATCATATTAATGGCTATTTACTTTTTACTTTTTTTCTTCTCGCAGGCATTTTATACCTGAAATATTTTACTATAAACAAAAACTACATTTTCTTAGGTATCAGTTTTGTATTAATTTTATTGGCAACTTTTACTTATGAACTTGGAAATGTGGCAGCTTTGCTCATAGCAGGCTATTTATTGATTCTTAACATAAGTAAACCCGTTAACAAGCTAAGTTTTCTCAATTCCTTACTCTTTTTTCTTATTCCTGTAATTTATATTGGCTTAAGTTTATTCGATCTACATCATCGTGGATACACGAATATTCCTTTGCCTCAAGTAGAATCATCTTCAGATATACTCCAACAAGATCTAAGTGGTTTTTGGTTCACAACATTAATTTATTATATTGTGATTTATACTATAGCTTGGTTTATGGGAGGAATTATTCCTAATTTGTATGAGTTGAGAGCAGGAGGTAGAATTAGTTTTGATATTCCTCTAAATTTTGTGCCAACTTTTTCATCTCAATCTATTGTTTTGATTGCGATTATCATCTGTTCTATTGTTGCATTTCTAGCAACCAGAAAAATAAATCTATACAAGCTTAAACAAGAGTCTCTCTATTTAGTTTTTTTGTTATTGTTGAACCTTTCTTATACTGGCATTATTGTATATGGACGAGCTTTGAAGCGTGGTGCTCACCACATTTTTGTTAGTAATTCTTACTATTCATATATTTCCAATATTCTTTTGCTGCTCTTCTTATATCAGTTTATTATTCTATGTACGCAATCACAGCACTTACAAAAAATCTTCAAACAGTTTTGGAACTTTTACTTAATATTTGTTCTTTCTTTCCTATCTATTTTGAATGGTTTTCATGTGTATGATATAAATATGCAAATGGTTGAATTTAGTCGCTCCTCATTAGTTTTGTTTAATAGAACATTAAAAACAGTTCAAGAACATTCACAAGAACCAGATTTTTCCTTTAAAGCAGCTGAAGAAGAAGAAGAATGTGAAACCAATCTAGTTGAAGTAGTATTTACGGAATTTTACGATCGAGAAAATGCTAAATATGTTATCTCGTGCAAAGAAAAAGCTCCTTCTCCTTTCCCTTAACCTATAGCAAGTCTAAATATTGAAATATATTTAAATTCAATTTTTCAAAGCAACTACATTATTGTCTTATGCAACAATCTCTTTCTCCTGCCGATATTCCCGTTGTAATTCTCTGTGGAGGACGGGGAACGCGTCTGAAAGAAGAAACCGAATGGCGACCCAAACCGATGGTCTCTGTAGGAGAGCGACCCATTTTATGGCATATTATGAAAATTTATGCCACGCATGGATTTAAAAAATTTGTCCTCTGTCTCGGGTATAAAGGGGAAATGATTCGAGATTATTTCCTCAATTACGATCTTAAAAACTCTGATATTTGCGTCGAACTAGGTAGTAAAAGCATTACCAAACTTTCTCGCGATCATGATGAATCAGACTGGTCGGTCTCCCTTATCAATACAGGTCAAGAGAGTATGACGGGGGGACGTTTAAAAATTGCAGGCCGCTATTTATTAAATGATACATTTTGTTTGACTTATGGAGATGGAGTTGCAAATATTAATTTGAGTGAATTGCTTGCATTTCATATTCAAAAACAGAAGTTAGCAACAATTACAGCTGTTCGCCCTTCTTCTCGATATGGAGAACTTTTTACTGAAAAAGGAATCGTGAAATTATTTACTGAAAAGCCACAGACACAAGAAGGATGGATCAATGGAGGTTTTTTTATTCTTAATAAAAAAGTGTTAGATTTGATTCAATCTACTGCAACAATTTGGGAGAGAGAACCACTACAACAACTTGTCAATCTTGGCGAATTGGCTGTCTACGAACATACGGGTTTTTGGCAGTGTATGGATACTTATCGAGAAATGGAATTACTTAATAAACTCTGGATCAATGGCTTAGCACCTTGGAGAGTTTGGTCGTGAGTAATTTTTGGAAAGATAGAGCCGTTTTGGTTACGGGATGTAGCGGTCTGCTGGGAAGTTGGCTGGTTTCCGCGCTCATCGATCGCAAGGCAAAAGTGGTGGGTCTCGTGCGAGATTGGGTACCTTTTTCCAAGCTATTTGCTAATGAGCATAACCTACACCATATTAACTTAGTTCTAGGTCAAATAGAGGATATTGAAATCTTAGAACGCATTCTCTCAGACTATGAAATCGATACAGTCTTCCATCTGGCCGCTCAAACAATTGTTGGAATTGCCAATAAAAATCCAGTTAGTACATTTCAAACCAATATCCAAGGGACGTGGAATGTATTAGAATCCTCTCGCAGAATTGGAGGAGTGAGTCGCATTATTATTGCTTCTAGCGATAAGGCTTATGGCGATCAAGAAATCTTACCCTATAACGAAGATACACCCTTACAAGGGACACACCCTTATGATGTTTCCAAAAGTTGTGCTGACCTAATTTCAACCACTTATTATGAGTCCTATAATCTGCCAATTTGCATTACTCGATGCGGTAATTTTTATGGTGGAGGAGACTTAAACTTTAATCGTATTATTCCCGATACAATTCGCTCTACTCTCCGAGGAAAACCCATAACCATACGGAGTGATGGAAGTTACATCAGAGATTATTTTTATGTTAAAGATGGCGTTTTAGCTTACCTGCATTTAGCAGAACAAATGGACAGAGAAGAAATTCGAGGAGAGGCCTTTAATTTTAGTAATGAGTTACAGGTTACAGTCTTAGAAATTGTCAAAAAAATATTATACTTGATGGATCGAGAAAACTTATCTCCAATTATTTTAGGAGAGGCAAAGAATGAGATCAAACATCAATATTTATCCGCACGAAAGGCAAAAACATTACTCAATTGGCAACCCAGTTTTTCCCTTGAAATGGGCTTGATAGAAACTATTGCTTGGTATCGAGATTTTTTCAACATGTGAGGTATGTATGGATGGAATTGTTCCCGATTTAAATCGTTTTGCAACAGAAGAGCAAGATTTACGTTTAGAGGTCTTTAAAGCTGCCGAACAATACTATGAATATAAATTCTCTCAGCAAGAATTTATTCCGGGCAAGACTTATATCCCTGCTTCTGGTAAAGTTTTTAACGAGAAAGACCTCTTCACTTTACTAGATGCCTCTCTGGATTTTTGGCTAACCACAGGTCGTTATGCCGATCGCTTTGAAAATCGGTTTGCGGAATGG
This sequence comes from Cyanobacteria bacterium SBLK, assembly GCA_017746715.1. GTDB lineage: Bacteria > Cyanobacteriota > Cyanobacteriia > Cyanobacteriales > Spirulinaceae > CCY15215. The sequence continues at coordinate 7,201 of JAGHZQ010000002.1, forward strand.
ATGGGGGTTAAACATTGCTTGCTGGTTAATTCTGGCTCCTCAGCTAATTTATTGGCTTTATCGGCGTTAACTTCTCCTAAACTCGGCGATCGCCGTCTTCTTCCGGGGGATGAAGTGATTGCGGTCGCAGCAGGGTTTCCCACTACCGTTAATCCCATCATTCAGAACCAGTTAACTCCGGTGTTTGTCGATATTGAAATCCCGACGTATAACATCGCTCCATCCTATTTGGACAAAGCGTTCTCCTCCAAGACTAAAGCCATTATGCTGGCTCATACTTTGGGGAATCCCTTCAATCTTAAAGCAGTCGTAGAGTTTGCGCGATCGCGCGATCTTTGGTTAATAGAAGATAATTGCGATGCAGTTGGAAGTTTATACGACGGCACAAAAACCGGAACGTTTGGAGATATTTCGACGGTTAGTTTTTATCCCGCCCATCATATGACCATGGGAGAAGGAGGAGCCGTTTTAACTAACGATAGTCGCCTCAAAAAAATTATCGAATCTTTTCGAGATTGGGGAAGAGATTGTTGGTGTCCTCCGGGGAAAGATAACAGTTGTCAAAAACGTTTTGCTTGGCAGCTCGGGGATTTACCCTATGGTTACGATCACAAGTATACTTATTCTCATCTCGGTTATAACTTGAAAATGACTGATATGCAAGCGGCTGTAGGGTGTTCCCAGTTAGAAAAATTAGATGAATTTATCAAAAAGCGAATTCATAACTTTGGATTGTTGAAAGAAAAACTGGACTTTTTAAGAGATCGCTTCCATCTTCCCGAAGCAACCCAAAACGCAAAACCCAGTTGGTTTGGATTTCCGCTAACCATCAAGAAATCCTCTAATTTACAACGAGGGCAGGTTATCGATTGCTTAGAACAGAATAAGATCGGAACGCGTTTGCTCTTTGGGGGCAACATTTTAAAACAACCTGCATACAAAAATATTAAATGTCGGGTCATTTCTGATTTGAGAGAGAGCGATCGAGTCATGAATAATACTTTCTGGATTGGCGTTTATCCAGGCATCACAGAACCTATGATCGATTATATTCAAACAGTCTTTGAAAAAATTTCGTAAGTGGATAAATGTTATGGGAACATCTTCTTCAGAAATAAGCCTGCGAGAAACATCAATTCAAGGGTGCTACGAAATTCAACCCAAGATAAAAAAAGACGAACGAGGTTCTTTTGTAAAAACTTTTAACCAAGATAATTTTGCAGAATTGAATCTAGAAATCAGTTTTGCTGAAGAATATTATTCTGTCTCGAAGAAAAACGTTCTTAGGGGTCTTCACTTTCAAATTCCTCCCCACGATCACGTGAAAATCGTTTACTGTGCCTTGGGAGAGATCCAAGATGTTGTTGTCGATTTAAGAATAGATTCTCCTAGTTATGGTCGGTATGAGGTCTTTACATTGAGTTCGGAACTCGCTAATATGGCCTACCTAGCAAAAGGGACGGCACATGGTTTTTTAACCCGCAGCGAATTGGCGATTGTTATGTATAAAGTAACAACGATTTATGCTCCTGCTTTCGATCGAGGCATTTTGTGGAATTCATTAGATATTCCTTGGCAAGAAAAAAATCCCATTCTTTCAGAACGAGATCGCTCGTTTCCACCTTTGGGTGACTTTCAAAGTCCTTTCGTTTAGTCAATTCTCGCGAATGCAAAACCGCACAATGACTCAATCTTCTACAGTACTGGTAACAGGAGCGACGGGTTTTATTGGTAAAAATCTAGTAGCTGCCTTAATTCACAAAGGATATGAGGTTCATGCGCTCGTCAGACCAACATCCGATGCGAGAGACTTACAATTACTCGACAAGCAGATAAAACTTCATTCTCACAAAGGTTCAACCGAACAATTACTCGATATTTTTGCTCGAGTAAAGCCCGATTTGGTATTCCATCTCGCATCTCTATTTGTGGCCGAACACCGATCTTCACAAGTTCAAGACCTCATCCAGAGCAATATTCTGTTTGGAACGCAATTGCTAGAAAGTATGGTAGAAAATGGAGTCTCTAAATTGATTAATACTGGGACATCATGGCAACATTATAATATTAATATTGAAGATTCGATTTATAATCCAGTTTGCCTATATGCGGCAACCAAACAAGCATTTGAAGCAATAATTAAATATTATTCTGAAGCTAAAGGAATTCATGTCATGACCCTAAAGCTCTCGGATACTTACGGACCTGGTGATAAGCGTAAAAAACTTTTTTATCATCTGAAAAAAGCAGCGATTGAAGGGAAACCTCTAAAAATGTCTCTTGGGGAACAATTTTTAGATCTGGTGTATATTGATGATGCAATCGATGCTTTTCTTCAGGCAGCCGTTTTGGTCGATTCAGAACTTGTCAAAAAGGTAAACTGTAACTTTTCCGTAACTTCAGGAAATCTTGTAAAACTCAAAAATATTATTGCCTTGTACAACAAATTATCTCCAAAGAAAGTTTTAGTTGAATGGGGTGGCCGACCATATCGTCAACGCGAGGTTATGATACCTTGGATCGGTAAGTCTCTTCCATCATGGAAAGCAAAAGTTTCTTTGGAGGAAGGACTTAGTAAAATCTTAAATTAATCTTGATAGGAGGCTTCTCTATATATAGCCTTAATTATATTGAATTAAGTTCATTCGATCTACATCAATATAGATTTACAAGTTTCGCACTTCCTAATCTACTTATTTGTTTTCCCTACTACCAAAAAACTAAAAGTTAGTTTATGTTTAGATATATCTATTCTAAGATTTTGAAAAATATTAATTTTTATTTATTATTGATAATTATATTGGTAGTTTGCTTCGTTTATTCTCCTTCTTTATTTCACGCTCCTCGAGCCGATCAAATTATTTACTTGAACTGTATTAGTCATCTTGACAATTTCCAATCTTTGATAGTTAATACTTATGCTCTAAATCGAAGTTGTAATGGTGATGCCGTTCTCTTTAGACCAATCCTCTATTTTTTATTAGGTTTAGAACAGTGGATATTTGGATATCAATTTGAATACTGGCAACTTACGGGAATATTATTACATCTTCTGGTTTTGTTTGTTTTTTTTGCGCTGCTTAAATTCCAGCCAGAATCGCGAAAAAAAGAACGAGTGGATTTATGGAGTCACCTTTTAGTTTTTGGAGTTACTTTACTATTTGGCGTACAATATATTTCTATGGAAATGGTAGTGTGGCATCATATCAATGGTTATTTAATCTTTACTTGTTTTCTTCTGGCTGGAATTCTTTTTTTGAAATACTATATCTCTAATCAAAATTATATTTTTCTTAGTCTAAGTTTTTTGTTGATTCTTCTCTCGGCTTTTACTTATGAACTGGGAAGTATAGCAGGATTGCTCATAGCAATTTATTTATTCAGTCTGAGGTGGGATAAGTCAATTAAATTAAATTGGCTCAATGGTTTGCCATTTCTTGCAATTCCTCTGGTTTATACAGGATTAAGTCTATTCGATCTACATTATCGTCAATACACTGCTATTCCATTCCCAAATTTTATGGAGGGATCTTTGGTAGATACTGAAATTGGTTTAAACTTAAATAATACTCAAACAACTTTCATCAATTTTCTCTTTAAGCCATTGATCTATACTATAATTTACGTTACAATTTGGGCGAGTGGAGGAGTTATTCCTAGTCTTTATGAGCTTAAAGCTGGAGGGAGAATGAGATTAGCTCCTCAATTACCCACTTTTTCCCTGATATCCATTGGTCTTATTATTATAACAGTATTTTTAATTATAATATTGCTAAAAACAAGATTGTTTAATATACAAAAATTCAAAAAAGAATTAGCCTATTTTCTTCTCTTGGTTGGGCTTCTTATTTCCTACACTGAAATTATTATTTATGGACGAACCTTAGCAAAAGGTTGGCAAAATATTTTAGCGAACAATTTATATTATGCTTACTTTTTTAATATTCTTTTATTTTTGTCTCTCTATCACTTTCTAACTTGGTGTACTAGTCCTCATTTCTTACACAAATCGAGACAAACCTTGTTTCAATTATTTCTGGTTTTTTTGATGACTTTTAATATTCTTACAAATAGTGCTTACGTCTATGCTATGAATATCAAAATGATAGACTTTAGCCGACCTATTTTAGTTCTTTTAGAGAGATCCTTGAAAACAATTCAAGCTCATTCACACGAACCAGATTTTTCTTTCAAAGTTGAAGATAGATGTGAGGAAAACACTGTGTTAAAATGGTTGAATTCTTATACTTTGGTTGAAGCTGTATTTCCAAAATTTTATAGTGAGGAAAATTATAAATATATTGTTCCTTGCAAAGAATAGAATTATTTAGATATTAATTCTAAAAAAATATATTCATGAAAATCTCTCAAATTCTTTGGCTTATTCCAGATGCAAAAAACTATATTTTCCATTCCTATGCAAGATCGCTGAAGCAGTTAAACTTCCAAGTAACTTTATTTGACTATACAGAACAGTTGATTAAGTTGGGAATTAACTCCTTATACGATCGCATTCTCGATCGCATTTCTGACTACGATCGCTCCTCTAGTATAGTTCTCGCCTCATTTTATCATGATTCAATGGCATTAACCCCTGAATTTTTAAAGAAATTATCAAAAAGAATTGGCTTAGTTGTTTGGAGCTTTGACGATGAAATTTACAGCACCTCTCAAACACTTTATCAAGCTCAATCAGCCCATGCTATTATTACAACTGATTTTTATGGGCGAGGAATTTTTGAACAGCTAGGCATTCCCACTTTCTTTTTCCCCACACCGACCATCGATCTAACAATTTTACCAACTGTTAAAGATAAACAAATCGATATCTCTTTCGTTGGAGATTGTCACAAAGCAAGTCGTCGTAAATATTTAGATTCTTTGGAAGAGGCAGGTTTTAATGTTGAAACATTTGGTCGCGGATCGAAAAATGGTTTTGTTGCTCGGGAGAAAATGAGAGAGGTTCTGGCAAACTCAAAAATATGCCTGAATTTCACTGGCTCGACTATTCCCGATTCAATCCTTCAGTTAGAACCTTGGCGAAAATATATTCATCAATTGAAAGGTCGTCCCTTTGAAATATGTGCTTCCGGTTCGTTTTGTTTAACAGAATGGTCTCCTCATCTCGAACAATGTTTTTCTATCGAACAAGAAGTTGACTTTTTTTGCAATGCCGAAGAATTATTAGAAAAAGTTAGATTTTATTTAACACATGATACCATTCGAGAAGAAATCGCGAAAGCAGCTTATGAAAAAGTTCATCGCGATATTTTTTCGTTGAATTCATTAGAGAATATGTTTCTAGAAATCGAAAAGAAAGTTTTGAAACAAAAGAAAACTTTGCAAAAAAAAGAGATTTTTCGTAGCGACTATTTTCGATTTCTAGAAGTTTATTTTTCTATTTTAATGGCAATAAAAATGCTACAAAATAAAGATTTTAAATTGGCAGTACATTTGCTGCAAAAATTCAATATTTTTAGTTTTAATCTTCGCCATATTTATCATCTTTTCCGAACTTGTTGTACCTTGGGAAAACTACTTTATAAGAAGAATCTGAAGAATGTCTTTTAGTAACCATAAAAATATTTATAAGGTATGCAGATGGATCGAGCTTTTGAAATTGAAATTGAAAAAGGAGAACGCTTTCAGTTTGGTCAAAACTGGCAGCGTTTTTTATCTCTCCTGAATGAGGAACGTATTCTTGAAGCGGAAAACTTCCTCAAGGAAAAATTAGGGTTTCCCAATTTACAAGGGAAAAGTTTTCTAGATATTGGTTCGGGAAGCGGGTTATTTTCTTTAGCTGCACGTCGGTTAGGAGGTCGTATCTATTCATTCGATTACGACCCGGATTCGATCGCTTGCACCGAAGAACTCAAACACCTTTATTACGATCGCGATCCCCAATGGACGATAGAGCGAGGCTCGGTATTGGATACGGACTATTTATCCACATTGGGACAATTTGATATTGTCTATTCTTGGGGAGTATTGCACCATACGGGCCAGATGCACGCGGCTTTAGAAAATGTCGTTCCTTTGGTTGCAGATGGCGGTCAATTGTTCATCTCAATTTACAACGATGGCGGGCGATCGAGTAAGATGTGGAAACAAGTCAAAATTGCCTATAATCAGTCTTCTCAACCTTTAAGGGGGTTAATTTTGGGATTGGCTTTAGTTCGTCTTTGGGGACCGACTACCGTTCGAGATTTACTCCAAGGTCGGCCTTTTAAAACTTGGCGATCGTATTCTCAAAATCGCGGGATGAGTCCTTTTCCAGATGTGGTGGATTGGGTTGGCGGTTATCCTTTTGAGGTGGCTAAACCTGAAGAAATTTTTGACTTTTATTACAAACAAGGATTTACATTACAATATTTAAAAACTTGTGCTGGCGGTCATGGTTGTAATGAATATGTTTTTCAAAAACAATGAAAAGGCTGGCATTTTTAATTCGTTCTCTGGAATATGGCGGTGCGGAACGTCAATTGGTTACTTTGGTTAAAGGTTTGGATAAAGCCCGTTTTGAAATTGCCATTTTTTATTTTTATGGTGGTGGTGCATTAGAATCAGAACTATACGATTCCTCGGTGAAAATGGTTTGTTTGGAGAAACGAGATCGCTGGGATATTTTTGGCTTTTTCTCTCAACTTATCTCTCATCTCCAACAATTCCAACCCGATATTTTACACGGTTATCTCAGCACTTCTAATTTAATTGCTTTGTGGCTGAAACCATTTCTTCCCCAAACCTGCATTATTTGGGGGGTTCGTGCTTCTAATTTGGATTTGAGTAAATACGATTGGTTTGCACGACTTAATTTTCAGTTAGAATGTCTGTTGTCTCGGTTTAGCGATCGCATTGTTGTCAATTCTCAAATGGGACAAGACTACCATCTTCAGAATGGTTTTCCCTCGGAGAAAATGACGGTCATTCCCAATGGAATCGATACTCATTCATTTTATCCCAATCCTGAAGCGAGAAGGCAAATTCGCTTAGAATGGGGAATTGAGGATGATATTATTTTAATCGGTTTGGTGGGTCGAATCGATCCGATTAAAGATCATTTCACGTTTTTACAAGCGGCTAAGTTATTCAGCGATCGCCTCAAAAATGTTTGCTTTGTTTGCGTGGGAAGTGGAGAACAAAGTTATCAGCAAAAATTACAACAATTAGCGGGAGAATTGGGGATTGCAAATCATGTTATGTGGACGGGAATGCGCCAGGATATGCCAGAAGTTTATAATGCTTTAGATATTTTAACTTCTTGTTCTTTAAGCGAAGGCTTTTCCAATGCGATCGCGGAAGCAATGTCTTGTGGGATTTCCTGCGTGGTGACGGATGTAGGCGATTCTGCTTGGATTGTTGGCGATACGGGAATTGTCGTAGCGATCGAACAGCCAGAAAAACTCTGTCAGGGATGGTTGTCTTGTTGGGATCGAATTTCAGAGAAAGAAAGGTTTGGTGAAGATAATCCAGCGAGAAAACGGATTGTAGAAAATTTTAGCGTTGAGAAGTTGGTGGCACAAACTGAGAAAATATTGAGAGAGGCGATCGCTTAATGAATAAGCGCTTAATTAACAACTGTGAAGATTCTACATATTATCACCGATTTAGACATGGGAGGCGCAGAAATAATGCTGTATCGGCTGCTTTCTCGCTGCGATCGCATTTCTTTCCAACCCACTGTTATTTCTCTCATGGATCGGGGGATATTGGGCAATCGCATTGCCGATCTCGGTATTCCGGTTCATACTCTCGATCTAAACCCGAAATCGCCCTCCTTGACTGCAATTTCTAAACTGTTAAAACTTGTTGGCCATATTCAACCGGATATCATTCAGGGGTGGATGTACCATGCTAATTTAGCTTCATTTTTATCTATTTTATTTTATCACAAACCTTGTATTTGGTGCATTCATAATTCTTTATATTCTCTTGAATATGAAAAGAAAAGGACGACGGCGATCGCTTTATTTTCGAGTTTGCTTTCCCATTTTGTCCAGCGCACTATTTTTGTTTCCCAAACCAGTTACTTACAACATTTAGAAAAAGGCTATAGTCGCAAAAAGAGTCGAGTGATTCCCAATGGGATCGATACTTCGGTTTTTGTGCCTTCAAGTGCAGCGAGGCAAGGACTACGGGAAGAATTGGGATTAGAAAAAAAGAGTATCTTAATTGGTGCGATCGCTCGCTTTCATCCCCAAAAAGATCATCCTAATTTTTTACAAGCAGCGGCTTTATTATTACAGGATAACAAAGAGAGCGATATTCATTTTCTTCTCTGCGGTCAGGGGTGCGATCGCGACAATTCGACTCTAACTCAACTTATTGACGAATTAAGTTTAACTCAAAATATTCATCTGCTCGGACAGAGAAATGATGTCCCCGATATTATGGCTGCTTTAGATATTGCCACATCATCGTCTTTTACGGAAGCGTTACCCAATGTTATCGCGGAAGCAATGTCTTGCGGTACTCCCTGTGTTGTCACGGACGTGGGAGATTGTGCTGAATTAGTTGGCAATACTGGAAGAATTGTTCCCCCGACAAATTCGGAAGCATTAGCAAGAGCATGGCAAGAATTACTCGATCTGAGTGAGGAAGAAAGGATGAATTTAGGACAATTGGCTCGCAATAGAATTAAAGATTCTTTTTCTTTAGAAATTGCCGTACAAAAATATGAAAAATTGTATCGGGAATTGGGAGAATAAATTAAAAGTGTTATTATAGCGAAGCATCCTCTGGCTTCCCCCTTGCGAAGGGGGACGGGAGGGGGATAACTGTGGGCGCAGCGCCGTAGTGGGAAGTTGTTAATGAGTATCTCAAGTTAGACTTGACAATTGCGCGGAGGTTTTAACTTGACACTAATGGCAGGATGTCTGTTCCGCAATTGATTGTGAGGAGATCGTAAGATAATGCTGACTCTCGAACAAACACTATTAATCCTCCAAACTCGACCTGCTTTTGAAATGACAGACGAGCAGTTTTTTCAATTCTGTCAAATTAACCGCAATTATCGCATCGAACGGAATAGTAACGGAGAACTCTTGGTTATGCCTCCAGCAGGCAGCGAAACCGGACATTATAATGCCAAGTTAACGCAACAACTGGGAAATTGGTCGGATGAAGATGGAACGGGAATTGATTTTGACTCTTCTGCGGGTTTTATCCTTCCGAATGGTGCATTGCTATTGTGTCAGAATGCAAACAATTTTACACGGAACAGGCAAATAAACAAATCAGGAAAAACGAAATATCTTCTGATGAGATTGAGAAAGAAATTCATGAAAACCTCAATAATCTCATAAAGCAACTAAACTTCTTTTTAAAGAAGGATGGGCTGGCAGTTAAGGAGATGATAAATGGAGAATTCAAAGTTCAAGGATTAAACATAGAGCAAGAGAAAATAGAGGAAGTCTATTTTGATAGAGATATAAGACCACGGCTTATTAAACTTTTAAACAGCGCTCAATATACTATCTGGATTAGTCTTTATTTTTTTTATGATAGAAAGTTGTTTAATATCCTAAAAGAAAAACAGAATGAGGGACTAAATATTCAAGTAATAATTAGTGCAACTCAGGAAAATCATCCAAACAAGAATAATGTCAAATTCTTCGAGTTTAACATTTTTGATTCCTTTTATAGGCTAAAAATGGGTAAAGGAATAATGCACGACAAGTTTTGCATTGTCGATTTATCCTGTTATGTATGTGGTTCATACAACTGGACTTGGAGTGCGGCTTGGAAGAATAAAGAGTCAATAGAAATAAAAAATACTTCTGGCTTATTAGCAAAATATTTAAATAGATTCAAACAATTAAAAAAAGAAGCAATGGATCAAACAGCACAGGTCTAATTCTAGATAGGTCTAAGTAACAAAATGTGCGGAATTACTGGATTTTGGAATTTATCGGCAGAAAATTCACCCGATCGCCTGCAAGAAATGGTCGAAAAAATGGCTTTTCGGTTATCCCATCGCGGGCCCGACGATGGGGGGAGTTGGGTGGATGAAAACGCGGGTATTGCGTTGGGACATCGCCGACTTGCCATTCTCGATCTGTCCCCAGAAGGACATCAACCCATGCTTTCGAAGGGCGATCGCTATGTTCTCATTTTCAACGGAGAAATTTACAATTTTCTCACCCTGAGAAAAGAACTCGAACAACTCGGTCATCATTTTCGGGGTCATTCCGATACGGAGGTGATGCTGGCGAGTTTTTGTCAATGGGGAATAGAAGCAGCAGTGAAGCGCTTTATCGGCATGTTCGCCTTTGCCCTTTGGGATCGTCAAGAACGAACTTTGTTTCTATGTCGCGATCGCATGGGAGAAAAGCCCCTTTATTACGGTTGGATGGGGCAAACTTTCCTCTTTGGATCGGAATTGAAAGCCTTAAAAATTCATCCCGACTGGTGCGGCAAAATCGATCGCCATGCTCTCGCCCTTCTCCTGCGTCACAATTACATTAACGCCCCCCATTCCATTTATCAAAATATTTACAAGTTGCCTCCCGGTACCCTTCTGAGGCTCAAACAACCGATAGAACGACCCGAACCGATCCCCTATTGGTCCTTGCAAAAAATAGCCGAATACGGGGCGAAAAACCCCTTTTCCGGGGATAAACGAGAAGCGATCGCCAAGTTAGATAAGCTGCTGCGAGAAGCGATCGCCCAACAAACGATCGCCGATGTTCCCTTGGGGGCTTTTTTATCGGGGGGAATAGATTCTTCGACCATTGCCGCTTTGATGCAGGCGCAAAGTTCCCAACCCGTGAAAACCTTTAGTATTGGCTTTCATGAAGCAGAATACAACGAGGCGCAATATGCCAAAGCGATCGCCCAACATTTAGGCACCGAGCATACCGAACTCTATGTCACTCCCGAAGATGCCTTAGCGATCGTGCCGAAGTTGCCCGCACTTTACGACGAACCCTTCTCCGACTCTTCCCAAATTCCCACCTTCCTCGTGGCACAATTAGCACGACAGGAGGTAACGGTGAGTTTGTCGGGGGATGCAGGAGACGAACTGTTTGGAGGCTATACCCGTTATTTCCTCGGACAGCGTTTCAGTCAAAGCATTCTCTGGAACGTCCCCACTGGGATCAAAGCAGCCCTTGCAGGGGTTTTGAAAGGGCGATCGCCCCAAGCATGGGAACGCATCCTACAACCTTTTCACCTGCGACAGCGCAACCTCGGGGCGAAACTGCACCGCGTCGCCGATGTTTTGACCTTAGATAGTCCCGAAGCCATTTATCGCAGTTTTGTGTCCCACTGGCAACATCCCGAAGACATTGCGATCGACGCGATCGAACCGACAACCGCACTGAACGATCCCGAACTTCAGGCAAATCTGCCGAAGTTTCTCGAACGAGCCATGTACTTAGATGCTCTCACCTACTTACCGGGAGATATTCTCGTTAAAGTCGATCGCGCTGCTATGGGAGTCGGTTTGGAAACCCGCATTCCCTTTCTCGATCGCCGCGTTATCGAATTTGCTTGGAGTCTTCCCTTAGCATGGAAAGCACCCCAGCAAGGGCAAGGTAAATGGATTCTCCGGCAAATTCTCGCCCAATACGTCCCCTCAGAACTATTTGAACGTCCGAAAATGGGCTTTGGCGTTCCCATCGATGGCTGGTTGCGGGGAGAACTGCGAGACTGGGCGGAAAATCTCCTTGATGAAACACGCTTGCGTCAGGAGGGCTACTTTGCCCCCGAACCCATTCGTCAAAAATGGCAAGAACATTTATCGGGCCATTACAATTGGCAATACTATCTTTGGGATGTTTTAATGTTTCAAGCGTGGTTGGCGGAAAATTAGGAAAAAAACATTGAAGCACTTTATCGTTACGGGGGGAGCGGGTTTTATTGGGTCTCATGTTACCGAACAACTTTTAGCCAATGGCGATCGAGTAACGGCGATCGATAATTTCAGCACGGGGAAACGGTCGAATCTGGCCGAACATTCTCGTTTAAATATTATCAAAAAAAATATTCTCGATTGCCTGCCCGAGGAGATTAACTCTCCTGTTGATGGCATTGCCCACCTCGCTGCAACACCTTCCGTACAAAGTTCTTGGCTAGAGCCGCAAGAAGCCCATAATAATAATTTATCAACAACTGTAGCAGTTATTCAACTCTGCCGAAAATTGCAATGTCCTCGCTTGGTTTTTGCCAGTTCTGCGGCAGTATATGGGATGCCGCAAACATTACCCATCGCCGAAGATCATCCCACCCAGCCCATTTCCCCCTATGGTTTGCAAAAATTAACCGGTGAAGGATACGGACGCTTATTCGCGGAGAAATATGGTTTTACTTTTGTATCTTTGAGACTGTTTAATGTATTTGGCGATCGCCAAGATTCCCATTCTCCTTATTCTGGGGTAATTTCTAAATTCCTCGAAGCCATGAAACAAAATACACCCATTACAGTTTATGGAAAAGGTTCGCAAACTCGAGATTTTATTAGCGTTCGCGATGTTGCCATTGCTTTTAAACAAGCCTTAACCCTTTCTCTGCCTGCCAATCAAGAATTAATTACGAATATCGGCACCGGGCGATCGCTGTCTTTACTCGAATTAATTGCCAGTCTCAAACCTCATTTTCCTCATTGGCAAGAAAATATTAAATTTGCCCCTGCAAAAACGGGAGATATTCTCCATTCTTTGGCACATATCGAGAAGAGCAACTTTTATTTAGAATTTGAGCCGCAACACAGTCTAGAGGACGCAATTTTTTCATTGATATGAGCGATTTATCTTCTCTTTTGCAAAAAGGAATCGCAAGAATTTCCCAAAGATTGAGAATCTCCCAACAAGCCTTATTTTGGTGTAGCGGAATAAGCGGGTTGCTGGCTTTACTCAGTTTGCCCATTTGGTATTACTGGGTATTCGTACAATCTTTTCCCGTCGAGGTCGAATTATCCGCTCCTAATGTGGAAATTGTCAAAGCCTACTGGCACGATCCCGATACTCATCCCGACAGCTATCAACCCATTATCGTTCGTCCCGTTGAATCTCGAAATTGGAACGTCAAAATTGAAGCATTAGGAGAGAAAAATTCGCAATCGACAGGGTATGAAACTGTCATTTTAGATATTCGCACGTCTGACAGACAAGTCGATTGGTCTCAAGCCGTTTTTAGGGGGAATTGGGAAATGCGAGACTCTCCCAATTCTCCCCAAGAAAAAGCCGCGATCGCCCACAGTAATAAACCCGATTTTGGACGACATTCTGGGGAAATTCAATCCGTAGAAGTTCCTTTAGAAGGGGGAGAATTAGAGATCGAACTCTTCGGTCATAGCGGTAGCGGTAAAGTTCGAGTTACAGTTAACGATAAAGTCCGCGAATTAGATTTATTTCATCGTGCCGGATTCTACGAAACCTTAAAATTTCCGGCAATTGCCAAAGGCGATCGCCAAATTCGGACGTATACAATTGAAGGTAAAAATCCGCCTTGGTCGAAATTAAAATTTATTGCCGATCGCGGAAAAGTTAACATTCGAGATGTAAGAGTTGCTGGAATATCTATCCAACCGAATAACAATGGCGCATATATTTTACCCGTTCGCCCTTGGTCGGTTTTTCTTTATAGTATCGTTGCCGCAATCGCCAGCTTTTTACTCATCATAACCATTGCGATCGCTGCGATCGGCATTACCCGCAGCGAGAGCGAAGAACATTGGGGAATTAGCAGCTATATTGTCAGTATATCGCTCCTTATTAGCGGCTTTTGGACTTTAGTTTATTATCCCGCCATTATGAGCCCGGATTCGCTGGCTCAATGGTCTCAGGCACTCAACAATAGTTATAACGATTGGCATCCTCCCCTCATGACATTAGGCATGAGAGCAACTCTGTTTGTTACCGATAGTCCCGCTCTTTTTGCCTTTCTGCAAGGAACAATTCTTTATATCAGCATTCACGCATTTGTCTACCTCTTATTAAAAGATCGCAAAATCGATTCTAAATTACAATTATTTGCCCTTGTTCTGATTCCTTTTATTCCCACGATCTGGAACTATACCGTAACCCTATGGAAAGATGTTTGGCTGTGTATTTCCCTCCTCCTCATGTTGTGCAGTCTTTTCAAACTCAAGGAAACCAGCAAATTTTATTGGTTGATTCTTTATTGTATTCTCTTCGGCATTAGCATTTCTTTGAGAAAGAGTGCAATTTTTTATTTTCCTTTCTTAGTCTTTGAGAGTTGGGTTTATCTCAAAAACAAACTTCAGTTACAGATCGTTCCTTTAATTTTAGTATTGTTAGTAGCGATCGCATCTCCTTTAGGCTTCCCTCAAGGAATAAACTATCTTGCTAAAGCAGGAGAAACTCATCAAGAAGGAAAAGCGATATTGTTTGATATTGTAGGGACTTATCTGCATACGAATTCCCCCAGACCACAAGAATTTCAGGAACTCTTTAATCCTCTCCTTAATGAAGGTAGAAACGCCAATTACGAACAACTCCTTAAATTCTACACTCCGGTAAGTGGAGATGATTATGTTTGGCATAAAGAAGCCATATTTAGCTATCAAAAAGTTGAAGAAAATCGCAGAAAACTGTTAAAGTTTCTTATTTTTAAGAATATGTTCGGGCATCCTATTGCTTATCTGTCCCATAAAAGCAAAGTTTGGAGCTTATTAATCGGCTTTCAAGGCTGGCAATATCCCTATGATTATGGTATTTATGAAGATAATCCCATGGGATTAAAAGCCGCATCAAAATTTCCTGCAGTTCAAAAACTATTTACCGATCGCATTCTTCCGGGATTCCAAAGTTTCTTTCTTCCCAAAGATTTTTTCTATCTCTTAATTATTGTTACCATTATTTCTTGGATAATTAAACAGAGTAAAGGGAGTGAAGATAATCGCGATCGAGTAATATATTTCTTTCCGTCTTTATGGGTTGCAATATCGCTAATTGCTTCTTTTATGTTTATTACCCCCGTTGTAAACTTTCGCTATATTTTTGTTTCTTGTGTTATTCTATTTTCACTCTCTCTCGTTGAGTTTACTGCAATTTTACAAATGATTTTTAAATCGTCTTCTAAATCTCGCAAAAGAACATTAAAATTAAGCTATCCCTCTCGAGGTTTTCAGCTTCTAAGTATTATTATCCCTGTTTATAATGAAGAAGAAACAATCGTTACAACTTTGCAAAAAATAGACGAGCTCCCAACCGAGTCTCTAGGAATAGAAGTCATTATTGTAGATGATTGCAGCCAAGATAGTACACAAATATATATTAAAGATTTTTTAGAAGAATACAAGGGCGAAAAAAAATATTGCTATCTCAGACATGAAAAAAATCGAGGGAAAGGTGGTGCCTTGAAAACAGGTTTTGGTAGTGTTAATGGAGATATTTTAATTGTTCAAGATGCGGATTTAGAATACGATTCCGATGAAATTCCCTCCGTGATCGATCCGATTCTACAAGGAAAAGCAGATATCGTTTATGGTTCTCGATTTCTGACTAAAAAAGCATCGAGAGTTTTGTACTATTATCATTATTTAGCAAATAAGTTTTTGACCTTTCTCAGCAATTTATTTACAAATCTGAATATGACAGATATTGAAACCGGTTATAAAGCCTTTCGATCGGAAATTATTAAAAATATGGTGATCCATTCGTGGGGTTTTGGTTTTGAGGTTGAAGTTACGGCAAAAATTGCAAAATTAAATTGTCGCGTCTATGAAGTTCCCATTAGCTATTATGGTAGAACGTATGAAGAAGGAAAAAAAATTGGGTTTATGGATGGTGTTCAAGCCATTTTTCTCATCTTTTACTACAATCTTTTTGTCAGCAAAAAACGCTCTTTTCGTTGGGATTTATTCGATAAAGATAGAAGCGAATAATTTACTCTATCTCCAATAGATACCCTGCCAATCAATGACCCCATAGTCAAAGAAAACGGCGATCGCAGCCGATCCGGTAACGGTATCTATATTAGCAACCATAAACGTTAGAACGGGAATCATATAGGCGATTTTCCCAAGGAAGCGACTTCCAAAAAATGCTAAGGCGATCGTACCGATCGGATAAGAGTAAAATGCGAGTCTGGGTAACATTCCTCCAATTCCCCATTCCGAGGCTTTGGGAATTGTAGCCATCGTTGCCAGCCAAACTAAAATATAGATAAAAAAGGAAAATATAAAGAGTATCCCTTCTTCCTGTTTATGTTTCTTTTGAATCCATTTTATTCCGAGAATAATAATCAAAATCAAACTCGCGATCGCACCCACAATCATATTCCCATAAATAAAAGAATGAGTTCCCCGAATCATCCAATGCAATCCTTGGCTAAAATCTAAGTTTTTAATAATATCTGCCCAAATTTTTAAACTATCGGTGGCAACTCGAGCGTTACTTGGATCGCCAAGCGTACCCAGAATTTGTGCCAAATAAAACTTTTGCCAAAGAAAAGATAAGGCAAGTTGTCCGATGAAAATTGACCAAGCCGTTATTTTTCGTTTATAGACTAATAAAACTAGAAAACTAGAGACAGTAACTGGATAGATGTCATAAACCAAAGTTCCCGATAGAATAATGAGAGATAATAAGGCGATCTTGCGTCTCGACTTAGCAGCTAAAATCTCTAAAGTTGCCCAAACTATAATGGGAGAATAAGCATATGCTGTCATATACATGGCAGGTTGTCCGACAAAACTAATCAATCCCCAACTGGATGCACCACAGAACATAGAAATTGCGCCAATTCTTTCTCCCAACTTCAAGAGCAGGCAAATTTTATATAATGCAATACAACTTAACATCCAAAATAATAAATTGAGGGAAAAACTTGCAATCCAACGATGTCCGGAAAAACCAATTAAAGAACTAAGATAACCATAAAAAAAACGACGCAGTTTCACAGAAAAACTAGCATCATAGTCGTCGGTGGTAAAAATAAATTCTTCTGCTAAATAATGATTTTGATCGCAGTTGACCATGAATAAATAAGTTTCATGGGGGCATTCCCAATAAAAATCAATAGAACGGTTTACATAAGTATAAGGAGAATTGTGGGAGATATGGGCAAAAGCATTAAACCAAATAATAATAAATGTCGCGATTAACAAAAGAATATTTTTCTTAGTTAGAAAATAAGAGAAAATCTTTTTAAAGACTAGATAGATTATAAAACAATAAATAATCCAATTAATAACCTCTAACGTTCTTCCCACAGTCAAAGGTAACTTTAAAGTCAACAAAACTATTGGGGTGAAAACCAGCCAAAAACTTTTTTGAGAATAATATATTTTGGTAAAAAAATACCAAATTGATGATAAAATTAAATTTGGAAGTGTATTTAAAATTCCAACTTGTAGAGAGAAAAATAGCGTTATCCAGAGCCATTGGATTAAAGAAAAACCCAAAATAATTTTTAGATATTGAATCAAACCAATTTTCAAACTCTCTCTTATTTCTTGCAGTTTTTCCCTCATTGAATGAATTCCCTTAAAATATTTTTAGACGCTATTGCCCAACAAGATTGTACGCAATTGCCAAATAACCAAAATTTATCAGAGTCGCTAGTAGGGTCTTGAACATGCGATTATTAGGAATGATATATTCATTATTTCGATTAGAGATCAGAATAGTGTCCCCAATCTTAACTTCCTGAATGTTAACCTTTGCACTTCCATCGCTAATAAATTTAAGTTTGGGTCGCCAATGGTTCTTGGGGATCTCGAATTGGTAATCGCGAACAATACGATCTCCGACTTCTCCTGCCACAAAAATAACGCTTTTATGCTCGATATTGTAGCTATATAAATCTAACTCGCGAAGGCGATTGTTGCCAGTAACGCGAACTTTTCCACTCCCTGTATGAGAGAGGAGTAAAATTTCCAGATCCCCACCTTCTACTATCATCGAAAGAGATTGAATTTGACCGGGATGTATGCCATATTCGGGTTGGTTGCTGTGAGCGATCGCGACTTTCCCTTGAGGACCATTTGGATCGGGACGAAACTCCCACGTTCCTCCTATAAACTCACCGTTAGTCCAATCGACTTGACCTTGAGGTGTTTTAATGTCTAGAATAGCCACTTCAAAACCATCAGAATCTGAATTTTTTTCCCCGATGGCTTCAATCGTCAAATTCCACTTTTGGGATTTGACAGGCTTAACAGTAATCGGATTGTAAGCATCGGGATGAATTTTTGGGTTATCCCAATAGGCTTTGACAATTTCACTGCCCGGTGCAGACAGTTGCACGTCAACCCATTGACTTTCAATTGGAGTTTTTGGCTCAAACATCCAATACCAAATTGGAAGGCTGATGAGAGAGACCAGAAGTGCATAGACAATGGGATAGTGTCGATTGGCGTGAAAAAGTTTCAAGACTTTTAACAAGCGATCGCGACTTTTCGTCAATCCATCTTTGATTTTTT
The DNA here is from genome assembly GCA_017746715.1 of Cyanobacteria bacterium SBLK. Classification (GTDB taxonomy): domain Bacteria; phylum Cyanobacteriota; class Cyanobacteriia; order Cyanobacteriales; family Spirulinaceae; genus CCY15215. The sequence continues at coordinate 25,592 of JAGHZQ010000002.1, forward strand.
TCAGTCCGTCCTTCATGGAGTTTCTCAATTTGTCGTCTTTCACCTAAACTATTAAAACATTCTTCTACACGATTGCCAAGTATGAAACAACTTCAAGTTCATTCGCTAGAAAAATGGAGAAAGCGAAATCTTTACTACTACAAAGATATAGAAAATTTGTATCAATTTTGGATTGAACCTCGTTCCAAAGTTCTAGAAATTGGTTCTGGTTTAGGCGATCTTCTCGATTCAGTTCAGCCTCAATACAGTTTAGGGATTGATATAAATCCCCTAGCCGTCAAAAGATCTCGGGAGAATTATCCTCATCTAGGATTTCAAGCTGAAGATATTGAAGATTTTCTCCCTCGAGAAATATTTGATTATATTCTAATGGCGAATACTTCAAGCTATTTGCAAGATATTCAAAAAGCCTTTTATAATATCAGTAAAGCCTGTCAACCATCGACGCGCTTAATTATTACCTATCATAATCCAATTTGGGAACCCATTCTAAAATTTGCAACTCTTATCGGTCAGCGAATGCCCCTTCCTCCCCTAAACTGGCTAAATCGAGAAGATATTGAAAATTTGCTCCATTTAGAAGGATTTGAAACTATCTTTTACAGTAAGCGGTTGCTGTTTCCTAAGTTTTTTCCCTTTATTTCTTGGTTTTTTAATCGAATTTTTGCCCCTCTTCCTATTATCAACCGACTCTGTTTAACAGAATATATCATTGCTAGACCCCAAACCGATCGTGTAGAAGCAGAACGAAATATTCGAGAAAAAACCTGTTCGGTCATTATCCCTGCACGGAATGAAGCAGGAAATATCGAACGCTGTATTACTGAAATGCCACGACTCGGCCAACATACTGAAATTATTTTTATTGAAGGTCATTCTCGGGATAATACATGGGGAGAAATTCAACGCGTGCAAGCAAAATACGGTCGAGAATGGGATATTAAAATTTGCCAGCAAATGGGAAAAGGAAAAGGTGATGCCGTGCGTTTGGGGTTTTCAATGGCAACGGGGGATGTTTTAATGATCCTAGATTCCGATTTGACTGTTAGACCGATAGATTTAGTCTATTTTTTTAAAGCTGTTGCCTCGGGTCAAGGGGAAATGGCCAATGGTTGTCGATTGGTATATCCCATACCCAAAACAGAAATGCCTTGGTTAAATCGCATGGCAAATCGCTTTTTTGCTTGGTTACTCTCCTATTTGTTGAATACAAAAATAAAAGATTCTCTCTGCGGGACGAAAGCAATTTCTCGCGAAAATTATCAGCGTATTGCAGCGAATCGTTCCTATTTTGGAGATTTCGATCCCTTTGGGGATTTCGATTTGCTTTTTGGTGCGGCCAAGCTAGGATTAAAAATTGTGGATATTCCCGTACGATACGTACCTCGAACCTATGGTAGTTCCAATATTCAACATTTTAAAGAAGGTCTCATTTTGCTGAAAATGTGCCTTTATGCAGCTCGAAAAATAAAATTTATTTGAAAATATGAAAAAATTGACTCTCAATCAAAAAAGCGCTCGAAGAGATTATTTGTTTTATTTGTTCTTATCCATTACTATTCCTGTAACTTTTCTTTTTTCCCCATTTCCTCCTCCCGGAACAGAATTTTGTGGTAATTATATTACCTTGATTGATAATATTGCCGGATTTCCCATTAATTGCGATTCAGTCACATTTACCGATGTTCTCGTTTCCCCCAACTTTGAATTAATCTTTACGCCGGATTATGTTAGGCAAAATCGACCTTTTTTTATTTTACTTGGAGGAGTATTAAGTTACATCCCAACGGAGTTTTTGAGAATTTTTAGACTTTTATATATTTTTCCTGAAACCAATAGCTATCTACAGCACTCTATTGGTTTTATATTGCTCAATATTTTGACTTTATTTTTGAGCTTGGTCTTGTTTCACAAGATATTAATGTATTTTCACGTTCAAAAGAGTTTGATTTATACTTCTAGTCTGTTTTTAGTTGGCAATGAAATTGTAAAAGTCTTTTTTTGGAGTGCTCTTCCTCAGATGTTTAACATCTTAACCCCTATCGCGACCATATCCATCGTATATTGGGGATTGCAAACCAAAATAACTAATAAAATTTTATTGATTTTAACTTTTTTTCTCGGTTTTTTTCCTCTTGCTTACGGAACTTGTTTATTATTTTTTCCCAGTATAGTAACTGTCTATTTTTGTAATAATAAGATAGCACAGAACAGCTACAAAAAAATATTATTTTTGTTTTTCCTTGCAGTTTTGTTTTTATTACCAACGATTTTATGGATATCAATTATTAAATTAATTGTCGGCTCTTTCTACAGTCATGAGTCAGATACCTATCGCCAATTCCTGTGGACAGTTGATGCGCTTAAAATTAATTGGTCTCATTTCTTAAATACCGCAGGAGGATACTGGCAATCTTATCTCAATTTTCCTCAAGAGTTGAACGTTCTACTCTGGCTCAATATCATTTTACCGATCTGGTCAATTTTTCGTTATAATCGTCAAGAAATTTTATCTTTGCTAGGAACTCTCAAATTTATATACGCAATCTTTGTATTGTTTTTCATTTTCTTGTATTTTATTGCCTTTTATCCAGAGCGCTTGTATTTTAATTTAATTGCGATCGCCCTCATTCCCACTTTAATATTCTTCAATCTCATTGCGACTCGCGAGAAACATTGTTATTCGATCGTTCCCGTACTTATTTTCCTGATGAGTACCTCTCATTTTTTAGGGATTTTATTTCAAGTCGGTCCCTATGACTAGCAGGATTATCTGAAAATTCTCGTCAATTTAGTATTGAACCCGAGTTCGGAATAACTGGAAAACATCCTCAATCAACCCCCAAACATCAATTAATTTTATGCCCTCCTCCCCCGCCAAAATCCGCGTCATGCGAATTATCGCTCGCCTCAACGTCGGCGGTCCGGCGCGTCACGTTATTTTATTGAATGCCAATTTAGAGCGATCGCGCTACCAAAATCTGCTCGTGACGGGGATTGAAGGGGTGCGAGAAGGAAGCATGAAAGATTTAGTGGCATCCCATCAATTAGATATGGAAATTATTCCCGAACTCGGTCGGGAAATTGCCCTCAAAAACGACTTATTCGTACTGTGGAAACTCTATCGCCTCATGGGTCGATATCGCCCTCATATCGTTCATACCCACACAGCAAAAGCCGGATTGGTGGGACGCATTGCGGCAAAATTGGCCGGCGTTCCCATCATCGTGCATACCTTTCACGGCCATGTTTTTCACGGCTACTTCAGTCCGGCAAAAACCCAATTCTTTATTGCCTTAGAAAAATTCTGCGGGCTTTTAAGCGATCGCATTATTACCATTAGCGCCCTCCTCAAACAAGAAATTGCGGCTTATGGAGTTGCCCCCCTCGATAAAATCGAGATCGTTCCCCTCGGTTTCGATCTGTCCCCCTTTGCCACTCAAAACCGTCATACTGGAGAGTTTCGCGCCTCAATTGACATTCCTGCCAAGGGGAAGCTCATTGCGGCCGTCGGTCGCCTCGTCCCCATTAAAAATATCCCTCTTCTCCTTGAAGCCTTTGCGATCGCCCGCCAAAGCGATCCTCAGATTTATCTAGCTCTGATTGGCGATGGAGAATTGCGATCGCATCTCGAAGTCAGGGTTCGAGAACTTGGCATCGCGCCAGCCGTCATTTTTACGGGTTGGCGGCAAGATCTGCCCCAAATTTACGCCGACCTCGATGCGGTGGTTATTTCTTCGGACAATGAAGGGACTCCCGCTTCCCTCATTGAAGCCATGGCAACGGGATGTCCCGCGATCGCCACCCGAGTAGGAGGCGTTCTGGATCTCCTCGCCCCCGATCGCGGTAGAATTGTGAACCCCAAAGAGCCTCAAAGCCTCGCCCGAGCCATTCTCGACCTCTGGCAAAATCCCGACAAAACGCAACATTTTGCTGCCAATGCTCGAGAATATGCTCTCTCGACTTACAATTCTCAACGATTGATTGGGGATATCGCTCAACTTTATGAAACACTGGTGAAACCTCCCTCTTAAACCCCGATCGCAATCGGCAGAATTTTTCTATCCAAACCCGCATTATCGACCCGCAAAAACATCGTGAAGGTAAATTTAACCCTAACTCTAACCGTTCTTCTTTCTTGTGCAATCTCTCTGATCGTCACTTATTCCATTAGAAGTGCTGCTTTGCGTTTCGATCTGTTGGATCGACCCGGAGACGGGAAAGCTCACTCGAACCCCGTGCCTTTGCTGGGGGGAATTGGAATTTATATTGGTTTTGTTATTGCCTTCGCCATTACCAACTTGCCAACGATTTTGCAACAAAGTAGCGCCGTTCTTGCTGGAGCAACCCTCATCACGATTACCGGACTTTACGACGATCTGCGAGGCATGAAGCCGTTACCCAAACTTATCGCCCAAATTTTAGCGGCGGGAGCATTGATTAATGGGGGAATTTACGCGCAAGTGACGGGAATTTATTTGTTGGATCTGGCCATGACAATCTTTTGGGTCGTGGGAATCTGTAACGCTCAAAACTTATTGGATAATATGGATGGTCTTTCGGCGGGAGTCGCTGCGATCGCCTGTTTCTTTTTTACGCTCCTCGCCGTCTCTCAAGGTCAAGTCATTATTTCTGCCGTCTCGGCGGCCTTATTGGGGGCAACCCTTGGATTTTTACGCTTCAATTGGCATCCCGCCACGATTTTTATGGGGGATACGGGCAGTTTATTATTAGGTTTTCTTTTGGCTTCTTTGGGTATTCAACTGAGATTTCCCAGCGATCTCGTGGTGAGAACTTGGATGATCCCCATTCTCGTCCTTGCCGTTCCCATTTTCGATACGACCCTCGTCAGTATTTCTCGCCTGCGTCGCGGTTTGCGCCTCACCGATGGCGGTCGGGATCACGTTTCCCATCGCTTGCGAAAAATGGGTTTGGGGGTTCGTCAAGCTGTCGGGGCGATCTATTTCGCCAGTAGCTGTTGTGGCACGATCGCCCTCGCGATCGCCTTAATTCACGAGACGAGGCTGGCGTATATTCTCACGGCGATCGTAGTTGTCGCGGGGTTAGCACTCCTCTTCTTTTTTGAGCGAGTCGATCTTTCCGATACGGGGCAACCCCAAAGACGATGAATTCAAAATTCAAAATTCAAAATTCAAAATGAATAGCGAACAAACAACAAAAATTGCAGTACTGGGATTGGGATATGTTGGTCTTCCGGTTGCCTTGGCCTTTGCGAGAAAGTTTGCCGATACTGTAGGGTTTGATATTAATCGTCAGCGTGTTGAAGCACTCAATTCTGGTTGGGATAGTACGGGGGAAATCCCTCGCGAGATTCTACAAGAAACCACTCTGAAAATAACCGATAATTTCAATGATATTGCCGAGAGTAATTTTTATATTGTTGCCGTTCCTACCCCTGTCGATACCAATCATCAACCGGATTTGACCCCCTTAATCAAAGCCTCGCAAACCCTCGGAAAACTCCTCAAGTCCGGTGATATTATCGTCTACGAATCCACGGTTTATCCAGGAGTGACCGAAGAAATTTGCGGTGGAATTTTAGCAAAAGCATCGGGGTTGCAGCAAGGTCGAGATTTTAAATTGGGATACTCTCCCGAACGCATCAATCCCGGAGATAGCGATCGGACTTTAGAAAAAATCGTCAAAGTGGTATCGGGAGAAGATCCCGATACCCGCGATCTCATTGCCGAAATTTACGGCGCAATTATTGAGGCGGGAATTTATCGCGCTCCTTCGATTAAAGTGGCCGAGGCGGCAAAAGTCATCGAGAATATTCAACGAGATATTAATATTGCCTTGATGAATGAATTGGCGATTATTTTCGATCGCCTCGCGATTCGGACTCATGACGTTCTTTCTGCGGCGAGAACCAAATGGAATTTTCTTCCCTTTACCCCCGGTTTAGTCGGAGGCCATTGCATCGGCGTGGATCCTTATTATCTCACGACAAAGGCGGAAGAGTTGGGCTATCATCCCCAAGTTATTCTCACTGGACGACGCATTAATGATGGCATGGGGACATTTTTAGCCCAGCGATTAATTAAACTTTTAGTCGCGATCGATCGCCCCATCCGCGATGCAAAGGTGGGAATTCTCGGGATTACGTTTAAAGAAAATGTTTCCGATCTCCGCAATAGTCGCGTTCCCGATATTGCAGCCGAGTTGCAGCAATTTGGAATTTCTCCTCTCGTTCACGATCCTCACGCCGATCGTGAAGCGACGAAAGGAGAATACGGCCTTTCTCTGGTAGATTGGGAAGATTTATCTGAATTAGATGCGATCGTGCTGGCGGTTCCCCATCAATTTTATCTGTCTCTTCCCCTCGATAAACTACTCGACCCTTTACATCCCGATGGGGTATTCATGGATGTTAAATCGGCGATCGCACCCGATCGTTTACCCGAAACAATTTCTTATTGGAGTTTGTAACTCAACGCTTCGGCAATGGGGAAAAAGTACCAGTGGTGCGAAAATCGTCCCCGCGTTAAACGCTATGATACATCCGACAATTCGGGAAAATGGGGCTGTCGCTCTGATTCTGCCGTACTGCCGCAATCAGGTCTTTCGGAGAGGTCTATCAAGCAGGCAAAAAGCCTTTAACCCAAAATAATTCAGAAATTGGTTGGTCTAATCGTCTGATATCTAGACGCGGACAGTGATATTGTAGAGAGCTATTGAGCCAGCAAAAAGCCTTTAACTCAAAATAATTCAGAAACTGCGTTTGTCAATCGTCTATTATTTCAGAGGAGGGGAGAATAAAATTAAAACTCATCACTAGCAACTCGGGTTTTCTAGAGATCCCTCTATGGATTCAAGAAAAATTGTCATAAAAAAAGTAGAAGATGCTCCTCCTACTTTTAGCAAAAACAAAAAAGTTTTCAAAACCTTCTCATTATTCATTGACAATATTCATTGATAATGGATCGTTGAAATTACCCGCCAGCTTGTTTCGTTTCTTGTTCTTTCATTTCTAACAATTCGGGAACGGTGACAAATTCGTAGCCTTGCTCTTTCAACTGATTAATAATGTAAGGAAGTGCATTAACCGTATTGGCGCGATCGCCACCACCATCGTGAAATAACACAATTCCTCCCGGGCTCGCTTCACTTAAAACTCGCTTGGCAATACCTTGAGGAGAAGCATAATAATCTTTGGAATCTGCCGACCACATGACCACAACTTGGCCTTTCCTCGCCGCGTAGGCCGCCATCCCATTATGAAGAAAGCCTCCGGGGGGTCGAAATAATTTGGGTCTCACCCCAGTCGCTTTTTGAATCCAGAAGTCGGTATTATCGATTTGCGCTGCTGCCCCCGCTGGCGATTGAGCGTGATAGGGATGACTCCAACTGTGATTCGCTAGAGCGTGTCCTTTTAAGTGAATATGTTTGGCTCTCGCCGGATATTCTCTGACGTTACGTCCTAACAAAAAAAATGTGGCTTTAATATTGTAGCTGTCGAGAATATACAAAATATTATTGGTAAACTCTTCTGCCGGCCCGTCATCAAACGTTAATGCAATGACTTTGCGATCGCCCTTCAACTTGACATCGTTAATCGTTTTGCCTTGAAACTGTTTGGGCACGGGAAAATCGGTTAGTTTTGCCGCGCGAGCTGCCTCTTTCTCCAGTCTTTTAACATTGTTTGTTGCCAAAATGGGTAAGCCTGCCAAACCGGGAGCGATCGCGCCAAGTTCGGGAGTACTCTTGGCAACGTATTGATGGGCAGCACGTCCTGCGGGTACGCTCAAACCCACCATAAAACTTAAACTAGCAGCACCCAATGCCACTCCCAACTTGTGATTGAGAATTAGACGTTTTAGGGACTGCTCTTGCTGTGGGAGCGTATTTTTGTCATTTTTAGTATTCAGCTTTTGTGTGCTCACGCCCTCAGTTCCCCAAAATATAAGTGATAATGAAAAAAGAAAACTTTATTGATGTTTTCTAATAGTATTGTTTATGTTTTCGTAAAAACAGAGCAAGTCAATCGAAGGAGAAAAAATCATCCTTGCTGGAAGTCTCAATAAAATCACGACTTTGGTTTCGAGTCCCGTTGATTTTAAGCTGAGCCTTGTTAGATTTGACGGCTTGCTCTACCGATCTTTTTGCACCACATCCAAATGATATCCGGAATATTCTCCAACGTTCTTAAAATTTATTAAAACTGTTGACAAAAAAGAGAGAAGGAGACGGGATCTCGATTTTCAGGGCCGCAATGTGAATTTTTATGAAGTTTTGGGACAAAACTGTAATATTTTGTCGATGACCTGTTCGATGGTCAAGCCATCGGTTTGAATTTCAATCGCGTCGGCAGCCTTGCGCAGAGGAGCCATTTTACGGGTGCTATCAAGGCGATCGCGTTCGCGAATTTGTTCTTCGAGTTCTTCTTGAAAGACCAAACCGTATCCTCGTGCCTTCAAATCCCGCAAGCGTCGGCGGGCGCGTTCTTGTACGGAGGCCGTCAAAAAGATTTTCACTTCTGCATCGGGAAAGACGTAAGTCCCAATATCCCGACCTTCTGCAACCAGACCGCCTTTTTGCCCCCAATGACGCTGTTGCGCGACCAATTGATGGCGAACGGCGGGATGTTTGGCCACGGCAGAAACATGAGTCGTTACTTCTGGAGAGCGAATGATTTGCGTCACGTCTTGCTCATTGGCGTAGACTTCTTGGAGGCCTTCATCTCGAGGCTGAACGAATTGAATGGACGTTCGCGCCGACAATTCCGCGATCGCTGCTTCATCTTCTACTGAAATCCCTGCATCCAAAACCAACCAAGTCAGAGCGCGATACATGGCTCCAGTATCGAGATAAATATGTCCCAACTGACGGGCAATGCGTTTGGCGGCAGTGGATTTGCCGACTCCGGCGGGACCGTCAATCGCAATAATGGGTCTGCGGTGGCGGACGATAATATTATCGATCAATCGAGTTGCCCCCACCCGTGCCGCGATCGCGAGCAATCCTGCTTCTTTAATCATCTCTAAAGGCTCTAAGGTTATGGGATGAACCAACTCTACATACTCTACCCAAATATTTTCTTCCCGTGTCAGTTCTCGAGCGACGATTTCGAGCAAAACTTTTCGCTGTCGTTCCCCGGCAGCAAATGCCTTTTTGGCGCGTTGCAAGCTGCGAAACAAGACTAAAGCCTGTTTTCGTTCTCCCTCGTTCAAATACTGATTGCGAGAACTGCAAGCCAAACCGGAAGATTCTCGCACGATGGGACAGGCACGAATTTCTACGGGAAGTTGTAAATCTTTGACCAAACGCCGAATAACGGCTAATTGTTGAGCATCCTTCTCGCCAAAATAGGCGCGAGTCGGTTGCACGATATTCAATAGTTTAACGACAATTGTAGCGACTCCGAGAAAATGACCGGGTCTCGATGCGCCGCACAATCCCGATATCAAGGATGCGGGAGGAAAAACCCCCGTTACGTTTTCCCCCGGAGTTCCTTCGGCTTCCATTTCCATCGGTGAAGGGGCAAAGACAGCATTCACACCGAGGCGATCGCACAGTTGGCAATCTTTTTCTAAAGTTTGCGGATATTTATCTAAATCTTCGCTAGGGGCAAATTGGAGAGGATTTACAAAAATACTCGCCACCACAACATCATTCTCTTCTCGAGCCGTCTCGAGCAAACGTTGATGCCCCTGATGTAGCGCTCCCATGGTGGGAACGAACCCAATGCTTCTTTTTTGCCAATACCGACCGAGATATGCCCTCAATCCGGCAATGGTATGAAACAAACGCACTCAAAAATTATCAATGAACAATGAACAATGATAATTGATTGGCGTCTATTTGCAAGTTTGAGAATCTCCCGACAGATCCAAGATTCTGTCGGGAGAAGATGTTAGCGTCCGAGAACTTCAACTTTAACGGGAGCAATACCGCTTCCCAACATGCCAACGGAACTGGCTGCAGCACGGGATAAGTCGATTACACGGCCGCGAATGAAAGGTCCGCGATCGTTGATGCGAACGATGGTGCTGCGACCGTTATTCAAGTTCGTAACGCGAACCCGAGTGCCAAAGGGGAGGGTTTTATGGGCGGCGGTCATTGCGTTTTGGTTATAAATTTCGCCACTGGCACTGCGCCGTCCGTGAAAATAGCCGCCATACCAAGAAGCAATTCCTCGTTGTTCCCATTGAACGCTATAGTTTCTGGGAGGTGCGACATAGGCAAGGGAGCGGGGACGGGTTTCGATATCGCTAAGCTGTAGGGGGGCGGCTCCTGCGGTCAAGCGTCGCAATTCGTTGGTAATGCGGAGGGTATCCCGTTCCCAATTTTTGCTGCTATTGAGGAGAACGGCTTTGTCATCGACGGCAAACAGTTCTGTTTCTCCGGTATGGATGAGGTAGGCTTTGCGATCTGCATTCCAGGTCGCCGTAATTTTGGCGGCATCTTCGACGCTCAGGCGATCGATCTTTTCGGCGACCAGGGTCGCTCGCCAGAGGGGATCGTCTTCAGATTCGACGACGCTAGAAATCAGTCCTTCGCGAATCTGAGCGGGGGTAACAACACCAAATTCTTCGCCGAGGGATTTTTTGCTGGCTTCGGATTCGTCTGGGGCGGAACCGAGGAAGGTGACAATGGGAAGACGATGTACGTAGAGGGTTGCAGCGGGCTTGTCGTCTGCGATATGGGCATAAATGCTGGTAATTGCGCGGCTGGCAATTTTATTTTCGGAAGCATGGGTTTCGGCAGCGATCGCTTCTCCCGAGTTTTCCCCTTGAGTTTCCTCGATGGCAGACAGTTCTCTAATTTCCGCGCTTTGGGTTTCGGTGGCTTCGATCTCGTTGGCGATCGCGGTGCCGGATGTGGTAATGAGGATGGTAGCAAGGGCGCTACCCAACAGTTTGTAATTCATAAGCTGTTTATTAATTTGCCGATCGTTAATACGCGAGTTGTCGCACTCAGTGGGATCTCGATGCAGTCACTTATCATGAAGAACTGCAACAGCGTAACACGAAGTTTTGCACTGCGGATATAACGAAAGCGATCGCTTTTCTCTGGACTGACGGCGATAAATTTCTCGAAATTCCCGCAGGTCAAGCGATCGCGTTGGGTTTCTTCATCAATTTTTGTTAAGAATTTTGAATTTCTTTCGCGCTAAGGATAAGTAAATATGACCACCGAAAATTTTTAGATTTGTGGGGGACATTTTCTGGTATAGGGTGTTGGTTTTGTAGCGATCGCGATGTCGAGTATCCCGTTCGATAATGAAATCAATGCTACTATTGGCAATTTTTAGAAAATCATCATCTTGGGTAAACAGAACTCGCTTTTCTTGACAGATGAAAGCAAACTGTAGATCGTCACTTGCCATTCGCAGTTTTGCTTCAACAGTTGTTGTGACATCAATTCCTCGACGACGCAACTCTTTAGCAATAACAGTTTTAACTTGTTCGTCTAAATGAAATCGAATGCGACTACTCACCGCGAATTTTCCTCAATTTTTCTTGTAAGGGAGAAGGAGGAGTATTGCGTTTTAATTCTTCCACAAATGCCTCGCTTTCAGCAGTACGGCGATCGATCGCTTCTCGATGTTCGTAGTAGTATGACATGGCTGCATAAACGGAGGCTTTTGAGAGATCGTATTCTGCGGCAATTTCTTCTAGGGTTTCCTCCATTTCGAGGTACATTTTGGCAATCGCAGCAACCGTCATTCTCGTACCCACAATCCGAGGTTTGCCAAAACAATAATCGGGATCGATCGCAATATATTCCGTGCTGACTCGTTCGATTGTTTCTTCTAAAGACATTTTCTACCCTCCGCATTCAAGGAAAAAGTGGTTCGCGAGTTATCCTACAGCAAATTCAGTGCAATGTCTGAACTTGGGGGGATCGAAACCCAAAACGATTTCTTGGGGAGAAACCCCTAATTCTACTAATTGATTGGCAATGCCTACTTCAGTCCCATCCTGTTGTACCCAAATTTTGCCATCAATGATATCGACGTGAAGCACCACACCATAAAACCGCTTTCCATCTCGCCAACCGAGGTAAACTAATTGATAGCGATCGCTTTGGCGATCGAAAATTGTTTCGGCTTGAATGCGTTTATCCCAAACTAATTCAGCTTGTTTGACGAGGAGGGTTTGAATATGCTGGCGATAGGTTTCTATTTTATCCATTCTTCAATTGTCTCCCGTCAGAAATTTTTGAAGCCCCTAAGAAACTTTTGATTTCAACCGCAATTTTTTGATTGGCTCTTTCGGCTGCAATGATTTTCTCAGCCCCGAGATCGATCGCTAAATTCAAACTCCCGGCTTGGAGTGGGTAAGGATCGTGAGTGATTTTCCATCCATCCTTATCGAGAGCAGTTCTAACGATTTGATGAAAAGCATCTCTAGCTGACATTATTTTCCGATCTTTATCCAATTAACGATCGCTATCCCCATTTTACCATCGAGCGATCGCCAAAAAAAAGGGGGAAAGCGATTGCTTTTCCCCTCATGCTCTGATATTAACTTATCTTGCGTTAATCGTTTCTTCACTATAGTTTTTCAAGTGTTTTCCCTGTTCGGCACCTAATATTTTGGCTAACCAAGGGGGAGGAGAATTATTGAGTTTCTGTTGGAATTCCTCCATCAGTTCCGGTGCATCTCCACCTTCAAAAATTTTAATGGGATAAACGCCGCGTTGAATTACTTTTGCAGCCGGAGGTCCCCCAATAGAGACCAGATAAAGAATATCGCAATCTTCAATTAAATCGACGCGAAAATCGCTTTTATCCTCTGCTTCTTTATCCCCCGCAGTCGATCGCAGGTCGATCAATTTAATGACCTCTTTCGAAACCTGATAAATTAAAAAGCGCTTGCAAGAACCAAAATGACCGTCTAATTTTGTGCCAGAATTAGACGCAATAGCAATCCGCACTGACTTCGGCATATCGCCATCTTGATAGGGTTCTGGAGTCGGTAAGCTACTGCCTTCCGTTTTTTCGCCCCACAAAATTTCGGCAACTTCTTTTAACGTGGCAGTCGGAATCAAATCTCCGGTTTGTTTGTCGTCAACCGATTCGGGTTGACCGAAGGCTTTTTTTAACTTTTTGACCGTGATTTTGCTCAAGGCATCTTTATCTAGGGTTTCTCCCAAAGATCCTTGTAAGGCTTCAATCACCTCGGTTATGGATTTTCCGGGTAATGCTTTGGTTGCCAAACCAATTCTTACGGCAACTTCTTCAGAAATAGGAGGTGCGTTCATAGGTGTACTCTCTACAAAAACTGAAACAGGAGGAATTTTCCCAACGGGGTGAAATGTCGGGAGCGGGTACTTTTTCTAGCTTAGGAAGAAGCCTCAATTGACTTTAGTGCGATACACTACCAAATTCTTCTCTCAATCTAAATAAAATCTAAATTTTGCTTGCTCGTGGAAAAACCGATTGGTTGTGTTTTAATTGCGATCGATCGCCATAATTCAAACTAGAACAAGATACAGGAGGATCTCGATCCTCCTGTATCATTATTTGTCAGTTATGCAATGATTTCTCTACAAATCTGCGGGAGGTTCGCCACTTCCACCCATCGGAGGTTCGCCATTTTCAGGACGATGGGGAGGGCGATGGGGAGGACGATCTTCACCTAACGGGGGTTCTCCTGCACCGCACCCGCCATCGGGTTTTCCCATAGGAGGAGGAGTTTCTTGAATGCCGCCAGCAATGACATCCAATTCTGCTTCGCTGAGTTGTCCTTCTGTTTGCATCATTTGAGTGGTAGACATGATGAATAATCCTTGAACCTTGACAATTTCACTATAACTATTGAAATTTGAGGCGTAAATATAGAAAAGTTGATAAAAATTGACATCTTGAAATTGCTGGCAAAATCTGAAGAATTAATAGATTTTATGAATGTTGCGATCGCGATTAATGAGAATATCCGGCTGTGTATCGATGGCGATCTGTCCAACAGGGCATGATTTTGAGGAAGGCGATCGCCATACTTTTGCTTTGTTCTAATTTTCTCGTCTCATTTTTGCGGCTTGCGAGAGGATTTTAGTCCCAGACCCAAAGTTCCAAGTACCAATAATCCCAGTAGAGAAGAGGGTTCGGGAACTTTCCTCGTAAACGTAATATTATCGATTCCCGTCCCCCCATCCGAACCACTGTGAACGATTGAAGCGGAACGAATGAGATTCCCCGAGAGATTGACAAAGAGAGTTTCGAGGTTAGGATCGGGCAACCCCGGCGTTATTGTAAATGTAGAACTGCCAATATTGGTAGAAAAGAGATCGGAGAAGACATTCAAGGTTACCGTATCGCCA
>JAGHZQ010000041.1 GCA_017746715.1 Cyanobacteria bacterium SBLK
GTTTCGAGATTATCAACAATCAGCAAGACGCTTTGTTTGGCAAGATGACTTTGCAAGAGTTCGAGGCGTTCTTCAATAGGGGGATAAACAAGTTCGGGAAGGTCGAGGGTGCGGGCAATGGCGCGAAAAATATCTCTCTGGGTTCGTTCTCGTCGCAGACGTTGTATGATTCCAATTCCAGTTAGGCGTTGGAATTGTGCGGAAACAAAAATAATCGCGTCAAACCTTGGAATCTTAGCAGATGCTCCTCCCAAACTGGCATGCAAGCAACGATAAGAAACTTCTAAAACCAGAGCCGTTTTTCCCAATCCTCCTTCTCCTTCAATGCTAATGCGACGAACGGGATTTTCTGGCGAAAGCAGTTCGAGCAATTTCTTGAATTCTTTGCGCCGACCGATAAAAGCAGTATGATCGGGAACGGGTAGATTGTGCTGCGATCGCGTTCGATTGCGAGGTTTGCGTTTGTGGGGGAGCGGGTTGGTCTCTTTTTCAATATTTTTTTCAGCAATTTCCTCCCACGTTAAGCCGAGAATCTGACAGTAGACTTGAAAAGCACGCTCTTTAATTGAATGTCTTTTGCGTCCGGCAAAGCGACTCCAAGAACCATAGGAGATATCTTTTGCAAAAATATCTTCTTCTTCGATAATCTGTTCGATGCGATCTCGAATGGAAATCTTTTTCGCTTTCGCAATACTCACTTTGAAGTCATTAACTTGTTCTGTATCAATCCGTAAAAATTTATCTAAATCTTTAACCCATTGAGGATCGTTTTCTTCCAACTCATTTTCCCGACCGTAACGACGAACTAACAGTTTGCTGGCTGCCCTCAAGGGTCGGGTATCTTCTGCTTTAATCAGCCATCCCTTGCCTTTTCGCGCTTTGGTAATCTTGGCTTGTCCTTCTTCAGATGATCTTAGACTTGCCATATTTTTCTCGATTTGTCAATGTTATTTTCTACTTTTTTATAATAGCAGATCTCATGATATCAAAGACTTTTGATATTAATGGCGAATTGTGCTCGGACTTGATTCAACAAATTCACGAGCGAAGCGATCTTGCGTAGCAGTATTATCGATCGCTCTATTTGGAGATAATTAAATAAACTTTTCCGAGGCTTCTCAAATTTCCCCCTCTGATGAAGGGGACAGAGAGAGATAGAATTATAACTAGCAAGTTGAGTTAAAACTCTAATATTTCAATCCCCTATCAGATTGCTCGATTCACATGGTTTCCACATTTCCCACCGCTCATTCCGATCGCCTGTCACAAATTCGTTGGGATATTCGCACCTTGCACCCCCAATTGGTCGAATGGCGACGACATTTACATCAATTTCCCGAACTGGGTTTTCAAGAACGCATGACGGCAGAATTCATCGCCCAGAAATTGCGAGAATGGGAGATCGACCACCAAATGGGCATCGCCAAAACGGGTATTGTCGCGACGATTGCGGGTAAAAAAGCCGGACGGGTTTTAGCCATCCGCGCCGATATGGACGCTTTACCCGTGCAAGAGGAAAATGAAGTGGATTATCGTTCCCGACATGAGGGCATTATGCACGCTTGCGGTCATGATGGGCATACCGCGATCGCCCTCGGCACCGCCTTGTATCTCTCTCGACATCGCGAAGATTTTAACGGCACGGTAAAAATCATTTTTCAACCCGCCGAAGAGTCTCCGGGGGGAGCAAAACCCATGATAGAGGCGGGAGCGCTCAAAAATCCCGATGCGGAGGCGATCGTTGGCTTGCATCTTTGGAATAGTTTGCCTTGGGGGACGATCGGCGTGCGCTCGGGGGCGTTAATGGCAGCATCGGAACTTTTTAGCTGTACGATTCTCGGCAAAGGCGGACACGGTGCCATCCCTCAAGAAACCATTGATGCCATCGCCATCGGCGCTCAAATCGTTACGGTGCTGCAAACGATTGTCGCTCGCAATGTCAGCCCGTTGGAATCGGCAGTCGTTACCGTGGGAGAATTTCACGCGGGAACAGCCAAAAATGCGATCGCGGATACGGCACGCCTGACGGGCACAGTAAGATATTTCAATACCGATCTGGCAGACTTTCTCCCTCAACGGATTGAAGAAATTATTGCCGGTGTTTGTCAAAGTCATCGGGCAACTTACGATTTTAACTATACGAGATTGTATCCTCCGACGATCAACGATGCCCAAATGACCGATCTAGTTCGTTCTGTGGCCTTT
Organism: Cyanobacteria bacterium SBLK; assembly: GCA_017746715.1. Classification (GTDB taxonomy): domain Bacteria; phylum Cyanobacteriota; class Cyanobacteriia; order Cyanobacteriales; family Spirulinaceae; genus CCY15215. The sequence continues at coordinate 2,206 of JAGHZQ010000041.1, forward strand.
GCCGTCTTAGAAACGCCCGCAGGGGTCGTCCCGGAATGTCAAACCATGGCATCGGAAGATATGTCCTATTTCTTGCAAGAAGTGCCGGGATGCTACTTTTTTCTCGGATCGGCAAATCCGGCAAAAGGACTTGCCTATCCCCATCACCATCCTCGTTTTAATTTCGATGAAAGTGTTTTATGTTTGGGCGTTGAAATGTTTATACGCTGTGTGGAAAAGTTTTGTAATTGAGAAGGGATGAAGGATAAAAAATTAATGAATAATTCGGTTTCTACCGGATGATTTTGCTTTTAGGAGATTGAGATCGGCACGCTGAAGTAGAGTTATACCGCGATTGTCATCTTCATCTTGCAGTAAAGACAGACCGATACTGACCGTTACGGGGAGGGTTAGATGGCAGTCGATCTTGAAAGGAGTTTCGGCAATCATTTGACATAATCGATGAGCGATCGCTACGGCAGTCTTGGCATTAGTCTGTTGGAAAAGAATGACAAATTCTTCGCCACCATAGCGAAAGATTGTATCCTGCATGCGAATATTCTTTCTCAGACGGAGAGCAAGGAGTTGCAAGACGCGATCGCCGACGAGATGCCCGTGAGTGTCATTGACGGATTTAAAATAATCCACATCTAAAATTGCCAAACTTAAAGAAGTCTCGCGCTTTCTTGCTTTTTGAATTTGTCTGGGTAAATCCCACTCGAAAGCGCGACGGTTGCTCAAGTTCGTGAGGGCATCAGAGAGGGCGATCGAAGAGAGAAAATCGTTGGTTTGCAATAAGTCTCGATATTGTCGAACTTGGCGATAAGCCACTTGTAAATAAGCTAATAATAATCTTTGTTCGGCTTCGAGGCAGCGATCGCTCGGAGTTTCTAAACCCGATAGTTGCAGATAAGCGTCGGCATGATTTTCAATCGCTTCAGCCGTGTCGAGAAGATGCTGAGAAGAGCATCGAGAGAATGTATCGATCTCAGCAGAAAATTCGATAGCGAGACAATAAACCCATCCTAATGGATTAGCTTTTTTTATCTCCCAGCACAATTCTTTAACTTCGAGAAGATTGGCTTCTAGCAAAACAATATCCGGCCGTTTTTGACCCACGCAAGCAATAATTTTTGCCTTAGATGTTGCTTCCACAACTGTCGCGCTCGGGGTCTCGTAGCGATCGAGGAAAATCGTTGTAAAGTGCTTGCCGCCAACGAGCAAGACAGAGACATTCATGCCAGTTCGTGAGTCTAAACAATCGCGTTTCTGGGAATATGGAGATGGCGGATAATTGTTGAAGTTTTTGTTTTTTTTGTAGGTTGTAATCACCGCTCATTTCCCATTCTACCTTGGTTTACAGATGAGGAAACTCTTTTTTCTGACACGAATAGACCGATCGATCTGCGATCGCGGTTTGTGTCCCGTCCGAGTTTCAAGACTCGATTTCGATGGGTTTCCTCTAGATTTTTATTGGCGAATTTCCGGACGTTGCCTTACTTTCTAGCAGGAGTGCTATAGCAAATGCCTAGCATCTCCCTAGAGAGTGATAGCGAATTGATATGACACCCTAATCTTCGGTTTCGTGACCTGCTGCTGCGATCGCCGATGCGATCTCGCTTTTTGATGCTGTCGTCTCTACTGTAACAATTTTACGCTCTAAATCTGCCGAGATTGTCGCATCGGGCCAATTCGATTTAATTTCGCTGCTGATGGCTTTGACGCATCCATCGCACATCATGCTGGGAACTTTGACTTGAATGCTCATAATAGGAATAACCTCGTTATCATGGGGAAATTTTTGCGATCGCTACCGAGTCGAAGAATAAAACAATGCGACTGGGAACGAGAAGACAATTATATTTTAGAATATTCATTTTGCCGAGAATATTCATTTCGCCGAGAATATTCATTTGCTAGGTAGAAAGACTCAATTGCTGACTTTGAAAGACTCAGTAGATCTAAATGAATCTGGCTCACCATTTTAAAACAGCAGCTTCTTTCCCTTGTTCTTTGCGAACTTGGCTATCTTTTTCAAACCATTTTACAATCTGTTGGTGCGTTAACTCCTCAATGGCAATTTTGTAATCTTTAGCAATAACCGCGAGCAATCTTAAGGAAGAAATAGTCAAGCGCGTCAGGAATTTCTCGGAGGAAGAAAGTAAAGCTGCATCCACATCTGCGGATTCTTCGGAGGTCAAAAATTGAATTTCGGATCGTTGAGGAGTTGTCATTAAAATTAATTGCGTGTCGGTCTCGATCCTCATTTTGACAAAAAAATCTCGGAAATGGCTGAAAAATTATCCAGAAATTACGGCTTGCAAGATCGTTCGAAAGAATGCTAAAAGCGCAGTTGCAACCCGAGGCCCGATCGCTCCGGTTGGAAAGAAGGCGATCGTCGAGTCGGTCAAGAAATTGTTACAATACTTTATAATTAAAGCAATCCCCAAAAAATTTAAGTATTATTTTCTTATTTTGCCGTTAACCCCATGCCCCAAACCATCGTCCCACCGCAACGCAAGAATTCTGCTTCTCTTCCGGAAAAGAACGCAATTACTATTGACGCAGAGGCAGCCAAAAATCCAGAGAATCTCTCCACGGCAGAAATCGGCCATTACGATCCCGATTTCATTATGGATTACTATCAAAAACGTCCTTTTTCCGTGTTAGGACGTATTTTCACGATTCTTCGATGCTTTCTGGGCTTGCTATTTGGACTCTGGTGGGACAAACTTTGGAGAAATGTGGTGCGAAATGAGAGGAAGCGTGCCGGACAATTACGAGACATCTTGACTCGCCTCGGTCCGACCTATATCAAAGTCGGACAGGCACTTTCGACCCGTCCCGATCTCATTTCTGCGGTTTATATGGACGAATTGGCACGATTGCAGGATCAACTGCCACCTTTTCCCAATGAGATTGCCTATCAATTTATTGAAGAAGAACTCGGCGATCGCCCGGAATATATTTATGTGGATCTCAGTCCCCAACCCGTTGCAGCTGCCTCCCTCGGACAGGTTTATAAAGGGAAGTTAAAAACCGGAGAAACTGTCGCCGTCAAAGTACAGCGTCCGGATTTAATTGAAAGCATTACCCTCGATGTTTATATCATGCGAAGATTGGCAATTTGGGCCAAGAATAATATTAAGCGTCTTCGCAGCGATGTTGTAGGAATTGCCGACGAATTCGCCGGGCGGATTTTTGAAGAAATGGATTACGAACTCGAGGGACGCAATGCCGAGTTATTTGCCGAATTATATGGCTATTTACCAGAAATTTACATCCCCAGAATTTATTGGGATTATACCGGACGGCGCGTACTGACAATGGAATGGATCGAAGGCACAAAATTAACGAATTTAGAAGAAGTTCAAGCTAAAGGAATTGATGCGACTCACTTGGTTGAAGTTGGGGTCGGATGTTCTTTACGCCAACTTCTCGAACACGGTTTCTTTCATGCCGATCCCCATCCCGGCAATTTATTAGCAACGCAAGATGGAAAATTAGCCTATTTGGATTTTGGCATGATGAGTCGCATTAAACCCTATCAGCGTTACGGGTTAATTGAAGCCGTCGTGCATTTGGTCAATCGAGATTTTGAATCTTTAGCAGAAGATTACGTGAAGTTAGAGTTTTTAACGGAAGATACGGATTTACAGCCCATTATTCCGGCTTTAAATAATGTTTTTGGTAATGCTTTAGGGGCAAGCGTTGCCGAACTTAATTTTAAAAGCATTACCGATCAAATGTCGGAGATGATGTATGAATTTCCCTTTCGAGTCCCGGCTTACTATGCGTTAATCATCCGTTCTTTGGTGACATTAGAAGGCATTGCGATCGGGATCGATCCGAATTTTAAAGTATTGAGTAAGGCTTATCCTTATATTGCCAAACGATTGTTAACCGATCCTTCTGCCGAACTGCGATCGTCATTGCGAGACTTATTATTTAAAGATGGGAGTTTCCGCTGGAATCGTTTAGAAAATCTTTTACGCAATGCCCGAGATTCTCAAGATTATGATTTTGAGTTTGCGGTCAGTCAAGCCTTGGATTTTATTTTTTCAGAACGAGGAGAGTTCATCCGTTTAAAATTGGTGGAGGAAATCATACAAGCGATCGATATTTTCGGTCGCAAAACTCTATTTAATTTCTCCACAACCGTGCGCCAAAAAATCGGTCTGGGTTCGTTAGAAACGCCAGCAGAGTTACAAGAGACTTCTTCAACTAATCTCGATCGCATCCAGAATATTTGGCAGATTTTACAGGAAACCCGAGGGTTCGATCCCTTCATGTTTCTATCTTTCGTTCCCAAAATTTTAACAAAATCGGAAACGCAGGAAATGGGACAACAAATTGCGAACGGGTTAGTCCAAAAGGTGGCCGCTCGCTTAATTCGCAATATTCTTTTAGAGATCGATCGCGATCGTTCTGGCAGTTGGAATGGGGTTAAAAGTCTGCCGTCAGCAAGTTAAAAAAATGCCGCTCGGGTAGGGTGAGCTCTGGAGGGAGAGATTGCGTTCCTATCAATGTGATTGCCTTTCCCGAAAGTGCCTAACATTAACCAACTCGTATATAAGCCGATCGCAATTCGGAGAGGAATGCGATCGGCTTCTCTATAAAATAGATTATCAATTTTCAATGCTTCTAATATAGCGATCGCAGCTTATAAGGTATTATCGAGGGTACTATCAATAAAGTACAAAAATATCATTAACTTTATGGAAGATTTTTTTTTGCATCTAGATCGAAAATAATATTCCCCTAATATTGGTTGTAATTACAATATCTGTGATATAACTCTAATTTAGAACCGTATATATTTTGTACTTATTGTTAAGTTCATGCCCGTTCGGCAGCTTAACGAAAACCCGTCACTTTAGAAAACAAAAAATCATCACATGAATGCTAAAAATCTTCAAAGCGATGCAGAGCAACTGCTTTCACTCTTTGTCGAATCCAATCCAAATGTGATAAACTTGAGTGTGGCAGAAAACATTCTTCTGTTCGATCGCCTCCAAGAAATCTTCTGCCCGAGTGGTCCCCTCGCTCGTCTCAAGGCAATTTTCTCCCAAAACAGTAGTTGTATTGAACTCTCGGACATCAAATATCAATCGAGTCATGGAGAACAAGCACTACGCGGAGCGATCGCTCAGTTTCTCAACAATAGCTTTTCTCTCAATCCATCCCTCGGATACGAACAAGTGTCTTGCCTCTCTAGCACCCGTTGTGCCTTAGAAACTGCTATACAAGCCCTGTTTTCAGACATCGAGTTGTCCGAACGCAAGGTTCTCATACCAACTCCCTATTGGCAAGGTTTCGATTGGATATATGAAAAGCGATGGGGTGGAGAAATCATTCCCGTGCCATTAATCCCAGACGATAATTTTGCCCTCACTTTGTCTAAGATCGAAGAGGCTTATAATGGGGCTGATTCAGAACCGAAAGCAATCGTACTCACTAATCCAAACAATCCCCTCGGAATCAATTATGACAAAGCTCTTCTAGAAGAGATTTTCACTTGGATTCTCAAGAACACAGAAATGCACATTTTCTCCGATGAAATCTATGCTCATTGCCAAACGCAAAGCTATCCGTCCGGCTTCGTCAGTGCATTAGCCTTACCTTTAACAGAGGTGGAAGAGGAGTGCCGTAAGCAACGAGTTCACGTTGCCTGGGGTTTTGCCAAAGACTTTGGTCTGAGCGGTTTTCGAGTAGGAGTGGTGGCCTCGCACAATGAGGAGTTGCAGGCTGGCATCCGCAGCTCAAACAGAGCATATTTCTCCCCGATGACCTCCTCCAATAATTGGTTTATTAGCAAAATCTTTGCACGTCCGGGACAGGCTAAAGAACTGATGGATGAGATGATTCCCTTGCTCGCAGAGAGACTCCAAGAGGTGAATAATGCCCTCGATTCTGCCAATATTCCCTATTTCCAAGATACTAATGCAGCTCAGTTCATCTGGTTAGATTTACGACAGTGGCTCGGTCAAGTTCCTCCACCCGAGAAAAAACTGAAAAACTGGTATTTGCTCGATTACCTGAAAGCATATTTGCGTGACAAGTACAAAGAGGAAGAAGAGTTACAGTGTTTTTTAGAGGAGGAAAAGTTATTCGAGTATTTGGAGGAAGTCGCGATGGTCTCGTTATTGCCCGGTTCAACGCTGTCCAATAGCGTTCCAGGCTATTTCCGCTTGTGCTTCACAGCTGAGGATCGGACTGTAGTATTACAAGCGATTCAGCAAATTGCGGCGGCATTGGAGCCGTACAGGCCTTCTGCATCAAAATGATGATAGAGCGGGTTCACAATTGGCAGCGTTCTAAATAACTGCGAGCCGCGCGATCGCCTTGGTGATATTCTAAGCATTGCTGAAATAATTCTGCAGCTTCGCTAAAGGCTCGTTGGTGAAAGAGCATTGTGCCTTTTTCAAAGAGTCCCTTAGAAACATTTTTTGCCTCTCGCAAATCCGGCGAATCCGCAGAAAATACCTCAAATAAACTCACCGCTTTGGCTTTTCCTTTGGCCGTTACTCGTTCGATAAACCGGAAATCGTACTCAAAGGGATTTTTTAAACCCAGAAAGGTTTGCTGGGTGATTAAAAGAGAAATACCGTAGGTTTTGGTCAATCCCTCCACCCGCGAAGATAAATTGACCGAATCTCCGATCGCCGTCCCATCCATGCGATCGGCTCCTCCTACGGTTCCTAACATTAACCGACCCGTATGCAGGCCGATACCGATGCGAAGGGGAATGCGATCGACTTCAAGACGAGATAAATTGTATACTTGCAACTCTTCTAACATGGCGATCGCGGCTTTAAGCGCATCATCGGGAGTATTGCCAAAGAGTGCCATAATCGCATCGCCGATATATTTATCGATAAAACCGCCGTATTGTTGAATCAGGGGTTCCATGCGTCCCAAATAGCCATTAATAAAGGCAAAATTCTCGGCCGGGGTCATCTGTTCGGAAATGGTGGTAAAGTCGCGAATATCAGAAAAAAGAACCGTCATTTCTCGTTCGACTTGATCCCCTAATGTCACATCAACAATACTCTTTTTCTCCAAAAAACTGAGAAATTGAGAAGGAATAAAACGTTCGTAAGCAAGATTTAAAGTTTGCAAATTTTCATACAAACGGGCATTTTCTAAAGAGATGGCAGCTTGAGCGGCTAACATCTGTAACAGTTGCAAGCGATCGCGGGTAAATACTCCCGTCGTCAAATTATTTTCCAAATAGATAATACCTTTGAGCTTGCTTTGATTGATCAGAGGAATGCAGGCGATAGAGCGACATTGATTCCGTCGAATATAAGGATCGTCGGTAAAATTTCCTTCTTTAGTAGCATTATGCAAAAATACAGTTTCTCGAGTGCGGGCGACATAATGAACGATGCGAGCGGAAATAAGAGAAAAATCTTCTAGAGGGATGGACTCAGAGGCGCTGACCTCAGCAAATTCAGATTCTTTTGTCGCTTCGACGTTTAAGCGATCGCCACGAGATAAGAGCAAAATTCCCCGCTCTGCTCCTGCATTTTCAATGAGACTATTCATTAAAGCTGCCAATAAACTCTCTAAAATAATCTCGCTAGAAATTGCATTGGTTGATTTAATTACCGTGGCTAAATCTAATATCTGACTATCCGTTGCCTCTCGAGTGGCGTGAGGATTTAGACCGATCGGCGTAGAGGTCGATACGCTTGAAGATTGATAGAGTTGCGAATACTTTTCCTCAAGATGTTTTACTTTAGCAATTGCTCCCCAGCGAGAATAGCAATAATGAGCATTCATCATATAGGCACGAGCGGCTATTTCTTGACCATTCGAACTTCGGCTTCGCTCAGTCGAACACTGAGCCGAGTTGAAGCTCCAATCGAGATAAAATTTAGCAGTCAGCTCATTGGCAAGGGCTTCTTCTTGAATATATTCATTTTCTTTTGCTTTGGCGATCGCCAAATTATAAAATTCAATCGCTTTGACTTTTTCCCCGATCGCTCGATAATATTCAGCTTCCACGAGATAGAACTTATGTAAATAATTCATTGGAGCAGAATCCGCCCAACATTTCATTCTTTTTTGATTTTTTTGTACCCCAGATAAGAACGCCTCGCGTTCGTTATTATTGCAGTTTTTGCCCTCATCGATTGCTGACAGCTGAATCAGGGAATTATAAAAACACCAAACAGGTGTTAAAAGATGAATAGTTGCATCCGTTAAAAATATTTGCGCTGAGGTACTGGCAGTCAGTGCTTCCTCAAACTCTTCAAAGAGATAACAAAGAATTGCCTTGGGAACATACACCAACCACTGTCCGTATTTATTATTCGCTTTTTGATAATAAGCAATTAATGATTCCTCATTCATTGCTTTGCCAACTAATCGATGGGGATGTTCTGAATATCCCTGTAAATTTAACATGGCTTGCCAACAAGGCCGGGTATAGTTGAGAGCAGTTTTTTGACCGATCGCTGCCAAGATTTCATTATGACGTTCGATATCTCGTACTGCCTCAGAAAGTTCGCAACCCGTTAAAAAAAGGAAAAAAGAAGCATGATTGGTGACATAACCGGCATAGGCTAGATCTCCTGTTTCTAAACCCACTCGGCAAGCCTGTCGCAAGGGTTCGATTGCTCCTTTGGCATGAACCGTCCAATGGCTGAGATGACCGTAAATCACATTTAATACTGCTGCTTCAAATTTTCTTTCGTTGAAGTGAGAAAGAATCTTCAGGGCCAACCGAGCATATTCGTAAGCAAGCGCAAATTCTTGAAGAGTGCTAGAGAGAACCATTCCATAAGTTGCATAACTAAATGCAGAAACGGGGGCATTGCCATAGGTGATGGAAAGTTCGATTTGCTTGCAAACCATGAGAGGAAATAAAGGCGGCCGAAGCTGATAGGTAACGGGAGCTATTTTTACTAAAAGCGTCAATATCTCGTATAGGAGCGGATCTTGCATGACGGGTAAATTTAAGAGAGCCATGGGTTCGCGATCGCCGATAAGATTCTGAGTTGCTGCAATCGCGATTGCCAAGTCTTCTGGTGAGGGATCTTGGGGAAATTCGATATCTAAAGCCGCCAAACTCTCTAAACCTGCATTCAGTGCTTCGCTAAATCGTTCTTGATTGCTATAGGCATCCAGTTTGATTTTTTCCACTTCTAAGCGATCGCGGTGAGTTTTCGCTTCTTTGGCAACGATTTCCACCAACTTTTCCATCCGTTCGATCTCTGCATTGAGATAAGCTGCTTTGGCTGCTTCTTGATAGAGGCTGAGGGTTAATTCATATTGAGTCTGCCAGGGATTTTCTTTTAATAGAGACATTCCGGCATTAAAGTAGGCGATCGCGGCAGCATAAGCTGTAGCATCTTTGGCTTTGCATCCTGCTTGCCAGTTTAAACGAGCAAATTGTTCTCGTTCCTTTTCATTGCGGACAATATCCATGCCTTGATTGAATTGATCGACAATATCAAATATTTTTTCGTCTCGTTCGCTTTCTAAAGTATTGGCTAAGAGAATGCGTCCGATCTCTACATGTTTTTCTGCTCTTTCTGCTTCAAGAATCAGGGTGTAAGCGGCTTGTTGAATTCGATCGTGGGCGAATTGATAGGATTGAATGAGTAAATTTTCGTCAAGTTCTGAGAGAGGGAAGATTAGATGGCGATCGAGAGCAATTTTTAAGGATGCGAATATTTTTTGCGGAAAGTCTTTCTCGATCCATGTCAACAATTTTAGATTGAATTTTGCACCTAAACAAGCTGCAAGAGATAGTATATTTTGACTGGATTGCGGTAATTTTTTCAGTTCGTCTAGCATCAATTCTACAACATTATCTGTAAATTCCCTCGCTTCAATTCTCTCAATATTCCATTGCCATCCTCTCTTTTTAGGACAAAAAGTTACCAATTTCTCGTCATGTAATGCCTGCAAAAACTTGTTAACAAAGAAAGGATTCCCCCCTGTTTTTTGTTCGATTAATTCTGCTAAATCTCCCGAATTTTCTGGAGTTTGCTGAAGCGTATCGCCAACTAAACACAAAATTTCCTCAATTGATAGACGCAATAATGTAATTTGATTAATTGCTGCATTCTTTTGTCGGAGTTTTTCCAGAGCAAGCATTAAAGGATGGCTTTTCGAAACTTCGTTATCGCGATAAGTTCCTAAAAGCAAAAGATACCGAGTTTGACTTTCAATCAATAGCCTTTCCATTAATTTTAAAGTTACCAAATCAGACCACTGTAAATCATCGAGAAATAAAGTTAATGGATGCTCTTGACTGCAAAAGACGCGGATAAAATTACCAATAACCAGATTAAAGCGATTTTGTGTTTCATTAGCTCCTAAAACAGGTACGGGAGGTTGTTTGCCAATAATCAATTCGACTTCAGGAATAACGTCAATGATAATTTGTCCGTTATTTCCCAAAGCCTGTAGAAGTTTGTTTCGCCATACTTGCAATTTCGACTCATTTTCTCCCAATAATTGCTCCATCAACCCGCGAAAAGCCGAGACGATCGCGGAATAGGGAATATTGCGTTGAAATTGGTCGAATTTCCCGGCAATAAAATAACCCCGACGGGCTGTAATTGGTTTGTATAGTTCTTGGACTAATGCCGATTTTCCAATCCCAGAATAGCCAGAAACTAGCATTAATTCGACATTACCCGTTTGGGCGACGCGCTCGAATGCTGCCAGCAACGTTGCAATTTCTGCTTCTCTCCCGTAGAGTTTTTGGGGGATATGAAATCGTTCGCTAATATCTTGACGACCTAAAGCAAAAAAGTCAATTTGACCTTGTTTTTCTAATTGCTGCTGGCAGGTTTCTAAATCTACTTTCAATCCATAAGCACTTTGATAACGATCTTCGGCATTTTTTGCCATCAATTTCATGACAATCTGAGAAATAATCGCAGGAATAGATAGCTTGATTTCAGCAGGCGATCGCGGAGTTTTAGCAATATGACAGTGAGCTAACTCTAGGGGCTCTTCTGTCGCGAAAGGTCGCTTTCCTGTTAGCAATTCGTAAAAGGTGACCCCCAAAGAATAAAAATCCGTGCGGTAGTCCAAGCCTCGATTCATTCTTCCGGTTTGTTCTGGAGAAATATAAGCCAATGTGCCTTCTAAAACATTAGGATTTTTTAAAGTCGGATTTTCTCGATTTAATTGAGTTGAAATTCCAAAATCAATAATTTTGAGTTCTTGAGTTTGAGGATTAACAATCAGATTAGCGGGATTAATATCTTTGTGAATAATATTTTGTGCGTGAATTTGTGCTAAACTTTCTGCTATGGCGATCGCGATCGCCAAAAACTCTTTTAAAGACAATGGTTCTCGTTCTTGCAGCCATTGCTGGAGGGAAATGCCGCCAAAGTCTTCAAGGGCGATGGCATAGCTTCTTTGCCATTCTTCGAGGCGATAGGCTTTAATAATGCCGGGTGCATCTAATTGATGAGTGAGGGAATATTCTTGCTTGTAACGACGTATTTGTTCTGGTGTGGGATACTCTCGATTGAGAAATTTGAGAATCACGGGTTGCCCATCTTCAACTCGTCGAGCGCGATAGACCTGCGAATTGCTGCTATCGTGAATTTGAAGGAAATTCTCGTATCCGGCAAGAGAGATCATAAATGTTAGGTTGAGAGAAAAAGGCGGTTATTCTCGTTTTAGCATAAAAATTTAATCGATATACTGTTGACAGCGTTCTAAATAACTGCGAGCAGCCCGATCGCCTTGATGGTATTCTAAGCATTGTCTAAATAATTCTGCCGCTTCGATAAATGCTTGCTGGTGAAAGAGAATTGCACCTTTTTCAAAGAGTCCCTTTGAGGCTTTTTTTGCTTCTCGCAAATCCGGCGAATCCGCAGAAAAGATCTCGAATAAACTCACCGCTTTGGCTTTTCCTTTGGCCGTCACTCGTTCGATAAAACGAAAATCGTACTCAAAGAAATTTTTTAAACCCAGAAAAGTTTGCTGGGTAATTAAGAGAGAAATACCGTAGGTTTTGGTCAATCCCTCCACCCGCGAAGATAAATTGACCGAATCTCCGATCGCCGTCCCATCCATGCGATCTGCTCCCCCGACAGTGCCTAACATTAACCGACCCGCATGCAAACCGATACCGATGCGAAGGGGAACGAGATCGGCCTCGATACGAGATAAATTGTAAACTTGCAACTCTTCTAACATGGCGATCGCGGCTTGCAGGGCATCATCGGGAGTATTGCCAAAGAGCGCCATAATCGCATCGCCGATATATTTGTCGATAAAACCACCATATTGTTGAATTAGGGGTTCCATACGTCCCAAATAACCGTTAATAAAAGCAAAATTCTCGGCCGGGGTCATCTGTTCGGAAATGGTGGTAAAATCGCGAATATCGGAGAATAAAACCGTCATTTCTCGCTCTACTTGATCCCCTAAATCTACATCGACAATGCTCTTTTTCTCCAAAAAACTGAGAAATTGAGAGGGAATAAAACGTTCGTAAGCCAGATTTAAAGTTTGCAGATTTTCATACAAGCGTGCATTTTCTAAAGAGATGGCGGCTTGGGCGGCTAACATCTGTAACAGTTGCAAGCGATCGCGAGTAAAAGCCCCAGAGATGAGATTATTTTCAAGATAGATAATACCCTGTAATTTTCCTTGATTGATGAGGGGAGCGCAGGCGATCGATTGGCATTGATACTGTTGAATATAGGGATCTCCTGCAAATTGACTGTCCTCTTCGGCATCTTGCAAGACAACGGTTTTTTGGGTGCGGGCGACATAGTAAACAACTTGATGAGGAATGTCGGATAACTCTTTGAGTGTCGGGACTTCTCCCCCTCGGGCAGGGGAAACGATCGCCGTATCGGAATTTGCCTCTTTAATGGCAGCAACAGAGAAGTCGTCGGTTTCCTCCCGAGGGGGATTTGCACTCAGAGATAACAAAATGCCCCGCTCGGCTCCGGCATTTTCCACGAGAATGTCCATTAACGCTGCCAGTAACTTATCCAACACGATTTCGCTAGAAATCGCACTGGTGGATTTCATGACTGTCGCGAGGTCTAAAACATCGCTGTTTCGATCTTGTCGGGTCGTGCGCGTTCCTAGAAAATGGGGGGTTTTGGGGGACGATCGCGGTATTTCCCGCTCATTGGCAGCGAAAAGTTGGGGATATTTCTCCTCGAGCTGCCGAACCTTGGCAATTGCCCCCCAACGCTGACAACAGTAACGCGCTTCCATTGCATAGATGCGAGCGATTGGCATTTTGTCCCAGTCGAGATAAAAGCGAGCGGCGAGTTCGTTGGCTAAGGCTTCTTCGTGGAGGTATTCATTTTCTCGCGCCCCAGCAATGGCTCGATCGTAATACTCGATCGCTAAGGCGCGATCGCCGGCAACGCGAGCCCGTTCGGCTGCCACGAGATAATATTTATGTTGATAGTTCATCGGGGCAAGTTCGGCCCAATGCTGCAAATCATTTTGATGTTCCGCAATTTCTACCGGTAACGCTTCTGTATCTTCTTCCATGCCAACGACAGCCAAGCGGGCCAAAGCATCGTAAAAGCGCCAAACGGGAATGAGGGCGTGGCCGATGGCAGCAGATAAGCACTCTCCTGCCGCTTCTCCCGCCGCGATCGCCCCTTGGTGATTGTCAAACCAATAGGTCAGAATTAATTTTGTAACATAAATCCCCCATAAACCGCTCCCATTTTTCCGGTCTTGATAATAGGCAATCAGTTTTTGCTCGTCCATGACCGTACCCGTCAGGCGATCGCTCTGCCGAGCCCGGCCTTGAAAATTCAGCATGGCTTGCCAATAGGGGCGATTGTAATTGAGGGCGGTTTGCTGGCCGATGCCCTCGAGCAATTCGCTATAGCTTTGCATTTCCCTCACGGCTTCGGAGAGTTCCATGGCCGTCAGAAACAGGCGCAAGCAATACCCTTGGTTGCAATAGCCGCTATAGGCAAAATCCCCCGTTTCCAGACCAACGGCGAAACCGTGCTGTAAGGGATCGAGGGCTTCTCGCAAATGGATTTGCCAATGGCTGATAAAGCGATAAACGACCATTAACACCGCCGCTTCAAACTCGCGATCGCTCGAGGCGGCCAAAATATTTAAAGCCAATTGCCCGTACTCGCACCCGAGATGAAATTCCCCTACCACACCACAGAGAATCATGCCATAGGCTGCATAGCCAAAAGCAGAAGCCGGGCTATTGCCATAAGTTACGGAGAGTTCCACCTGTTTGAAAACGATGAGGGGGAACAATAGCGGTGCGGCAAAATAAGTGACGGGAACGATTTTAATCAGTAAAGGGAGAGCAACCCGAGAGAGATCGCCTTCCATGGGGGGCAAGTCGAGCAAATCTCGAGGTTGGCGATCGCCAATGAGGGTTTTGGTTTTGGCCAAAGCGGGGGCTATATCTCCTCGGGAAACTTCTCGAGGAAATTCGATGCCCAAAGAAGAGAGCATCTCCAAACCGACGGCTAAGGCCTCCACCACGCGATTTTGATTGGTGTAAGCATCCAGTTTGATTTCGCAGATATCCCCGCGATCGCTCTGGGTTTTCGCCCGAGGGATGGCAATGGCGGCCAGTTCTTCCATGCGCTGGATATCTGCGTTAAAATAGCTGGCTTTGACGGCTTCGCAATGAAGGCCGAAGGCGAGGGCATATTGATTTTCCCAACAATCTGGGGGTAGGAGTTGAATGCCGATATCCAAATAGGCGATCGCGGTTGCGTAAGCGGCGGTGAGATTGGCTTTGCGTCCGGCTTGCCAATTGAGACGGGCGAGGGTTTGCCGCTCTTTGGTATCGACAATGAGGGCAATGCCGCGATTGAGGCGATCGACGATATCGAAGAGCTTTTCTTCTCGTTCTCCCTCGGTAACGCGCTCCAAGAGCAGGCGGCCGATTTGCAGGTTGACGGCGGGGCGTTCTTCTAGAGGAATGAGGGTATAGGCGGCCTGTTGAATGCGATCGTGGTTGAATTGATAGGCTTGGATGAGTAAATTTTCGTCGAGTTGGGAGCGAGGGGAAATAATGCCGCGATCGAGGGCAATTTTTAAATCCCGAAAGAGGATTTTGCGGGGTTGAGAACTCACTAAAGTTAAAGTGCTCAGGTCAAACTCCGCCCCCAAACACGCTGCAAGGGATAAGATGCGTTGGGTTGATGGGGGGAATTTTTGCAGTTTGCCCACCATCAATTCCACCACGCTATCGCTCAATTCTATGGCTTCGATCGCGGCAAGATCCCATTGCCAACATCGAGAAGGGCGATGGAACATTAAAAGATTTTCATCATACAATTCTTTTAAAAATTCATTGATAAAGAAAGGATTGCCTTCTGTTTTTCGCAGGACTAATGTCGCTAGAGCTTTTACGGTTTTCGGTGGAGATTGCAGGGTTTCGCCAATTAACTGGGTAATTTCGTCAATTTTAAGATTACCGAGGAAGATACGAGCCAATGCTTGCTCTTTTTGTTGCAGTCGTTCGAGGGTAATGAGGAGGGGATGCCCCGAGGATACCTCATTATCTCGATATGCCCCCAATAGTAAAAGATATTGCGTTTGGCGATCTTCGAGCAATCGTTCTACTAATTTCAGCGTCGCCAAGTCCGACCATTGCAAATCGTCGAGGAAGAGGGTTAAGGGATGTTCCGAACTGCAAAAGGCGCGCATGAAGTTCCCAAAAACAAGATTAAAGCGATTTTGCGACTCGTTTGTCCCCAATGTGGGAACGGCCGGTTGTTTCCCGATAATCAGTTCGACTTCGGGAATGACATCAATGACGATCTGACCGTTATTTCCCAACGCCCGTAACAGTTTTTCGCGCCATACTTGCAATTGGGATTCGGTTTCGCCTAACAGTTGTTCGATTAATCTGCGAAAGGCACTGACGATGGCGGAATAGGGAACATTGCGTTGAAATTGATCGAATTTCCCGGCAATAAAATAGCCTCGACGGACGGTAATGGGTTTGTATAGTTCTTGGACTAATGCCGATTTTCCAATGCCGGAATAACCGGAAACAAACATTGCCATCACCTGCCCCGTATTGGCAACTGTTTCAAAGCCGTCAATTAACTTGGCAATTTCTACTTCTCTACCGTAGAGTTTTTGGGGAATTTGAAAGCGATCGCTAATATCTTGACGGGCGAGGGGAAAAACAGCAATTTCTCCTGTCGATTTCAATTGCTGCTGACAGCGTTCTAAATCAGCTTTTAATCCATCAACGCTTTGATAGCGATCCTCGGCATTTTTCGCCATTAATTTGAGAACAATTTCTTGTAAGGTTGAGAAAATTTTGAATTTTGAATTTTGAATTTTGAATTGAGCGGGTGGTTTGGCAATGTGAGCGTGAACTAATTCCAAAACATCTTCAGTTGGGAAGGGTAAGTTTCCCGTCAGCAGCTCGTAAAAAGTCACGCCTAAAGAATAAAAATCCGTGCGATAGTCCAGACCGCGATTCATTCTCCCTGTTTGTTCTGGGGAAATATAAGCTAATGTTCCTTCTAAAACATGAAGGTTCTTCAATGTGGGATTTTCTCGATTTAGCTGTGTGGCAATCCCAAAATCAATGATTTTCAGTTCTTTGGTTTCGGGATTCAAAATAATATTGGCGGGATTAATATCTTTATGAATAATCTTTTGGGCGTGAATCTGTCCCAAACTTTCGGTTGTCGCGATCGCGATTTCCAAAAATTCTTCTAAGGTCAATTTTTTCCGTTTCTGCAACCATTGCTGAAGAGAAAGTCCGCCAAAATCTTCGAGGACAATTGCATAACTTCTCTGCCATTCTTCGAGACTGTAGGCTTTAATGATTCCGGGGGCATCTACGCGACAAGTAAGGTAATATTCTTGCTTGTAACGGCGAATTTGTTCTGAAGTCGGGTAATCGCAATCGAGAAATTTGAGAATGACGGAGGTGCGATCGCTAATTCTCCAAGCGCGGTACACTTGCGAACTAGTGCTATGGTGAATTTTCAGAAAATTCTCGTATCCGGCAAGAGCAATCATGAAAAGTTGAATGGAAAAAAAGAAAGAAAGCTATTCTCTAACAATAATCTAGACATTTAGTAACTGCGGGATTTGACCGGCTACTCTATTGTAACTCTTCAAGGAGTTGCCGAATGAGATCGAGTTGAAAGTCATCGACTAAGTTCGTCAGGCAATCGGCTAAAGATGCTTGACTTGCAGGGATTTCTCGAATGAGTGCCAAAATTGCCTCATCATCTAGGATTTCGCTGGCTTTATACATTCGTTTCTGCCATTCTAACGGCATCACTTGTAAATCGGACAATTGCAAAGGAGAATATTGCTTTTCTTCTTTTCGTTCTGCTTCATCATAAATATATTCAATCCCTAAATACTTGCTGAGGATCTCAAAAATCTCCACTTCTCGAAAGGGTTTCTTGAGAAAATCATCGCATCCAGCTAACAAGGCGCTCGCCTTTTCTCGTTCCAATACGCTCGCCGTTAAGGCAATAATAATGGTGTCTTTTCCTTCTGGTTTGGCTTTAATGGTTCGCGTCGCCTCATAACCATCCATTTCGGACATTCTCATGTCCATAAAAATCAGATGCGGATGCCAGTTTTCCCATTGAGCGATCGCTTCTCGTCCGTTACTCGCTTCCCGCAAGTCGAAGCCGAGGGGTTGCAACAATTTGACCAATAATAAACGATTTTCGGACCGATCGTCGGCGATGGCAATTTTGTAGTGTGGCTGTCCGGGTTTGAGAGCAATGACTCGGCGAGAATTGCGATCGGATTCTACCTCCGCTCTATCCACAAGCGTGGCATTAATATTAAAAGTCATGGCCGTTCCTTCACCAACCTGACTGCGAACGGCAATTTCTCCTCCCATCAATTGCACGAATTTTTGCGAGATTGGCAGCCCCAACCCCGTTCCTTCTTGAGTTTGTCGACCGCTCTGAGTTTGAGCAAAGGCCTCAAAGAGTTTCCCTATCTCTTCTTCGGCAATCCCCATTCCCGTATCTCGTACTTCAAATATGATTTGTTGTTGGCATTGCCCCGAGCTTGTCGAAGGGTTGTTTTTTTTCCCTCCCTTACGAAGGGGGGTTAGAGGGGATTGGCAATGGGTGACTGTTACTGAAATGCCGCCTTCTGATGTGAATTTAATACTATTGTTGATGAGATTCAGTAAGACCTGACGCAGTTTGGTTTTATCGGTGCAGATATATTGCGGGACGTTTTCTTGCCATGCGAACAGCAGTTTTAATCCTTTAGTTTCAGCTTTGAGCTGCAATAAACCTTCGACTTCTGTCAATAAAGCATAAAGATCGAAAGGAGCGATCGCGAGGGTCATTTTCCCTGCTTCGATTTTCGATAAATCTAAAACATTGTTGATTAACGTCAGCAAATAATCGCCGCTACGATTGATAATATTGAGATTATCTCGGTGTTTGGGCGGCAAATCGCCGTCGCGGATGGCAATTTGCGAAAAACCTAAAATCGCGTTTAAGGGGGTTCGCAATTCGTGGCTCATATTGGCTAAAAACTCGCTTTTGGCTTGGTTGGCGCGATCGGCAGTTTCTTTAGCTTGTTGCAGTTGAGCGGTGCGCTCTTCAACTTTGCTTTCGAGGGTGCGAGAATGCTCTTCGAGTTGGTTATAGAAACGTGCATTTTCGAGGGAAATGGCGGCTTGAGTGGCGAGGGTTTGCAATAATGCCATGCGTTCTTGACTAAATGCCCTCATGCTAAGATTGTTTTCTAGATAGATAATCCCTTGTAATTTTCCTTGATTAATAAAGGGAATACAGGCAAGAGAATAACATTGATTTTGTTGAATATAAGCATCCTCGGTAAAGTTGCCCGTACGGACGGCATCATCTAAAAACACGGCTTCTCGGGTGCGAGTGACATAGCGAACAATACTGAGTGGAATGGCGTGAAATTTTTCTAGAGGAATGTCTTGCAGGGCGATCGCTTTTTCCGATTCTGTTTCTTGGGTTGCTGCAACCACTAAATTTTCTCCTCTCGACAGAAGTAAAATTCCTTTCTGCGCTCCGGCGTTTTCGACAAGAATATTCATTAAAGCCGAGAGTAAGCGATCGAGAAAAATTTCGCTAGAAATGGCTTGAGTGGCTTTGATAACTGAAGCTAGATCCAGATTTTTGCTGCTTTTTGAGGTACTGGTCGTTGGCGTTATTTTCGCCTTTTTTGGTGAGGTTGAATCTGGTGTTTCTGTAAAAGAAAATAGATGGGAATATTTTTCTTCGAGATGTTTGACCTTGGCGATCGCGCCCCAGCGTTGATAGCAATAATGAGCTTCTTTTAAATACAAACCGGCAATGTTTTCTTTCCCGTTCGGTCGAGCACAGTCGAGACTCCAATTAAGATAAAATTTAGCAGCAATTTCGTTAGCGAGGGCTTCTTCTTGGATGTATTTGTTTTCTCTGGCTCCGGCGATCGCGCGATCGTAATAATCCATTGCTTTGACTTTTTCCCCCAAGACTCGATAATATTCTGCCTCGACAAGATAGAATTTATGTAAATAGTTCATGGGAGCGGATTCTGCCCAACGCTTTAGCTTCTTTTGATTTTCTCGAACCTCATTTAAAGTATTCCGATCTATTGTTTCAGGACGCATTAATTTGATTAAAGAATAATAGCAATAAAATAGAGGAAATGACGGACTTTTCATAGGATTAAGTAAAATCCCTT
The DNA here is from genome assembly GCA_017746715.1 of Cyanobacteria bacterium SBLK. Taxonomy (GTDB): domain Bacteria; phylum Cyanobacteriota; class Cyanobacteriia; order Cyanobacteriales; family Spirulinaceae; genus CCY15215. The sequence goes on from JAGHZQ010000041.1 coordinate 21,844, forward strand.
CTCTCTCGATCGCTATCACGAGGGATTCGTTAAAATCTTCAAATAAATAACACAGAATTGCTTTTTGAAAATAGATATTGTGCAACACGGTATTATTGTTATTATTTTGACACTCTAAAATCAATGAATCTTCATCCATTGCCAAACCTGTGAGATGATAGGGGGATGCCGATTTTCCTTGTAAATTTAAAACTGTTTGCCAATATATTTGTATAAGATCTAGAGAAACTTTTTGGCCGACTTCCTTAAATATTTTACAGTATCGTTCGATTTCTCGTTCCACTTCAGATAATTCGCAACCGCTTAAATAAAGCTGAATGCAATAACTACTACCAAGATGGCCGCTATAAGCTAAATCCCCGATTTCTAAACCAAATGTAAAACCTTGCTGTAATGAATTAAATGCCTCGTTGATGTGATTTTTCCAATGATGGATAAAATAATAAACGAGCAAGAAAATGGAAGGTTTAAATTTTCGATCGTCAAACTGGGCAAGAATATCTAAGGCCAATTGGCCGTATTCATAACCGAGAGAAAAATCGTTCCCGATCTCACATAAAATCATGCCATAGTTTGCGTAGCTAAAGGCAGAAGCAGGTGTATTGCCATAAATGATTGAAAGTTCGAGGGTTTTGAAAACCGCAAGGGGATACAAAGCAGGTTTGGTAAAATAAATCGCCGGTGCAATCTTCACTAAAAGCACTAATGCCTCGCGTATCAGATCGTTTTGCATTTTAGGTAAATTGGCAAAGTCGGTCGGTTGACGATCGCCAATTAATCCTTGTATTTCGCCGAAAGCGTTGACAAAATCCTCTTGAGAGGGTTGGGATGGAAACTCAATTCCCAAATTTTGTAAAGCCTGCAAAGCCACATCGAGGGCTTCTAGCAATCGCACTTGATTGGTATAAGCATCAACTCTAATTTGTGCCAATTTGAGGCGATCGCGAGGCGTTTTTGCTTCTCGATCGATAATCGTTGCAAATGCTTCCATGCGTTCGATCTCTGCATTGAGATAAGTGGCTTTCATCACTTCTTGATATAGCTCGAGGGTTAGTTCGTATTGAGCGTCCCAACGATTCGCCTCGAGTAGAGAGATGCCCGTCTCAAAATAGGAGATCGCTGCTCCGTAAGCATTGGCTGCTCTCGCTTTGCATCCTGTCTGTAGATTTAAGCGAGTGATAGTTTCTCGCTCTTGAGAAGTCGTGAATAAGGTAAGGCCGCGATTGAGGAGATCGACAATATCAAAGAGTTTTTCTTCGCGATCGCCCTCTGGAATCTTTTCTAAAAGAATGCGCCCGATCGCCACATTTTTCTCGGCTTTATCTGCTTCGGGAATGAGGGCATAGGCCGCTTGTTGAATGCGATCGTGGGCAAATTTACACGACTGAATCAGTAAGTTTTCATCTAATTCCGATATGGGAACGATAACGTTGCGATCGAGAGCCATTTTTAACGACTCAAACACTTCTTGCGGCGATCGCTTGACAATCCATGTCAGGGTTGTTAAATCGAACTCGGATCCCAAACAAGCAGCAAGGGATAAGATTTCGCGATCGCCTTGCGGTAATTGTTGTAGCTTTTCGACCATCAACTCAACCACGTTATCCGTGAAATTTCTGGCAGCGATCGCTTCAATATCCCATTGCCATCTCCTCGCTTTAGTTTCAAAGTTTAGTAAGTTTTCGGCATACAAAGCCTGTAAAAACTCATTTACAAAGAAAGGATTACCTTCAGTTTTCTCTTGCAATAATTGCGTCAATTTTCTCACTTCATTGAAGGTTCGTCCGAGAGTATCGCTTATCAAGTTGCCAATCTCAGAAAGCTGCAAAGGATTGAGGCGAACTTGCACGAATGTTGCTTGATGCTGTCGGAGTTTTTCGAGAGAAAGGTGCAAAGGATGACTGCGCGATATTTCGTTATCTCGATAGGCTCCCAACAGCAATAACGATTCAGTTTGAGCATCCGTTAATAATCTTTCCATTAGTATTAAAGTTGCCGAGTCTACCCATTGCAGATCGTCGAGAAATAAGGTTAAGGGATGTTCTTTTTGACAAAATACGCGCATAAAATTGCCAATTGTCAAATTAAAGCGATTCCGTGCTTCATTTGCTCCTAACTCGGGTAGGGGAGGTTGTTTGCCAATAATCAGTTCGACTTCGGGGATGACATTAATAATGACTTGCCCATTATTACCTAATGCTTCCAGTAATTTGTTTTTCCAGACTTGCAATTGTACTTCGCTTTCTCCCAATAATTGCTCGATTAAACCTCGAAACGCCGCTACGATCGCAAAATAGGGAATATTGCGTTGAAATTGGTCGAATTTTCCCGAAATGAAATAGCCTCGATGTGCTGTAATGGGTTTGTATAATTCTTGGACGAGGGAAGATTTACCAATTCCCGAATATCCCGCGACTAAGATGAGTTCTACTTTTCCCGTATCGGCAACTCTCTGAAAAGCGGTTAATAGAGTTTCGATTTCTTTTTTTCGTCCATAGAGTTTCTGCGGAATTTGCAAGCGATCGCTAATATCTTGACTGGCTAAGGAAAATGAAAGAATGTCTCCAGTTGAGTTTAATTGCTGCCAACAATATTCTAGGTCGGCTTTTAATCCCCAAGCACTTTGATAGCGATCTTCTGCATTTTTTGCTATCAATTTCATGACAATGTTAGTCAGAGGGGTGGGGACTTGAGAGTCGGGAATGGGAGGGGAGGGTTTGGCAATATGACAGTGAATCAATTCCAGCATATCTTCAGTCAGAAAAGGGAACATTCCCGTCAGCAGTTCGTAAAAAGTAATGCCTAAAGAATAAAAATCCGTACGATAATCCAAGCCTCGATTCATTCTTCCGGTTTGTTCTGGGGAAATATAAGCGAGGGTTCCTTCTAAAACATTAGGATTTTTCAAGGTAGGATTTTCTCGGTTGAGTTGGGTCGAAATTCCAAAATCAATAATTTTCAGTTCTTTAGTTTCGGGATTAAAAACTATATTGGCAGGATTGATATCTTTATGAATAATATTTTGGGCGTGCACTTGTCCCAAACTTTCAGTAATGGCGATCGCTAATTGCAAAAACTCTTTGAGAGAGAGTTTGTCGCGTTGTTTCTGCCATTTTTTGAGGGAAATGCCGCCAAAGTCTTCAAGGACGATCGCGTAGCTTCTCTGCCATTCTTCGAGACTGTAGGCTTTAATAATCCCCGGAGCATTTAACTGGCAAGTGAGATAATACTCTTGCTTATAGCGGCGAATCTGCTCTGACGAAGGATAATCGCAATTGAGAAATTTGAGAATGACGGGGGTGCGATCGCTCGTTCGCTTGGCGCGATAGACTTGCGAGTTACTGCTGTTGTGGATTTGCTGGAGCTCCTCGTAACCTGTCAGAGAAACCATACACCCAACTTGAAAAAATATGACAATTCTGATTGTAACATAAAATAGGATTTTGGATTGTCTGGTTTTGCTGAGATCTGGCGGCGTTCGGAAAGATAGGCTCGAGGGTGCAATATAGAATGTCTGAGGTAGCGGAGAAATGGCGATCGCTTCACTTTATCTTTCAATGGCCAAGTGCCACTCTAATACGACTGCGGCGGGAATTTGCAAGGCGATCGCGCGATCGTTTTTCATCTTTAATAAGAATTGTACCGATGCCAATTGTGGCAATTTTGGTAATATTTCTTTGAAGTCAAATTCTCCGACGTTATCCGCCGAAGATTGCGGGGAAAAAATATCTTCGGCGGATAATACTTGTCCGGTAGAGACAAAGATTTTTAAAGCGCGATCGCGATCGAATGCAGCAACGTCGGGGAAACCCACCAAACGCAAATGCACGGGAGTTTCTTCGCGATTTTTTTCTCGTTTAAAGAGAATAACTTGCCAAGGTTCTCCAAATTCATCCCGCAAGGTATGGCGAGATTGATAGAGCATTTGGCCGGGGGCTTCTTCCATCTGATAAACTGCGGCTGTTGCGTGAGGAATTGTTCCCCAACTCAACATTAATAGTCCGATAATCAAGCTGAGAATTAGCGATCGCCATAATAATGAGAGTCTCATTTTGCTCCTCCTTTGCATAGATGTTTTAACGTACTAAGGGATTCTATCGCATGTTTGCGTTTCCGATTTCTTCCGGTGCGATCGATGGGATTCCCCGATTAGCAGTGTTTTTTTGATGCAGAGATGTTTTCCGAAGGTGTCTTTATCTCAAATCCGGATAATTGTCCGAATTTAGAACTCGCCACTCCCGAGGCTTCCGATGCTCCCCCTGCTTCCCCCGCTCCCTCACTGGGAAGCATGGTGATTCAAGCAGATTTGATATTACTATTTTGCAGGGGTATTGAAGGCTTTTAATTGATGGATGCGATTGGCTTGTTCTTGTATTCTGTCGGCAAGGCGATCGCAAACCCATTCGCAGAGATCGAATATTATCGGATCGCTGATGTCATAATAGACGCTCGTGCCGACGGGTTTGCGGTTTAAAATGCCTGCTTGTGTTAAAATTTTGAGGTGTTTGGAGAGATTGGCTTGTCCCAGTCCGGTTTCTTCGGAAAGCTGCGTCACGTTCATTTCTCCCTGCCTCAAAGCGTTTAAAATTTGCAGGCGACTAACTTCTGAGAGCATTTTAAAATAATCGGCGACGGGGGCAAGGGCAGCCGCAGATTTTTTATGGTTTAGCGTTTTATCCACTGTTCGGATTATTTGTATCTATTTAACTAAGTAATAATATAGCATTATATTGAATGAAAAGCTAGTTTTAGAAGCGCGATCGCATTTTTTATTCTCAATGTTAAGCTCCCGATATAAAAAGAAAACTCGGCGACTCATTTATCCCCGAATTATCGGCAATTCTCGGTGGATCTTGTTTAAACTGAGGGAGAAGTTTGAGAAAAAAACCGATGGATCCAATCACTGCGATCGCGACTCTTGCTGCGACAAAATTTGTTGAAACGGGTGCCGAAAAACTGGCAGGGGGAACTTTAGAGATAATCAACCGACTGCGAGAGAAGATTTGGCAGAAGTTGCGGGGAAAACAGGAGTTGGAGAAAGTCTTACAGGAGGCGAAAGATGGGGCTCCTTTTGCTTTGGAGCAAGTTGCGGGTTATTTGGATGCGGCAATGAAGGAGGATAGGGTTTTTGCGGAGGAAGTGAGAGAGGAGATTGAGGAAGCAATGAAAGAGAATGAGACTTTTGCGAGGGAGATCGGCGATCGCGCTCGAGAGATTTTTAATATTGACACGGTTGAGGGACAAAATCAGATTATTGGCGATCGTGGGATTCAAAATCCAACGAGATCGGTAATTGTTGAGAATAATCCCGGCACTATTATCATTAACGAAAAACCCGATTGACTGAACTCGTCGGCATCGAAACCGATTCAACAACATTCGCACATTCCCAATAATATCAGGCGCACTCCCTCGAACAAGTTTTTTGGTCGGGATAAAGATTTAGAGAAGATTCACGAGAAATTAAAGCAGGGTGATGTGGCGATCGCTGCTTTTTATACGACGATAAGCGGTATGGGAGGCATTGGCAAAACCGAGTTAGCGTTGCAATATGCGACTCGCAAACAGGCCGATTATCCCGGTGGGGTTTGTTGGGTGGATGTGGGAGGGGGAGATATGGGGATTAAGATTTGTAGTTTTGCGCGAGAGGGTTTAAAAATGCGGGTACCGGAGGAGGGAGAGTTAAGCGATCGCGTTGGTTATTGCTGGCAAAATTGGGGCAGGGAGGGGGATGTTTTGCTGGTTTTGGATGATGTGGTGGCGTATGATGCGATCGCGCCTTATTTGCCTCCCGTGGGGTCTCGGTTTAAGGTTTTGGTGACGACGCGATCGCAAGATTTAGACCCAAAACGATTTAAAGAGGTGGGGTTATTGGTATTGGATGAGGCTACATCTCTCGAGGTGCTGCGATCATTTTTACAGGATAGGGAAGGAGGACGAATTGATGACGATTTAGAGGCAGCAAAGGGATTGTGTCAATGGTTGGGTTATCTGCCTTTAGGGTTGGAATTGGTGGGACAATATCTGCGAACCCATCAAGATTTATCGTTGCAGGAAATGCACGCACGCTTGGAGAAACAACGCTTAGAAGAAGGCGCGTTAAAAGATAAGATTACAGCCGTTTTTGAGTTGAGTTGGCAGGAGTTGGATGAGGATGAGCAAGAATTAGCCTGTTTGTTGGGTTTATTTGCCCCTGCTCCCATTCCTTGGGAGTTCGTTGAAGGGTGTTTTCCCGACCGAGATAAGGTACAGTTAGAAACAATTCGCGATGAAATATTGTGCGGGTTGAGTTTATTGGAACGGGAAGGGAAAGGGGTTTATAAACTGCATCAGTTAACGCGGGAGTTTTTGCAGTATAAATTAAAGCGATCGCCTTGGTGCGATCGACCCAAACAGGGATTTTGGCAGCGTTTGCGAGCAAGATTTAAAACACCTTGTTCTAAGAGCGATGAATTAAAACGAAAATGCGTTCGAGTTATGGTAGAAGTTGCAAAAGATATGCCAGAAACACCGACATTAGAACACATAGAACAATTTTCTATCTTAATTCTGCATTGGGAAGAAGTTATCGCAAATCTGTGCAACTGGATCGAGAATGAGGATTTGATTTTGCCATTTTTAGGATTGGGTGGTTATTACAAGGGACAAGGACTCTATAAAAAAGCTGAATCTTGGCAAAAGCAAAGTTTATCGATATGTCGCGATCGCTTAGGAGAAGACCATCCCGATGTTGCCAGTTCTCTCAATAATTTGGCAGGACTCTACTCATCCCAAGGGAGATATGAAGAAGCAGAACCCCTCTATTCTCAAGCCTTAGCGCTGAGGAGAAAACGCTTAGGAGAAGACCATCCCCATGTTGCCAGTTCTCTCAATAATTTGGCATCTCTCTACTCATCCCAAGGGAGATATGAAGAAGCAGAACCTCTCTTTTCTCAAGCCTTAGCTCTGAGGAGAAAACGCTTAGGAGAAGACCATCCCCATGTTGCCAGTTCTCTCAATAATTTGGCATCTCTCTACCAATCCCAAGGGAGATATGAAGAAGCAGAACCTCTCTATTCTCAAGCCTTAGCTCTGAGTAGAAAACTCTTAGGAGAAGACCATCCCGATGTTGCCACTTCTCTCAATAATTTGGCATCTCTCTACACATCCCAAGGGAGATATGAAGAAGCAGAACCTCTCTTTTCTCAAGCCTTAGACCTGAGTAGAAAACGCTTAGGAGAAGACCATCCCCATGTTGCCAGTTCTCTCAATAATTTGGCATCTCTCTACCAATCCCAAGGGAGATATGAAGAAGCAGAACCTCTCTTTTCTCAAGCCTTAGACCTGAGTAGAAAACTCTTAGGAGAAGACCATCCCGATGTTGCCAGTTCTCTCAATAATTTGGCAGAACTCTACTCATCCCAAGGGAGATATGAAGAAGCAGAATCTCTCTTTTCTCAGGCTATTTTAATCATTGTCAATCGCTTGGGTTTTGAACATCCAAATAGTAAAACTCTCATCCAAAATTTTGGTTATTGCTTACAAAAAGCGATCGCAGTCGGACAAAGAGACAAACTCGGCAATCATCCCATCACCCAAGATATCCTCGCACAGATCGACGCAGCCAGCAAAGGAGAATAAGAAGAAATAGAAGTGCAAATCTAGAACAAAAAACTGTTATGATAGAACTGCAAACAACAAGAGAAGAGAGAAAGATGGTCGGCGCGATCGCTTTTTGTGTTAAAATTCAAAAGGGAATTATTGTTGGGTTTCGATCCTCAACTCAACCTACACGACTTAGGCTTTTCCTGCAAAATTCTTCTTCCCCCGCTCCCTCCGCTCCCTCCGCTTTAATAAGGATTGCCAATGAGAGTAAAACCACTCCAATAATAAGGATGGGATAAAATCCGATCCCTCGGTACGCTCAATTCATCAGGCAACGCGATCGCTTCTTTCCCCGTTTGTAACGTTCTCTTTTCTAAATAAGTTTCTCCGCGTAACAAGGATAATTGTGCCCGTCGGATGGCTTCCGCTTTTACGGGAGTCTGTTTTAATTGTTCGTAAAAACTCGTCATTAATGCCAGCGTTCCCACATCGCTCACATACCACAAACTCCCCAACGCAGACTTAACCCCCGCCGCCACGGCCAGCCCGGCAAACCCCAATTCAGCATCTTTATCCCCCAAAGCCGTCCGACAGGCACTCAACACCAATAACTCTACAGGAGGATCGCGAAATTGCAGGGTTTGCAAGCGATCGAGAGGCAAGCGATCGTCCCAAAGTTGAATGTAAGAATTGCCCGGTTTTCCTGGTCGGAATTCCCCGTGAGTCGCCAGATGCACGATCGCGTAAGGAGCATTCGCTCGCGTATTTTTGAGGTTTTCGAAGGTAAACGCCTCATTAAGGAAAGATTTTCCCGGCCAAAGACGGCCTGCGATCGTTTCTAATTCCGTCGGGACTGCCGGGAGGGGTTCGAGATCGGCAAACTGCGATCGCCCCATGGCTAAAACCGATAAATTTGCGAGCGGAGTATATTCGATTTGAGTGAGGGTAAAACTGGGGAGCAGTCCGACGCTATAGCGTTCGATGAGAAACTGCTTGCCGTCGTGAAGGGCAGCCAAAGGCAGCGATCGCAATCCTTCATCGGCGATAAAAGCTAAATTCTCAATTCCTCGGGCTTCTAATTCTGCCTCCAACGGGGCAATTAACCAACGATAGAGTTGTCCTGCCGATTTCAGATAGGCAGAAGGACGGCGAACGTTTGTTACGGTACGGCGAAACTCCAAAGCAACCTCTCTCACTATCTCCCGCGTTGCCCCCTCGATACGCCATCGCTTCGGTTTCCCATCAGCAGAAATGAGGAGTAATTCCAACACATCGCTATCTTGGGGGGCAAAAGCAATCGGCGGTGCATTTAAGGTCGTTCCGGGGGCGAGTAAAGCTCGAAAGGCTTGACTCGTTTGCGCCTCGCGACTGGTAAAATCAGAACGCCCTGCCAGCGATCGCGGTAAAAAACTGGCATAGACGATCGCCGATTTTACCCCCGTCAGGGCTTCAATATCGGCTAACTTGGCCTTTGCTTCTGCGAGGGAAGCGAGTTCGAGGGTCTTCGAATTGCCGCGATCGCCGGAACGATTGAGAGAGAGGGCGGATAGAGGACGAATTTGGGAAGAAGATAGAGAATCGGACGTTTGTGTTAAAATCGAAATCCCCTCCGAACTAAAATCCGCATCAAAAGCACGATTGGGGGAAAGGCTCAAATCTCCCCCATCAATTGCTCCCAACGTTCCATTGGTGACAGAATCCCCCACGGTAAAAATCCCCCCACCGTGGCGAATAATAATCGAACCATTCCCCGTAATCCCCGCAGCGATCAGACTGGCTCCTGTTTCGGAACGGGTGGCGACACTCCCCAAACTCTGGATAGAACCATCCTGAAAGCGAATAAAGCTATCATCCCCGGTCGTATCTATAAATATCGATGCTAATGCCCGAAACGTTCCCGATGCCGTAATATCGATATTTCCCCCCGCACCGCCGGCAATACTGGAACTGGAGATCGCCCCCAAGCTAATATCTTCCCCCCTCAACGTCACCGAGTTGCCATTTCCCCCCGTAGAGAACGCAAAAATTCCTTGCGCGATCGCAATATCCCCCCCCGCAGAAAGCAAAACTTCGCCAGCATTTCCAGAACCCGCAACGGCACTAAAAACCGACATGCCGACATCGATCGCCCCACCCGCATTCAGAAAGATATTCCCCCCCGTTCCCCTTCCTCCAATATTCGAGCGATCGATCGCTCCCGAAATCAGGCTATCCCCTATCTCGATATTTCCCGTAGCAGATAGGGTAATATCGCCACCGGTGCCATTCCCCGTTCCGGGATCGACTCCCGAAGTCACTCCAGCGATCTCGATATTGCCATGGGTGGCAGAAATCGAGACAGTTCCCCCATCTGCTGCTTCCGATCCCGTGAGAATCTCCCCCGCAGTAACATTTCCATTAGTGGCGGAAATCGTCACGGAACCGCCGGGGTTTCCTACAACACCCGAAACAGTTTGTATTGCTCCTGTCGTGACGTTTGCTCCCGATATTTCCAGCGATCGCCCGGAAGTAAAAATAGTATCCCCCCCATCCATGGAAAACGCCCCCGAGCCATCTCCATCGGTATCGGCACGAAAAGCGATCGCCCCCGTCCCTGCAAATGCTAAAATTCCATCGCTTAAGGACTCGATGATAATATTGTTACTCGCTTCGAGAATGACATCGGCGTTCGCTCCCAGCAGTTCGAGATTATCTTCGTAAAGAATAAAAGGCGAACCCGCTTCGGATTGGAAAACATCGGGTAGGGTTACCGTATTTGTTCCCGTTCCCAATCCCCCGCGAATGAGAATATCTTCGGGATCGAGGAGTAGGGTTCCCTTTTCGCCGCGATCGCTCCTTAAATCCGCCTCTCCCTCATAAATTAAGCTGGACTTGCCAGAAACTTCCACAAATCCCCCATCTCCTCCCGCTTCTCCTCCTCGGGCTCTCGCTTTTCCAGCAAAAGCCGTCAATTCATCCGACCAAATAATAATATTTCCCCCTTCTCCCCGTCCTAAAGCATCGGCACGAATGCTCGTGTTTTCGTCAATAAAAGTTCTTCTGGCACGCGGAAAATTGCCTTCTCCTCGGCGATCGCCGCCAATTCTTACATTTCCTCCCCCACCCGATCCCGAAACATCGATATCGGCATCGAGAAGGGCAACGCGATCGCCAAAAATGTTAATTTCTGGGGGGGCAACTTCTCCAAGTTCGAAAGCGTTAAGTTCTGAAGAAGATACGGAAACCGTTCCGGAAATTTGGGTCGTTCCAGGGGCAATAGGTTCTGCTGATTCTCCTGTCAGTAAAGCGGGAAGATCGAGAGGACTCAGGGGTAAAATTGTTCCTTTTGCATCTCGAGGGGGTTCGATTTCTAAACTTAATAAACCTCCCGGTTGAGACAGTCGAATTAAATGGGTTTCGGGAATGGAAGCTACAAGAATATTCCCCCCTGGGGCAATTAATTCTCCTGTAGAAACAATGCTTCCTCCCAATAACATTAAACGCTGTCCTTCTGGAACCTCTAAGCGTCCGGCATTGGCGATCTCGGCGGTTGTTTTGCGATCGAAAGCAAAGAGCAAAGGCGTTCCCGTCAAGTTGGCATAATTGTTATTTCCCAATGCCTCAAACCAGCGATCGCCGCCAAACCCGATCGCTGTTGCCGTCGTAGCAAAAAAATCTCCCGATACATTTAAACGAGCATTTTCCCCAAAGAGAATCCCCGCAGGATTCATTAAATATAAATTCGCTTCGCCACCGTTAATTTGGAGCATCCCATCAAACACAGAGGGACTTCCCCCTACCACGCGAGCAAGAATATTCTCAATATTGGCATCGACCCAAAAATTGCCGATTTCTCCCGTATTGAGTCCCAATTCTGAAAAACTGTGAAATAAATTTTCACCGCCGATCGTGCCGCCGGAAATCTGATAAGTATTGTCATCAAAAATAACAATAGTTCCCGTTCCATCATGAGCGGGAATGATGGATTGAGAGAAGACGGGCAGTGCGGTTATCGCAACAGAACCCAGTCCCAAACAACCCCAATACCAAACTTTTTGCCACATCATTTTGGTTGCCGCGAAAGAAAATCAATCAGCCCAATAGAACTCGGTCGTTTTACACCTTCACTTCTCAAATTTTAAGCACTGCATCCGGAAGAATGGGTTAAGAATCCTTTATTTTTGGCATTGATACGCTCTAAAACTGCCTTGAGAACGCGATCGCAAATGAACAGATCGTCAAGATCGAAGGCAATTCCCATCTCGCTTTCAAAACAAAAGGGTCAAAAAAACCAAATAAAATGCTTCTGTCCATTCTACGATCGCGCCGTAAGTATCTCCCGTATGCCCGCCAAATTGCCGATAAAACCAATATCCGACAGCGATCGCGAGAACGAATCCGGCGATCGCGACTCCTCCAGCCACAGCCCATTTTTCCCCCCAGAGAAGCCGAGGGAGCAAACTCGTCCCGATCAATAACCAGAAACCCCCTAGAATATCTCCCGGCCAGTGCAAGTGTTCTTTGTGAAATGCGCCTTTTCCCTCGGGTTTGAGATAGGGATAGAGGGCGATCGCCATAACTTGCCCCCAACGCCCCCATCCTGCCGCCAGCATTAACCCCAGACCGCGAAAAGAAGAAATCTCGCTGAGGGCGAAGGTTTTTAAGGAAAAAATAACAATTGCCGCCATCACCCCAAATGCTCCACTCCGGCTATCCTGCATGACCTGCAAGCGGCGATCGCGATCGAGAACCGCCAATCCATCCGCCGCATCCATTGCCCCATCGAAATGCAATCCCCCCGTTAAAAAAATCCAGAGGGCAATGAGGAAAGCACTGCGAGGGAGTACGGGCATGCGTAACAGTTGTAAACTCCAATCTGCCCCTGCGAGTAGCACCCCGACGAGCAATCCCATCACTGGGGCAAAGCGGGCAATGCGATCGAACCTTAACTGCTGCATCCTTGGCAAGGGCAAGCAAGTATAGAAAACGATTGCCGCCAAAAAAGACTGCCAAAATGAAAATAACTGCTTTAAGACGCATGGGGGTTTCAATTGTTTCATCTCCTGTTAGACTGAAAACGAGGCAGTTGAAAAATATTGAGCTAACATTGGGTTAAAGGTCGGTAAAAAGGTCAAAACATGACCTCAGAATGGTCGGACCTCCCCAATTGGTTGCGGTGTTATTGGCAGATAACCCCACGAGATCGATTTCTAGAGCGACATCCCATTGCAACTAGAGAGACATCTTCAACTGCTCGAGGGAACTTTCAATATAGTTTCAAAGCAGTTCTTTCAAGAAGCCATTCTTTCAAGACAGTTCTTTGCAACTAACGCAGAATAAGTTCATTTCTCTCGATTCACTTCCATTAGTCCATTTCCCCGAGTCCATGTTGCCATTGCATGGAACGATGAAAAAATCTCATGAAATCCTCGCATTAATGGCTGTTTCCCATGAGTCACAATCCATTTCCCCAATCACTTCCCGCTCCTTGTATCGTCGATAACGGCCTGATCGTCAATAAAGACGATATGCGTCGCTTGCTCGGTTCTTTAACGCGGGTCTATTATATTCACTCCCTCGATCGTCAGGTGCAAACTCAGGGAGAAGGTTACGTTTTAGAAGTTTTTGCCGATGCAGGGCAGGCCACTTTAATTGCCAATCACGCCCTCTATATCAACGTGCAGAGTTTCGATTACCTGCACCTTCATCAATCCCCCGATCGCGAAACCTATTTCGATCTCATCCAAGATAATCGTCAGTTGCGATTGATGCCCTTGAGCAATCCCCTACAGGATCGCGAAAATTCGGATAATTTGGACGAAGCCGCCCTCGAAGTTATGCTCGAACAAGTCCTCGCAGCCAAATGGGACGTACAAATGGATGATGAAGATTTTTAAAAGGATAAAGGGTGAAAGATGAAGAATTACGGAAAGATAAAGGGGAGGTAACAAAACAGACCGACCGGAGAGATGTCCCTCCTTCCCCTTTTTCTTTTCAGGTCCAAAAAACTTGTTCTCGCACGCGGGCGAGGGCGGGTATTTTTTATACTCCTCACGGTATTGTAGAAACGCCTCGTTTTATGCCTGTAGGGACGGTGGGGACGGTGAAGGGACTGACCCCGGCTCAAGTGGAACAAACCGAGGCACAAATGATCCTCGCCAATACCTATCACCTCCATTTACAACCCGGAGAGGAGTTAGTAGAAAAGGCGGGGGGATTGCATCGGTTTATGGGGTGGAAACAGCCAATTTTGACGGATTCCGGCGGTTTTCAGGTTTTTAGTTTGAGCGAGTTGCGAAAAATTGAGGAAGACGGCGTAACTTTTCGATCGCCTCTGGACGGTCGCCTCATTTATTTCACTCCCGAAGGTTCTATTGCCATTCAAAATACCCTCGGTGCCGATGTTATCATGGCGTTTGATGAATGTCCTCCCTATCCCGCAGAGCGGGAGGCGGTGAAGGCGGCGACAGAACGAACGTATCGCTGGTTGGAACGTTGCGTCGAGGCGCATCAACGCCCCCAAGAACAGGCATTATTTGGCATCGTACAGGGGGGAGTCTATCCGGATCTACGAGTGGATGCGGCGCGATCGCTCCTCGATTTCGATTTGCCGGGATACGCGATCGGGGGGGTGAGCGTAGGAGAACCGCCAGAACTGATGTATCCTATCGTAGAAGCCGCCGCGCCGATTTTACCGGAAAATAAACCCCGCTATTTGATGGGGGTGGGGACTTATCGAGAAATGGTGAGGGCGATCGCTGCCGGGATCGATTTGTTTGATTGCGTTATTCCCACTCGCTTTGGCAGGCACGGGACGGCAATGGTACGAGGAGAGCGGTGGAATTTAAAAAACGCCCGGTTTCGCGAGGATTTTCGCCCCCTCGACGAGACTTGTCCCTGTTATTGCTGTCGGACGTTTACCCGTGCCTATCTCAATCATCTGATCAAGTCCAAGGAAATGCTCGGTTATATTTTGCTGTCTTTGCACAACGTGACGGAGTTGGTGCGCTTTACCCAACGCATTCGGGAGGCCATTTGGCGCGATCGCTTTACTGAAGAATTTGCCGAGTGGTTGGATGGGGAGTAGTTCGCCATACTATGTTAAAATCTATTGCAATTCTTAATAAATGCTGTATCGGAAGGACTTAATAAATCAATGAACGTTGCAATGCTGCTGGCTGAGTTACCCGAAGCCTATCAAATTTTCGATCCCCTCGTGGACGTACTCCCGCTTATTCCCTTATTTTTCTTGTTGCTTGCTTTTGTTTGGCAAGCGGCTGTGGGTTTCCGATAAACTACTTATTTTAAGTGGTACGGGATGCTTGAAAATAAGACACCTCTTTAAGGGGTGTCTTTTGATATTTGTGAGGATTGATTGGGCGATCGGGCCCGATTGCGGAACTTGTTCTTTATAGCACTACGTTTCAAGATTAGGACATCTCTAAATCCTGAAACCCAGTCAAAACTTGACTATTGCCCATTCGCTGTTCCCTGTTTTCTAGCACGTAGTGCTATATCAGTGAAAAAAATTTACCAAAGAGATACGAAGAGAGGAAGAAAAAATAGTCTTAATCTGCTTTTGTAGTGCTATATTAATGTCAGTTCGGGTTAAGGAAATACAATTTTTAAAAAAGTTAGAGTGTTGATAAATCTTTGCTGAGAATCATAAGTTGTCTGGGGGGCTAGCCCCCCAGACCCCCCATTGGGAGCGCAGCGCCGCCCCCAACCCCCCCGCGCAGGGCTTCGCTATAGTTTGAGGGTCTCTATACTTAACAACATTCTTTCTAACCCATAAGAATGAGCACAATACTTCAGTTTAGAGTTTTAATGAATGTTTACTCATTAAACGGATTTGGTATTAGGTGTTAATTGATGATTTATAATTTGAGTATTAATTGTTTTTCCTCCTTCTTTTAATGGTGATTTTGCCAGCGAACTTGCAAATTTTGCGTTTTTCCAATATAGGCAAAGCGAGGGAGATTGTCCCGACAAACAACAAAATATAAACCGGGTGACTGGGGAAGAAATCCGCGATCGGCAAAAGAGACACATGAACCAGTTGTGAGGAGTTTTTCTAATGTGATATCAATCATATTTGTGGTGTTTTTCCATCGCAAAATCAAAATATCCCACTATGTTAACTGATTCGCTAGGTGGGAAATTGCTTGTTCTGGATTGTCAGGCTGAGGCTTTTTCTTCTTCACTCAGTCCAAACTCCAAACGCAATTCTTCAACGGTAAAAGACGGGTTGCTCTTTTCTCGATATCGTTCTAAAGATTCCAGCAAATGCTTGGTATTTTTGTGAGACTGAAATAAATAAACTGTCTCCAACAAACTCTCTAATTCCGCAGTCGAAGCAGGGAAACACTTTCATCACCTTCACGAACAATCGCGATCGCTTGACCATCGCCAATTACCGTGTCATAAATCTTGTCAAAATTTTGGATTGCCTCGGTATAAGGAATTTCAACAGACATGGATTTTTTTGTAGATATGGCAATTATCAGTTTAACCCAACGATTCCCATAGCAACTTAAAAAGTGCGATCGCTTTTGGGGATGCGATCGCTCATCTCATTCTTTTGTTGTTTGTCCGATCGCCATTGCATATAAAATCGAGCGATCGGTTTCTAAAAAGGCTTGCACTTCATCGTCAAAAAATGCACCAATGCCGCTACAACCAATATTAAGGGCAGTCGCCGCGAGATAGATGCGCTGTCCGATGATACCCGCTTGATTTAACGCGATGCGATAATTGTCAAAACGGGCAGTAAAGAAAAAGACTACCGCACTATCCCGAGCGATCGCTTGATTAATGCAAAGATAGCCCGTTTGCTTCTGAAATTCTCCGGCTTTAAGGATTTTTTGGCTGAAGGGATAGCGATAAATTCCCGGCTGCATATCCGTCACGCATTGCACAATGGCGAAAATCTCAACCGTTTCCAACTGTTCGCTGGGAATGGGTTGTTGCAATGCCTCGCAAACCATCCCAAAATCATCGCGGCTAATGGGACGGGGGAAAAATCGCCGTGCCGATCGCCGTTGTTGAGTCGCTTGCAACCATTGGGGAGGGGCGAGGGGAAAGATGGGCTGCTGCAGGGAATAACGGCGAGGCATCTCGCTGAATGTATCGTCGTAACCTGCTTCAATAAAGGAATTGGGTTCAAAATAATCGCTGCCGGAAACAATGGGCATCGGCGATCGCAACCGTCGCGCCGTTTTCTCTTTGGGTTCTCCGGCGATCGCGACTGCGGTGAGAAATTCTTTGTTTTCAAAGCCAAAAACTTCATTGAGGGCAAGGCGATCGAAATCGAACAACAGTCTGTAAGGATAACCCAATATATACGCTGCCGCCTCGATCGCTCCCAAATGATGACCGCTATCTAAAAAACAATAGCGCAAGCTGCGTTTTTTGTATTTCCAACTGGAGCGGAAATAGACGCAGCTCACTAAAAAGATACATCCGTGAATGAGGCGATCGTCGTGCAAGTATCCTTCGATACCGTCGTCGATGAGTTCGTAAATCAGCGTAAGGACATTATTTTGCGGTTCTAAATGGTATATCCCATCGAGCATTCCCTTAATGCCCCGGATTTGCACGTATAATTCCGTAGGGTAGAGACCGCCGGCAGAAGGTTGAACGCGCAATAATTGCGTCGTCCCGTCGCGATATTCTTTTTGATAAGTGATAGCACTGGTGAGGGAGAGGAAGCGATGCAGGGAATTTTCCGGCTCTAAGGGAAAGCGCCGGAAAAAATGGGGATAGGTTTTAAAGGCGACGGGTTGCGTTCTCGGATCGACGTAATTGGGATCGATCTGAACCGAGAGAGGGGTATGTTTGGTCGCCTCGTGGTATTTGTTAGCGATCGCGCTAGACAGTAACATTTTTCAGTATCTTGATAATGTTGAAGTTGGCCGCAAAATCGATCGCTTGAAAATCATCTAAATTCTTTAATTTGGCATCGGCATTCATCGCCAAAAGTGCCCTCACCATCTCGGTTTTACCTGCCGAGGACGCATACATTAACGCCGTTGCCCCGTTATCATTCTGGTTGTCGCAGTTGATGCCTGCTTCGACCAATAGTTCGATCAGATCGTAGCGATCGCGAAAACAAGCGAACCATAAGGCATTGTTGCCGTCGTTATTTCTCGCATTCAACAAGGCTCCGGCTCGAATCAGCGATCGCGCGGTTTCCAATTCTCCTTCCCGCGTTGCCTGCATCAGAGCCGTATCGCCATTTTCCCCTGGCTGCTCTAGATTATTAGCATCGAATCCCCGCACCTGCAACCAATTTTCGAGAATCGGATCGATGCGATCGCGAACAGATACTTGACTCATGGTATTTTTGTAATATTGAAATCGGCTATCCAAATGTTGTCGGGGATGGCCGCGGACTTTACCAGTTTAGAATGAGAAAAAAATGGATTCGCGATCGCTATTAACCCCCTACTCAGTGGCGAGAATTGAATTGGGGCAAGGATTGGAACATTGCGATCGGGTGAGGGAATGAGAATTTACTAGATACTGTCTCTCTCTCGCTATTTCTGGGCGCTACAGAGAGGGGATAAAAATGCGATCGCGCTTTTCAATTCTCACCGTGTATTGCGTCCGCTAGGGATTGAAAATCCCTGGCTCATATGAAAAATCCATTGAAATGGATTGCGATCGCTACATCCATTCAACTTGTTATATTTTGAATTGATGAGTCCTCTTGAGAGGACTTTTTGTATGAGACGGGGAATTTGATTCCCCGGTGGTCGCTGAGCACTGCCGAAGCGCGGATCGAAAATGAGAGGATAAACGCTATTACATTTTCTTTCCCTGTTACCGTGGCGATCGCACTTCCTATCGATGGAAATGCGATCTCTAAATCAACCCTTTTTTGAATTGATTACTGTTTTTTCTTCACTCCCCATGCACCTAAACTGAGGAGAGCTAATACTCCCAATATGGCGGTGGGTTCGGGGGTTGTTACGGGATCGGGATCAGGATCGGGATCGGGATTGAAACCGAGAATTCCATCAATGTCAGCCTGAAAAACGAGAGGAGCATCACTTTGGGTAAAACCATTCTCCCAAACTAATTCTAAGGAGGTACGCACATCATCTAATGTATTAGGTATAGAACCCGAGTAAGTAAAAGAGGTTGGAGGAACACCACTACTACTTCCAACAGAAGTTCCAAATCCCGTTCCGGGAGTTAGGCCTGGGTAAAAGATAGAATCAAATACGGCATTAGCCGGAAGTGCATTAATAAAAAGAGAGGAGATTGCACCATTTCCAGTGTAGCCAAATGTCCAGACAAAACGAAAGTCAGTATCGCCATCTTTGGATAAAAACCAATCAGATCGCCTTGCTTCCCCAGAATCGCTGCTTGTTGCTTCCCAAATGTCTCTTTCTGTAGTACCATCAACATACTTAACTGTAACCTCAAGCCCCACCAGATCGGCTCCGTTAATTTCATCCACGAAAGTGAATGCTGTTGCTGATAGAGGAAACATCAAAAACGTTCCCGCTATTGCTAAACTGAGGGTTTTGATTGAATTCATCATATCAACCTCTTTTTATACCTTGAAAAAATAAAAACTTCTTGCGTTCTCCATTCATTACACCCTAATTACTATTTACCATGAATCCAAGAAAAACTGATAAAAAACACGGAAAGTTTAACTAGATAAAGAAATGATGAAAAAATCCCTTGCTGTTAACTTGAAAATTGCTATTCTGTCGCTTGGTTTAGCATCCTCTTTCGTTGTACCTGCGAGAGGAAACTCGTTGCAACCTGTTGACAGTACGGCGATTACTCAAAATGGCAATCAATTTACTATTCACGGGGGAAATTTATCGGGAGATGGTACAAATCTCTTTCATCATTTCGAGCAATTTAGTTTAGATACAGGAGAAATTGCTAATTTTCTTTCTGCACCCAATATTCAAAATATTTTAACTCGTGTCGTTAGCGGAAATCCTTCAATAATCGATGGTTTAATTCAAATTACAGGAGGTCATTCTCATCTGTACTTGATTAATCCGGCAGGAATCCTTTTCGGTCAGAATTCTAGTTTAAGTATTCCCGGTGATTTTTTTGCTACAACCGCTACGGGAATTGGTTTTGGGAATAATCATTGGTTTGATGTTTTTGGAGATAATAGTTATCCAGATTTAAACGGAACACCTTCACAATTTGCCTTTGATTTAGAGCAACATGGAGCAATTATCAATCTGGGAAGGTTATCAGTTGAGCGGGGAAACGGCCTGACATTCTTAGGAGGAGAGATTCAAAATTCGGGAACGTTGAGCGCTTCAGAAGGAAATATTACCATTGCTGCCGTACCAGGAACGAGTTTGGTGAGAATTTCGCAACTGGGACGTTTATTAAACTTAGAAATTGAAGCTCCAAGAGAAAGAATAATTCGAGCCGTAGATTTACCGCAATTGCTGACAGGTAGAACAACTGGAGAAACATTTTCTGAAGGAGAAATTAACACTCATGGAACGACTGGAGGTAATATTAATATTATCGGCGACTTGGTTCAAATTATGAGCGATCTAGATGCTTCTGGTGTTAATGATGGAGGGAACATTCGGATCGGTGGTGGTTATCAAGGTAAAGATAATATTCCTAATTCAATAGAGACTTTTATTAGCAATAATGCTACGATTCAAGCTAACGCTTTGCAAACAGGAAACGGGGGAGAAATTATAATTTGGAGTGACGATACAACTCAATTTTATGGCGATATTTTTTCAGAAGGAGGGATAATTTCAGGGGATGGTGGTTTTGTAGAAGTATCAGGGAAAAGAATTTTAGATTTTCAAGGATTTGTCTCCACTGCGCCCAATTCTGCAAATGGGAATTATGGAATGTTATTACTCGACCCGAGCAACTGGAGTATTGACGATCCTACTCAGCTAGTACCTGATGTTGCTACTATCAATGATTTACTCGGAACGATTTTAACTGTACCTGACGTTTCCCCTTTTAGAGAGAATATTTTAGAATCTCAATTAACACCCGTAGATTTAATCGCAACAGACAACATCATCATCGGACACCTCACCGACGGAATCCTAGAAAACTACAACGGTCTTCCCATCACCTTCGACGCAGGAGGCACGATCGCATCCCTAAACCCCCTAGAAATCAAAGCCATCTCCGATATCAACTTCACCGCAGGTAACGACATCCTCCTCGGTAACACCAACATTACAACTACTGGAAACATCGACCTCAACGCAGGAGGCGCGATCGCCACGGGAAATCTCACTACCCAAGGTGGCAATCTCTCCGTCATCGGACAGGGGGACTTTAAACCGCAAGAAATTACTACCCAAGGCGGACACGTCGGCATTCAACTCGGCGGCAATTTCCTCAGCAACCATAACATTGATACCACTACGAGTAGTGTCAATGCTGGCGGCATCTTCATGAGTATTGGCGGCGATATCCAAGCCAACGCACTTCGCACTTCTGCCCCGGCTCTCGGACAAAACGGCGGTAGTATCTGGCTTCGTTCTAGCGGCAATATCTCTCTTAATTTCATCGAGACCTATGCCAGCAATACCGCCGGAAACTTCATCGTTCTCGCCGATCGCAACATCGACATCACCAGCTATTCTAACCTCACTGGCGGCTTGCAAGGCGGCAATCTCGTCATGCACTCGTTTTCTGGCAGTATCGGACAGCAAAATGCTAACGTCAGTACCGGGAGTCTCGGAGCTAACAACGGCGGCTCGATCTCCCTTTACGCCCACAATGGCAACGTCGCCACCGGAAACCTCCTCGCCAGTTCCGCCAATGGTAGAGGTGGAAAACTCCTCCTAGAAGCTCGCGATATTCTCACCGGCGAGATAACCAGCACCGGACTCCAAGGCGGCGGTAACGTCTTCTTGAATGCCAGCGATAACAACATCATCACCGAGAGTATCCAAGGTGGCGAAATTTCTCTCATCTCTCCCAACGCGATCGCTATTAACGGCACCGTCACTGGAGAAAATAACCTCACCTTCGACACGGGAATTCTTACCATCGCAGGAATTGACCCCAACGGCAATAGCATCCTCACCCACCCCGGAGCCACAATTTCCATCACCTCCGGCACCGACTTCGCCATCGGCCAACTCTCCTCCGGTATTGGCGGAACCGCCGGAGCGATCGGCTGGATATCGGGAGGGGTTTTAAGTGCTGGCAACTTTAATAGAGATACCGTTCTCGGAGACTTCTCTGTCTCCATTCGCAATCCCCTCCCCATCCTCACGCGATCGCCTCCTCCCGCCCCGATTTTCGTCACCCCTCAACCCGCCCCCATTCCCCAACAAATCGCCCGCGCCTTCAAAAGTCCCCTCACTGTCAGCAAAAGCAACGGCATTACAAAATATGACTGGGGATTTTTTAACCTTTCTCTACAGACTGAAGAGATTGCGCGATCGCCTCGTCCCCTTCCCAATCAAAACACCGCTTCCCTCAACCTCACCGATACCGCTCTCACCGCTAAATCTCAAGAGTTTCTTACAAAAGATTTGGCAACCTATGAAGAAATAAACGGGCATAATATCCACGAAAAACTCGCAGAAATTGAAACCCAAACCGGAACCAAATTCGCCATTTATTACCTCCTCCCCTCAGAAAGGGGACTGAATTTAATCCTCGTTTTACCCCAAGAAAAAATCATCGTTAAATCCGTCCCCATCAGCAGCAAAAAATTCAGAAGAACTGCGATCGATCTCGCCCAAAGAATATTAAGAATTGACGAAACTTATAAAATTAAGGCACAACAACTCTACCATTGGATTATTGCCCCCGTTGAAGAAGAGATTCGCGATACAGACGCGATCGCTTTTATTATCGGGGGAGAATTGAATAGTCTTCCACTCGCGGTTTTGTGGGACGGAGAGCAACATCTCATCGAAAAATATGCCCTCGGTCTTCTGCCTTCTCTTTCCTTAACCAATCCCGAATATAAACCCTTACACGCGCCCCAAATTTTAGCTGTTGGTGTCAGTCGCAATTTTGAGACGGGAGACGATTTACCCGCCGTTGAAGACGAGTTAGATAATCTGAAAAACCGCTTTCCCGATGCGAAAATCTTCCTTAATGAAACCGCGACTTTTGCCAATTTCAGCAAATATTTTAATCGTGCAGATATTGCCCATATTGCCACCCACGGTATTTTTAGAAAAAGGATTCAATACCTTGACTTCTGGGATAAAAAAGCGACACCCAACGACATTCGCCAACTCGATCTCGATCCCATTGAATTATTAGTGTTAAGTTCTTGTGAAGTGGGAGGAGGAGAAGAAGTCGAGTTAGGATTTGCAGGAATAGCCCTCTGGTTGGGAGCGCGATCGGTGGTGGCTTCTCCCGTTCCCGTGCTGGATGAAAGTACAAAAGAACTGATGAAATATTACTATGAAAATCTCCAGAATCCAGCCATCCCCACCAAAGTAGAAGCGATGCAACAAGCACAAATGCACATGATTGGAGAATGGGAGGATTTCTCTCATCCTTACTATTGGGCGAATTTTATCACGATTGGTACGCCTTGGTGATGTTTTCGATTTTCTTGACACCAAGATGCCAGTTCCACAAGATTATCGGGAAACGCCTTGATTCATTGTGATTTTTGCCCAGTGCCGAAGTCTGGCTGCACGATCGCGATCGCGCGATACCAGCCCTTCTGTTAATAATGCCCGCTCTGCGTAGTGGAGGGTTTCCTCTGGGAGAGCGCGATCGTGATAAATTTCCGCTCGAAAGATATAACTTTCGGGGGTTGAGAGGGTATCGAGCAGAGTGAGGGCTTTCTGAAAGTACCCTTGTTCGGCCAAGACATTGGCTTGAGTCCATGGATCGGCGATGGAATGAAGTAAGGTGAGGATGCGATCCCGTTCTGCCGAGGAAACGACTTCAAATGAGATATCGACCCATTGATATTCTGCTCTGGAGTTTCCCGTCTCAGACCTAATACTTATCCAATACACTCCGGGTTCGAGATCGAGAGCTAAAACGAGTTGATTCTCCGTCAATGGTTGCTCGAGGATAACGGCCCCCTCTTGATTTTCCAATTGGAACTCGTAACTCGAACTGCCCGTATCGCGCCATGTAATTTGTCGGGGGGATTCTAAGAGCTTAGTTTTGCGCGGCGAGAGAGGAACCGGGAGATTGCCAGTCCAGTCTGGAAAAGGAGAGCGAATCGCACAGCGAAAAATCCGCTTGCCGCAATCGCTACGCCGAGTGGTTTTTCGTTCCCTCTGAGGGCGATCGCCATTTTTAGCTCGAGAATGCGCTGGTAGATCGAAACCCAATCCACCTGCGAACAGAATAACCAATAAGAGATTAATTAAACCTTTGGTGCGCTTCAACCATGCACCAGTGATGAGAGGGAATTGCATTTTTTTCGTGCTCCAAAACGTTTTGCCAATAGGCAAGCGATCGCGAGGAATCGGCCTGCTTTTCAAAAATGAGCGCCTTTAAGCAATAGGCGAGAATCGGAGGCTGGATATCTTCTCCCAAGCGATTCATGTTCGTCTCGACAATCTCAATTCCGGCATCTAAATTTGTGAGGGCAACCTTCAACAAACCTTCTTTATAAAATATCCAACCTTGCAAAATCAGACAAGAGGCTCGAATACCGCTTTCATCTTCTGGTAGATTATCCGATAAAGCGAGACAGTGTTTTACCCACCGGAGCGCCTCTTCCTCCTCCACCTCGGGATTTTCCAGCATTAATGCCGCTACCTCCGCCGTGGCATTGAGATTGCCCTTGCGAGCGGCTATTTTACTGTATTTTAGAGCGAAGTTTCCTTCGTTTAAAATATCCCCGTACAACACTGCTAAATTGTTTTCTGGAGTGCCATCGCGCAACCAAAACGCCGCCTTTTGATAAAGCGCGATCGCCCGATCGATCTGCCCGGTTTGTTGTGCTTCATATGCCGCTAAATTGAGAACCTCGCCGCGATTCTCCCCCCAGTTAGCGATCGCTTCCCGTCCGAACCACAAACCCACCCCCATCGCGATCCCCGCCGCGATCGCACCCATTCCCACGGCCTTCCACGGGAGATTGCCCAAGCGAGAAAACCATCGCGTTTTGGGGGGGACAAAGGGGCGATCGCATTCGGGATGCTGCCAAATTTGTAAAAACGAGCGAATCCCCGGAATCATCCCCTCATATTTGTCCCCAATGCGGGCTCGGGTTCTCTCAAATGCCTCGACATAATCCCCGCGATAATCCTCTAGTGCCTTAAAAAAGAATTCTGTAAAATCCCGAGCGATCGTGTCGGCAATGGGGAGTTTCCAAATAATCGTCGCGGGCAGGGGAATAGCGCGCAACCAAATAAAGCCGCTGCCATTGCACGCATTAAAAACCGCCAGCTTTAATCCCTGCTCTACCCCCTGACGCACGGCAGTTTGCAAGCCATTGCCCTCGATCTTTTCTCCTAAAAATAATTGTTCCGAGTCGCTGTGACCGCCGTAATAAAAGATTTCCCAATGACAACGGCGCAGGGATTGACACAGGGCATCCCGATCTGGATTTTCGAGGATGGTGGCGCGATGTCGGGCTAAAATCTCGCGATCGCCCTCGATTCCCAGTTTTCCCAAAGCCGCCAAAATTCCTTTCCCCGTTTTACTCGGGCTGGGACGAGTCAAATTAGGACTGGAGTAGGACAAAAGTTGGTAATCTTCTGCTAAAAAACAATATTCCCAAGGTAACTTCACTAAAATACTGTTATTTTCGATTGCCAGCACTAACGGCGAGCCTCGCTCTGCCTTGCGCTCCGCCTTCCAGAAATCCTCCGAGTTTCTCAACCAAAAATTCAGCGCTTCCGTTAATTCCCCAAACCGAGCGCTCAAATCGCGATCGAGATTTTTGGATGGATTGGAAGAGTCCGGTTCAAACGCAATGCGGGCAAACTGAAACATGCAGAAATCGTTATAGGCATCCAGCCATAGCGCCAGCGCCTGCAACAGTTCCCTCGGCGAAGACAAGTATCCCTCATGGCGAAACCCGCTCCCCTGCCAAACAAAATGATAGAGGTCTTTATTGGTTTTGAGTGATAGTAACATTACGCCTTGCAACCAAATCGTTTTGTATGGGTGTTATTTTTGTACTTGACAATAATGTCAAAAAATGCGCCCGCCTTCATCCTGAATTTCATCCCTTTTAAAAGATGGGTCTCGGATTCGGCGATCGCCGTGTCCCGAGCGCCGCCACCTTCGACCGAAAGCGAGATTTTTTCGGGCAGATAGTTTCGCCCCACGGACCTGAGAGAGGGAATCACGCGATACACGTCCTTTGCCAATTCCTGTCTTTGCAGAATTAAATCCACCGCAATATCGGCAAGCTCGATGGTCGCGTAGCACGACTCCGTCGCGAAATCCCCTCGAAATTCCGGCTGTTCCCACCGGGGCCAGAGTCCGGCAAATATCGCCCGAATATCGATCCATTGAGACGGGGGAAAATTCTCAAAGTGTACTTGCAGACTGCTTTCTAGAGAATCTAGCAATTGTTTGAGCTCGGCGATCGCCCCCATGCCATCCTCTATACCGACTCCAGAAGAGACCTCGATCTCGAGCATTCGACCGAGGGCGCACCAACATTCCCAGCGTTGGGGGTGGGGTAGTTCTTGTAAGAAGCCAAATAATTCCCCATCCCTCAAATGACCGCGTCCCTGCATAAACCGAGACAGACGACTTTCATCAATATTTAATCTTTCTGCCATCTCCTTCTGGGTAGGCAGGCTCTTTTTATGCTTAAGCCAGAGCGAACGAATAATTTTGACGTGTTTTTTTGAATGTGACATCTTGCAATTATCTCAATTATTATTCTAAAATTTGGGGAATAAATTGCAATTATTGCAATTTTTTTATATGATACCAACCAATCGTAACGATCGAGATGGAGGGACTTGTAGAAGTGCGGGTGGTGAGTTCCCCGCAGCAGGTGCAACTCCTGCGACCTCCCCATAGCAATCAAAAAGCATTCACGGCAACTCTTGCCGCTTTCATGAAGAGTCTGGGCATTGACCGTCCTCCATTTGCGAGCGGTTTAGCGGGGGTTCGATTCCCCCCATCTTCAACCCCCCATTTTCAACCCTCAGTACAAGCCGACAATTTGGAGTATTTTCCGAGATGAATTTATGCCATCATTGCCAAACTATTAATGCGAACCCGACAAAACATCCCCAAAGCGATCGCGAATCGACGGCTCGAAGCGATCGCCTCACACCTATTTTCACCAAAGATTATTTAGATCGCAAAACCGACGAACTCTCACTTGCAAAACAACGCTTTGCCGCCGCCTGCTATTATGCTATGCTGGCAGAAGGACTCACTTGGTACGAAATCTTTTTGCCCGTTACGGGAAATCTCAGTTATAAAGAGCACGGAGAGGTGGCCCGAGCCTTCGATCGCCTTTGCGAAGCCATTGAAAATCACGGTATTCCCAACCTAACCCAAGAGCTTCTCGCGTCAGCCGAGGAATATTTTTAAGCCAGAACGGCGATCGCGATTTGAGGGCGCGATCGCCTCCCGGCAATTCCACGCCAGATAAGCGAGCGAGTTTGAGTTAAACTCAAAACTGGGGAATCTGCAACTAAACTGGTAAAGGTGCAAGCGTGGGAATTGCCAAAAGGACAATGGCTAAAAAGTGGAGTCTGGCTTCTCTTTCTCGAACTTCTCTTTCTCGAACAATGGGACGCATTCCCCTGCGCCTCGTACTGATCGTCCCCTTTATTTTGCAAATTTTGGCAGCCGTCAGCCTGACCGCATGGCTTTCCATCTACAACGGACAAGCCGCCATTTACTCCCTCGCCGAGCAACTGCAAACCGAAGTCACCGCCCGCATTGCCCAAAATCTTAACGAATATTTAGCCATCCCCAAAGTCGTCAATCAAAGCGCCGTTAATATTCTCCATCCCGATGCGATTGCCCCCACGAACGATACGGCGATCGAACGCTATTTCTGGCAGCAAGTCAAATCGATCAAAGTCATCAATACCATTCAATTTGCCACCGAAGGAGAAAAATATATCGGTGCGGGACGAACCCGGGAAGGAAACGTCGTTCTCAAACTGGCCGATCCCGTTACCACCAATAGCGAATTTCAAACCCATGCCACCGATGCGAGGGGTCGCCCGGCCAAAAAAATCACCGCTCGTCCCAACTACAACCCGCGATCGCGTTCTTGGTATCAAGCCGCCATTCGCGTCAACCAGCCCGTCTGGAGTCCCGTTTACGTCATGTTCTCCCATCGACGCTTGGGCATTACCCTCTCCCAACCCTTATATGCAGAAACCGGGGGATTAGTGGGAGTCGTCGGCACCGATATTCTCCTTGAAGATATCAGCAGCTTTTTAAAAAATCTGCAAATCGGCAAAACAGGAAAAACCCTGATTATCGATCGCCATGGTAACACGGTTGCCAGTTCTGTCCGAGAAGCCCTCTTTTCCGAACGCAACGGCAGTGCCAACCGCTTGAAGATCCGCGAAAGTACCAGTGCTGTCGTACGAGCGACAGGAGACTACGTTTACGACTATTTCGGCGATTTGAGCCAAATCAAAAAAGAGCGCCAATCTCAGCTTTCCTTCGTCTTTGAGGGAAAGCGCTATTTTTTCCAAATCACCCCCATTTCCGAAGAATTCGGCTTGGATTGGCTGATCCTCGTGGTCGTCCCCGAAGATGATTTTCTCGGTCAAATTCATGCCAATACCCGCATGACCGTTGCCCTGTGCGTTCTAGCCTTTCTCGTGGCGATCGCTTCGGGGGTTGCCACGGCGCGTTGGATTACCAAACCCATTATGGAATTGGGCGTGGCCAGTCGCGCGATCGCTGCCGGTCGCCTCGACCAAAACATTAACGTTCAACCCCTCTTACCTTGGTGTCCGGGGATCGCCGAAATTCGCATTCTCGCCCAATCGTTCAATCGCATGGCCGTTCAGTTACGGAACTCTTTTCGCGACCTCGAAGCCGCCAAAAGCGAGCTCGAGGAGCGGGTCGAAGAGCGAACCGCCCGACTGGCCGATGCTGAAAGCGAACTGCGCGCCGTATTCGAAGGCATGACCGAATTGGTTCTCATCCTCGATCGCCAAGGCCGCTATCTCAAAATTCCCTCAGCCAATCGGGAATTGCTCTACCGTCCCGAAAATCTGGTTGTCGGCATCACCGTCCATGAAGTTTTTCCCCCAGAGCAGGCGGATTGGTTTGTCGCGCAAATTCAAGAGGTTTTAGAGCGCAAAGAACCCAAAGCAGTAGAATATTCTCTCCCTCTTGGCGGTCAGGAAATATGGTTTTCCGCTACAATCTCTCCCATTTCCGAGGATAGCATCGTCTGGGTGGCCCGCAATGTCAGCGAACGCAAGCTACTCGAGAAAAAAATTCGCACCTCGGAAGAAAAAATGCGACGGGTGTTCGAGGCCATGAGCAATGTCATTTTGGTCTTGACCCTCAATGAGAAGAATTTACTGGAGGATGTGGAAATTTCCCCCACCAACCCCACTCGCCTCTATAGCGACGCGGATATCGATCCCATTAGCGAAACCATCGCCGGATTTTACAGCGAAGAAACCGCCCCCCAATGGTTAGAAGCCGTGGGCTACGCCATCGCCGAGCAACAATTGGTCAATTTCGATTACAAACTTCAGTTTGAAGGGCGAGGAGTTTGGTTCTCTGCCAGCATTTCCCCCGTCTCCTCGGAATCGGCAATTTGGGTGGCGAGGGATATCACCGATCGCAAGCAAGCTGAAGAAGAAATCGAACTTCTCCTCACCATCGGTCAAGCCATCAGCACCGCCGCAGATTTCGAGCGAGCGATCGAATTGCTTTTGCAGCGCATTTGCGAGACTACGGGCTGGCATTACGGCGAGGCATGGATTCCCGCCCTCGACGGTTCGACCATCGTTTGCAGCCCCAGCTGGTACGGTTCGACGAACGATGAACAATTATCAACGATCGATGGGGAAGAGGGAACGAGCAAACTTCCCCGTATTGCCGAATTTCGCGAATATAGCGAGGCCCTAACCCTGTTTGCCGAGGAAGAGATTCCGGGACGGATTTGGGCGCAATGCCGTCCCGAGTGGATTCGCGATCTGAGTACAGAGACCGATGATGTCTTTTTGCGTTTGGAAAAGGCGATCGAATGCGGTTTTACTTCGGCCTTTGCCGTGCCGATTCTCAGTTTTCCTCGAGAGGATTTGATGTATGAATCCAATCGCTCTCCGGTTTTAGCCGTCTTGACTTTTTTTCTGACGGATTCTTGTCGTCAGGACGAACAAGCCTTTGACTTGGTGATGGGGATTGCCGGTCAGTTGGGAACGCTCTTGCAACAAAAACAAGGCGAGGCGGAACTGAAAGCATTATTTGCCGCAATGACGGATTTAATTTTTGTCTTTGATGGCAACGGACGCCATTTGAAAATGCCGGCAACGAATGCGAAAAATTTAATTTACGATCCCACTCAAAACCGCATTGGCAAAACTCTACACGATATTTTCCCCGAAGAACAAGCTAACTTTTTCTTGAGTCAAATCCGCGAAACCTTACACAAGCAAGATAATGTCGAAGTCGAATACAGCTTGCAAATTGAAGGAGCGGAAGTGTGGTCCGATACGACTATCTCGCCGATTTCGACCGATTCGGTGATTTGGGTGGCTCGGGATATTACCGATCGCAAGCAAGCCGAGGCGGCGTTGGTCAAGCGCCAGCGCTATTCTGCGGTGGTGGTAGAAGTCCAGCGCCAACTCTTGGCAGGGGGAGCAGAAACCGATAACTATCATACTATTCTCGAACCCTTGGGGCAGGTGAGCGGGGCGAGTCGGGTTTATATTTTTGAAAATCGTACTGCCGTACGGAGAGAGAGAGGAAACGAGCTGTTCATGAGCATTAAAGCAGAATGGTGTGCCGAAGGGGTGCGATCGCAACTGGACAATCCGTATTTACAAGATTTGCCCTATCGCGATGCCGTCCCCCGCTGGCAGCCGATTTTGCAACGGGGGGACTATATTGAAGGCATTGTGGCAGATTTGCCCCGGCAAGAGCGCAGACTGCTCGTGCCCCAAGGCATTCTAGCCATTTTGGTCTTGCCGATTATTGTCAACGAAGAATTTTTCGGTTTTATTGGCTTTGACGATAGCCGAGAACGAAGACATTGGGATGCGTCGGAGATAGATTTACTGAGGGCGGTGGCGGCGGCGATGGGGTTGTGGCAAGAACGGCGGCGGGCGGTACGGGCGTTAAAGCACAAGGCAGAGCGGGATAATTTATTGGGGGCAATTTCCAGACAATTTATCGATGGGGACTTAGATGCGGCGATCGCTTTTGCATTACGGGAAATCGGGGAAATGTTCGAGAGCGATCGCGCTTATCTTTTCCGCTATCAAGAAGCGGGATCCCGACAGCGCTTTTTTATGACTCACGAGTGGTGTGGCGAGGAAATCGACCCGACGATGGCACAGTTGCAGAACGTTCCTTTAGAACGGGATTTTCCTTGGTTTTTTCGCCAGTACATTGCGGGGGAAATCGTTTGCTTCGAGCACCTCGAGGAACTGCCGCCAGAAGCCGAAGCGGAACGCAGGGAAATGGAACGGGAGTCGATTCAATCGGGATTGCACGTTCCCACCTGTTACGGCGGGAATATGGTGGGTTTGATTGGTTTGGAAACCGTGCGATCGCATCGCAGTTGG
Organism: Cyanobacteria bacterium SBLK; assembly: GCA_017746715.1. Lineage (GTDB taxonomy): Bacteria > Cyanobacteriota > Cyanobacteriia > Cyanobacteriales > Spirulinaceae > CCY15215. The sequence goes on from JAGHZQ010000041.1 coordinate 53,079, forward strand.
AGCCAGGAAGACGCTCGCTTTTTGCAGTTGGTGGGAGATGCGATCGCCAGCGCTCGGGTGCGTCGGGATGCAGAATTGGCGTTGCGGATCGAACAGGAAAAGTCGGAACGATTGTTGCTCAATATTTTACCGGCTCCTATTGCCGCACGCTTGAAACAAAATCAAGGGTCTCTAGCAGAGCAGTTTAATGAAGTGTCGATTTTATTTGCCGATATTGTCGGATTTACACCGCTTTCAACGCGGCTCTCGGCGATCGATTTAGTGAATTTGCTCAATTATATTTTTTCGGCTTTCGACGAACTGGCCGATCGCTTGGGATTGGAGAAAATTAAAACGATTGGGGATGCCTATATGGTGGCGGGAGGATTACCCTTGCCCATGGAAAATCACGCCGAAGCGATCGCGGAGATGGCATTGTTAATGCAGGAAGCAATCCGGGAGTTTCAACAACAGCAAGCAGGAACTCTATTACCGGGGGACAAAATCCAAATTCGCATTGGCATCAATAGCGGCGTAGTGGTCGCAGGGGTGATCGGCACGAAGAAATTTATTTATGATTTGTGGGGGGATGCAGTCAATGTGGCTTCTCGTATGGAATCATCGGGAGAACCCAATGGCATTCAAATCACCGAAGCTACTTACGTTCGCATTAAAGATAAGTTTGTCTGCGAAAGGCGCGGCATGGTGAAAATTAAAGGCAAGGGAGAGATGATGACCTATTGGTTAAAGGAAAAACGAGAATAAGGGTTCGTTCAATTCAAAATTATCAATTCAAACAGGGTTAATCAGTGGTGGTGGGAGTGACAGATTTACTTAACCAATCGAGATAACTTTGAGAACCCATAATAATAGGAATGGCAATCATTTCAGGAACGTCATAGGAATGAAGGTCTTTAATTTTAGTTTCAAGAGCGGGAAATAAAGCCAGATGAGTTTTAATGGTGAGCTGCCATTCGCGATCGCGTTCGATTTTGCCCTGCCAGCGATAAACCGATTGAATGGGGGCAATACTGACACAAGCTGCTAACTGCTCGTTGACTAAAGCCGAGGCGATCTCGTTGGCCTCTTCTTCCGATCCTGCCGTAACCAAAACAAGACTGTATCGTTCTTTTGTTAAATTTCCCATTGATAACTGATAACTGATAACTGATAACTAATAACTGAACTTAATTGGGAATGCTCCATTGAAGATCGAGGGCAGGGAATTGATAATCAATCGATTTAGTTTCAATGGCGATCGCTTTTATATTGTTTTTCTTCATCTTGGCTTTCTCTAAGTTCACTTGTTGTAGAATTGCTCCCGTTAAATTGGTTCGCTCTAATAAAGCCTCTGCCAAATTGGCTCGGGCGAGATTGGCACTTTGGAAATTCACATCTTGTAAATGCGCGCCTTGGAAGTTCGCACCGACTAAATTGGCACCTTCCAAATTCGAGCCGCCCAATCTCGCACCACTGAAGTTAATGCCTTCTAAATCGACGCCTGCGAGATCGACTCCTTTGAGAAAAGTCTGACTCAAATTCGTCCCGTTAAAAGACGCCCCATAAAAGCGAGCGCCCGTCAATCGAGCTTCATGTAAATTCGTCCAGTTCAGATTAGCGCCGCTTAAATTGACTTGTCGCAAATTGGCTTTTCGCAAGATCGAGCCACAGAGGTTGCACCCCCATAAATTAGCGCGCTTTAAATTGGCATCGGATAAAATTGCTCCGCTGATTCGCGCTCGCGGTAGTTTGCTATCCACCATAAAAGAGCCATTTAAATTGGCTTTGGTTAAATCCGCTTCAATGAATTTACAGCCGCTGAGTTTGGCAAAATTCAAATTAGCCCAATTGAGAGAAGCACTACTTAAATCGGACTTCGTGAGGAAGGCACGGCTCAAATTCGCTCCAGTGAGATTGGCTTCTTTGAGATTCACGCCAATCAGAGTAATGCCTTGTAAGTCTGCTCCGCTGAGATCGATTTTGGAAAAATCTCTCTCTCCTTGTTCGTATTGTCGAAGTAGGTGACGAACTTTCATATTGCTCTATTTTAAAAATTTGATGAGAGCTTCCTCGCGATGGTAGGCCCGAATGGATTTCCCGCGATCGCTCCATCTCTATTCTTCCCATTTTACGGGTCGATGCTCTTTGTATTCGTCGAATAATCGCGAATTGTTAAAAAACTTTTAAAAAGTTATCGATTGTATTTCGACAAAATTTGCAACTCTTAACATGGATTGCCAAGAGGATCGTAAAATGATGGAGAACAAGGGATTGAGTGATGGAGAATAAGGGATTGAGTGATGGAGAACAAGGGATTGAGTGATGGAGAACAAGGGATTGAGTGATGGAGAACAAGGGATTGAGTGATGGAGAATAAGGGATTGAGAACAATTCATGATTCATCCCTTCCTAGAGAATACACTTGTCCGTCAATTAACAAGCGAGTAATTCCTTTGCTTCTTAAGTGTGTTTTTGCTTTTTGGAATATCTGTGAGTCAGGAACTTTGATGACGCGCTGGGAGCGCTTGGAAAAGCGACGAGCAATTTTATGATTGTCAAAAACGGGCAGGGTTTCTTGATGGAATTCTTCTGGAGGAATATCGCCAAGATCGCTGAATGCTTCTAGGGGTCGAGTAATTAATTCAGCAGCGCGATCGATCACGAGGTAGCAATTGCGAGGAAAATTAGCTGCTGATAAGGGTAGAATATTTATATCGGCAATTCCAGATCTTAAGTGAGGAATCGTCCCTTCTCGTTCCCAATCCCCCTCATCTAACTCATCCAACTCGTCTTCTTCATCGAGATCGTCATCGAGATCGGCTAAATCTTCTCCCAACATTTCTTCGAGAGCGTGCACGTCAACTTCGGTTTCATCTTCTTCAAAATCAAAATATTGTTGGGATTCCTTCGCCTTTAAATTTGGCATGGGTTTGGCAATCGGCGAGAGAGTTTCCAATTGTTTGGGTTCGCTCTGAAGCTCGGGTTCGCTAACCGAAGAGCGGCGACGGCGAGATCGCCTGATTTTATTGCCTGTTTGCACTTCGCTCGGTTGTTCTCGTTCTTCTGCCGGGCTCTCGCTCTCCGTTGGTTCTGCGCTCTCGATCGCCGTGGGCTCTACCGTCTCGTTGTGCTCTTTTTGTTCTTGATATTGGCTCAAAACTTGAGCGGCACCGCTTGGAGTCCGACTCAGGCGTTTTTGCTGGATGAGTTCTTCATACTCATCCCCAGCAAGCCGGCTTTTTAAAAATCGGCTGATGGTAGAACTGCTGACGCTATATCGTTCTGCTAATGTTGAGGTTGTTTCTTGGGGCAATCGATATAGATCGAGAATTTCTTTTTTATCGGACTCCGTTAGCTTTCTGGGACTCATGTTTTGGGTGATTGGTTGTGGGTTGTTTGTTATTGGTTATTGGTTGCCTGCACTGTACTTCGAAAAGCTCAGCAGCTGCGAGTGACCCGTACTGTGCTTTGGCAAGCTCAGCAGCTGCGAAGCCGAAGTGAGAGTTATTTGTTGGTGACTCCCCAATTTTGGCTGAGAGATGATTTCTTCAGCCAACTGGTAAATTCTTGTCGTTCTTTTTCTCCCATATCTTGGAGAATTTCTTCTATTCCCAAAACAAAGTTGGTATTGCCGAAAAAACTTTTGCCGAGTCGATAAAGTTCTGCAAGGAAATCGATAAGATGCTGTTCTTGCCAGAGGGGCACCTCAAAGTCATCGTTGAGGGGATCTACATTCAAGAGGCGATCGATCGCTTCTTCCGTGTCGGCTTGGGGAATGTGTTTGTTGCCCAGGGCATTGCTCATTTCTTTTTGAAAAACTTTGGCCTGTCGTCCTCCCAATAGTTCCTCGAGATCGAAATACACGGCCTGCAAAAGAAGTAGGCTCGCTTGAATGCAGGAAGCTGGAGAGATCGAATTTTCCTCGGTTTTGGCTTCTTCCTTCAGGAGATCGATTTTGGCTCGTTCCCAAATACTGTGGCGCTTCTTCTCTTGCAAGAGAATGCAGAATTTCCCTTGATTGTCTGTCAGATCTTTCCAGTAGTTTTTTGCTTCCTCTGCTTGAGCGGCATCATAAATATTGAGCAGGCGATAAGCCCGATCTTGATATTTGAGAATGGGAATTTGTCGATCTTCTTGCTTGGGGTGCTGAATGTTAACAATTTCAACATCCTGCCTTTTGAGAATAAACATAGTCGGCTCGAGCGTTCGGAGAAGGAATTGGCCTGACGGGTCTAGGCAATCCCGTAACGGACATGGCAAGTCCTCGGGTGTTGCGTCAGGTTTCGCGATCGCCAGTGGGTCGCTTTCCTAGTGTACCTCGATCTTGACCTCTTCGTAGGGATTTCGCTCGATCTCGCGGAGGCGATTCGGAGGGGATTTGATTGCAAAATGCGATCGCCATATTCAAATCATCGCTAAATTTGCCAAAAAGAGGAGTATAGGGGAGGTCTCAAGTATTCTTGATATCCTCTTCCTCACGAAATCAATCGGCAAAATCTTTATGAAAAAATCGTTATTGTCTGAATTCGATAATCCTAGAAAGCAATTTCAAAAAAATGACTCCCAATTGCGAAAATTTTTGTTTTAATCTCTCTTGAAAAACTTCATCTTTGTCTAAGATTCCCAGAATCTCCTTTAATAGATCTCGACGGCTTGCAATTCCGATAAAGGTATGAGTGATTTTAAATACTTTGAGAGTATCGCAAGAATTAGCAATTTTTAGATCGTAAGATTGTTGATAACAATGGGATTGAAAAAAGGAGGCATACACTTTATATTCATGAACAAAATTTCTGAATTCAGAGTATTCTTTTAATCTCTGGCGAATCAACTCAGTAAAAATTGAAAAAGATTGTACGGAGAAAATATTAAGAATATATTGCACTAAAGTTTCTGCTAAAGCAGTAGAAATAATCCCTAAACTCATGAGAATGGGATTGAGACTGGCTAAAACCCCCAAAGAATTGAGGGAAATACTCACAATCAGTTCGGCAATTAAATGATGCCCGAATTGGTTGAGTTGCCAGCGATTTTCTGACTCTTTGAGATGGAAAATATCAAATTGAGGATGAACGCGATGAACTAAATTTTCCAGCAAAGAAGCGATCGCGGTAGAGCCAAAGAGACTATTAATCGTCCAATGGCTGCAAGAGGCACTAATTTTGGCAAATGCAGTTTCGAGGGATTTTAGGGTACGATCGGTTTCCCTGAAAAGATCCTCTAAATCAGTCACGGGAGAGATGGGACATTCTAACTCTTTCTTTAAATCGAAAAGGTTTAAGAGTTTGAGAAAGGCCTCTAAATAGTCAACATCGCGATCGCCCGGATAATCGCTCGATTTTAGAGAAGAAGACAGGATGGCTAATGGCATAAGCATTAAAAAAGATTGCGCTTTTGCCTCGAAAAGTCTCGCGCCACCAACAAGTAAAATTCGCGTTAAGTTAATGGGATATCTTGACTCGCTATCATTATTTGGGTTGTGAGAGGAATCCTAGGAGACAGAGACAATAACATTATATGTTGTTCATTATACCGTTAGCCGCGACAGGAAATTCCGCTCGATAACCTGATAAGGTAAAATTATAGGTCTTCCCCGATCGCAGACAGACTTGAGGAGAGATTATGAGCTACCGCATGAATCGCCGCGCCTATGCGGAAACTTACGGACCGACCACTGGCGATCGCGTCCGTTTGGCGGATACGGAGTTAATTATCGAAGTCGAACGAGATTTAACGGTTTATGGGGATGAGGTGAAATTTGGCGGTGGCAAAGTGATTCGGGATGGAATGGGACAATCTCCCATTTCTCGCGAAGAAGGGGCAGTGGATTTAGTTATCACTAATGCGTTAATTCTCGATTGGTGGGGAATTGTCAAAGCCGATGTGGGGATTAAAGATGGCAAAATTGTCAAGATCGGCAAGGCAGGCAATCCTTACATTCAAAATAATGTCGATATTATCATCGGACCTGCTACCGAAGCGATCGCTGGAGAAGGCGCGATCCTGACGGCGGGAGGCATTGACGCGCACATTCATTTTATTTGCCCTCAACAAATCGAAACCGCGATCGCTTCGGGCGTGACGACTATGATAGGGGGAGGGACTGGACCTGCGACGGGAACTAACGCGACAACCTGTACTCCGGGGGCGTGGAATATCTACCGCATGTTGCAAGCTGCCGATGCTTTTCCTCTCAATTTTGCCTTTTTGGGGAAAGGGAACAGCTCTCAACCCGATGGGCTGGTAGAACAGGTCAAAGCAGGGGCGGCGGGGTTAAAATTACACGAGGATTGGGGAACGACCCCTGCCGCGATCGATACTTGTTTGAGCGTGGCGGACGAGTATGACGTACAGGTGGCCATTCATACCGATACGTTAAATGAGGCGGGATTTGTCGAAGATACGATCGCCGCTTTCAAAAATCGTGCCATTCACACTTATCATACTGAAGGGGCGGGAGGCGGTCACGCACCGGATATTATTAAAGTTTGCGGCGAAGCCAACGTTCTCCCTTCTTCCACCAACCCCACTCGCCCTTACACGACGAACACCCTCGAAGAACATCTCGATATGTTAATGGTCTGCCATCACCTCGATCGCGGCATTCCAGAAGATGTGGCTTTTGCAGAGTCTCGCATTCGTCGGGAAACCATTGCTGCCGAGGATATTTTACACGATCGCGGTGCATTCAGTACCATTGCTTCAGATTCTCAAGCCATGGGACGGGTGGGAGAGGTTATTATTCGCACTTGGCAGACGGCTCATAAAATGAAAGTCCAATTCGGAGCTTTGCCGGAAGATAGCGATCGCCATGACAATTTACGCGCTAAACGCTACATTGCTAAATATACGATCAATCCTGCTATTACTCACGGTATTGCGAACCATGTCGGATCGATTGAAGAAGGAAAAATTGCCGATTTATGCTTGTGGAAACCTGCCTTTTTTGGAGTAAAACCGGAGATTGTCATTAAAGGTGGCGCGATCGCTTGGGCGCAAATGGGGGATCCCAATGCTAGTATTCCCACGCCTCAACCCGTGCATATGCGTCCCATGTTCGGCAGTTTTGGCGGCGCGATCGCGGCGACATCGTTAACTTTTGTTTCCCAAGCGGCACTCGAAGGAGGAATTGCCGAACAAATCGGCTTGCAAACTCCCGTTACAGCAGTGTCCCATACTCGCAAAATTGGGAAAAAAGACCTGAAACTCAACAATCTCATGCCGAAAATTGAAGTTAATCCGGAAACCTACGAAGTTCGTGCCGATGGGGAATTATTAACCTGCGAACCAGCAACGGTTTTACCGATGGCACAGCGTTATTTTCTATTTTAATCGAGTACTTCGGGGTCGCGATCGCAAATGCTTTTCAGGCAGAGAAAGGGCACACCCAAGCCGATAGTATTAGCCTCTCAGACTCAAAGTTTTTTTGCTATACTGCTTTATATTTGCTTGCAAACTTTGTTTTAGCTATGAATTATTCTATTTTACTGCTTTTAATTTTAACAACTTTTGGAATTGTCTCCTCACCCACTTTAGCACAAAATTCTCCCAGTCAAGAACTTTTAGAGTCTCAAGAACAAGCGGAGCAAAAGAAAGCCTTATTTCCCGTTCTCAAAGATGGAAAGCTCGGTTATATCGACCGCGAGGGCAATATCGAAATCGAACCGCAATTTATGTTTTCCTTGGCAGCTAGGCGATTTTCAGAAGGGGTTGCCGCAATTGCGATCGATGGCAAAGGAGGACTGATCGATCGCCGAGGAAATTTAATTCTCGAACCGCAATTCGAGCATATTGGCGAGTTTTTTGAAGGGTTGGCACAGGTCTCTCAAGGGGGGGAAAATGGTTTTATCAATTCGACTGGAGAGATTGCGATCTCTTTGCGGTTTGAAGCAGTTCGGGATTTTTCTGGGGGTTTGGCAGCGGTTAAAATTGGCGGTAAATGGGGTTTTATCGATCGGTTGGGAGAGATGATTATCGAGGCACGATTTGACGATGCTTTAGATTTTAACTCAAAAGGATTAGCTACCATTAAAATCGGCGAGCGCTGGGGTGCGATCGATAAAATGGGTGCAACGATCGTTACCCCTCGTTTTGAGCGTATTTTGCCCTTTCACGAAGGATTAGCAGCAATAAAAATCGATAGCCAATGGGGTTTTATTAACGAAAATGGAGAAATGGCGATCGCCCCTCAATTTCAGCGCGTGGGAAATTTTTCGGAAGGATTGGCTTATATTTCCTCGGGCGATCGCGTGGGATATATCAATCGACAAGGAGAAATGGCGATCGAACCCGAATTTGAAGAAGGCGGCGATTTTTCCGAAGGACTGGCGATTGTTTCTTTAGACAAAAAATGGGGTTTTATTAACACTGAAGGGGAAATCGTCATTTACCCAAAATATAATGCAGCTTGGGGCTTTTCTGAAGGACTCGCTCGCATCAAAAGCGGAAAAAAAATTGGCTTTATCAACTCAGAAGAGGAGTTAATTATCCTTCCTCAATTTCAAGGTGCGAGTGACTTTGTAGATGGATTAGCACGAGTTGAAATTAATGGTAGAATAGGCTATATCGATCGCACGGGACGTTTTATCTGGCCGCTTACCAATTAATCAGTTACCCGTTTAATAACTAACAATAAATAGCCAAAACAAACAATGAGCAAGTTTAATTTAAGAAATCGCTTGTTTTTTTCTCATATTCTCGTGATTATTTTTGGTTTGGGGACATTTGTGGCAATTGTTAAATATTCTTCTCCCCGCTTCTTTGTCTTGCGTTTGGAACAGTTAGAAAGAAGAGGGTTTTTAACCGTTCGCTCGGCGAGAACTTATTTAATTAATGGCTTTCAAAGTGCATTAGATAGCGGTACATTTTGGTCTTGTGCCGTGGGAATTACTGCGGCAGGAGGATTGAGTTATTGGTTTGCTCAACGCATTACTAAACCCTTGAATATCATGCAGCAAATTACGCAAAAATTTGCATCGGGAAACTTAAAAGAACGAATGCCAGCCAGCGATATTCCCGAACTCAATGAATTAGCAATGAGCTTTAATCGCATGGCCAACAGTTTGGAAAATGTAGAACAAAGACGCAGAGAATTAATGAGCGATCTCACCCATGAATTGCGATCGCCGCTAACGGTAATGCGGGGTTATTTAGAAGAACTAGCCGATAATGCGATCGCGCCGTCTCCAGAATTATATTTGCGTTTAGTACGAGAAACCAAGCGCTTAGAACGATTGACGAACGATCTGCAAGAACTTTCTAAAGCAGAAGCCGGTTATTTACCCATTCATTTACAATCGGTTAATTTACATCCTTTATTAACTTCTTTAGTGGAACGCTTTGACGATCAATTAATGGAAGAAAGTCCTCGATTAAAATTAGAATATGCTGCCGAACTTCCTGCCGTTCATGCCGATGTCGATCGCATCGAACAAGTCTTGGTGAATCTAATTGGTAATGCTTTACATTATACCGAACAAGGCTATATTATAATTAAAGGATGGCGCGATCGCGAACGAGTTTGGGTGGCAGTAGAAGATACGGGAGTGGGAATTGCCGATCGGGATTTACCTTTTGTTTTTGAACGATTTTGGCGCGCCGATCGTTCGCGATCGCGGTACTCTGGCGGGACGGGAATTGGCTTGGCAATAACCCGCCGTTTGGTCGAGTTACAAAATGGTAAAATCGAGGTAGAAAGCGAATTGGGAAAAGGCAGTATTTTTCGCTTTTATCTTCCCATTTCTTAATTTTAAAGACTATATCATGTCCATAACTCTTGCTCTTATCGCTCACGATAATAAGAAAGAAGCGATCGTCAAGTTAGCTTCTCGATATCGTCAAATTTTATCTCGTTATCACTTAATTGCCACCAATACGACAGGACAACGCATTCAAGCAGAGACAGGTTTAGAGATCGAATGTATGGTGTCGGGTCCCCTTGGCGGCGATACGCAAATTGCGGCTAAGATTGTTAACGGGGAAGTTGCCGCCGTTATTTTTTTGATCGATCCTCTCTACGCTCAACCTCACGAACCCGATATTCAAGCCTTATTACGAGTTTGTGAGGTGTACGACGTTCCTCTCGCTACTAATTTGGCAACAGCTGAATTTGTCCTGCAAGGATTGGGAAAACGCCGCATTGCTCATCTCATTTTTAATCCTATTGCCGGACAGGGAAACCCCGATCGCGATTTAACTTTCATTCGTCAACTTCTCGAGCCCCAAATTCAGGTCGAGGTTGTTATTACCCAACCCGATACTCCTCAAGTCGAACAGGCAAAAGCAGCGATCGCAAAAATAGAAAGTCTCGAAAGCAAGGAAAAAAGCGAACACTTTATCATTGCTTCGGGAGGAGATGGCACCATTTCTGCGGTTGCAGGAGTGACAATCGGTACGGGAATTCCTTTGGGAGTCATCCCCCGAGGGACTGCTAATGCTTTTGCAACGGCTTTGGGAATTCCTGCTAATGTGAAAGGAGCTTGCGAAACTATTGTACGCGGGAATACCCGCATCATCGATGCAGCAAAATGCAATGATATCCCGATGATCTTACTGGCAGGTTTGGGATTTGAGGCGGGAATGGTGGATAAAACCAGCCGAGATCTGAAAAATCAGTTGGGAACTTTAGCCTATGTATTGGCCGGAGTCCAACAAATCGCCGCACAGGAAACTTTTAAAGCCACGATCGAAATCGAAGGAAAATTAAGTGAGTTTGAAACCCCTGCCATTACGATCGCCAATACGGCTCCCGCAACCTCCGTCTTAGCTCAAGGATTCGGTCAAGTGATTCCCGATGATGGCTTATTAGAAGTTACGATTAGCACCAGCAAAACGCGTTTGGAAGGAATCGATACTCTGATGTCCTTATTTACCTCTGCCTTGGTTAAAAGTCAAATTGAGCGGGAAAATCTCATTTGTTTGCGTGTCGAGCGCATTAAAATTCAAACCGATCCCCCGCAAAAATTAGTCGTCGATGGTGAAATTATAGAAGTCAATCCCGTTGAATTTTCCTGCATTCCCAAGGGTTTAACCGTATTTTCGCCCTTTGTTTCTCCTTAGTTTTCTTCAAATTGGTCAATCATTCTTTCGATTCCTTTGCGATCTTCTGGACTTTCTGACTGTTTGAGATATTCTAGGGCAATTTGTCCGGCGGCGGGATCTTTTTTGCGAGTTTCTAGTAATAATTCAACAATGCGATCGCGTTGTTGTTTTTCTAATTGTCTGGCTGTTGCTAGGGGAAAGGCGATGGCACAGATGATTAAACTCAATAAAGCAGGAATGAGAGGAATCCACCAACCGCTTAAAAAGGCACTATAGCTCATTCCCACTAAACCCAAACAAGCAATAGAAGTCGCGATCGCAACGGGGGTCAGTTCTTTGAAATACCATGCCAAAATTGCCCCGATCGCACCCCAAAAAAACATCCAAATCCATTCTACAGGTTCGCGCCATCCTCGCAGCATCGATCGCCCTTCTAGAGCACCATTTAAAAGCTGGCTGGCGATATTAGCATGAATGGTTACACCGGCCATAAATCCTCGATAGGGGGTTTGGAAAAGGTCGTTAACGCTATCTGCCGTTGCACCCATGAGAACGATGCGATCGCTTATTAATTCAGAGGGAATGCGATCGTTTAACAAATCTGTCAGAGAAAAGGTTGTAAATTGTTCTTTTTTTCCCCAATAATTTAATAAAATTTGATAGCCGCCTTGTTCTGCACGGATATAACTACCATCATCAGATTGAAAGGGAATCAGGCGTGTTTTTCCCAGTTGAATGCTGCGATCGGGTAACGGATCGGGTTCGATTCCTTCTGGTTTTAAATAACGCAATGCTAGTGCTAAGCCGAGATTATAACGGACTCGTCCTTCTGGCGATCGCTCTGATAGTAAAGCGCGGCGCACTGTCCCATCTTTATCTATGATTTGATCGGCCAAACCGACGCGATCGCTTTCTGCTAAGATAGGTGGAGGAGAAATGCGCCTGCCAATGAGTTTTTCTATCGCGATTAAACTGGGAGTATTTTCTAACAGTTCGATAAATTCTCGATTGCCGGGTTCTACGGGTAAATCGCGATATAAATCCAAGCCGATCGCTCTTGAGTTATGCTTTTTTAAATTGGCGATCGCGCGAGCTAAAATCCCATCGGGAATAGGATATTGACCGATTTCTTGCAAGTCGGGTTCGTCAATGGTAACGATTGTAATTCTCGGATCGATTCCCGATGCAGGACGCGATCGAAACAACCAATCTAATACCGTCCATTCTAATCCTTGCAAGAAACTGAACCCGCGGAATAATAATATTCCTCCCGTTATCACCGTTGCAAGAGAGGGAATCCATATTGGGTGCGATCGCAGTTTTTTAGATTCGATTTTTACGGTTTTTCTCGCTTTGGCTAAAAGTTGATTTGCTTCGGTGGCAGCATGCAAGGCAAATTCAGCTTTTTCTCGTTCTTCTTCAGCAACGGCTAAGTTACTTTCTGCGGTACGTTTGGCGAGTTCTTGACTGGCTCCAAGGTATCGATAGTCTAAATCACCGAGTTGTTTGCTTCGCGACCAAGCAAGGGCTTCTTGTAATTCCCAATCTTGTAAAAGTTTGCTTTCATCTTGCTGTTTGGAAGCGATCCAAGCATTAAATTGAGTCGAATAAGGGCGCAAATTTTCGAGTTGTTTGGCAACCCATTCTTTATTAAAAACGGCTTGATAAATGGGATTTTTGATTTTCAGTTTACCGCGATCGCTTTCCACCAATCCAGAGAGAAGCAGTTCGATTTGTTCGCGACTATCATCATTTCTAACTTCTTCTCCCTTCAAAATTTGCTGATAAATTCCCAACAAGCGACCCGCCATATAGTCATTACTGAGAATCCGATAGCGTACTGTCCGCAAATGTTCCGGATCGTCCTGAGATTCCCATTTTTCAATGATACATTTACTGACAATTTGAGAAACTGGTGACTGATGTAGGGACGTTGCATGCAACGTCCCTACGGGTGACTGTTCCTTGACTAATTTACAGAGTTTTTGGGTTAAAAAAGGTTGTCCTCCCGTCCATTTAAGAATCTCTGTCAGCTTCTCTCTCGCTTCCTTTTCCTCATGACTCAAACCTTTAAGTAAAGGCTGTGCTTCTACAAGTGTAAAACCCGATAGCGGGATAGCTTGACCGATATTAAAGGGCGTTCTTTTTTTGTCGCGGATTAAATCCGATGGAGTGGCTACGCCAAAAATTGCAAATGTAATGCGTTGATATTCTGAGGCGATCGCTCGCTGATTGTAAAAGAAACGCAGCAGGGCAAAAAAATCGTCGATGGGAAAGGGCAAGCTGAGAATGCTATCAATTTCATCGATGAAAATGACGATGCGATCGCTCTCAAAGTTCGGTAAGATAATATTAGAGACAAACCGACTCAACCGTTGCAAAGGTGCAAGATCGCTTTGTTCTTTCCACCATGTTTTGAGGTTGACTTTCCCCAGCAAATCGAACCCCAGCCAGAGTTGAGAAACGACCCCTTTATACCATTGTTCCGGGGTAATATTTTCGCTGCCAATTCCCGTGACATCCAATGCCGTACAGCGAAATCCTTCGGCTTCCAGTCGGTATTTGGTACGGACGAGAAGGGAGGATTTTCCCATTTGTCTCGAGTTGAGAATGTAGCAAAATTCGCCGATTTTCAGCGCTTCATAGAGTTCTGCATCTGCTTTTCTCTCTACATAACTCGGGGCATCATTGGTTAAACTGCCGCCAACCTGATATCGATAATCGTTCATGGATTTTAGTCATATTTTTTAACAATTTTTTGGGGAAAGTTCTTGCTTTTTACATTTTTTTCTGTTATTTTTAATTGTATCATAATGGGAATATTTTGACTTATCTATAGTTGCTACTATTACCCATTATGAAATAAATATATCACGAAGCGATCGCAAAAACAAGAAGCCAACAAAAATCTTTGCTAAAATTAACCAAATATCTTCTCTCAAATCATGTTGTTACGAAAAATTGTGAGGTGTTTTCCTTGTTGTACTCGGTATAATTAAGAAAAATTCGATCGATTGTTGCCATGACCGGAATTGTTCTCAATCTCAAACCTTTTTTTGAGTTTAGTCACGACCAGTTTTACGAACTGTGTCAAAATCATCGAGATTTGCGATTTGAACGGACTGCACGAGGAGAATTAATTATTATGCCACTTTTAGGCGGAGAAAGCGGCAAGCGAGAGGCCGATCTGATTACTTTGTTGGGGATATGGAATATGCGATCGCGTCTCGGCCGAGTTTTTAGTTCTTCGACGGGTTTTATTCTTCCTAATGGCGCAACTCGTTCTCCCGATGTTGCTTGGGTGGTGCTAGAAAGATGGGAATACTTAACACGAGAACAGCGCCAGAAATTCGTTCCGCTTTGTCCCGATTTTCTCATTGAATTGCGTTCGGAGAGCGATTCTTTAGCGCCAGTGCAGCGAAAAATGGAAGAATATATTGAGAATGGATTGCGTTTGGGATGGTTAATCGACCCTCGAAATCGACAAGTTGAAATCTATCGAGAGAATCGCGAAAAGGAAGTGTTAGAAAATTGCGATCGCTTGGCGGGAGAGGATATACTTTCGGGGTTTATTTTGGATTTATCTGTAATTTGGGAGGAATGAGATATGAATACGATCCGCGATCGCGCAATCTTCCTTCAAATCAAAAAGTGTGAGAATCGATCGTATTGAGTTGTAAATGAGTGAGTCCTCTGAAGAGGACTTTTCGTATGAGACGGGGAATTTGATTCCCCGGCGGATTCCGAATGAGGGGGTAAATGAGTAATGAGATTGTTCTCGCTATCTCCTCCCTCGCCTTGAAATTTTTTGAATGAATAATTTTGAATTTTGAATTGATAAAAGCGATCGCCGATCCGCCGAGGATTAAAATCCCCGTCTCATAGCCAAAACCCGTTAAAACGGGTTGGATCTTAAATCAATTCAAAATAAAGAGAATAGTTTATTGCTCTTAGCCTGCTTTAGCTGGCTTTTGCTATGAGCCTTGGATTTGAATCCAAGGCGGATCGACGATTGAAAAAACAATCTTATGACCCAAAAATTTCCTTTAAAATACACAATAGAGATTCGAGACTCGGAAATTTTCTCATGCTGACAAAACTGTGGCAGTGGCTAAAACGATGGTGGTCTCGGTGGTTTGGCGGCGAGACCCCTCAAAAACGGGAGATTGCCCCCTCACCTCCGCCAAAGGATATCGAGGCGGTGTTTTGGGGGTTGTTAGCAGAGGTGAAAGCGGGCAACACTCGCGGGTGGGTAAAAGGATCGATAACGATGTCGGGGGTATCCGATGGGGAGTTAACGATATGGTTGCGACAGTATGCGGGAGGGTTGACGGAAGCGGGGATCTCGTCGGAGTTGGTGGAAGGGTTGCGGCTTTTGGGACAGTTGGATATTGGGGCAGTGAGTCGCGAGGCATTGGGGATAATACGAGAGTGGGAGGAGAAATACAAACCCGCACCTCTCGTCCCAAAAAGTCCGCAAACTCCCTCGGTAACAGTCGCAGATCGCCCGGATGAGTCGCAAACATCACCCACAGTAGAAGCACCTCAAGATATCCATCCCGATGCGGAAGCTCTGTTTAATCAAGGTGTAGATTTATATTATGCGGGGGATATTCGGGGAGCATGGTCTTGTTTTGAACGAGCAATAGAAATCCAACCCAACTACCACATCGCCTACAATGGTCGCGGGGCTACCCTATATAACATGGGAAGGTACGAAGAAGCGATCGCCGACTACAACAGAGCCCTAGAAATCCAACCCAACGACCACCTCCCCTACAATGGTCGCGGTAATGCCCTAAGAAACATGGGAAGGTACGAAGAAGCGATCGCCGACTACAACAGAGCCCTAGAAATCCAACCCAACGACCACCTCCCCTACAATGGTCGCGGTAATGCCCTATCAGACATGGGAAGGTACGAAGAAGCGATCGCCGACTACAACAGAGCCCTAGAAATCCAACCCAACTTCCACCTCGCCTACCATGGTCGCGGCAATGCCCTAAGAAACATGGGAAGGTACGAAGAAGCGATCGCCGACTACAACAGAGCCCTAGAAATCCAACCCAACTTCCACATCGCCTACCATGGTCGCGGGATTGCCCTATCAGACATGGGAAGGTACGAAGAAGCGATCGCCGACTACAACAGAGCCCTAGAAATCCAACCCAACTTCCACATCGCCTACCATGGTCGCGGCAATGCCCTATCAGACATGGGAAGGTACGAAGAAGCGATCGCCGACTACAACAGAGCCCTAGAAATCCAACCCAACTTCCACCTCGCCTACCATGGTCGCGGGACTACCCTATATGACATGGGAAGGTACGAAGAAGCGATCGCCGACTACAACAGAGCCCTAGAAATCCAACCCAACTACCACATCGCCTACTATGGTCGCGGGACTACCCTATATGACATGGGAAGGTACGAAGAAGCGATCGCCGACTACAACAGAGCCCTAGAAATCCAACCCAACTACCACATCGCCTACAATAGTCGCGGGATTGCCCTAAAAAACATGGGAAGGTACGAAGAAGCGATCGCCGACTACAACAGAGCCATTGCCCTTAAAATTGACTTTTGGATGCCATACGCTAATCGAGGCTGGGCAATCTTTAACACTCGTCGCTATGAAGCAGCGATTATTAGTTGGGATGAGGGGTTAAGTCATCTCGATCCAGAGAAAGAAATCCTCGGTTGTGCCACTGTACACCAATTTAAAGGCCAAGCCCATTACCAACACGGCAAACTGCAATCTATTTCCTCTCCCTTCTTCCGTCAAGCCGTCACCAGCTATCATATCGCCCTCAATCTCCTCCCAAATGACCTCAAATTCCT
Source organism: Cyanobacteria bacterium SBLK (assembly GCA_017746715.1). Classification (GTDB taxonomy): domain Bacteria; phylum Cyanobacteriota; class Cyanobacteriia; order Cyanobacteriales; family Spirulinaceae; genus CCY15215. The sequence goes on from JAGHZQ010000041.1 coordinate 69,939, forward strand.
CGAAACAACCCTCGCAATCATCCAAGACCTCATCCTAACTTACCGCGCCCTGAGAGAGCCAGAAAACGCCGAAAAATGGGAACTCAAAGCGATCGCCCAACTCGATCGCCTCCTCAAAGAAACCCCATCCCCCGCCAAAAAACTCCTCCTCGCCAGCAAATTTAACAGCTTCTATCAGTTAAAATGCGACAGGCTCGCCCTATCCGACAACCCCGCAGACCATGGGTTAGCCCTAGCAGAAGCCGAAAAATGGAAAAATCTAAGTTTGCAGTGGCTGCGAGAGGGCTGGATCGACCCCCCGAAAACGCCCGATAATCGCCCTTCTCTCCCCTTCCCCAACGACGCAACCGCCCTTTTATATTGGCATCTCAGCCCTTGCACCCTCACCCTCTTTCTCCTCCTCCCCCATCGCCCCGATCCCGTCATCTTCACCCATGCGATCGATCCTCTAGGCAAAACCGCCTCCGCAGAGAACTTTAGCGAGTGGCTTAAGGACTGGAAAACAGCCTATGATAAGAGTCGCAAACCTTCTAGCCTCCCTCTTACAAAGGGGGACGGGAGGGGGATTTCCGAGGGAGATTCCAAATGGGACAACGAACTCCTCCCTCGCCTGCAAACCCTCCGCCAACACCTGCAAATCGCGAAAATCCTCCCCTACCTCCAAGACAACACCCACCCCATCGAAAATCTCATCTTAATCCCCCATCGCGACCTGCATTTATTACCCCTGCACTTCTTTTTCGCCAATATCCCCGAATCCCCCTTCACCTGCGTCTATCTCCCCAGCCTGCAAATTGCCCGAGACTTAATCGAGAGAAAAATAAAACAACCCCACCAAATTTCCCCCCTCTCCATCGAACATCCCGAATCGGAAACCCCCCTCCTTTTTGCAGAAATGGCATCGGCATTTATCGCCCATTTGTACGACATTCCCGCCGATTTTCGCCTCACCCACAACAACGCCACGAAAAAAAATATCCGCCAACAACTCTCCCGCTCTGCCAATAGTTTAATCTTCATCGGTCACGGCAACTATAACCCCGATCGCCCTCTCAAATCCGCCTTATATTGTGCTGGAGACGAGCCTCTGACATGGCAAGAATTGTTTGTCACAAGCCCAAATATTGCCCTCCCCTCTTACTTTTTAGTCTGCCTCGCCGCCTGCGAAACGGGTATGACAGGCACAAGCAATTTTATCGATGAATGCGTTGGCTTTCCCAGTGGTTTCCTCTCTCGCAATACTGCCTATATTTTATCAACTTTATGGATCGTTTCCGAAGATTCGACAGGAATTTTTATGATTGAATTTTTCCGCGCCTTAAAAGACGAAAAATCGCCCTCTCAATCCTTAAAATACGCTCAAAACTGGTTGCAAACCGCCACCCATTCCGATCTAGAACAATGGTATCGCGATCGCGCTGAGGAAATCGAGCAATCTAATCCCAAACAATATCAAAATTTTAAAAGCAGTCGCTCGAATTATCAAGCCAAAGCGAAAACAAATCCTGATTTTTGTCCTTATGAGAATCCGTATTTTTGGGCGGGTTTTGTATTGACGGGATTGCCGTAGGTTTGAATCCCCCCCCAGCCCCCCCTTCGACAAGCTCAGGGCAAGCCTTTGTAAGGGGGGAGGATCCGGATTTCTCTGCTATAATTGAAACCAAAAATTGATTTACCAACCAATCTTCTAAAACCATGCAGCAAACCGATCGCTTAATTTTTAGCGCCTTTCTTCTCGCCCTCTCGGAATGCGATCGCGATCGCGAAACCCAACTCTCTCCCCCACTCAAAGCGATCGCTCCTCTCCTCCCCGAAAATCCCAGTCAAGCCACCGAAAAACTCCTCACGCTCTTGCACGCAAATGACACAAAATTCCTCTATAATGCCTATGAATCTTATTACAATGCCCTCCACGCTCTCTATCAAGCCAATCCCCAAAAAAGCCACATTTTGGACGAGATTGAACCCATCCCGGAAAACATCCCGCAAAATGAAACACACTCACCCTTAGAAAACTTCGATTTAAGTCCCGATAGTTGGGAAAAAACCAAACAAGTTTTCTACATCCAAGACGAACTAGAAAAACCCACTTTTTTAACCCGAATCAAAAATATTTTTAACGCTTCTCATCCCATCGCCGAGAGTCAAAAAGAACTAAATCGCCCGAACAATCCTCAATAGTTTCCTGATTTCAAACCTCTGACTCGAGCAAGCGATCGCATTTTTTTGAATTGATAATTGTGAATTTTGAATTGATTGATGAACGATCTAATTTATCCCCATGTTTTTCTCTTAAGTTACTACGCGAAAAGCGATCGCCCCTATCCCCAAAACCCGAAACCAGAGTCCTTAAAAGAATCCTTAATTTCCCTTGACAAATACGACGTCAAAGGCTATAAAATCAAACAATGCTTGCAAAATACCAATAGTTTACTCCTCACCTGCTCCCTCGAAGAAGAAGAAAAGCCACCACGATACAACTATTTTGGTGCATTAACCAAACAACTCCTCAACATCCGCGAAATCGAAGAGCGATCGCGAGATAAAACGGGCGAAATCATCAGCGATCGCTTGGGTACGACCCTAATTTTAAGCGGATACTTACCTTCATTTATAACATTTAATGAAGAAAACTGCCAAAAACTGGCTCAATCTGCATACGAGAATTTAGGCAATATCAAAGCACCAACTTGGTATTCTCCCCCCATTACCGAACAATTTGACGCAAAAGTATTTTCTCTCGGCGAAACCCCCAGCAAATTTGCTCGCGAAACGAGGGAAAAAATAGAACATATCTTGATTTTTACCTATCGCGATCGCCCCACTTTTTCTGCTGCGATCGCCAACTATTACGAAGACTGGTTAGAGTTATATTGCTACCGCCATCATATCGTCTCTGGGTATCGCGATACCCGACAAATCAAAGCCGATATTCAATCTTATTATTCCCTCGCTGGTTGGTTTCGCGATCGCCCGGATTATCCCAACGCACTCATCGATTACCGCCTCAATCAACTCGAAAAAGCCATCTCGGATAGCGAACCGCTTTCAGCCCGATATATTGAAGGAATTAGTCGCTTAGAAACGCGAAAAGCTGCCATTCAAACCAACCTCAATAACTATTGCGAAAAACTGCAAACATTCAATCCTAGCGATGAATTCAGCCAACTTGTAAACCAACATTATCTCGAGCAAATCGAACGAGATATCGACACCTTAAGCCCCGGTTTGAGACTGCAACAAACATGGCTGGAAACCCTGCGAGGAATGGTAGAAATTCAACGAGCAAAAAGCGATCGCAATATTGAAGCCTTAATCGGTGCTGCGGGAGTCGGAATCGGTGCATCTTCTGCGGCAGCTTCAGCTTCTTCCGGACTCATCAAAGATATCCAACCCAATTTGCAACCTACCTTTAGTTTAGCCGTTATTTTAATCGGAAGTTTGCTCTTTGGCGGTCTTTTAGGATGTTTGACTTGGATGATTGTAAAATATCTGCGATCGCACTTATCTCGTTAAAAATTGGTTGTTAACCCCTCATTTATTTTTGAATTAGTGTCATTTCACTAATCAGTTTCATAGTGATATCTTTCCTGTAGAAAAACGACAAAGCGATCGCTAACTTGATAAACAAGACGATGTTCTAAATCGATTCGCCGCGACCAAGTATTCGAGGCAATATATTTCAACTGTTCGGGTTTACCCAGTCCGGTAAAAGGTTTTCCATCTAATATATCTGCAACTAAATCGAGAATTTTATTCGCTTTTTTAGCATCGTGACGATACCACCATTGTAAATCAGCTTTAAAATCGGGACTGAAAATAGGAGCATAACCTTGGACAACTGGTACATTTTCAGAAGACTTTGCCTCTTTTTCATTTTCTCGCTGCTTCTTTTTTTTAGAACTCAATGCCTAATTCCTCTTTTAACTCTTCTATCGTTTGTGGCTTTCCGACTTCTGATTCTGCCCATTTTAAAGCTCGAAATAAACGCTGGGCATTTTCCGGCGATCGCAATAAATAAATACTTTCTAAAAGACTGGTGAGTTCATCTTCAGGAATTAAAGCAACATTATTCCCATTAGCTTGCTTAACGATCGCAATCTCGCGATCTTCGCAGACGCGATCGAGAATGCTGGCAAGATTATCTTTAGCATCAGTGTAGGCGATTTCTAGATTTGACATTGAAATGATGATATTTTATCGCTATTTCTCTCTTAATTTTATACTCTCTTCTTGAATCAGACCCAAACTCTAGAATGACCAGACCCAAAAAAGGGAACAAATGGACTTGAACAGCGCTAAAATTGTTAAGGTCTGTTCCGCACCCTTCTCATGTCCCAATCCCTCGATATGTCCGATCGCCTGTCAACCCTCGAAAACGAACCCAACTCTCGCAATACCATTCGCATTCGGGGGGCAAGACAGCATAACCTGAAAGATATCGATTTGGATCTGCCTCGCGATCGCCTGATCGTCTTCACGGGAGTCTCGGGATCCGGGAAATCCTCCCTCGCTTTCGACACCATTTTCGCCGAGGGACAGCGACGCTATGTGGAGTCTCTCAGTGCCTATGCGCGGCAATTTTTGGGACAATTGGACAAACCCGACGTAGACGCGATCGAGGGATTAAGTCCGGCTATTTCCATCGACCAAAAATCCACCTCTCACAACCCCCGTTCCACCGTCGGCACCGTTACCGAAATTTACGACTATTTGCGCCTTTTATTCGGACGTGCGGGAGAACCTCACTGTCCCATCTGCGATCGCAACATCGCCCCCCAAACCATCGATGAAATGTGCGATCGCGTCATGGAACTTCCCGATCGCACTCGCTTCCAAATTCTCGCCCCTGTGGTGCGCGGCAAAAAAGGAACGCATAAAAAACTTATCTCCGGACTCGCCTCCGAAGGATTTGTTCGAGTGAGAATTAACAGCGAAATTCGAGAACTCACTGACGCGATCGAACTCAAGAAAAATCAAACTCACAATATCGAAATCGTTATCGATCGCTTGATAAAAAAGCCCGATGTTCGAGAACGCCTTGCCGACTCCCTCTCTACCTGTCTCAAGCGTTCCGAAGGCACTGCGATCGTTGCCCTACAGCCTCAAAATGACGAGGAAGAGCCGCGAGAAATCATCTTTTCCGAAAACTTTGCCTGTCCCGAACACGGCGCGGTGATGGATGAACTTTCGCCCCGCTTGTTCTCCTTTAACTCTCCTTACGGTGCTTGTCCTCACTGTCACGGCATCGGCAGTATGAGAACATTTTCCCCCGAATCCATCGTTCCCGATCCCTCCCAACCTCTTTACAGTGCGATCTCTCCTTGGTCGGATAAAGAGAATTCCTACTATATTTCCCTGTTATACGCGATCGGACAAACATACGGTTTTGAACTGCAAACCCCTTGGAATCAACTCACCCAAGAACAGCAAAACATTCTTCTCCACGGTTGCGAAGAACCCATTTTTATCGAAGCGGAAGGCGATCGCGAAAAAGGCTACCATCGCAAATTTTCTGGTATTATTAGTAACTTAGAACGCAATTATAAAGATACGAACTCGGAAGCCGTCAAGCAAAAACTCGAACAATATATTATTTTTAAAACCTGCGAAACTTGTCACGGAAAACGCCTTAAACCCGAAGCCCTTTCCGTGCGTTTGGGACAATATAATATTGACGATTTAACCAGCGTTCCCATTCGCGAATCTTTAAATCGAATTAATCGTTTAAATTTAAGCAAACGTCAAGCCATAATTGGCGAATTAGCCCTCAAAGAAATCAAAGAACGCTTGCAATTTCTCCTCGATGTCGGTTTAGATTATTTAACCCTCGATCGCGCCGCTATGACCCTATCGGGAGGAGAAGCCCAACGCATTCGCCTCGCTACCCAAATTGGGGCGGGATTAACAGGAGTATTATATGTTTTAGACGAACCCAGTATCGGCTTGCATCAACGGGATAACGATCGCCTTTTAAAAACCTTGAAAAAATTGCGGGATTTAGGTAATACTTTAATCGTAGTCGAACATGACGAGGATACCATTCGCAGCGCCGATTATTTGGTCGATATCGGACCGAAAGCGGGACTACATGGGGGAGAAATTGTCTGTCAGGGAGACTTAGAAACCCTATTGAAAAACGAGCGATCGTTGACAGGAGATTATTTATCGGGACGAAAAGCGATCGCTACCCCAGAAGAGCGCAGAAAAGGCAACGGACGCTCTTTAATTTTAAAAGATTGCCATCACAATAACCTGAAAAATATCGATGTTAAAATTCCTCTCGGTAAATTAGTTTGTATCACCGGAGTTTCGGGATCGGGAAAATCAACTTTACTCAACGAACTCCTTTATCCCGCCCTCAAACACAACCTCAGTAAAAAAGTTCCTTTTCCCAACAATTTAGGCGCATTAAAAGGCATGAATGCTATTGACAAAGTTATTGTAATCGATCAATCTCCCATCGGTCGAACCCCGCGATCGAATCCGGCAACTTATACCGGAATTTTTGACAGCATTCGCGCCATTTTTGCAGAAACAGTAGAAGCCAAAGCACGAGGTTACAAACAAGGAAGATTTTCTTTTAATGTGAAAGGAGGACGCTGCGAAGCCTGTGGCGGACAAGGGGTAAATACCATCGAAATGAACTTTCTTCCCGATGTCTACGTCCAGTGCGATGTTTGTAAAGGAGAACGCTACAATCGGGAAACATTACAAGTGAAATATAAAGGTTATTCCATCGCTGATGTTTTAAATATGAGCGTTGAAAAAGCCTTAGAAGTCTTTCAAAATATCCCTCGGGCGGCGAATCGCTTACAAACTTTAGTCGATGTCGGTTTGGGTTATGTAAAATTAGGTCAATCTGCCCCTACTTTATCAGGAGGAGAAGCACAACGGGTTAAATTAGCTTCAGAATTATCTCGCCGCGCAACAGGAAAAACTTTATATTTAATCGACGAACCGACGACGGGTTTATCTTTTTATGATGTCCATCATTTGCTCAATGTTTTGCAACGTTTGGTGGATAAAGGCAATTCAATTTTAGTCATCGAACATAATTTAGATGTTCTGCGCTGTGCCGATTGGATTATCGATTTGGGACCCGAAGGCGGAGATAAAGGGGGTAAAATCATTGCTGAAGGAACACCGGAAACTGTTGCGGAATGTGAAAGTTCTTATACGGGAATCTATTTAAAACAGGTTTTGCAACAGCATTCTGCTTAGGCGATCGCGAGAATGTAAAATGTAGAATTAAGATAGAATTTTGAGGTAAACTCAATTTATACCCAACTGTGCTCGGGGTTGGTTCTTATCGCTTCTACTTTTATAGCCATGAACCAAACGAACCACCGCACATACATATCGATCGCGATTGCTCATCTGCAAAGTTTTGGCTTGACGCTGTTAGTTTAGCTAATAACATTATGGTTCTGAGTTGTATAATGGTTTTCTTGCTTGCCAATATTTCCTTTATTTAAAGGACATCAGGATATAAGCGATCGCGTTAAAATGGAAAGAAATGCGATCGCTTCCTCTAGGTATTGCTTGCAACAGAATGACTCGAACGTCCGGGCTAAGTTGGAAAGATTAACGAATAATGCCCAAATTATGGAAAGAACCACGCAAATTGTCGGAATCCTGAGTAAATTCCATCAGTCCGTTCTCAACATGGCTCTCATTAACATCTGCGATAGCGAGAGCCATGTTGGTCAAGAAATGCGCCGACAATATAATGCTTGGAAACAGCTTACAGACGAAACATCTCTCAATCCTTGGCACGATATTCACCAATTTACAATTTTTCTGCCTCATCCCGACCAAACTTATGAAGAGATGACCTTAGCAGAAGGACTCACCAGAGGGTATAACATTGAAGTCGAACCCGTTAAAGATCGAAGTAAACTGGTTTATGATATTTTTCCGGGGGGACATTTTGTTATTGTCCTCAAGCAAAGCGGTGTCGATGAAGACTTTAAAATCGCCGCAACCGGGGTTTTTGTGCGAGATCTCGCCATTCTCAGCTTAGACGCGATCGTCGATCCCGATAAAGAAGAATTTCAGGCGATCGCCATCAAACATCCGATTATCAGAGATTATCCCCCAGATTGGGAATCTAAATTAAGAGCCTTCCTCAAAGGAGAACTCCCCAAAGGAGACTTACCCCCCGTTGTGAAATACGTCGATCGCGCTCTCAATGACTCCTATAGAACCCCAACATGGAAAGATGTTTACGCAGACTCTAGCGGTTTGCTCGGTCTCTAGATATTGTTATGGGGTGGGTACAATAGTGTTTCTGCGTTTGAGAATTGCATGGCAACAGCAACAGAAGACAAAGAAGCGATCGCACGATTGGGATGGGAAGGGTTGCGATCGCTTTGGCAAAATATCGAGGACGGTACTACCGATCCCTTCTGGGAGTCGGATAAAGCCTTTGAATATCTGGTTTTACAGGCATTTCAGCTTGATGGAGCAATAGTCAGATATCCTTATAGCGTGCGGCTTTTTAAAGAAAATGTCGAACAAATTGATGGTGCCGTGCATTGCAATAGTCTTTCTTGTATAGTTGAGAGTAATACCAATTCTCGAAATCCGAAGATAGAAAGAAAAGATTTAAAGACAGAAACGATATAGTTAGTGCCTTAAAAGACGAAGATATCGAGATTTTGCGAGGAGCAAAAGCGATGCGAGAAACCATTGAATTTTTAGAAGAAGCACGCCAACTCGCCCCCGTTTAATGGTATAATAACCGCCACGCCATTGAACCGATCGCATCGGTTAGTTAATTATGTCAGAATACGAATTAGTTTTGCGTCGCGCGAGAGTGTTGGGAAATCTAGAGCAAGAAGTCGATATCGGCATTGACGAGGGATATATCCGCGCGATCGCACCCGAAATAGAGCGATCGGGGAAACAAGAAATCGATATCGAGGGAAAATTCGTCTCGCCACCTCTTGTCGAATCTCACATTCATCTCGACTCGGCTTTAACGGCTGGCGAACCCCGTTGGAATGAAAGCGGTACCTTATTTGAAGGCATTCAAATCTGGGGAGAGCGAAAACAATCTTTAACCTTAGAAGATATCAAGCAAAGGGCCATTAAAACCCTAAAATTACAAGCCTCTCAAGGCACGCTCTTTGTCAGAACCCATGCCGATGTCAGCGAAAAGAATTTAATCGCCCTCAAAGGACTCCTAGAAGTGCGAGAAGCGGTGAAAGATTGGATAACTTTGCAAGTCGTTGCTTTTCCTCAAGATGGGATTTACAGCCATCCCGACAACGACAGTTTAATCGAAGAAGCCCTGAAACTGGGAGCGGATGTCATCGGCGGCATTCCCCACTATGAATTGACTCGCGAAGATGGAGTAAAATCCGTTCATCGCATCTTTGAACTGGCAGAAAAATACACCCGCCTCATTGACATTCATTGCGACGAAATCGACGACGAACAGGCACGTTTTTTAGAAGTTATTGCTGCTTGTGCCATTCGCACGGGAATGAAAGAAAAAGTGACTGCCAGTCATACCAGTGCCTTTGGTTCTTATAATAATGCTTATGCCTATAAGCTGATGGGATTCCTGCAACGCACTCAAATTAATTTTATTGCCAATCCATTGATTAATATTACCTTACAGGGGAGAACGGATACCTATCCCAAACGGCGGGGCGTAACGCGAGTGAAAGAGCTTTGGCAACAAGGATTCAATGTGAGTTTGGGCCATGATTGCGTTTGCGATCTGTGGTACGGTTTGGGAACCGGCAATATGCTCGATGTTGCCTACATGGCAATTCACATCTGTCAAATGATGGGCAGGAAAGAGATTGATGCTTGTTATGACATGATTACTCAATATGGGGCCAAAACTTTAAATATCGAACCGGAATACGGAATTATTGAAGGAAAGCCCGCTAATTTGATTGTTTTAGATGCGATCGATCCCTACGATACCTTGCGCCGTCGCGCCACAGTGCACCGCATTATCAGTCGCGGACGCATCTTAGCCAGTAACTCCATTTCCGAACTCCAATGGCTCGGCTGAAAATCAACGATCCCCTCACCAGCGATGCTCTGAGCGCTCGTCCGCCGAAGTCTTGCCGAAGAATTAGCACCTTACCAGACCCCCAAAAAACTCGACTTTCGTAGAATTGTCATCTCGGGGACACCTTCGCTAAACTGACGGATAAAATAAAAAGACCTTGGCACAATGGCAAAAACAGAGCAAGAAAAACATAACGAGTATGTCGGGAAGAGTCTTTCTTTTCCCTTGCGGCGAAATATCCAAGGGGGTTTGCAACTCAGCGCCGGAGATCGCAATGTCGAGGAATCCATCCGTATTATCCTCGGTACCAAATTTGGAGAGCGCCTGTATCGCCCGACATTTGGTTCTCGCCTGTCAGAATTAGTCTTTGAGCCGCTCAATACCCAAACCCTGCTCCGCACTCGCATCTATGTTGAAGAAGCTCTGACCGTTTGGGAGGCACGCATTGAAGTTGACGATGTTTATACCGAACCCGATCCGATTGTCGGTCGTATTGATATTATCATTCACTATCACACGAAAGAAGGTTATAGCAAAGGCAGTATGGTTTACCCGTTTTATTTGCAAGGCGACAAAAACGGGTAAAAACGCAACTTATTTCTCTTAGGGCGAATAAAAGAAACACAATGAAGAGAAAAAAATGTCAGCACATCCGGGCGATCGCCAACTCGTTAAAAATTAGCTTCTTAACCATGACTTGTCAATCCTTGGCAAAGCGCAATAATAAATGGATTTAAACAATGGACTTAAACTTCCTCCCAAAACTCCCCAAAGCCAACCTCGACGATCGCACCTATGACGACCTGATTCAAGAATGCTTGCTGAGAATTCCCCGTTACTGCCCCGAATGGACGAACTTTAACCCCAGCGACCCGGGCATGACCCTCGTGGAACTCTTCGCTTGGCTGACGGATCAAATGCTCTATCGGTTCAATCAAGTCCCGAGGCGCAATTACATTACCTTCCTCGAGCTATTGGGAGTTCGCCTCAATCCCCCCAAACCGGCTCAAGTGGATGTTACCATGTATCTCAGCGCCTCTTTGCCAGAACCTTACACCATTGCTGCGGGAGTAGAAGTCGCCACCGAACGAACCGACGAAGAAGAAGCCGTCGTTTTTAGCACCAATCGCCCCCTAACCATTGGCATTCCCAGTATTCGGCACTTCCTCAGTGCTCAAGCGATCGAAAATCGCCCCCGCATTCTCAGAGATCGCTTTAGCGGCACTTGGTCCCTGCGCCCCGATGGGGAATGGGAAGGTTTAGAGCTTTCTTTCTTTGACGAACGCCCCCAACCCGGGAATTGCTTTTACCTCGTCTTTGATTCCGATGCCCCCATTGCCGGCAATGTCATCGCCATTACCTTCAAAGGCGAAGGAGCAACCTCCACGGGGATCGATCCCGAACGCCCGCCCCGCCGTTGGGAGGCTTGGAACGGCAAAACTTGGGAATCCGTTTTGCAACAAGAAAGCGACGATCGCACCCAAGGATTTAGCTTTAGCGAAATGACCCGCAATGGCGGCAATCCCTTGGGGGGAGCTGATGTCATCCTCCACTGTCCCCCCCGATGGATCGTGGAAACCTTCAGTACCTATCGGGGTCGCTGGTTGCGCTGCGTTTGCGCGGAATTCCAAGACGATCGCCCGGACTATTTGCGATCGCCCCGCATTGTCGGATTGAGCGTGCGTTCCATTGGCGGCACCGTCGATGTCACCCAATCCACCCGCATTAATAACGAAATTCTCGGAGAAAGCAACGGCAATCCAGGACAGGTCTTTCAACTGCAAAGCACCCCCATTCTCCCCCGGGAAGACGGAGAATACCTTTTCGTGACTCCCATTGATGGAGTACCGCAACAGTGGCGCGAAGTCTCCGACTTCTCCGAATCCATTGCCACCGATTTGCACTATACCCTCGATTCCCTCACCGGCGAAATTCAATTCGGCCCCCTCATTCGCGAACCCAACCAATTGCGCGGTCGCACCAAAGCCGTGACAGAATCTTGGCGGGAATCTCGCGGTCGTCCCCAAGGCGAAGACGGGGAAGACGAAGGCGAAGAAGTTAAAGAAACCCAGTACGGCGCAATCCCCCCCCGAGGGGCATCGATTATGATGGCCTCGTACCACACGGGCGGAGGCTTGCGGGGCAACGTCCAAACCGGTACTATTCGCATCCTCAAATCTGCCGTTCCCTACATCGCCCGCGTCACCAACTACGAACACGCCCTGCACGGTGCCGATGCCGAGTCCCTCGAATCCGCCGTTATGCGGGTGCCGAAAATGCTGCGAACCCGAGATCGCGCCGTCACGGCAGAAGATTTTGAAACCTTAGCCATTAAAGCCGGGCGAGGGAGTCTCGCCCGGGCGCGCTGTTTGCCCAGTACCGAAAAAGAATCTGCCGGCACCATAGAATTGCTTCTCGTTCCCCAAATCGATCCGCGAACCCTCGATAAAGCGATCGAACGGGTACAAGGGATTTCCCCCGTTAATTTATCCGTGCCCGAGCCTCTCGTCAGGCAAGTGATGGACGATCTCAACGAGCGGCGACTGTTAGGCGTGGAAATTCAATGCCGCGAACCGCAATACGTAGGGGTTTCAGTACAAACCGAAATTGCCCTCGAACCCGAGTACGGGAGTTCCGTCGCCCAACAAGATATTTTGCACAAATTGCAAGTTGCCCTCTATCGCTTTCTCAACCCCTTCATCGGCGGTCCCGACGGCAAAGGCTGGCCTTTTGGTCGTCCGGTTTATTCTTCCGATATCGTCACCCTCTTTCAATCCATTCGCGGGGTACGATATTTGGGCACGATTCAACTCTTTGAATTTCGCTACCAAGACCAAAGCTGGCAGCGAAATTTATCCCGAGAGCCGGTCATCTCCCCAGGAGATTTTGGCTTGATCTGTTCTTGGAACGACCCCCAACTCCGCTCCAACCACGTCATTAACCTCATGCAATAAGAATTGATAATTGATAATTGATAATTGATACAACCCACCCCCAACCCCTCCCAAGAGGGGAAAAACTAATTGATAATTGAAATGACTCAAGCCAGCGAAATTCAACCCCTGCGATTGCAAGTCAATTCCTTGCAAATTCCCGAAAACACCGCTCAGCCCATCGATGTGAATTGGACTGACTCGGTGAAAGTCGGCTTGTTCGGGGCGGCAATGGGGGCCGAAAAAGAAGACATTTGCGAGTTGGTCATTTACCCCGGGGAACCCTGCGAATTGCTGGTGAAATTAGAAAATCTCGGGGCTTATCCTTTAGTTTTGGATTTCGAGATCGAGGGAGATTTTCCTCGGAATTGGTATCGCGTGGGAGGAGAAGGTAACGACTTGCCCGTTGGTGGCAAAATGGAAATCGTTCTTTATTTCCAAATTGATGGAAACTTTTTAGAAGATATTACCCCCGGGAATCGAGGCAAACCTCTAACCTTAGACTATCGCGGTCAAATTCAAGTGACTTACTATATCGGCTCGAGGGCGGGGAAACGCTATCAACAATTTGCGTCTTTTCAACTCTTTATCCGGCCTCGCAGCCTCTACATGAATTTCTTGCCCTCTATTTACCGGGAAATCGATCTAGTCTCTCGCTTGCTGAAAATTTTTGAAGAAGCCTTTGAACCTGACTTTAACATCGCTTCAACCCTTTGGGCTTACTTCAATCCCCGCACGGCTTCCGAAGACATGCTCCCCTTTATTTCTTATTGGGTGGGCTGGGAATTAACGCCCATTGTGAGCTTAAAAAAACAGCGCGCGATTATCGCTAACGCCATTGAAATTTATCGGTGGCGAGGAACGCGACGGGGATTGCGCTTTTATTTGCACCTATTTACCGATTTACCCCTCGACGAACATCTTCCAGAAGAAGAAAAACATATTAGCATTCAAGAATTGGGAGGGCGGGGTTTTATCGTTGGCGAAGCAGAAATGGGACAAGATACCATCATGGGAGGCGGTCAACCTTTTCACTTCATCGTTCGCCTGCGTCACCAAGGCGAACTTCCCATTGAGGAAGCCATCATTCGCAAACTAATCGACCAAGAAAAACCCGCGTTTTGTACCTATGAATTATATTTAGAAGAACAAATAAATTCCAACGAATAAAAATCTTGCGAAAGAATGCGTTAATATTGCCTCGATCTTTACATCCCTTCATGGAATCGCGATCGCGGAAAAGACAGGGTAGAATCAAAAAAAATAGACGATTCTCTTCGGGAATGAGTTCAAGAGGACTAGACTCCAAGATAACGTAATGAAAGGGTTAAGTCCGACTTAATTTTCCCGAAGGAGAGGAGAGAAAAATTCTTGATTTTTCTCGGTCATGCGCGACTCCCAATTTTAGATAAAGAAAACGTGCGGGAGGGCATCTTACCCGATGATTTCAATGGTAAGATTTTCTTGCTCCCACGTCCTTCAGTTCCGTTGTTGGTTCTTTATTGTTTGACATTCTCTCGACCGTTTACTTGAATTACCGATGACACAGTATTGGTCTCCTCCATCTTGCCACCCGTTAAAACGGTTGCAAGTGTCCGATGGTTTGTTAATGAATGCCAAGCGATGGCGTTTGGCCCATCAATATCACCGCTTGCGTCAGAATTTACACTATCAATCCCTCAATCAACCTGGAATTGTCGAAGGTTTGGGAGTCAGCCCCATTGAAGCCCCCGAAGACGTGCGGGCGCAGTACCGCGATCGCCGTTGGTTGCAAATTCAACCCGGGATTGCCATCGACGTTTTTGGCAATCCCATTATCGTTCCCCACCCCATCGAGTTTCGCCTGGCCTCAGAAAATCGCTCTCCCAAAGCGCTAACGGTTTATTTGATCGTTCGTTACGTCGATCCGGAAAATCTCAACCGCAAGCAATCGGGAGACTTAGTCGAAGAAACCTTCCGCATTGACGAGAAAACCGAGCCGCCAGCCGAAGCAGACGTAGAACTGTGTCGCTTGATTTTACCCGGCAATAGCGGCGGGAACGGGGTCATTTTGCCCGTAGAATTAACCCGGGCGGCGGATGTCTTTCAACCCCAATACAGCCAACCCAATTTTTTATATCGCCAAACCGCTCGTTCTCGTCCCCAAACCCACATTGAAATTGCCGGAATAGAACATGCCAATACCGCCCCGGAAGGGGAAGAAAAACTCGCCCAATTGAACGCTCTCGTAGAAACCGCCGAAGCCCTCGGTCCCCTCATCTGCGGTGCGAATTCTCTCACTTGGGTGAATCCTATTAAGGCGAGGGGAACAAAAGAAGTCGAAACCGAAGAGAACCGACAGGACTTGGAACGGTATCACCTGCTTTATTTCCCTTTGCGAAGCGACCCCAGCCTCAGCGAGGCTGAAGAATACGCCTTGCGGGATTACTTGCGCTCCGGGGGGACGATTTTTGCCGATATCGTGGGAAAACCCACGGATCTGATGGAAATCTTAAAAATTCAGCAAGAACTGTATGGCGCGATCGCGGAAACCGAGCGAGATTTAGACTTGGCAGCCTCCCGAGAGGATCTGATCGCCGAACTCAATTCCCTGCACCAAGAACTCTCGATGAAGGTTTCGCGAGTTTTTCCTACCTTAGAATTACTGGCAAAATATTCTCAAGGTCACTTAGAATCGTTGATCGGTTTGAATCATCCCCTGCAAACCCAACCCTTTTCTTTCTCCGCCCTGCCAATTATCAACAATCGCTTGACTTACTTAGCCGTCGGAGGGGGAGTCATTCTTTCCCTTGGCAATCTTTCTGCGGCATGGAAACCCTCAGTCAACCTCGTTTTATCTCGAGAGATCCTGCGTTCGGCCCAAGAACTGGGTCTGAACATTCTTTATTTTGCATGGCGCAGAAAACAATTAATGCAATGGCAAACCTCCCCCTTAGCTGCCGAAACGGGAGTAGAAAATTTGGAAGTTGCCGCTAAAGCCTTCTCTCATCCTTTCGATCTCACCAAAAAAACTCATTAAAAACCGAGATGAAGCATAAAAATAGGAAACATCGATCCGGGCGAGAGAATCGAACCCAAACCCCAATCACCAGATTTGCGATCGTCCGAGCTTTTCCTTTAGAGCTTTTCTTTTAACTTAGCGCGGGAGACCGTTTAATCATGACTTTTTTATCCATTAACCGAACCATTCCCCTGCTCATTGTCAGTCCCATTCTTGCCTCGATTGCCGTGACGGGATATCTCGGCTATTACAACGGACGCAAAGCCGTAGACGACCTCGCGCAAAAAATCAATTTACAAACCACGCGAGCGATCGAGGCTTACTTACAGGAATTTCTCAGCGCCCCTCAGAACGTCTTAACTTTTAATGAAGCCTATATTAAAAGTGCAGATATCGATATCAATGATTTTGACACCCTCAGAAAAATTTTTAATCAACTCGTTCCCCAAAAAGCTCGCGGCTTTTCCTACGGTAACGAGCAAGGCGATTATATTGGAATTACTTTGGACGAAACCAACGACCGAGACTTAACACTCTGGTTGCGGAATAACTCGACCGTTCCTAACGTTCATTTCTATAACATCCAACCCGGGAAACCCGATCGCTTTACCAAAGCCACCCCCTTCGATCCCCGGATTCGCCCTTGGTATGAAAACGCCAAAGAAGCTGGCAAAGCGATTTGGAGTCAAGTATACGCCTTTGCGGGAAGCGGCGTTCTAGGGATGAGCGCTGCGACTCCGATTTTCGATAGCGACAATATCATGCAAGGGGTCTTCGTCACGGATGTTATTCTCAGCGATGTCAACGAGTTCTTAGAAAATCTCTACATTTCCCCCCGAGGAGAAGCCTTTATCATCGAACAGAATGGGGCAATTGTGGGCAATTCTTTAGGAGAATCGCCATTTTTGGTTGTGGACGGTCAGCAAGAGCGAATGGACGTTCGCGACAGTCCCCATCCGTTAATGCGGGAAACCTCTCAATCGATCTTTGCCAAAATCGAGGATGGGAGTCTTGCCCTCGAAAAAGATGAGTATTTTTCCACAGTCGCCAATAACACCCGTCAATATATCGGTGTAATGCCCGTGCGGGACGGACGGGGCATTGAATGGCTCATTATCGTAGCCATTCCCGAAACGGATTTTGCCTCTGTCATTCAAGCCAGCGTGCGCTCGACACTGCTCGTAGGAGGAATTATCTCTGTCTTAGCGACAGTTATGGGGTTATTGGCGGCCAAATGGATTATTAACCCCATTCAATCCCTCAACTGGGCGGCAAAAGCGATTGAAGAGGATCGCTTCGAGCCAGCAACCCTGACCCAAGTCACTCAACGCCAAGATGAAGTGGGAGAATTGGCGCGGGTTTTTGAAGGCATGGGAACCGTGATTAGTGCCAGCAAAGCCAGCCTCAAACAACAGATGTCAAAATTGGAAAGTCAAGTCGCTCAGGCCAAACGCCAGAATCGCGATACTCGGCGCTACGACTCTGCCGGCATTCGCACGCTGCTCGAGCGATCGCGTCGCCTTCGCCAGCGCCCCGATGCGGCGAACAACAACGGTCGCAATCGCTTGCTCGAACAGCTAAAACAAGTCCGATACTTTGCGGGTTTTTCCGATGACAAATTACAACAATTGATTGCCTTGGGAAATCGACAAGTTCTAGAAAAGGATCGGGTTCTTTTTCATGAAGAAGAACCGGGAGAATCGTTTTATTTAATTTTGCAAGGTTCCGTCAAAGTTTACGTCGAACAACTCGATCGATTTCTCACCAATCTATCGACAGGAGAATTTTTTGGCGAACTCTCCTTACTCCTTGGCGTTCCCCGTACTGCAACCGTGCAAGCCTTAGAAGAAACCTCATTATTTGTCCTCGATCGCAATGGCTTGCAAACTTTTCTCAAAGACTATCCCAAATTCGGTTCGGATATTGCCAAAAAACTTTGCGAGCATCAAGAAGAATTAGAAGAACGCAAGGAACTGCTCAAAGCCGCCGGAATTCTAGAGGATGAAGAAAGTTTTAACCAAAATCCCTTAAACTGGATACGCAACCGACTTTTTAATTCCCCTATTTCTTCTTAATTGAATTAAAACGGGGTGTCTCGCCTGTTTTTTCCAATCGCTAATTTCTGGATGGAACATGAAAGAAAAAAGTGTAGAAACTTATATTTTTCCCAAAGAACTCACCTTTAAACCCGGAGATCGACCGGCCAGTTTTGAAATTACGGCCATTAACCAGAGCGATCGCTTTGCCGGATTTCAAATTGAAGTGAGTGCCGCCGGGGTTGACGATGTTGGGGAGCGTCGCAATTGGTATGCCATCAGTCCGGAAGTCAGCACGAAAAAACCCCCTGGAGATTCGACCAAATTTCAAGTGACGGTCATCGATACCCCCATTCCAGGTTTTGTGGGGTTAATGAACTTAACAGTGCGGATTTTTTCTTTGGATCTGCCCGACGAAGACCGGGAAATTTTGCGCCTGCACGTGGAACAGAGCGATCGCGAAGTTCCCCTCGTGTTGGAAATGCCCGTCAAAGAATTTATTGCCAAACCCGGGGAGCAACTCGATATCCCGGTGGAAATCTTCAACCCCAGCCAACTGCCCGCCAAAGCCACCCTACGCCTGCAAGGATTGAACCCGAAATGGCTCGAACGCAGCGCAGACAAATCCTTAAACGTCGGGGCAGGGAAAGAAGCCGAAACATTTTTTTCCTGTCAGCTGCCCCAAACCGTGGAAACTATCGCCCGGGTCTATCCCTTTAAAATTCAAGCCAGTCGCGGCAAAGCCCCGCCCACGTTTATCGAAGCTACCTTAGAAGTGTCTCCTCAAGGATCGATGGCCTTTCAATGCAGCGAGAAACTGAGGCGTATTCCCATCAAATGGACTTGGTTGCCGGGCTGGCAAGCTCCTCCGGTTCGATTTCAACTAGATTTTGACAATCGTACCAACCTCGAACAGACCATTACCCTGCAACTAGAAGACGAAGAGAGCCTGCCGCGCAATGCCTCCATCCAACTGGACCCGGAACGGCTGGCGCTCTCTCCAGGAGAGAGTAAATCCATGGAAGTCACGGCGCGATCGCGCCGTCCCCTCTTGGGATTTGCCAGACAGATCGCCCTCGCATTTCAAGCCATTCCGGCGGATAAGCGCTTGGGCAATACAACCCCGGGGCGACAATTTTTAAAAGTGCGCGTTTCCCCCATTATTCCCCTCTGGTTGATTCTCTTAGGGATTCCTATTTTCTTGCGTTTGGTTTGGCAATTGTCCTATTTGAATCCAGAAAATCCTTGGTTCGGGCATCAAGCTGCCGTCAACTCCGTGGCGATTAATGGAGAAGGCAGTTCGGTCATTAGCGGCTCTAACGATCGCACCATTCGCATGTGGGATATTACTGGATTCGGGCGCAACTTGATCAACCCGGAAATCGGCATCGTTGGAGAAACCGATAAAGCCGTGCGCGTCGTTCGTTACAAGCCCGTAGACAATAACACGATCGCGGCGGGTTTGGAAAATGGCGACATTCAACTGTGGGATTCCCTTTCGAGAATGCGCCTCCTCGATTCGTTTGTATTTCGCAAAGACGATCGCGTTTTGGATCTGAGCTTCACTCGAGACTCCCGCTCTCTCTTTAGCGCTCACGGCAGCGGCTTAGTTTTAAAATGGGATGTCGAATATACCCTCGAAGAACTGCAACAAGACGATCTGCCCCCCAAGCGCCCCCTTCTGGAACAGCAAATGGACTTTGCCGCCTATGCCTTGGAATTGGTAGACCCAGAAGACGATATTCTCGCCATTGCCGGACGCTTCAATCAATTGGTGCTGTGGAATATGAGAACGAATCAAACCCGTATCCTGCCCTATACCGAAGGGGGCAAAGACGATTACATTTTCAGTCTCGCTACCGCTGAATTACGCCCCGGGCTGCTGGTCACAGCCGACAATCAAGGGGAAATTACCATTTGGAATTTAAGCACTTGCCTGTACAGTCCCCGCAGCTGTCAAATTGTCGATCGCTGGTCCGACGGTCACGAGGAACGTCCCGTACGATCGGTATCTCTGACGCGGGACGGCTGTTATTTAGTGAGTGGTGGCGATGATGGTCGCGTCGTTCTCTGGCCCTTATCTCCCGATGGCTCTCGGGCGGGAGTTCAGTATCCCAACGGCATCGAATTAGCCCGTTCTCGTCCCGTCAAAGAAGGATGGTTCTTCCAAAAAATAGTCTCTTATCCCAAAATTAATAGCGTTAACGTCCGCCAGCGAAAAGAACGGCTTTATATCGCGAGCGGTAGCGACGACACCCAACTGCGGGTGAGTTATGCCAAGCGCTTGCCCGAATTGAGTTGCGATCGGATCCCTCAGTCCCAACAAAATAACGAACGACAACCCACCTCCAGTTCCTCTCAAATCAACAACCAATAACCAAAATGGTCGATCCCCAAGCAACCGCAGAACGAAAAAAACGCTCGAAGGCCATTGGCGGGCCGTTCGGAATTATTCTCAATCCCTTGGGAGATATCTCCGCCACGGCAGGGGACACCTGCGAACTCAGCGTCACGATTGTCAATGATGCCGATAAAAGTCCCGCAATTAATGTTTTAATCGATGAAACCTCAGGACCCATCCGAGAATGGTGCATCCTCCCAGAACAGCGCTTGGCATTGGGTCAGGGACAGAGTAGCGAAGTCTTTTTTAAATTTGACATTCCCATCGAAACGCCTCCAGGGAATTACGAATACGTTCTCGTTATCGATGCCCCCCAACATTATCCAGAGGATACCCCCATTCTGCTCGATCGCCGCATGCAGGTGTTACCTTACGTACAGGAATCCCGTATTGCCAGCGATCCCACCTTTTTCCTCTCCCCCCCCACAGCTTCCGACAGTCCCATTCCCCTGCAACAGGAACAATCTTTTGAAGTTGTCGTTGCTGTCGATAATCGCTCCGATCGCGTCGATCGCTTTCGCCTGCTCTGTCCGGACATGGAGAAAGAATGGTACAAAGTGATTTACGAAGATCGCCTGTCTACCGGCGGCTTGCTGGTGGCCGAACAGCATTTGGAACTCAACCCCGGCGATCGCGGCTCAATTCGCTTGGTGATTACGCCCCCCGCCAATACCAAGGCTGGCATCTATACCCCCACTATCTCTCTCAAGTCTGCCAACAATCCCGACCTGATCCTTCTCGATGTTATCTACCTGCAAGTTCTGCCGATCTATATTATGACGGCCGAACTGGCCACCATCGTCGGCAAAGTCAAAAAACACCCCGCACTCTTTACCTTATTTCTCCACAATAGCGGCAATACCGATCGCAAAGTACAAGTCAAAGTCACGGGTATTGAAGACCCCAAACGCCATATTTTTACGATCGAACCGGCTCGAATCAAACTCCTCCCCACGGGATCGGCAGCAGCGAGTATCGAAGTGGAAGTCACGCAACTGTGGAAGCGATCGTTTTACCCCCAAACTGTAGATTTCGCCGTAGAAGTTGAAGATTTGGAAGGACTGCCCCTGATTAGCGATCGCTTTCCAGGGATTTTACTGATTGAGGGTCGTCCTTGGTGGCAATTCGTGCTCGTTTTTTTACTCGTTCTCTTAACCATGGGGGGGATCGTTTTCCTCGTTTGGCTCTTCTTTCCCCGCCCTCCCGCCCCTCCAGAAATTGCCGATTTTTCTCCCCAAAGTAGTTTTTATAGCGAGGAAAATGGCGATGTCATCCGCCTCAATTGGCAAATTGCCAACCCCAATCGCCTGCAAAACCTGAAAGTTGAAGGACTGGCCCCGGAAGGGGATATTCTCAGCCAAGCGGTTGTCTACGATATGACTCAAGGCATGCCCGAAGCCTTAGAGGATTTTTGTACGGTTGAAGATTTATTGATTTGCATTAACGTCCCTACAGACGGACGCAAACCGGGCGATTATATTTTTACCCTGACCGCAACCCCGATTCCCCAACGCCGTCGGCGGTTTTTCGGACGTATTTTAAGTCGGATTTTTCGGACTCGGACGACTCCGGTTTCTCTAGATACCAATATTATTCGCATGTTTCCCATTCCCCAGCCGCGGGTTGTGGAATTTACTTCCACTCAGCCGACTTATATTGTAGGGGATAAGGCAGAAGCAACAGAGGGCGAGCAACAGGCGGCACAGACAGAAACAGAAGCAAGCAACAGCAATGAAGAGGCAAAAACCGTTACTGATTTTAGCCTGCCCACCCCTCCCGACGGGAACGCAGAATCAACACCCAACACTTCGACAAGGCTCAGTGCGGGCAACCCACCCCCAGCCCCTCCAAGGAGGGGAGACCAAGAGGGGAGCGACCGACAACCCCAAGGCATTCGCCTCAATTGGAAAGTAACGAACGTTCAACAATTGCAAGAATTGAGATTAGTGGCGCGAGACCCAGAGGGAATTGTTAACAGTCCGTTGAAGATTTATGATTTTAGTGAAGGCTTGCCAGAAGAATTGCAGGAAGTTTGTCAAATTGCAGAGTTTGAATTATCCTGCCGCGATGTTGCAACTGGGGCGATTCAAACCGGAACTTATGTTTTTGAATTAACGTCCATTCCTCGCAGCGAGAATGCCGAATCCTTAGAACCCGTCAAGACCGACCCCATTAAAGTCGAACCGGTTCTCATTCCCATCGAGATTCTCGAATTTACGATTAATGGGGCGGAGGCACTGCCTAAATACGTGGTAGAACTGAAAGCCGAGCCGATTTTACTCACTTTAGCATGGAAAGTTAAAGGTGGAGAGGGATTGACTGTGGAATTGCAACCTTCGCCGGGTACGGTAGATCCCGAAGGAACGATCGCTTTTCCGCTCGCCCAAGAACCGGGAACGACGACCCTAATTTTGACGGCAACAGATAGCAGTGGCAAATCGGTCACGCGTTCCGTAGCGATCGATACTTTTATCCGGGAAGAAGCCGGTGCTCCCCCCGCCCCCGGTGCTCCCCCTGCTTCCGATGCTCCCCCTGCTTCCGATGCTCCCCCTGCTTCCGATGCTCCCCCCGCCCCAACCGCACCCCCCGTCGAAGAAGCACCGCCTTTACCGACTCCTCCCGATGCGTCGCCTCCGGTTCCTCCCGAACGCAATGCACCGCCGCCGACGGAGTTACCCCCCGTGTTGTATTAAAATGTTACTTAAATATAAACGATACTAATTTGTATATTCGTCTTTACTTAGATGAAGACGTGCATAGAGACTTGGGAAAGGCTTTACGACAACAAGGTTATGAGGTTTTAACCGTGAATGAAGCCAAAAACAATGGATTATTGGTTGCCTTTCTCATAGTACGATCGCCTTTTCAGGTTAAGGAATAATTTTCATATGGTTCAATCTTTAGGAAAACGCCTCGAACAATATACGATCGCGCGACCGCAAGAGGTGTTATTGGTGAGGGCAGAAATTGCGGGGGAAGAGGACGAAATTGCCATTTTTAAAGGCTTTTCCAGTTCTTTGACGCGATCGACCGCCTTCGATCCCGACGTGCCGATGTTGCCCGAGGATGCTAAAATCGTTGCGATCGCTCGCCTTGCCAGTCCCTACAATCCCGAAAATCCCCAATATATCGAAGCCGATCTGAGCCTCGAACAGATGGAAAGCTATCTCGAAACCCTCGGCATTTAAAAAGGTAAAAATCGGGAGGTGACAAGGCGATCGCTGTGGGTTTCAATATAGTCCCAGATCGGATCGCAAACCGATCGCTTTTTACCAATATTGCAGTTTTCATGTAAATCCACATAGGGTAAGAAATTATATTCATTAAATGCGCCTCCCGTCTCGGACAGGGGGCGAGAAATATCCGTGGCAATCAGATCGAAACCCAAAGTTAAAGTAGAAAATCGATAGGAAAAATCGATGCAACTTTTGATAATGCTTTCGTGTAGGCGATCGCTACAATCGATATAATCCGAACCTAAAGCGGCGGTAATTTTCTCTTGTAAATAAAACCTTTCTCCTTTTAGCAAAATCGTATTTTGGGTGTATCCAGCTTCCTGCAAGAGTCGGCGAGTGGTGCGGTCCCAAACTAAGTAATGATTGGTCGTGTGGAGTTCGTAACGATCGCCGCGTTCCGGTTCTCGATTGCGTTCGTAAAATAGTTCGAGAATCGTCTGTTTTCCATCTCCCGTCACATTAGCAGAGCGTCGTTCCGCGCAACCTGCATATTGATTATTAACAATGAGAACCCGATAATCGTTCCCCTCAATATGAGATTCTAACTTAATTGCGTCGCCATTGGCTTCAATGGTTGCCGCCGCTTCTTCAAGTTGAGTGATGTTTTGTAAATTAGGGAAAACATTGCGACTGAGAGAACCGGAATCGGGTTTGGCAACGAGGGGGAAAACGAGGCGATCGCGAGGAATTTTCCTCACTGTTTTAAACACCCCATAAGAAACGGGAACCGATAATCCAGAACTTGCCATTAAGTCTAATTTGAGAGACTTTGATTTCTGCGCGTCGTAATCTTCGTATTCTTGACGCAAGGAAAAAAAACTGGGGTAAGTTTTAAAAATAAAGCCTTTGCCTTCTTTTTCTGCTTGAAATATTTCCTCCTCCAAATTGATAACTTTGAAAGTGAATCCTCGTTGCATCCCCGCTTGCATTATCGTCCAAACTCGCTTGGCAATTTTGCGATAATTGATGCCTTCTCCCTCGGTATCCGCGCGAATGGGTTGAGGGTTGAGGAATGTTTTTGTTTTAGCTGTTTTGGCGATCGCCTTCGCCGCTCGAGTTGCCTCCTGAAGATAGGTTTTTAAAGGAGTCTGATGCAGTATTTGCGCCAGCGAGCAAGAATTTTCGACTAATAGCCGCGCATCTCGATTAACAGAGAACGAATTTTGTCCACCTGCTTCGCTAAAATCGGCTTCGGAATCTGGCGATCGCAACCAAATTACCGTATTGTGAGGGGGATGGGTAAAGCCCAATTGCCCGAACTGATAACAAATTTGCGCGATCGCCCCTCCCATTGCGTCCCCAATGGCAATTAACCCAAAGACCTTGTTATAAAAAAGATCGGCCTGCTGGACTCCTTGCAGGCAAGCGATCGCTTTGTGACATTCCGAGGAGGGCATTCCCCCGAGTAAGGGCGTGCCTAAAATAAGAATATCTGCGGCGATGAGGAACTCGACCAAGTGCGGAAATTTATCCTCCCCCTCATTGGGTAAAATTTGTAAATCGATCGTTCGCAATTGGCGAATCTGGCAGCCTTTTTGACGATAGAGAAAGGCGATCGCCTCCCAAAGCGCATCGATCTCGCTAATTTCCGGCGATTTTTTCAGGGTGCAATTGACAAACAGGATATTCAACTCTCTCATCTTCTCTCCTCGGTCGATCCTCATTCCTTTCTTAGCAAAGATTCATGCTCGGCTACGGACAAGTCAATGTTTTATAAACTTAATTGATATTGAACCCGTTTTCCCCATATCCCGCAATGAATGACAATCTGGCAAACCTAACCGATCGCGCGAATCCTCAAGCCATGCTGATTATTTCCCGGGCTCTATCGGCTGCGCGTCCGGCTCTCATTGGCTTTTTAGTGGCAAAAGGTGCAGAATTAAGTGGCGGGGTGGCTCACCCCATTTCCTTTTGTAATATCCTCTTCGTGGGTAATCTTTGCGCGTCCCTCGTCGTTGGTTTTTGGTTTGGTTTTGGCAATATCGCCAAAGACGTGCGATCGCTCGAGCCGAGAGCGGCGATCGGTTTGGGGATTAATGGTTTCCTCTCCAGTATTTTAGCCGCTCTCATTTTTACGGGGTTGCAATACACCACCGTGACCAATACCGTTTTACTCGGACGCTTGGGACCTGTTTTATTTGCCTTGGTGGGTGCCTTGCTTTTAGGCAAGAAAATTAAGCCCTTAGAATGGTTTGGCTTTTCTTTGATTGGCGTTGGCGTTGTAGCGATCGCCCTTAAAACCAGTAATTTTCAAATCAACAAAGGGGATCTTTTAATTCTCATTTCTACGGTTGTCTTTGCGGCTTCTTCCTTGGTCAATAAACTGATGATTGCTAAAGCGGCCTCCCTGCCTGTCGTCGTTTTTTCCCGTAACTTTTTATCCTCAATTATCTTCTTTTTTATTGCCATCCAACTATTCGGACCCGATCATTTTGCCGAGGCATTTAGCGGTAAACTTTGGATCGTCATGTCCATTTACGCACTAGTTCTCATTGTCTCTGCCCAGTTCCTTTGGTACGCATCCATCAAGCAACTCGATTCGAGAGTGATCGGCCGCTTAACCGTACTCTCTCCCATTTTCGGCGTGACCTATGCGTTCATTTTAAATGGCGAACGTCCTTCGGGCCTGCAAATCGTGACCTTAATCGTCATTATTGCAGGGGTTTTAATTGCCAGTTTGGGCGGACAGAAAAAAGAAGAATCCAAAAAAGAAATGGAAGCGATGATAATGCAAGAGCCTCCAGAAAATGCCGCATCCGCACCTTAAATCAGTCACTAGCGATGCGACCCCGGCGAATTCAATTCGCCTAGGGAACGCGCATCAAACCAGTCACCAGTCACCAGTCACCAATGGTGAGTATTTATGTTTAAAGCCTCTGATTATTTCAATGTCTTGCAGCAGATCGAACGGTTTTTTGTCAATTCTGCTGCGGGTAAACCCGTTATTCAACCCCTCGATCCGGTTGATTTGAGAACCAAAATCGACCTCGATCTGCCAAGGGAGGGGATGTCTCTCATAGACTTGCAAAGTGAAATTACCGACTATTTAACCCATGCGGTAAAAACGGCTCACCCGAGCTATTTTAACCAGCTTTGGGGAGGATTTAGCGCTCCTTGCTTTATGGGGGATATGGTGAGCAGTGTCGCCAATACTTCCATGTATACTTACGAAGTTGCCCCCGTTGCTACGGCGATCGAGAAAACTCTCGTTGCTAAAATGGGAAAATTAGTCGGTTTTGACAATCCTGAAGGACAGTTTACTACCGGGGGCAGTAATGGGAACTTGATGGCCATGGCGATCGCTCGCCATCAAGCGATTCCAGCCTTAAAACAAGAGGGAATGACCGCCGCTCCTCAACTTATCGCTTTTGTTTCCGAGGACGCGCATTATTCTTTTGCCAAGGCTGCCTCTCTACTGGGTTTAGGAAGTTCGCAAGTTTGGAAAATTCCTGTGGACGATCGGGGAAAAATGCGAGTTTCCGAGTTAGAGCGGCTCATTTCCGCCGCCCGAGAACAAAATGTTCGCCCTTTCTTTGTGGCAGCTACCGCAGGGACTACCGTGCGCGGTGCTTACGATCCGTTTGCAGAGATCGCCGCGATCGCCCGACGGGAAAAGCTCTGGTTTCACGTCGATGGGGCTTGGGGAGCGAGCGTTCTTTTGAGCGAAACTCATCGGCACTTAATGCAGGGAGCAGAGCAAGCGGATTCTGTTGTTTGGGATGCTCACAAAATGATGGGGATGACCCTCATGTGTTCGATTTTACTGGTGAAACAGCGCGGCATGATGGCGAATGCCTTTTCCAGCCGCGACACCGATTATTTGTTCCATACCGAGGAAGAAGAGCCGATGAATCTCGGCAATAGTACCATTCATTGCGGTCGTCGGGTGGATGCTCTCAAGCTCTGGCTGGCGTGGAAGCATTTGGGAGATCGCGGTTGGGAAGCGCTCGTCGATCGCTATTTTATGTTAGCAGCGCGATCGCAAGAGATTATCGAGAGTTGCGAATCGCTTGAGTTAGTTGTCCCGCGAGAGTCTCTCAATATTTGCTTTCAATACATCCCCAAAAACCCTCAGTTCGATCCCAACGATCTGACCCTAAAAGTCCGTCAAGTTCTTTTGTCTAAAGGGATCGCCATGGTCAATTATGCCAAGATTGGCGAAAAAGTCGTCTTTCGCTTGGTCATTTGCAACAATCAAACTCGCCTAGCCGATCTCGAAGCCTTTTTTGAGGCATTGCTGGCGATCGCCCGTCAATTAGAAAGTAATATCAAATCCGGTTAATGAGCAAACATTTATTACAACCCTGAACTGAGGTATTGTGCTCATTCTTATGGGTTAGAAAAGCACTTTTAGATGTAGAGAAAATGGAAATATAGCGAAGCCCTGCGCGGAGGTCACTGAGCGGTGTCGAAGTGGGGGTCTGCGGTCAGACCCCGCGTCGGCGACAGACGCAAGGGAATGCTGACCAAGAGAGGGGGCGGCGCTGCGCCCTCAGTGGCAGTGCGACCCCGGCGAATCGAATTCGCCTAGCGGTCAGACCCCGGTGTTCGCGAAGCGTTCCCGTAGGGAGTAGGTTTCCTCACCTAGGGAATGCTGACCAAGAGAGGGAACGCGCACTGTTGGGTTTCCAAGGGGGCTAGCCCCCTTGTGACTTATGCTTTTGCAGATCGTGTAATGAATTGATTAATCTCTAGATTTTACCCAATATTAATTATAATCTATTTTCCGGATTTGATATAATATACAGGAAAACCTCTCAGTTTCCTCTTAATGGGCGATCGGCGCGGTTTTTTGGCGCATTTAAAACAGGCTGGTTTCAGTCAAGAACAAATCGAAACGAGCAAAACCGTATTACAAGGAAAGTAAAGCGATCGCAAATTTGCGATCGTATCATTCATTTCGTTCTGTTTCGGTACATTGCGTTTTGTTGAGAAAAAATAGTTTTGCAAACAAAACTCGGTAAATTCAATATTGGCGCGATTTGCTTTCAATTCTTTCAATTTGCGTTAATTCTCTCGCAATTAATTTCAATCTAGAGTAGAAAAACATTTCCCAATTATAAAAAACTGCCTCAATATATTGAGGAAAAATATTGAGGAAAAAATGACCAAGAAATCAGCAACATTGAAGGGAAAGAACTCTAGAGAGTGACGCAGGCGATCGCATCTCTTGATTTTTACAAAAAAACATTCAATTTCTATTCTACGCTCATGACAGAACAATTAACTCGAATTACCGCCCATCAATGCGAAAATGCCCCTACAAAATATGACGATTTGAAGGCACTTTTTCTCAATTGTACCCTCAATCGAACTCCGATTTTATCCCATACTCGCGGAGTCATTGATATTGCCAAAGGCATTTTTGAAACCAATGGGGTACAAACGAAAGTCATTCGTCCGGTGGATTACGAAATTCCGGCGGGTTTGGGGTTAGATATGTCAGAAACGGATGAATGGGAAAAAGACGACTGGCCGCAAATCCAAAAAGAAATTGATGCGACGGATATTTTAGTCCTTTGTACCTCGGTTTGGCTCGGAGAGAAAAGCTCGGTTTGCAATCGCGTTTTAGAACGAATGTATGGATATACCCATCTTTTCAATGATAAAGGTCAGTATCGCGATTATGGGAAAGTGGGTGCAACCCTCATTACGGGAAATGAAGATGGGGTGAAACACTGCGCGATGAATATTCTCTTTTCTCTCTCCCATATCGGTTATACCATTCCTCCCCAAGCAGATGCGGGTTGGTTGGGAGAAGTCGGGCCCGGTCCATCTTACTTAGATCCGGGATCCGGCGGTCCGGCAAATGATTTTACCAATCGCAATACGACATTTTTAGTCTGGAACTGCATGCACCTTGCCAGAATGTTAAAAGATAATGGCGGCATTCCGGGACATGGCAATCAACCGGATGTTTGGGATGCGGGTTGTAAAAGCGATTTCAAAAATCCGGAACACAAGCGATAATTCCCGTTTGTCAAGTGCGATCGCGTCCCTTGAAAATCATGAAAATAAGGGCGCGATCGCAAAGCGTGGTGTTAGCCGTATCGCTTGTTTGAATTAGATACTTAAGTTAAACCTTCAATTTGCGCGATCGCTTCTCGGGGTGTTTTGTCTCCATTAATAACGGCGAGTATTCCGGGGAGATATTCATCCATCATCATCACGTTGGGATAAACAATTTGTTTGATGAGTGCGGGGGTGAGGCGATCGCTTTCTACGTCGATGCTGGTTTTGTAGCGAATTTCTCCATCCTCGAAGTCTAACTCGAAATTCCCTAAAATTTAAAATTGTTCCATAATTAGCGCGAGTAATAAATTCAGCTAAATCGAGGCGTTTTTCTTCAGGGACGGGAATAGGACAACCCGAATAAAAGATGAGTTGTTGACGATCTTCTCGAGTTTGCAAAAAGCAAGTCCATTGACCGTTATTTCCCTCAAAACCCAAACGCAAAATCGACAATAGTAGTCATGGTAACGGGAAATCGAATGTTGTTATCTTTAATTATGCTTGATGGAAAGGAGATCGCAGAAGTTTATGAATTTTTCTTCAATTTAGGCAGTTGCCGAGCAAAGTCGAGGTGTTGACAAGCGTTGAGAGCTACAATACACTTATACTCAATACATTGGGAGGACTGCACCATGTCGGCCAAACTCGTCCAAGAACAATCCACTCAGATTAATGAACTGACTCCAGTTCAACAGGACGATCTGACTCCTTCGATGCCTCCTACCGATTTACCTTATGACGACGGAGAACCTTTGGAAAGCAATCGACACCGCATCGCCATGAATGTTTTGATTGAAGGTGTACATCAAGCATATCAGGGACGAGAGGATTATTTTGCGGGTGGTAATATGTTTGTCTACTACAGTAGCCAACAGGTCAGAAATCGGGATTTTCGCGGGCCTGATTTTTTTGTAACTTTGGATGTGGATGGACGAGAAGAGCGCCGCAGTTGGATACTGTGGGAAGAGATGGGACGCTATCCCAATGTGATTGTTGAGCTAATGTCTCCTTCAACGGCAAGCCAGGATACGGGAGTAAAAAAAAGGCTTTACGAACAAACTTTTCAGACGCGAGATTATTTTGTTTACGATCCCTTCGATCGCGAGTCTTTGCAAGGATGGCATTTGGGATCGAACGGACGTTATGACGCGATCGCACCGGACGATCGCGGTTGGTTGTGGTGCGAGACGTTGGGGTTATGGGTGGGACTATGGGAAGGGGAAATTTTACGGGAAACGGCGACTTGGGTGCGATTTTACGATCCCGATGGGAATTTGATTTTATTGGGAACAGAACAAGCAGAATACGAACGACAGGAGAAAGAACGAGAACGACAGGAGAAAGAAGCGGCGCAACAAAGAGCCGATCTCGCTGAGTCTAATTTACAGGAGAAGGAGGAGGAGCTCGCTTCTCTCGAAGAACACCAGCAAAAAATGCGCGATCGCTTGCTTGAATTAGGGGTCGATCCCAATACTTTGTAATCGAGATCGCTTCTCTCAAAAAATAATGACACAACTTTGCCTTTCTCTTTCTTGCAGTGCGATCGCTATGAAATACCCAACAATTCAAACCCAAGATTCTAAAGGAAAAGGGTGAAAATGATGCGGCGACAGTGGTTGGTATCGAGCAAGTACATTAAAATTCAGCTTGAGAGCGGTTATCATAAACCAATTGGAGGCAATCTTCAAAGTCGTCACCTTGCCAAGTGCCAGCAAATTCTAACAAATCTTTGGCTTTAGAACCGCGTAAAATAGGTTCGCTATCTTGGTTAGAAAGAGGTACGGATTTAATCGAGTTAGCGTTTTGTTGGGTTTGGAGATATTTGAGGGTTTTCTCTAAAATTGATTCTGGTGCCGTCTCGATCGCGGCGAGGAGTTGTTCTTTAATAGTAGTCATGGTAACGGGTGATTGATGGTTGTTATCTTTAATTATGCTCGATGGAAAGGCGATCGCGATCGCTTCCCTCGAAGACCAACGACAAAAAATGCGAGATCGCTTGCTTGAATTGGGTGTCGCTCCCGATACTTTGTAACTTAGCCTTCGATTTGCGAGATCGCTCCCGATACTTTGTAACTTAGCCTTCGATTTGCGAGATCGCTTCTCGGGGTGTTTTTTCTCCATTAATCACGGCGAGTATTCCGGGAAGATATTCATCCATCATCATCACGTTGGGGTAGACGACTCGTTCGACAAGTGCGGGGGTGAGGCGATCGCCTTCTACGTCGATGCTGGTTTTGTAGCGAATTTCTCCATCCTCAAAGTCTAACTCGAAGTTGCCCATGACGGTGCCGTAGTTAGCGCGGGCGATAAATTCGGCGATCGCTTGGCGTTTGTCTTCGGGGGCGGTTTGGGGGCAAATGGAGTAAAAGAGCATTTGTTTTTCGCTTTCTCGCACTCGGGCGTAACAATTCCATTCGCCGTTGTCTCCTTCAAAACCGAGGCGCAGGGCGGTTTCTCCTTCGACGCGGAGGAATGACCAGTCATCTTGGGTAAAGAAGCGGATGAGGGTCTCGAAGAGGGAGGTGTTGGGGGTTGTACCGTTGTTGGGGGTGAGGGCGTTATTGAGGGCGTTACCGAGTTCTGCGGTGGCGTTTTGGGCGATCGCGTCCATCTGTTGCACGAGGAATTGTTCGAGGGACTCGGCAAATTCATCGACGGTTTCGGGGTCGGTATCGGCGGCGATCGCGGGGAGGTTGGCGGCGGCCCAGTCTTGGAAGTAGTTTTGGATGGCGGTAGAAATTTCGGCTTCGCTGAGGTCTTCTCGCAGGAGAGTGCTGGGACTGATATGACTCCACAGGGTGCGATAGCCGATTTCTTCTCCGTTTTGGCGTTGTTTGACGCTGAGGGCGAACCAGTTTTCGCTGGCGAAGAGGGGGTGTTGGGGTTGGTCTCGGTTGAGTTGTTCGAGGTATTGGAGGAGTTTTTCGCGATCGCTGGTGTGGGGGGTGAGGTGGGGGAGGTGTTGGGGATGGAGGAGGGCTGAGATCTCGATATCGCGATCGCTTTCAAAGGGTACGTTTTGGCGATCGCTTCGGGTTTGGGGTTTGAGGTTGAGGAGGTTTTCTGTTTCGATGCGTTGGTAGGTTTCCCAGTCTACCAAGAAGGTTGCATAGCACTCTGGGATGGTGCGATCGCTTTGGTTTAAGGAAATGCTAATAATTGTTAGCTCGATTCCTTGTTGTAGAAAAATTTTGCTGTTCACAAGAAAGTAAAAACCATTAGTTTAAATCAGTGCAACTTGCTCGATAGACTTAGAAAAACCGAGTTTTTCAATCAATTCTTCTGCTTCTTCTCTTTTTAATGAACAATCACAGTCATATTGTTTTTTGTCTTTAGGAACTGAATCTGACCAATCTGCAAAGTGCAGTTGGTATAAAACATCCAATAAAAAATTCTCGTCTTCTATTTCCAACAAATTCTCTTCCCAAAGATCGGAACATTTTTGAGACCATTTGGTTAGCTCTAAGGAAGTTAAGGCGTTGGCCAACCAAGCACTAATTTTCTGTGCGACTTCTTGCTTGGTTAGTGTGCGATCGCTCATAGTTTTAATCTATTTGTTCTTTTCTGTTAATGTATCGCATAAGCCATTGTCTCGATCTTCTTATTCAAATAGTCTTCCAGTTCTTCTTCCAATAAGACTTGTTGATAACTATTGGAGAGGAGTCCAATTTCTTCTGCTTCTTCCTTAGTTAAGTCTCTCATTTTACCCGATGCAGTTTCACCAGAGCCGTATAATCCGATTGGGATTCCAACATCAACAATTTGTTTAGCATGATAGATTTCCGGCTCATCGGGAAAAAGAGCGAGAATTTTTTCGTCTCTTCCTACAATTTTCCAGCGACCGGAGGCAACAAATTCATCGCCTGAATAAATGGGATATTTAAGCGTTTTGGGATATTTATGGAAAACATTGGGGGTTAACTGAAAAGTTCCTTCAAAGAGTCCATATGCCGTTCCAAACACATTTTTAGCTAGAATACAAGCTAAAAAGAAAGCATTGTTATTTGCTGGAATTGCAATGATATCTCCCGGTTTTCCAGAAATTTTCTTGCGCTTGTCTGATTTTAATTTGATTCCCGATATTTTTTGAGGTTCTACATCAAGGAATAGGTCTTTGTCAGATTGCTGCAAAGCGGTTAGAATAACATCAGAAAATTCTGCAAATGTTGGATTTCTATTGCGATCGGATATCATTATTCCCATCAAATCTGATATAAAATCACCAGTAATAACAAAAATATTGTCATTTAAATCTTTTACACCTAAATCTTTTACACCTAAATCTAGATTCTTGCTTTCCAGATTTTTTGTCTTGGCTTCTCTCGGTGTTTTCAATTTTGGTTCAATTTGCAGAAATTTATGAGATTGGAAGTCTTCAATATTATTGCGATGAGAAGATGACTTCATTCCCCAACTGAGAATTTCAAATAACTCGCGAACTAAGGGCTTTCGATCGACTTCTTCAGCAAATAAGTCAACAATTTCACTCAGACTGACTCGAGCGAAAGATATATATTTGAGGGACATTATTTTTGACCTCCTCAAAAAAGGTGTTTATACAGTAGTTTGATTATATCACGTTCAAACTTGAAATACTCGAATATTTACAGATTAACAAGCATCGCGATCGTAATGTGCCGGGAATCTTTTTTCATTCATAGGATATTGTCTGTTTCCTCTGTAAGATTTGCCTTTTCTTCCTATCTAATATATGGGATTTCCCAACAAAAAAGTTATTGACCGCTTCAACTGTTAAATTATATGTTTCTTGAGAAAAACGTTCTGGTTGAATTTGGATATTTTCAATGTTAACGGTTTGACCATCTTGACAGTAAAGAGACATTTCTAATTTTAGATGTTCGGCTTCTATCCATTTTGATTCTGATGCAACCCAAATCGGATGTTTTTGAGTTACTCTTAAAATCATCGAGTTAGATAATACGATCGCTATCCAACTGTTGGTCGATCCGCGATCGCTAGATAAGATTTTTCGTACAATGATTGAATTGGACTCAAAATTATATGCGTAGACTTCATCTCCTATTTTTAGTTTCTCAATGGGACGGTTTCCATTGGGGGTAGATACAATTGTTCCTTGAGGAAAACAGGGTATTTGTCCCTTACCCCAACCTTGTTCTACTTTAGCTTTGGTTTGTTCTGTATTTTCAGGATTAATTGAACCAAAAACCTCCAAGGAATCATCTCTTTTCTTTATTTTAGTTGTTCTGGGTGTTTTTCGCGATCGCTGACCTGGGGGATGGAAGACAGTTTCGATCGCCATGTCGCGATCGCTTTCAAGGAGGATGTTTTGGCGATCGCTTCAGGTTGGGGGGTTTGAGGTTCAGGAGATTTTCTTTTTCGATGCGTTGGTAGGTTTTCCAGTTAACGAAGAAGGTACGATGGTATTCTACACACCACTTATAGATAGTTGCTACAACTTGCAGAAACTACAATATCTTTGCTGATCCATACCTGTAAACTAAAACTATCAAAATCTAGAGGAGTTTGAATATCACCATCTTCGTAAATAACACTAGAACCTATTTCATCTGGTTCTCTTCCAAAAAGTTTAATTAATTTCTCTTTTGTCATACCAATAATATTTTTACTTTTATAACGCTTTTCACGTTTATAATACAATTTTTCATAGGTAAAAATACTAACAACTAAACCATTTTCTACATTAAGATAAATTTCTTCATTGGAAACCTTATAGCTTAACCATCCAGTTATATCATCATTATCATCTTCATCCAATACAACGCCGAGCTTTTCTCTATAGAGATCAATTGAGGAATTAAACTCTATGATACCAAAGCTCTTATTAGGAACCCATATCCATTTTTCTAAACTCATCGTTTTACACCTCTGCTATGTTCAGTACCTTTTTTCTTTTTCTCTGCATTTCTTTTGATCTTTTTTATTTTGTTTAGTATCTTCGTTTTCTCCTTTCCAGTTGCAGTCTCTAATTTTTCTTCCAACTCTGTAATATATTTTTCTGCTTTTGACAAAGCTCTACCATCATCACCATGTTTCTCATTTTTACTGCTATCCCCAACAACTCTAAGATTAGTATTCTTTTTCTTTCTTGGATTAATTTCACCATAAACTTGCCAAGTATTGCCAGATTTTACAACATCAATAGACTTGAGGCGGTACTTGCGTTTTACCGAAAATAAAGCCAATTTCATCTTCATTTTACTGGCTTTCTTTCCGCTAAATTTACGATTTAGTAAATTAACACCAACATTAACTGCTTTATCCAAACGCTTTTGTTTTTCTGCAAATGTTTCTTCTTTATCCTTCTTATCTTTATCGCCTTTCTTCTTATTCGTCTTATCCAATTTATTATTTTTCTTGTTTTTCTTCTTATCTTTCTTCTTCATTAATCCCTTCGCAATCCCTTTCAACTTCCCAGCAAACTTCTTAGCTGCCTTCATCAATCGCCCAATCAACCAATTAGAAACAAAATCAATCACCGCGATCGCAGCCGCCGCCAGAACATTCGCAAACATTGGACCCGACTGACCGCCCCGCACTGCCTTCAAGAAGCCCAAGAAAGCATTAAACGCCGCCAAAACTTGACTCGCCGCCCCCCAAGCCGCCATCAAAGACTCGATAATTGTCTTCACCGCACCCACGGCGGGAATAATCATCGAAACTAACTTCTCAATCAACAAATTAATCAATAAAGGCGGAATAGCCGCTTTCAGGGCATTCCAAGCCATCCCCGCAATTTTACCCAGATCGAAGCCCCCTTGGAATAGGGCTTGCAGCATATCGGGAGCAACCCCAATGACTGCTTGTACTTTCCCTTGGAACCAGGTCTGTACCTGCGTCTGAAACGTCCCCCAGAGATGATTTTTCACCCCATCCTTAGCACCAGCCGCCAAATTGCTTACCCACTGCCCCGGATTTGCCGCAATATCGGGAATAATGGCAGCTAACGCCCCGACTGTATTGATATAACCCTGAGCAAACTGTAACGCCCCACTCACCGCACCGCCGATCGCATCGACCGCCATCGTCATCCCCTTCTCCATCAGACCCAACGCCGCATCTAATCCCGTCCCCAGCACATTCAGAGCCGTTTGAATGCCTTGATTGAGATTCTCGGCTAACTGATTAACCACCCCTTCCGCCAATTGCACCTTCTCCTGAATGAAATTGCGGAACTTGTCGCGGGTTTGAGGGAACTTCTCCAATAAGCGATCGCCTACCGCAACCACTGCATCTCCCACCCGTTTAATGACCCCGACGATCTTCTGTCGTCCCCGCTCGATCGCCTCAGTTGCCAGCGTTTTGGCGCGATCGATGGCATCTCGCATGGCTTGACGGGCGCGATCGATCGCCCCTTTAATGGCATTCTTAATCCCCTCAAACGCCCCTTTCACCTGATCTGCAGCCCAACCAAAGAAACCGCTCGATTTCTCCTCTCCCTTCTGTTTCTCTTTCGCTGCTTCCGCCTCTCCCTTCTGGCGTTCTTTTTCTGCCTCCTCTTCCCCCTTACTAATTTCCGTCGTCGCCTCATTTTCCGTCGCTACCTTCTCCGCATCCACTTCCTGTAAACCATCGCTCACCAACGTATCGGCTTCCTTCTGTGCCGCCTCGATCTCCGCATCTTGTTCCTGCGCCCATTCCTCCCGCAACTGGCTCACCTCATCTTGTGCCTTATTGCGCTCCTCCTGCTGCTTGGCGGCGTTATCCTGCTGTAACTGGGCGATTTCTTGTTGGGATTTCTCCTTCTCGGCGGCAACATTGGCATCGTGTTGCTCCCGTTGGGCGCTAATATCTCCTTGTGCTTGGGCGATCGCGGCATCAATTTCTGCCCCCTTCTCCTCCCGAGCGATAATAGAAGCCGCATCCATTTCTCCCGCCGCCCCGTTGACCGCCTCAAACGCCCCCTTTGCAATCTCCCCAGAGTTTCCCCCTGCGGTAATTTCCCCCCGTAAAATCGTCGCCGGGACGGTGGAGTAAATCTCATTTTCCCCCATCGGTTGGGCGATTTCCTGCTGTCCCTTCACCTTGGCATCGGCGGCACTTTGTTCTAAAGCTGCCTTTTGCTCCTGAGTCCGTTGCGGGTTGGCATTTCCCTCTAAAACTAACGGTGGAGGAGTCCCGGCGGAAAGATTGGGAGGATTGGGATCCGTGGTGGGAAGTTGGGAAATCGAGGCTTGAATATTCTGGGTATCTGCTTCAGAAACCTTGCCCTCTTCATTCCCCCCGACGGCAGGTGCAGCCCCAAAAAGCGGCGGTGCGGGGGGCGGTGCGGGAGTGGGTTCCGGTTGGGGGGCGGGAATATCTGCGGCTTCTGGGACGCTTTCTACGGGTTGGGGGGCTTCCCCTTGAGGAACTTCTTGCTCGGAAACCGACATTTCCCGACCTGTCGGCGTTTCCATTTCCGGCGGATTGTTGGCCAGTGCCTCTCGCTCTTGTGTAGCGGTATTGGCGATCGCTTGACTCGCTCCTTTTAAACCCCCTAGAACCTGTCTGGGAGGCAATCCCGCCAAAGTCCCAACAGCCCCTTCCGGACTGGCTTGAGAGACATCCGGGGCAGGGGGTGCGGGTTTGGGTTCGATTGCCGCACCGCCGCCGCCACCACCGCCGCCAGTTTCCCCACCTGCGGGAGTTTCCGAGAGTGCCGAAATGGCCACCGCTTTTTCTGCTGGGGAGAGGCGATCGCTCTCGTCATTGTCCGGGGCAACTTCTGCCATGCGCTGTTCTACCGCATCGGCTTCGGCGTTTTCGTCGGCTTCTTGGATCTGAGCGTCTCCGCCACCGCTAAGGGAAACAGAACCTCCACCGGAAGCCGTCTCATTGCTGGTTTGGGGAACAGGTGCGGGGGCTGCCTTTTGACCGCGATCGCCACCGGGATTGAATTGAGCCTCTGAAGCCTGTTGAGGGGCGTTAGAAGTGGCTTCAGGAGCATTTTCCGCTCCGGGTTGGGTTGCATCGGTTGGGAGGGCTTGTTTAGCCTCTGTCGGCTGCTCTTGAGGAGATTCTCCCGTCTTTTCTCCTTGACCGTTAGCGGGTAATTGTGCCTTATCTTTGGACTTGGCAACTTTATTCTTTTTACCTTTCTTTTTCTTGAGTTCAACTAAACCTTTTGCTCCTTTTCCCCATGCTTTACCCTCTTCTCCTAATGTTTTCTCGGCTAATTGCTCGAGTCCCAAGCCAACTCCCTTGTTAACCCCGACTTCGGTCGCAAATTCTGCAAACTTCTTCCCTTTCTTCAATTTGGAGAACTTGCCAACCAAACCCGCAGCTTTCTTTCCTGCTAATTTCGAGAGAGAGCCGATCGGTCCGTTAACTGCCAATCCTAAAGCATGAGATGCTCCTTTTCCGGCCTTCGTATCGAGTTTATTTTTCCAATTTTTAGAGAATTTTCCCAGATCGTCCGAACCTTTGCTGAGAATATCGCTACTGCGATCGAGGAATTTCCCACCCTTTTTAGCGAGTTTATTCCCTTTACTCAATCCTTTCCCGGCTTTGGAGGCCAACTTACTCACTAGTTTGCCACCTTTACCCACTGCTGCGGCTGCATCGCCAAAACCGGGAATCGCTGCAACTCCAGATAAAGCGGCATTCGCCCAATCTCCTTTTGCTGCATATAAACCCGCATTTGCCAGATCGAAAAGCGCCCCTACTCCCGGAATGAAACCGCCGATATCAAGGGCAGTATGCAGCCATCCCAAAGAGGATTCATCTCCTTCCTTCTGCGATTCTTTCTCAGAAACAGGTTGCGATTTAACCGCCTCAGTATTATCAATTTTGGGTTGAACTGCTCCCCCATTTTGCTGAATTGTATGGGTCAACTCGTGAGCCGTTAACTCATTTTTTCCCGGTGACTTACCCGAGCCATAAAAAATATTATTACCGTGAGTAAATGCTTGTGCGCCGATTTGCTTGTTCATCTGCACGGAATTGGAATCCGTATGCACGCGCACGCTACTGAAGTCAGACCCGAAATGAGACTCCATAAAACCTTTCGTTTCATTTCCGAGGGGAGTCCCCCCGCCTTTCGCTTGCGATAAACTCTTCTCAAAACTTGCTGATGCTTTTCTCGCCTTGTTTCCCTTTGCTTGTACCTCTGGCATTTCTGGCTGAGAATCGCAGGGACATTGCTGCACGAGAGGTGAAATTGTCTGACTGAGGGGTTTTTGTTGAATTTTTTCTTCTTCTGGGGAGTCGGTCTGACGCTGAACCGATGGGCGATCGGGCGCTTTCATTTGAATGACTTTTCTGGCGATGCGATCGGCTTCTTGCTCGTATTTATCTCCCGGTTTTCCAATGCTCAATTTTGCTTGAATTGGCTCTTCTTCTATATTTTCTTGCTCTTGAACTATCTCTTCTTCATCCGAAACACTTGCATCTTCTTTCATCTGAATATTTTCATTTTCTTCCTGCTCTGGCGAGGCTTCCTCTTCATCCGCTTTTAACTGTAAATCTTTGTCTTCTTCTTTTGCTTGAATCTTATTTTCCTCATCCTCAGCAGACGCGATCGCCTCTTCCTTCAACTGTACTTCTTCCTTATCCTCTTTCTCTTGAATTTCCTTTTCTTCCGTCTCCTCCGGTGCCGCTTGAACCCGTGGCGCAGACTCGGGAGGATCGACGGGAATCGAACCCCAATCCAAATCTATTCCTTCCCCAGAAACCGGGAAAGAATCATCCCCAGAAAAATCCTCACTTTCTGTAGAAATGGGATGAGATACTAAGGCTGACTTCTTCGACTTCAACGACTTGCCAACCGGAGTAACGTTCGCTTTTTTTGCTTGAACCGAAGCTGTTCCCATTTGGCTTATCTCTCCTTCCTTTGTTCGATATCTCCAGAAAATTCACAAACCGTTACATTGTTCTCGATGCGATCGCACCTGCCCAGTATATCGCAAAATTTTCGGAGAGTCGATATAGATCTGAACTTATTGTAGGCGATCGCTGTTCGATACTAGAATGATTGCACCAGTCGAGCGTCCGCGCGCACTTTAAACCCCAACATTCCCATGACTAATTTAGATGTAACATCGGCTCGCGAGAAACTCCTCAATTTACACGCACAACTACTCTCTCAACAAGTCCAGCAATCGAATTTAGAGCGACTTTGCCAACAGTTTCAGTTAAGCAATTTTGAACGGGATATTTTGCTGCTTTGCCTAGGACAAGAGATTAAGCCTCAATGGGCAAATTTATGCGCGATCGCACAAAATAATCCCAAACAAACTTACCCAACTTTTAACTTGGCTTTAACCATTTTTGAAAACCGACATATGGGAGCATTAACACCCAATGCACCCTTGCGATACTGGCAATTCATTGAAGTCGAAAAGGGGAGAATCTTGACCCAAAGCCCTTTAAAAATCGATGAATGGGTATTTCATTATCTATTCAATTCGTTTTTCTTAGACAAACGTCTAGAGCATTTAGTGGAGTCCGTAATATCTCAATACACTCTCGTTCAATCCCATCAACAGCTTGTTCAACAATTGCTCCAGATTTGGCAAGAAAACAAACCTCCCAATATTCCTATTGTACAACTTTGCGGACAAAACTTCCGACAACTCAGAGCGATCGCCGCGACATCCTGCGAAAAAGAAGGACGAAAACTCTATGCGATCGCTTCTCATTTACTGCCAACCGATACCGAAGAATTTACCACTTTTTTACGACTGTGGGAGAGAGAATTCTTGCTACAAGGCTCGGTTTTACTCATAGAAATCGATGACATCTACGGGGAAAATGCAGCCAAACAACAAGCAATCTCGCTGTTCATCAATCGCCTGCAAACTCCTATTATTATCGCTACTCGCGATCGCCTTCCTCCTCGCAGGCGTTCTCTGTTAACCTTTGAGGTAGAATCGGCAACTTTAGAAGAACAACGAGAGAACTGGCATATTGTTTTAGATCATTTAGAAACCAGCGATCGCGATCCCATCGTGAAAGCAATAACTGCACAATTTAATCTAAACTTGAATACCATTGAATCTGTCGGTGCGATCGCCAAAAGTAATCCTAATCTTCCTCAACAAGAACTACAAAAACAACTCTGGGAAAGTTGCCGCATTCAAGCCAGACCTCAGCTTGCAGACTTAGCACAGCGTATCGAATCTAAAGCGATTTTGGACGATCTTATTCTACCACAAAAACAGAAAGAAATCTTACAAGAAATTGTCGGACAAATTC
Organism: Cyanobacteria bacterium SBLK; assembly: GCA_017746715.1. Classification (GTDB taxonomy): domain Bacteria; phylum Cyanobacteriota; class Cyanobacteriia; order Cyanobacteriales; family Spirulinaceae; genus CCY15215. Next base: position 111,771 of record JAGHZQ010000041.1, read on the forward strand.
GCTATCGAACTACAGTCTACTACGATTTTGGATTCGCTAGTAAAGGAGCGCGAGGTTTGGGAATTACAGCCTTATTTGCAGGACAAAGCGGCACGGGAAAAACAATGGCTGCAGAGGTTTTAGCGAAAGAATTAGCCGTCGATTTATACCGCATCGATCTCAGTCGCGTGGTGAGTAAATATATCGGCGAAACAGAGAAGAATTTGCGCCGTATTTTTGATGCAGCCGAAACCGGAGGCGCAATCTTATTGTTTGATGAAGCTGATGCTTTATTTGGCAAAAGAAGTGAAGTCAAAGACAGTCGCGATCGCTATGCTAATTTAGAAGTCAGCTATCTCTTACAGCGTATGGAAGAATACCAAGGATTAGCTATTTTAACGACTAATTTAAAAGATGCGATCGATAATGCGTTTCTCCGTCGCATTCGCTTTATTGTCGATTTCCCTTTTCCTCTGAAGAAACAAAGAAGGGCAATTTGGCAGCGCGTTTTCCCTCCACAAACACCAACATTAGGATTGGATTATCGCAAACTCGCACAACTCGATAAAGCAGGAGGAATTATTCGCAATATTGCTATCAATGCCGTCTTTTTAGCAATGAATGAAGGAGGCGATCGCAATCCTGTCACCATGCAGCATATTTTAAAAGCTACTCGAAACGAATATGATAAACTACATGAAGTTTTAACCGATGCAGAGATAAAAGACTGGGTTGAATAGTTCGCTATTTAAGATAAAATCAAATCTGACAAGCCTTATTAATTCAATTGAAGCGGTCTTTCTCGAGGTTGAGGGAATGCAGGCTTTTTCTGAATATTTTGAGGAGAAGGACTATCTCCAGAAGAATCATTGGGTGAAGCAGGATTATTTGACTCATAAGCCTGCACTGTAATAACATGAGTTGCTTTTTTTCCGAAAGGATCGGTCACTTGCAGAATAAAGATTTCCCGTGATGTTCCCGGTGGTAAAGTATAAGATAGAGAATCTCTTTTTTTGTATATTCCACCAACAGGCAAAAATTCTACAAGTACATCTTTTCCTGCATCAACCTCCCAAGAAAATTCGAGACGTTGAGGAATATTCGCATAATTAGGAAGAATCTCTACAGCATTGTTCTTAAATGCCTTATTGTTAAGTTTAAAAGATTTAATCTCGATAGGTTTGGCCGCAATTTCAACAAAATCTGTTGTTTCGGAAATCTCTTGCTCAGTATCTTCAAGAGTCGGAATAACGATGAGTTCAAAGCTATACTCTCCAACATCAAATTCTCCAAGAGGAACATTTTGACAAACTAATTGTATATCGATTTCATCGGGTTTTGGAATCGAACAAAATTCTCTTAAATCTTGGGGATAGCTGTATTGTACTCGCTCTTGCGATCGCCCGTCTGGAGAATTTTGCCGAATTTTTAGTTCTTTAATTTGATGAGGATTGCCGATACTAAAATCAACTAAAATCTCATTATTGATTTCTTCTTCATATTTCTTGTCTTTATCTTCGACAATAAGAAATTTTTCAATTTTTGGTAAAGGTTTGGGAATGACAAACACTGTATTCTTGATTTCCTTGCGATCGCTGACCTCTTCAAGATTATCTTGAGGAAAAACTTCTACTGCAAAAGTATACAAACCTGCAGGTAAATTTACTATATCCTGTTGCCAAGAACACGTCAATTGTTGTAGCAGATTTTCTTCACATTCTAACTGTTCTCGTTTATTTTTTTCATTGCTTTTTTCCCCTCCTTCAGTCTCGCGATCGCTTTTGATTGCACCTTTCTCAAAGAGATAGTTATATACTTCTATATTGCCTTCTTCAGCTTGGCGTAAAATCGCCATTTTACCCAGTTGTTCTCGATTGTTAACAGTCCATTCTAAAACGAGAGGAAGTTGCTCTCTTTGTTGATAAGTAGAATCGCTGCTTTTGAGATTGGATAAATGGGGTTTCGGTTTAGGGATAACTTCAATCGTATCGGTAATGCGAGAACCAACTTGCGTTTGACTGCTTCTTTTTCTGACTCCCCAAAGAGTTTGCTCTTCTTTGGGAAAAATCTGCACTTCAAATTGATACTTACCAGGTAATAAAATATTTTTTTCTTCATTATTTTTTTCTTCATTATTTTTTTCTATAAAAACCTCTTCTCTATTAGGCTCGACTAGCTTGTTATTCTCAAGATCGATTAAGAAAGTATCTAATTCTAGAGAAGATTGTTTCTCCGATCTTGGCTTAAGAAAGCGGAGAATCTTGCAAAAAAGATCGTTGATTTTTAGAGTAGAGTTTTGATTGACTTCAGACTGAGTAAAAAAACTACTAGACAATTGAGGAAAAGGATATGTTTTTTGGATTTTCTTTTGATTTTCATCAATCTGCATGACTACAATTCTATCGAGTTGTTCGGGAACTGCGATCGCAAATTCAAGAAAGACAGATTCATTATTTTCGAGCTTATAGATACTGCGTTCTTTTTGTTGTTCATTTACTGTTTTTAAATTTTGAATGCGAGGGGAAGAAGGCATATTAAAAAACAGCAACCAAGCACCTACTGATAATCCAGCTAAAGCGAGCAATACTAAAAGGATAATGGAAACAATTAGAAAAAATAAAATCCACCATGGACGAGGTTTTAAAATTAGCGTTGTTTCTATTTTTAATTTTTTGTTGAGATACATACCCCGATCGCGTTTTAACTCCTCGAGATCGGGAATAAAAGGGGGTTTTTGGGTATCGGGAAGAGGACGATCGCGATAGTTTTCAAACTCTGGAATAAATTGCGTTTCTTGGCCCTTTCCTTTCAGCGATCGCCGCCACCATTGAGGCGATTTAAGTTGAAAACCTGTCGTTTTGACTTCTCCGGGATCGAGACTGACTAATTGACTGGGAGGATCGTATTTAAACAGATTCTCCGAGTCAGCAGCTTTAATAACAATTTGCCGCTTAATATTGCCTTGATTGCTAACTTTAACTCGAACATCAAAATCGGATTCAGAGGATTGAAGCGGACGATCTTGCAGTTGTGTTTTACTGGGATTCCATGTTAGAGAATCTTGGTCTGAATATAGCGATCGCGCCTCTTGTTCTGGCGGAAAAATATCCAAAAACTCGTCATAATCTTGTTCTTCTACATCAAATTGCTGGCGATCGCGTTTCTTTTTGGCCTTGCGCGTGGGAAACTTACAAAGAGAGGGAGAAAGCTCGACTTCTAAGCGATCGTCGGCAATAATCCGAAAATAAAAAATATCTAAAAGCATGACTTCTCGATAGCTTTTAGAAGTCAGACATAAGGTTGGTGCATAAACACCCGCAGGTGCATATGGAGGAGGTGTTAATAAAAATTTAATCGTTCCATTACGATTGGGGTTAAGATTCAGTCCCTCTTCAAAATCGGCCAATCCCAGAATATCTAAATTCTCATGAGAATATTTAATTTTAAACCATTCTTTCGGTAAATCCGGGCAGTTTAAAACGAAGCAATCGACTAAATCAGAACGATTTTCTACTCTTACAGAAACTTCAAAAAATTCTTCCGCTTTTAAAGGATGAGGATTATCCGCATGGGTTGCTGGTTGAAGTAAAAACTCTGGAAATTCTACCCATTCCGACTTTGGCAAGCGCAACTGTTGAAAATGACGCGTTGTTCTGTGGGGATATTGAGAAGATTCAATGAGGAGAATCTCGTAATTATAGAATTCCGCTTTTTCACTGACGGGAATCTCAAAATTGAGCGTGAAATTCTTGCGATCGCTACTTGTTAATTCTAATATATCGGGTTCGACTTTACACCATAAATGCAAGCGCTGTGCTTGTTCATCTCTCCCTTTAACTCGAACTTGAACTTTTGCTAGTTGCTTGCCTTGATTGTTCAGGGAAAAAACTTTTTTAATCGGCAAACCACGACGAACGCTCTTTTCGCGATCGCTAGAAGAGAGTTCTTTTAAAACTAATTCATTTTGAATGGGAGTTTGCATTTTTTGTTGGCTCTGAAGTTAAATTAGAGAGATTAAAGGCATCTTTCTTCATCAGCTTTATCGATCTTCGTGCGATATAATTGAATGCCATGAGATTCTGCATCGCTTACCACCCAAAGATAATTTTTATCCTCTTTAATATCTACACTATTGAGTCGGGTTGGGGAAAAATCACCGAGTATTTTTTCATCAATTCGCTTTCCTGCTTCATCCAGCAACCACAATTTAACGCGACCATCATCCCCTGCACTGGCAAGATAACAGCCATTTGGAGTTATCGCAACCGAGCGCACGGGTTGAGTGTTGCGACCTTCCGACCATTGATCATCCGGCCATTGATCGATAATAGCATCGCATTCTTGTAGAAAATTTTTCGCTTTTTTTTCGCTATTGTTCTCTTCTTCTATATTCTCCTGTTTAGTTTCCTCTTGTTGAATACAGCTATAAATTTTGTTTAGATTCCAGATAGTAATATAGCCATTATTATCTGCCATTACCAGTAGAGATTTTTTATCTTGTTCGGCGATCGCTAAACTCGTAATGTAACTATGTTGCCCTAATATTGGTTTGAAAGTTCGATTTTCTGGATCGTTTTCCAATTGCCAATAAAATTGACCTTCATATATCTTTTGATTCTGACTGTCTCCGAACTTCCAAAAGGCAAGTTTATTATATCGTCCTGCTAAAATCAGAAACTCTTTTTCTTCTGATACGGCTAAACTGAGAGGAACAAAATTAAAAGCATGAAAATTAATCAAAGGTTTTAAAGGCGGTTTTTTTTCGATTCTCTTAATCTCTACAGGCAAATTATCTATTTGTTCAACAGATGGATTCTCTTTTTCTTCAATTGAGTTGAGTATATCATTTAAATCCCATTGATAAATTGTATTGCTCCCATGTCCGGTAAATAGATAGCGATCGGTAATATAAGTGCTAAAAATTCGATTATTTCTGATTTGCTTTTTCTTGTCAACTAAATTGAGTTGAGCGAGTAGCTTTTCTTGATTAATGTCCCACAGTTGTACTGCACCACTGTCCTCTAAACCCACAACAAAGATATTATTTTGAGTTAATGTATCGGGAGTTACGCGAATGGTTTGTATCGCACGATCGGGTTGCTCGATATTTTTCCCATTCCTCTCTGTTTGTTCTTGAATCTTACCCCCATCTTTTAAACGATGGTGTGCCGGCCAAGCAGTTTTATTGACTTGCCAACGTCGTAAAGTCCGATCGCTGGATCCGCTCACTACCGTACTTGCATCTCGATTAAAACGTACTGCATTAACAGAAGATTGATGGCGATCGCCAAATAGAGGCGAAAACCACCAAAATCCAATAGAAACCCCCAATGCAAAAATTTGCAGGATAAACTGTACCATGAGAAACATGGGAAAATCAATGATTTGACTTTCGGGATGCAGATACGAAGGCGAAGATTTTCCAGACTCCGGATCGATTAAATTAGGAGTGATTTTAAGTTGAAAGCGTTCCTTAAATTTGAATAAAATCAACCAAGTTCGTTCTTTCCAAATTGTCAGTGAAGTATCTTTTGCTTCCCCAGGAGAGAGAATTATTTCATGCTCCTCAAATTTACAATTAAACTTACGCTTTTTGATTTCGACAATATCTTTGCGATCGAGAATAACTTGCTGTTTTAGATTACTATTATTTTTAAATTTAAGTCGATAGGTGCGTCGATTTCTAAAGGATCTTACAAGAAAATTGGCTGGATTGAGTGGTTGCCTTATTACTTCAAACTCCACCTCTCCTTTAGGAAGAATTTCAATTGTCCCACTGACATCGGCGGGAAAGCGATCGTTTTTAGCTTCAATTTTAAACTCATATTTATCTCTTAAAACTTCTGTGAAATTATTAGGAGGAGAAAATATGCAAACTTCTTCTATATCTTCTGCAGGTTCGATCGCAAATTTCTTGGCTTCGCCAAATTGAGAATGTTTGAACTTAAACCAATTTTTTTGCAACCCAGAAGTGGAAATATTCAGAGTAATATCAATAATATTTGGAATCAAGTTATAAAGTACGATAGGAATTTCAATATCTTCTCCTGGTAGTACTTTCAAATGCTTAATGGGTAATAATAATTTTAAAGGAAGTTCCGAACGTTCTACAATGAGATAGACAATATCTTCTGCATAAATATATGGGTCTTCAATCGCAAACACTTTTAACTGTAGTTCAATTGTTGCATTATAAAGTTTTAAAGGAGATTTTAAGATTGTAACTTTAAATTCAGTAATATCTCCTGGGGGTTTTTTCGCGCAGAATGATGGCTCGATACGATACCAATCGTTTTCCGCAGTTTGGTTGAGTTCCCGAATGGAAAGATTGGGCTTAAAACTAACAAATTTATCGCTTTGATTGATGACTGTTACTATAAATTCGCTCTCGCGATCGCGACTTCCAACTTGGAGTCTAAGTTTCTTTTTAGACAGTTCCATTTTCACATTACCCATTTTTTATATCTCCTCTAGAACAAGTGTGAAAATAAAGATTTACCGATCTCGTACATTTTGATGAGAAGCACCGCTTAGCTGATTTAATCGCCGACGCTGCCATGCAAAATGGAGAATATTAATGCCAAATTCTTGAGCGGTACGAATATCTTGGCGAGGAACATCAAGATTTTTAGTCAATCGCCAGCGATCGCAGAGATTACCATCAATTGCCAGAATGCCTTCAGCATATTTTAAATCTTTACAGGAATTGGGAAGTAAGGAAAACAGAAAAGGTTGTAGATGCAAAGGGTGATCCAATTCTAATTCCCGCCAAGATTTTAACCCTTTGCTCATAAATTTAGATTTAGGTTTATCCAGCAAAGTTACCAGTTGTTTTTCAACTCCCCAACCTTTATTTTCAAGATCGACCCATAAGATTCCGCCCATTTTTAAATAAGATTTTAGAAGCATCGCATTTTCTTCTGTGATTTGTTTGAATTCGCTACCCAGACAATAAAATAAATCAAAAGATGTCAAGTCTAAATCAGGAGATAGAGAATTAGGATTATTAAAATATTCTAAACTAATTTGTAATTCTGAGTAGAGAGTCGAAGCAGACTTCTGAAAGTAAATAAAATTTTGCCGAAAAGATTCACGATGAGTTAATATTCCTACTTTTACCTTCATTCTCGGTTGAGAAGAAACTGACATTCTATAACGTAAGTCTAATTCATTCGCTTGAGGATAAAAAACATCTTTTGCTCCCCTCAATTCTATCATATTCCCCCCGGACTCCCAAGTAAAGCGACATAACTCGAGTTCGCCTTTTTGGGGAGGATTGGAAAATAAATCCAAGCGAAAACTTTCTCGCAATATTTCGCGATCGCCTCCTAAATTTAATTGCTCTGGATCTCGATAACTAATGACTAAATAAATCGTTATGGGTTGAGATAATTTGGGTAAATCGAGAGGCATGGTTTCCGGTTGGGGAACGATAATGGGATTTCCTTCCCAATCGATGGCAATACCGGGTTGAATTTCCAGCCAAGGAATTTGACTGAATTCTGAGGAAATGCCTTCTGGAGCGCTAATTGGCCGCACGCCTAAACCATAGGCGATACCCGGTTGATTTAAGGATTGATAAATGAGATTTTGTCGCTTGCGATGGTAATGATGAGCTTGTTTCCAACGTTTGGCATCGATTGCCAACCCATCATAAATATTTAAGCGTTCTAAAATCGGAGAGTCATCGGGGCGATCGGGATTGACAAAAGGTGGGGGAAAAAATGGTTCGCTCATAATATCAATTCAACTCATTGAGCCAGCGCCCTCAAATCCGATCTATACTAACATAGATTACGCTGGAAACTATGCCAATCGAGGCGCGATCGTGTCAACTCTACCCTCTATTTTCCGAAAAGCGAGTATAGCAATTCTTGCTCTTAGTATTTTTCCTCTCAGAGCAATAGCAGTAAGAGAGAATCCACGCGAAGGTTCTTCGAGCTCTCCTTTATTGCCAAGATCGCAGATTTCTCAAGGTTTGGGCATTTCTCCCCCATCTCCCTCATCTCTCCCATCTCCCTCATTCCCCCCATCTCCCCCATCTCCCCCCACTCTCCCCGAGTTCGAGTTAGAGGATTCTGAATTTTGGGAGAATTTGTGCCGGACTCTCTCCCCGCAAGATAATACGCTAGAAGCGATCGCCGCTTGTCAAAAGGCAATTGCAGAAGATCGCAAAAACCCAGAACTCTGGCTGGTACGCAGTGAGGCATTATACGAACTGAGGGAGTACGAACAGGCGCTTGCCTCCTACGATCGCGTTCTTGAATTCAATCGCGACCATTCTTTGGCTCTAACCCGTCGTTGTATTTCCCTCTCGCGTTTGGGTCGCTATGAAGAGGCGATCGCCTCTTGCGATCGCGCTTTAGAAGTCGATGAAAATTGGGGGGAAGAATTACCAACTTTAGCCAATTTACAACGAGGTTTAATTTTTGCTTGGCAGGGACAATTAGAAGATGCCCTCAACGAATACCATCAAATCTTGCTGGCCGACCCCGAACACGATCTTGCTACTGTCGAACGCTGTGCGGTTTTTCTGCAACTCAAATACTATCAAACCGTCAAACAACATTGCGGCAATTTAAAAGTTTTAGTTGGCATTTACGATCGCTTTTTAGAAGGAGAGAGCGATCGGGTTATTCTCTGGACTCATCGCGGGCTGTTATTGGATGCTTTAGGTGAAGACGAAGCTGCTTTATCATCCTATGAAAAAGCCTTAAAACTCGCACCCGAGCATTCTTTTTTACTCACAAATTATTGTGCGACTCTCAATCATTTAAAACGGAGTGCAGATGCGATGTCCGCTTGTGAATCCGCCCTCGAACTGTCTCAACGAATGGATGCAGATGCGGCCTTTCTCTGGAATCAATACGCTCGGACATTAATCGGATTGGGGAGATATTCAGAAGCTCTCGAATTCTTAGATAGAGCACTGAGACTCAATCCCAATAATCAGTTGCAAAAATTCAAACTCTCCCGAGAAAACACCGGAATTTTAGAAAAATTATGGCAGCGACTCTACCTCGAAGGCTTGAATAATAAAGCGATCGCCTTGTGGTATTTAAATGAAGCCAAACAAGAAGCGAGGCAATCGGCCGAGACTGTCCCAGAGCAACAAAGCCTGCTCGCCGATGCTCGACTGCATGTCTCCAATGCCGAAGACCTGCTCGCTCGCGTTCTCAAACTCGATCCCGATTATATCCACGGTTGGTTTAATCAAGGAAAAATGTTGCGCTCTCTGGCTACCCTTCCTCCTTTTGAAACGACCGTACCTTGGGAATATCGCGAACGCCTTCAGAAGGAGCGCGAAGAAAAAGCCGTAAAATACTACGAACGCGCCTTAAGCGTTCCCATTCGTCCGGTTTCGAGGATAACCTGCGAGATGCTCGTCAATGGGCAAGTTGCGGCGATTAGCCCGAGAGATCGACGGATTTGCACCGATATTTTGACAAATCAGGGAGTCTCCTTATTTCATCTGGATCGATGCTCCCAAGCATTAGAGCCAATGGAACGTGCAACCCGTTTGAATCCAGATAATTTTGAGGTTTGGCATAACGGAGCGATCGTTCTGCTTTGCGCGGCACGAACCGATGCCAGCTATTATCCCCCTGCTTTACAGGCCTATCAAAAAACCCATCGCCTCAATCCGGAAGATATTGACGTTCTCCTCGGTTGGGGTTTGGTTTTAGAAGGAATGAAACGCTATCGAGATGCTTTAGCAATTTACGAGAAAATTCTCGAAATCAACCCCGATCGCGATGATGCCAAACAGGGCCGCGATCGAATGTTGGATTATTTGCGCGAACCCTCTTTCTAAGGGAATTTGAGCGGAAAGGGAGAATTCTATAATCGTCTTCTTCCCTTTCATCAATTGCCAGTTTAGCGAACTAATAGCCAAGCGCGTAAAACTTCAGCGACCGTCCATGCCTGGGCAAAAGCGCCTCTCGGAGTCATGGGAGCATCTCCATCGAAAATCTCGCTGAGGTTTCCCACGCAACCATCGTTGAGATGGTGTTTCATGGGAGTGAGGAATTCCCGTGCTAAAGAGGGATTATTGTAAACGTGCAAATGCGCTTGTACGAAATGACCGATTAACCACCCCCAGACTGGACCTTGGTGATAGTGACCGTCCCGTTGATAGCGATCGCCTCCATAAATCCCCTCGTAATTGGGATCGTCGGGGGAGAGAGAGCGCAGTCCGCGAGAAGTCAGTAAAGATTGGGCGACGGCATCCACGACCGCCTTTTGCTCCCGAGGTGGCAGGAGAGGCGAACCGCCAATTTCTCTCAGTCCGGTGGGGAGAGAAATGGCAAAAATTTGATTGGGGCGCAATGCCGGATCGTTTCCGTCGGGACTGTCGATAACGTCGTAACAGTATCCCATGCCGTAATTCCAGTACCGACTGAATCCTGCGACGGCCTTTTGCGCCATTTCTTCATATTTTTGTGAGGATCGTCCCAGTTCTTTGGCTAAATGCGCCATGGTCACCAAGGCGACATACCAGAGGGCATTAACTTCAATCGGTTTGCCAATGCGGGGCGTTACTACCCAATCATCTACTTTGGCATCCATCCACGTCAGTTGCAATCCGGTTTCTCCGGCATAAAGCAACCCATCTTTAGAATCCACTTGAATGTTGTAGCGAGTGCCGCGAAGATGCCAATCAATCACCTCTTCTAATGCCGGAAAGAGTTCGCGAATGAAGTCAATATCTCTCGTAACGGCGTAATAAGCGCGAATGGACTCAAAGTACCAGAGGATCGCATCGACGGTGTTATATTCCGGGCTGTTGGTACTATCGGGGAATAAATTGGGCAGCATGCCGCGATCGAGGTAGCGAGCAAAAGTCCGCAGGATCGTCCGCGCGATTTCCTGGCGTCCCGTAGAGAGGGTCAAACCCGGCAGGGCGATCGTGGTATCCCGTCCCCAGTCCCCAAACCACGGATAGCCGGCAATAATGGTTTTTCCTTCTGGTTCGTCGGGAATGGGGCGATCGACAATGAAGCGATCGCTGGCTAAAATTAACCGTTCGATCCAATCGGGAACGCGATTTTTCGACTCCTCACCGGGAAAAAGATAAGCCGTGTCGTACCAGCGATCGACTAAGGCGCGATCTCGATCCTTGCGCCGTGCCAAAGCCTCTCCCTTCTGAATATCTGCCGGGGAAACGGTCGTCGCAATGAGCGTGAGAGAGTTTCCAGGCTGTAAGGTGACTTCTAAATTGGCCGCGTAGAGATGATCTTCGCGATCGGGCAAACCGCGATAGCTTTCTACCCTCAGATTGTAATTTTTATACCAAATGTGAGCGGGTTTCCATTGGGGGGCGGGAGAGGCATTATCTCCTTCTCGTTCGGCCAGCAAATAAAAAGGCGTTGCGCCAGCAAAGGCATGAATGCTGACCCCCTTCTCCTTCGCCTCGATCTTCATGCGCCAATCTCCTGCGTAAGTCTGGCTGTGAAAATCGCGATAATTAGCGAGGGCTTTTACGGACAGAGAAAGGGGAGAGCGGGCGCGATGCAAGGTGTAACGAATGTAAGTTGTATTTTCTCCTTCTTCCATCCAGATGCGCTTTTCTAGCAGGGCATCGGCGATGGCAAATTTCCAGACGGGTATCGATCCATCCAAATGAAAACTTTCAATTTCCCGATAGCCGTGGGGTGCGATGGAGCCATCTCCCCAACGATTGGCATAGAGGGGATAAAATTGACCGCGATATTGCACTAATTCGTCAAGTTTTGTCAATAGTAGCGTTCGCCCCAAAGGTGGATTTAAAGCCGCAATTAACAAACCGTGATAGCGTCGCGTCAGCAGGCCGGAAATCGTTCCCGCCCCATAGCCGCCACTGCCATTCGTGACTAACCATTCCCGCGTTTCCGATGTCGGGAGATGGCCGCAGATGTCTCGTCCGAATTCAATAGTCATTGTTTTCTTTTGCTTGCAAATCTGAAATTTAGAGACGATCGAGCGTAGAAAATTTTAAGAATTTTTACAGATTTTCGGGAGCAAATACTCCCTATTGCCTCGCTAATAGTGGCAAAGTTCGTTTTCTCGAAGGGAAATCCTCGTTTAAAGATTGCCAGAAAGATTGGGGTTGGCAATTGTTCGATTCTTCTTCACAATATTAGAGTAAGGGATTAACCCTGTTGATAAAATATCTGCTTTTTTAATAAAATGATGCAATCTTTATTCAATCGACAAACCTCTCATCCTCGCAATCCGCCGCCATTTTATGGGTCTCGGAAGAATCAAGAAAGTTTGTCCGGTTTAAAAAGAGCGATCGCTTTGGCGCGCGGCGAGTATTCTTTAATTTTGGCACGCTGCGAGAGTCCGCGATTGCGCCAGCAAGTTCTCAAGCAAATTTCCGAATCGACATCCCTCGCTTTACAAGAGGTCAATCTCCATCCGTCTGTGGTCAATCTCTTGGATACCCTTGAAGGCGTTGTCCGTTCGAGTTATTCCGATGCTCTGATCGTCAAGGGTTTAGAAGTTGTCGTCAATCTCGAGCTCTTGCTCGAAGAAGCCAATTTTATTCGCAATGCTTTTAATCAATCTTTACATTTACCCGTCGTTCTTTGGGTCAATGAGAAAACTTTACGTTGCATGAAGCGAGTTGCACCGGATTTTAGCAATCATGGCGCGATCTCCATTGGCTTTGAATCTTAGGCGAGGGAGTCGGGAATGAGCAAGCCACCCTTCAATTTCCCCGCGTGATTTGAATGGTATAGGGATGATATTGATTTTTTTCATAGGAACCCACCCAAATTTGATATTGACCTTCTAACCACTGTCCGCCAATACCGGGATTTTTATCTTGATAATCGTCATTGCACCACGTTCCCCCAGGACCGCTCACTACAATGGTTGTATCGGCGGAACTGCGGACTTGAATGTTAAGAAAATTAAAGAAGCCCGTTAAGGTCACAATATGATCCGGTTCGCGATCGACAAAACCCACGCAAGGACCTGTCGGAGTATCGACGCGATCGGCAACATTTCGGGCGGCAATTTCTCCCCCGCTAATGCCGCGAATGAGAAGAGTATTGGGGGTATTCGGAGTAGTAAAAGGCGAAATAATCGGACTTTCAAAAATGGGGGGAGACGATTGAGCAAAAGCCGGAAATTTGCCAACGAACAGAGCGATCGCGGCAAAACCCATCACCTTCAGTGCGTCTTTTGCCCTGCACCGAGATATTATCGGGGATATTTTTCGTACTGATGTATCGATAAAAATATCGATATTTTTATCGTTGCGGTTGGTCATCGATCGTGGATAATTGATAATTGCTTGCCTCGAGGGGAGTCGAGGGGTTCATTGAAATGACGGACATTTTGGAAGAATGTTGCTTGCATTTTAACAAAATTTCTCGTTTATTCTTTCTCTGCTTGTTTTTCCAGCCATTCCTCGAGTTCCGAATCAGTAATAAAGTCCCAAGCTGCTTCTGCAAGTCGATCTAATTGTTCGTTTGATAAAGATTTGATGCTTTCTTGAATTGCGGCATCTAATTTAAAACGACGATTTAACAAGCGCAAAATAATAGTCAATTTTCCAAATTGAATGCCTTCTTGTCGTCCTTGCTTAATCCCTTGCTGCCGTCCCTGTTGAATGCCTTCTTGAATGCCTTCTTCTTTTCCTTGTTGAATGCCTTCCTGAATGCCTGCTTCTTTGCCCTGTTGAATGCCCGTTTGAATTCCTTCTTGACGACCTCGTTCGACTCCTTCTTCAATGCCTTCATTTTTGCCAAGGGCGATCGCATTTTGGCGATCGGAAATGGCGAGTAATTGCTGTTGGACGAGGGCAAATTCTTCGCGGGTTAAGGAGTCTACATCGGCAAGGGTAAAGGCTTGCTGAATTTCGGGAATTGCGGATAATCCTTCGGGAATTGTCTCTAAAATACTGGCATTTTTGAGAAAATAGATCCAGCGATCGCTACTTGTTTCTAATGTTTCTATTTCTTTGTTAAATTTAGGCAGTTCTACAAAAAACAAGCCCAATTCTCCATTGGGATAGCTAAAATTAGTCTCGATTTCTTTAAAAGTAAATTTAGAAATTGGCGTATCGATTTCCTCGAACATGATAAAATCGGTCACATAAATTGCCATCAAAGGTTTGATTTCCGGTCTGCGTTCTCTTTTGTCAAATAATTGTTGAGAATAACTTTTGGCTGCATGATAGAGAACGCGCTTACCTAATGTTTTTAAACTTAAATATTGTAGGTCGAAAATACATTTATGTTCTCCGTTTAACACTGCTTTTAAGGTTAAAGGATGATTTTCTTCCGCGACAAGCGATCGCTCGTTAAAATCAACAATTTCAACAGATTCTACAATAGGTTCGCCTTCATATAACAGGGCATTTAAAAAACTCAATAAAATATCTTGGCTTTTCGGAGAGCCAAAAATTCTTTTAAAAGCAAGATCGGTTTTGGGATCGATAAAGTTCATTTTGGTTATTGGTTATTGGTGTCTTGGTGCGCGTTCCCTCCCCCCTATGTCCCTCCATAATCGCTCCCTCCAAAGGAGGGAATAAGAGGTTTGGGGGGATTGAGGGGAGTCGCCGGGGTCGCACCGCTTATTGGTTATTGGGTGTTAGGGTTTGACTAAAACCTAAAACTTAACACCTAATCCCTCATCCCTACTTTTCCAAAACTGCAAAATTCAAATAGGGTTGCAGAACTTCAGGGATTTTCACCGTTCCATCGGACTGTTGATAATTCTCTAGAATTGCGGACATGGTACGACCGATCGCGAGTCCCGAACCGTTGAGGGTATGAACGTATTTCGTTCCCTTTTTCCCGGCTTCCTTAAAGCGAATATTAGCGCGTCTGCCTTGAAAATCCCAACAATTAGAACAACTGGAAATTTCTCGATATTTCCCCGCAGAGGGCAACCAGACTTCAATGTCGTAACACTTGGCAGCACTAAAGCCTAAATCTCCCGTACAGAGTTCGATAACGCGATAGGGCAATTTCAGGGCTTCTAGAATTGCCGTGGCATTTTTAACCATTGCCTCGAGTTCGTCCGTGGAAGTATCGGGAGACACTAATTTGACCATTTCCACTTTATTAAATTGGTGCAGGCGAATTAATCCGCGAGTATCTTTGCCATAACTTCCCGCTTCCCGACGAAAACAAGGGGTATAAGCACAATGATAAATGGGCAGTTCGGCAACTTCGAGAATTTCCTCGCGATATAAATTCGTCAGGGGAACTTCTGCAGTTGGGGTCAACCAAAGGTCATCCTCGGCACATTGAAAACTTTCTTCGGCAAATTTTGGGAGTTGTCCGGTTCCCGTCAAACTTTGGGTATTGATCAGCACGGGAGGCATCACTTCAACATAACCGGCCTCGGTTTGGCGATCGAGCATAAAGTTAATGAGAGCGCGTTCTAAAGCGGCTCCTTTCCCGATTAAATTGACAAAGCGACTTTGAGCAATTTTAACGGCGCGTTTAAAGTCGAGAATGCCCAGTTTTTCTCCAATTTCCCAATGGGGAAGAATCTCTTCTCCTTCTCTTAAATACTCGTTACCCCATCTACGAATCTCGACATTTTCCGTTTCATTTGCACCGATAGGAGTGGAGTCGGCGGGTAAATTGGGCAATTGGAGAAGCAGCCGATTAATTTCAGCAATAAATTCTTTTTCTTGGGGTTCTAATTCTGCTAACTGCGTTTTAACTTGATTGCCTTCTTCCTTTAATGTTGTAACTTCTTTACTGTTCGGATCGACTCCTCCCTTCATCTTCTGGCCGATCGCCTTGCCAATTTCATTACTGCGTGCCTGTAATTGACTGCGAGTTTTTTGCAATTCTCGTTGTTGTTTGTCCAATGCGAGGATGGGGGCAAGATCGTAGCCTTCCCCTCGGCGATCGAGGCGATCGCGCACGAATTCCGGATTTTCGCGAATCTGTTTAAGATCTAACATTGTTGTTATTTGTTATTTGTTGTTTGTTGTTGGGAAAGAAACGAACAACAACCCACCCCCCAACCCCGACCCACCCCCCAAACCCCTCCCAAGAAGGGGGGAGCACGAAGGGAGAAACTCATACTAAATCATCGAGTAATGCGATTTAAGAGTAGCAGAGAAGAGACAATTCCGGAAAAGTGGGCAGCGATGGTATTGGTATTGGCTTGAATGACGAGGAGATCGATAGAATTGACGAGTTTTCGCGCATCGAGATTAGAAAAAGCCCCGGGAGGATTGGCAAGGGCTTTAGCTAAAACCAAGCCGACATTGGCTTCTGCCCCAATAATCGTCAGGAGCATCCCTACTAAGTTAACCACCAATCCCGCTCGAATCACTTTAATCGTATCCGCTCGATTGGGACGTTGAGAAGAATTAGGATTTTGCAGCATTTTGGCGATCGCCATGTAGCGATAGGAATAGTAAACGCTAATTCCCAAAGCAATCAGTCCTAAAATTGCCGAGAAAACTCCCAGTTCCGTCCCTTGGGTATTGGCGGTATTGTCCGGACCGATAAAACTGGAACTGGCAAAAAGCACCGTAACCGTAGAAATGACCCCTAAAACCAGTTGCACCCAAAACCCAATTTGACCGGCCCATTTGAGGTCGGCAGCCGCTTGACGGACTTTTTGGGGAACGGGAGCGGGTGCTGAGTCGCCGTTTTCGAAGGTGGAGGAGGCAAGCTCCCCGCGCTTTTTTTCGCTCATGGGCTTCTTTATCTCGCGATCGCCTTTTCTATCTTAAAGGGAGAAAGCCGAAAGAATTTTTTCTCGGGAAACTTTTATGAAAATACTCTCGTCAGATGGGCAAGATTTCCGGATGGCGATCGTGGGGTGTCGTACGCAGAACAAGTAGGGTGTCATCCAGTGTCGGGATTCTTGAGATTTTTTTTTGCTCTTCCGAGATAAAAAGACTGCTACTCTAGTAAGGTGAAAGGATGGATTTAACGGTATTCCAACAGGTATTTTTTTGCCGATCGCAGAAGCGCCTTGCATCGTTAAAACCCTTTTCTACTCCAGCGTTCCCTTGCCTTAGAGTATCTATCCCGGCACGGGTCAATGCGATCGGAAATTGTTTTCAGTATTTCGGCGGAGAAAAATCCTCCCGAACTCGAGAGAACCAATGGGAAGATCGCTATACAATAGATCGGTAACGAAAGCTAAGACTTGGTTTAATCTGCAATTTCACTCCACTCATTCAATCGCTTGCATGATGGGTTTTGAAATCGGCAATGTCGAGTAAGCAATTTTACCGAGCAGAATATGACCGCAAAATGCTTTTGAGAATGCCAGAGAAAATGTCAAATTATTATGCGACAAATCTAGCGATCGCCCATTCCTCAAGAGCATTGGCCAAAAATATTCACCGATCTGCTGGGGTGCATCCACGGTTAACGCCAATCGCTTGTTATTTGCAACCTATTGATTTGCAACCTATTGATTTATAACCTATTGATTTGGGGCAAATTAATTAGGAACAAGTTTATTTGCACGTTGTTAACTGGGAAACTTGACGGGTTAAACAAAATGAAATTTGAAGATATTTACCAGTTTTTTCACAATCCCCCCCCGAACTATCTCAACAAAGAATTGGCAGTTTGCTACATTCTGTCGGTCTTGTTGCAGGGCGAATCCTACGGTACGGAATTGATCGAGCAACTCGAGAAAACGCAACCGACCTATCGACTATCCGATACGGTTCTCTATGGTGCCCTCAAGTTTCTCGAACAGGAACGCACCATTGCCGGCTATTGGAAAAAGGTAGAAGGCCGCGGACGCCCTCGTCGCATGTATCAAATCTGCGAGGAAGCTCGCAAGCAAGCTGAAGATCTCTCGCGTTTTTGGTGGGCTTACGTCAATCGCGAAAGCCAAGCCATGTGATTTTCAGATCGGATGATTTTACAGTGGGATGTCGGGATGTGGGAAACTTCATCCTTCATCCTTCATATTTCATCTCTTTTTCGTAGGGTATTCGATCGCTTGAGTTCTGTTATCGTTCCGTTTCCCGTGCAAAAGAGAACGGTTTTCAGTTCGGCTTGCAATAGCCGAATGAAATTATCGATTGCCTCGGGGGACTCGGAAGCGGCTTGCAGAAAGGGAAAGGCTAATCCTGCCAGATCTGCACCGAGGGCTATAGCCTTGGCCCCGTCCAGTCCGTTTCGCAAACCTCCCGAAGCGATCGCGGGAATTTCCGGGTAAAGACTGCGAATTCCCACCAAACATTCTGCAGTAGGAATTCCCCAATCAGCAAAAGTTTTACCCAATTGTCGCTGTAGGGCATTGGTTGCGCGTTCGCTTTCGACTTTTGCCCATGAAGTGCCGCCAGCGCCAGCGACATCGATAGCACTGACACCCGCATCTACTAAGTATTTCGCCATTTGCGGCGAAATGCCATTACCGACTTCCTTCGCGACGACGGGAACGGATATTTTTTTGCATATTTTGGCGATTTTGTCAAGCAAACCTTTAAAGTTTTTATCGCCGTTGGTTTGAATGCACTCTTGCAGGGGATTGAGATGCAAAATCAAAGCATCGGCTTGCAAAATGTCTACCACTCGCAAGCATTCATCGATACCATAAGTATAGTTGAGTTGCACGGCTCCGAGATTGGCAAAGAGAAGAATATCCGGAGCAATCTTTCGCACGGCAAAAGTATCGGCAACGTCCGGCTTTTCAACAGCAATGCGCTGAGAACCGACTCCCATTGCCAATCGATAAGTTTGTGCGGCTTCTGCAAGGCGATAATTAATCGTTTTGGCTTGTTCTGTACCCCCTGTCATGGAGGAAACCAGGAAGGGAGAACCGAGCGGTTTTCCCAGAAAAATCGTACTTAAATCGATTTCATCATAATCGAGTTCGGGCAAACAAGCGTGTAGAAAGCGATAGCGATCGAAACCATTGGTATTCTGACGAAATTGCACGTCTTCTTCTAGGCAAATTCGGAGATGATCGGCTTTTCTAACTTGAGTTTCGGACATTTCAATTATCAACTATCAATTATCAACTATCAATTATCAATTTTACTGTTCGTCATTCGCGGATAATTGTTGGCTGAGTTGTTTGATTTGGTCTTTGTATTTGGCGGGGGCGAGGGTTACGGCACGAGAGTATAGGGGGCGTGCTTTGTCGATTTCTCCTTGTTGTTTGAAAATTTCGGCTTTTGCCCAAACCGGACGAAAATCATCTTCATTGGTCTCGATGATTTTGTCATAAACCGCGATCGCTTCAGTATAGCGTTCTTGATTTTCGTAAACCCGTCCCAATAACATCTGTACCGAGGCAACATCGATACTATCGGGGTTGGCTGTATTCGCTTGGGCTGCAGTTTGCAGAGTGGCTTGCAGTAGTCCGATCGCTCGTTCGGGGCGGTTGTTTTTCAGTTGCAGGGCCACCATCCCCTGTAAAGCGTTCAAATAACCCGGATTGATGCTGAGAATGCGATTGTAGGCTTGAAAAGCCCCCTCGTCATCTCCTAAATATTCCTTGGCTTGGGCGAGAAGGATTGTATAATCAGGCTGTTGGGGATGAGAGCGAGCCAAGCGTTCGAGAGGAGGAAGGGCTGCGTCGAGTTTTCCTTGTTCCAAGCGAATTTCGATTAATCCTTGCAAAGCCGTCCCATTTTCGGGTTCTCGTTCTAAAACTGACTCGTATCCTATAGCTTTCGCCTCGAGATTATCTCGGGACACGGGAGACACTCGCGGGGTTGGTGTTGGAGAGGCGATGGTTTTGCTAGAAACGCGATCGCTTTGGAATTTTCCCACTAATGGTAATAAAGAACCGCCAACCAAAAGAACGATCAAAAGGATCGAGAAAATTAAGACAAATCGATTGTTGGAAGGAGTTCGTTTCATAATTTCGTTATCGGTTGTTGGTTATTCGTTTGCCTCCTCTTGCTCTTCCTTTCTTGGGAGAGGTTGGGAGTAGATTGTTATTGGTCTCTCTCTTTTTAGGAGAAGTTATCGAAGTATAGAAACTTGGGGATCTTGATGTTAAGTCAATCGACGCGATGTTAGGGTGCAGATATAATAAACAATTAATTATCAAACAACAAACAACGAAAAATCAACAACCCATGAATTTACTCATCGGCAATGATGACGGCATATTTGCCTTGGGAGTGCGAATCCTAGCCGATACTTTAGCAGAAGCCGGGCATCGCGTCACTGTCGTTTGCCCCGATCGCGAACGTTCGGCAACAGGTCACGGTTTGACATTACACCAACCGATCCGCGCTTATCCTGTAGATTCAATCTACCATCCGGACGTTACCGCATGGTCTTGTTCGGGAACTCCTGCCGATTGTATCAAACTGGCCCTTTATGCGTTAGTAGACGAGCGCCCGGATATGGTGCTTTCCGGTATCAATCAAGGGGCCAATCTCGGCACGGATATTCTGTATTCGGGTACCGTATCTGCGGCGATGGAAGGAGTCATGGAAGACATTCCCAGTATTGCTTTTAGTTTGACTAGTTTTACGGAAAAAGTCTTTCCCACGGCGGCAAATTTTGCGAGAGAATTATTAGATAAATGTGCAAAAGATCCTTTACCGGAAGCCACATTACTCAATGTCAACATTCCACCAGTGACCGAGGAAGAAATTGCTGGCGTTCTCATCACCCGTCAAGGCATTCGCCGCTATATCGAACAGTTTGAAAAACGCAGCGATCCCCGAGGCAAAACATACTATTGGTTATCGGGAGAAGTCGTTGAAGAAATCGAACAACCAAAACATTTACATTTACCTGCACAGATTCCCACAGACGTGCAAGCCATTCGCGAAAATTATATTTCTATTACTCCGTTACAGTACAATTTAACCGATGTGCGCGGCTTTAGCTGGCTGTGCGATCGCACTGAATTTAGTTCTTAATGGGATGGGTTCGTGTTTCCTTATCAATTGCTCCCAAATTCATTAAAATTCTTCTTTGTGCTTCGGTTAGACCCATAACCCCCGTAATATTCATCCCTTCATAAAGTCGTTGAGGAATTAAGGTTTTGAGACATTCCCCCGTCCGGATATCCCACAATTTAATGGTTTCATCTTCGCTACCACTGGCTAATAGAGTTCCGTCAACACTAAAATTAATAGACCAAATCGGTCGCGTATGTTCCTGTAAATTCAGCAAGCATTGACCCGTACTAATATTCCATATTTTTATTGTTTTATCGTCACCAGCACTGGCGATCGATCGGCAATTGGGACTAAAATCGAGAGAGCGGATTTGATCCGAGTGTCCGGAGAAAGTGTTGAGACATTGACCCGAGGTTGTATCCCATAATTTTATAGTTTTGTCATCGCTTCCCGTGACTAATCGCGTTCCTTTTCGATCGAAAACCAAACAACGAACTCCACTTTCATGTCCTTTAAATTCCTGTAAACATTGACCCGTTTCTATATCCCAGAGCCTTGCCCGTCGATCTTCATCTGCACTGGCTAGGATTTGACGATGAGAATTAAACGCGATCGCCCAAGACCAATGTTCTTTTTTCTCCCAATTATGAAGATAGTTTTCTGTAGGAATGTCCCATATTTTCATTGTTTGATCGTCACTTCCACTGATTAATTTTGTTCCATCGGCACTAAAGGCAACCGACCAAACCCAATCTTTATGACCTCGTAAAATATGAAGGCATTGACCCGTATTTGCATCCCATATTCTCACAGTGCGATCGTTACTCCCACTGGCAATCAATCGACCATCTTGGCTTATTGCTACCGCACGAATTCTGGCTTGATGTCCGAAGAACGTTTTTAAACATTTACCCCGATCGATATCCCATAATCTCACGAGATTATCGTCGCTACCCGAAACGAGGATAGAGTCAGAATAACTCAAAGCAACCGACCAAATCCGATAAGTCATTCCTTGTAAGTTATGCAGACAGCGATCGCTTTTCCAATCCCATATTTTAATGCCTTGGTCATTACTTCCACCCACTAAAAGATTGCCATCTTGGCTAAAATTTAAAGAGCGAACTCTGCCTGTATTCTCAGTTAAAGTATTCAGGCACTCTTCATTTTCAATATCCCATATCTTTATCGTCCGATCTGCACTTCCACTGGCAAGAATTTTTGCATTTGGACTCAATGCAACTGACCAAACTCGATTAGTATGTCCTTGGAAAAGAGATAAGACTTCGCCTGTATTTCGATTCAATAATCTTACGCCATAATCGTCGCTTCCGGTCGCCAGTATCGTTCCATCTAAACTTTGAGTCATTGCGCGGACAATATGAGTTACTTCCTGCCAACTTTGGATACATTTTCCGGTTCTAATATTCCAAAATCGAATAATTTGGTCTGGCATAGTTGCGCTCAACAAACTTTTACCATCAGTATCGAAAGCAACAAATCTAACTAGAGAATGATGTTCTGTTAATATCGCAAGGCAGTTCCCATTAAAAACATCCCAAATTCTTGCAGTCGTATCATCACTACCACTAGCGAGTCGCGTTCCATCTGGACTAAATACAACAGACCAAACCCATTTTTTATGTCCTTTTAGAGTATGAATATATTTGATTTGAGAAGGATCGGAAACATCCCATAATTTAATAGTGGTATCATTACTGCTACTTGCAAGTTGCGTTCCATCTGGGCTGAATGCTAAACAACGAATCCAGTCACTATGTCCTTGTAAACTGGTAATGAGTTGTCCTGTCGTGACTTGCCACAAGCGGATCTCTCCATTACTATCTCCAGTCGCTAAAATTTCTCCGTCAGGACTAAAAACTACCGCAAAAATACTGTCAAAAATATCGGAAAACGTACATTTACTAAGAACTGAGTTAGAAAAATCAGTATTTTGTAAATTGACATTCTTAAAATTGACTTGCTGGATGATTAAGTTAGAAAGATTAATTTTTCGTAAATCGGTATTGAGAATGCAGAGGATATTAATAATATTACCTGCTAAATAGGTTTTGGGTTGCCGAAAATTTTGTTGGAGTTTATTGAGAATTTGTAAAAGATGTTTTTTAATGCGTTGGCGATTGCCCATCGCTTCCTCGACTCTTTCTAGGATGGGTTGGAGGATCAGACGAATTTGAGTTTCTCGGATATAGTCTCTAGCTTGAGCTTTAATCAAAGCATGACGATTCAATAGCTCGAATTGACAACTGAGAATTTCTTTTGCAGCGCGATCGCTCAAATTTTCAGTAACATATTCTGTGATGATATTTTGCAAAGTATAAGAGTTAGTATCTCTACTAATTTCAATTAAAGAACGGCGATTTAGAGATCCTAAAACTTCGAGCAATTTATCTCGACTCTGTTTGGAGATGAGGTCATCTTTTAATTCACAAATCGTCACGAATTCTCGATTGATGGCTAACCAATACATAATCTGTTGTTCGGCGAGAGAAAGGCGCTCAAATTGTGTTTTTAGAAGCTCTCTAATATCTCCGATAATGGGAGATTGTTGCTGAGCTTTCAGGAATTGAAAAATATTTTTTCCCGGAAGTACTTCGATTAAAGGAGCAATCATTTGTAGGGCTTGAGGATTGCCTTGATAGAGTTCGATAAGGGTTTGATATTCTTGAAGAGAACCAGATATGCCTTTTGCTTCAATAATTCTTTTTGCTTCTATATTCAGTCCTTGAAGATGGAGGGAGTAAACGGGAAATTGTCCCTTCAGGCGATCGATTTCAGGAGGAGTTTCTCGACTGGTGAGGATGAAACAACTTCGATGGGGATGTTCTCCAATTTGTTGGAAAAGAAGGCCATAGTTTTCATATCCTTGGCGATATTTTCCCTGATAGTTTCGATCTTGGAGAATGGCTTCGACATTATCAAGAATGATTAAGCAACGAGATTGATTGAGGTATTCGAGCAGACGGGTCAAGCGCTGGTTAATTGTATTGGGAAGCTCTAATTCTTTTTGTTCGGAGAGAAATTTGATGAGATCGGCCAACAGTTCGCTAAGAGGTGGTGCTTCGCGAATACTGCGCCAGAGCACAAAATCGAAGTGACCTTCAATTTGTTGAGCTAGTTTAACGGAAAGTGCTGTTTTACCGATACCTCCCATACCCAGAATAGCAACAAGACGACTATTTTCTTCTAATATCCAGTCTTTTAAGTCTGCTAGGTTAGTATCGCGTCCGACAAAACCATGAATATCTGGGGCTTCTCGGAAATCTTTGCGAGGTTCTGCGATCGCTCTCCAGTCTACGCCTAAGTCTTGGCAAATTCCCTTAAAAACTTCACTTTCAATGGGTTTTCTCGTCCAAAATCGTTTTAAGGTGGCGATCGAGGTATAAGCAGTAGGATAATGGCTCGGATTTTGTTTTTGGAGACCTTTTTGTTTTCTTGCACGATCGCCAAGGTTTAGTCCATCGCTAGAGGCTCTCAGTGTTTTGGTTAGGTTCATGGTAGTTATAACGCCTCGATTCTTTTTCGATCACAATCTTCAGGGTTCAATCGATCATTTTTAATTTTGGCTCATCTGAATCTGAGCCATCATATACCGAGAATAATGAGATAATATTAAGGGCATCCGTAATATAAAATAAATCAGATAAAATGAGGTTGAAAATTAGTCGTATTGGCAGCACTCAAGGAGAAAGCATGGAACAGCCTCAAATCTGTACTACCCAACAACCAACCGCTCGCTCTCCCATATTGGAAAAAATCGAAAACATTGCCATCCATAATAAAGAGGCTGGCATTGCGATCGCTACATCGATCGCGATCGCCATTGTTCTTTATGGTGGTGCTAAAGCAGCAGAAACCGTAATCAAAGCGTGGCGAAACTAACCGTCGCGCTTTTTAAATAGAGCTTGCTGTATAGGTACAAAGACCATACCAGATAAGGGTTTTCGGAGTTTTTTGACAAAAAAAGTTCAAGGTTTTCGCCCCCAGTTATCCAAAACCCTCGCATTTTCGGGAAAATTTCTGGGTAAATTGGCAATCGCTGCCATGAAAATACCATTGTGTATAACGTATAGCTTCCAGAATTGTTCTGTCGCCGTTTTCAGCAAGCCGTAAATAGCGAAAAGCCCTCGAGTTGATGCTTGAGGGTTTTGTATGCCTGTAATACCAAATCCACTTATTGGAACATCTGGAAAAGATCGGCTGACAAGCATACAGGCATCAGCGATCGCGATACCATTCTACTCATTTTGTAGATGTGTGATTTTTTGGCTGGCGAGGGAATTTTGGGAGCATTGCAAAATCTCGTTTCGATGCTATGACAAACGCATTTAAATACCCATACAATACCTCGATCGCAATTCTCACTTCCACATTCCTTCGAATGCTTTCCTCTTCACCCAAACCGATTTTAAGGGTATTTTCTAACAAAAGATTGAGAAAAACTTAATTTCTGAGTAGAAGAATTGCTGATTTGTTGTATGCTTGCCAAAAAGAGGTAAGTTGGAAATAGTACAATTGCCCGTTTCTGTATGAATCCAGATATTCCCCTCGGATCGGTCATTCAAGGTTCCTTAACGCAAGGTTTGGAAGTGCGCTTGCATCCCGATATTTCGGTCGAAGATATGCGCGTCGGGAAATTTTTAGTCGTGGAAGGGACGCGATCGCGGTTCTTCTGTTTGCTAACGGATGTTGCTCTCGGCACCTCAACCCCGAGAATTTTTAGCAATCCTCCTTCTCCTCAAGATGATTTTTTGCGGGAGGTTTTGGCGGGAAGCGGCACCTACGGTATGGTGACGCTATCTCCCATGCTCATGTTTACCCCAGAAAGTCAGGGACTGGCTGATGAGGACAACACCTCTCTGGCTTCATTTCAAGCTAATAGTAACAGCGATGCAGTACTGCTTCCCGTGAAAACTATTCCCACCCATTTCAGCGAAGTTTTTGATGCCAGCGAACGAGATTTTCGCATCGTTTTTGGTTGGGAAGACGATCCCCAGCGCAAGAATTTTTCTGTCGGGCAACCCCTAGATATGGATGTTCCAGTCTGTCTCAATTTAGACCGTTTTGTAGAGCGGAGTAATGGCATTTTTGGCAAATCCGGGACGGGTAAATCGTTTTTAACCCGCTTGTTAATTTCGGGAATTATTCGCAAACAAGCAGCGGTGAATTTGATGTTTGATATGCACTCGGAATATGGTTGGGAAGCGATTCAAGAAGGCAAGCACGTCAGTACGGTGAAAGGATTGGCGCAACTCTTTCCCGGATTGGTCGAAATTTACACCTTAGATAGCGTTGCAACCAAGCGTCGAGGCGTTCCCAACGCACAGGAACTCTTCCTCAGTTACGATCAAATTGAAATGGAAGATTTACGCTTGGTGGCTTTTGAATTGGGGCTTTCCGATGCCAGTATCGATAATGCCAATATTCTCGCTTCCGAGTTTGGTAAGACGTGGATGGTCTCGCTATTAAATATGACCAATGAAGAGATTAAGGAGTTTTGCGAAACCAAACAAGGTCACATGGGTTCGATTATGGCTTTGCAACGCAAGTTAATGCGCTTTGATGGTTTAAAATACATTCGTCCGGTTTGCGCCCATAATTACATCGATCGCATCATCGAAACGCTCAATGCAGGCCGGCACGTGGTCATCGAATTCGGCTCTCATTCCAATATGCTGTCCTATATGTTGGTGACGAATATGATCACCCGTCGCATTCACAGCAATTATGTGAATAAAGCCGATCGCTTTTTACGGTCTAAGAATCCTCAAGATCGTCCCCGACAATTGGTGATTACCATTGAAGAAGCGCACCGCTTTTTAGATTCTGCGATCGTCCATCAAACCATTTTCGGCACGATCGCGCGGGAAATGCGAAAATATTTTGTAACTCTATTGGTTGTGGATCAGCGTCCTTCGGGAATCGATCCCGAAGTGATGTCACAGGTAGGAACGCGGGTAACTTGTTTGTTAAACGATGAAAAGGATATTAATGCCATTTTTACGGGCGTTTCTGGAGGTCAAGGATTGCGATCGGTTTTGGCAAAATTGGACTCCAAACAACAGGCTTTAATTTTAGGTCATGCAGTGCCGATGCCCGTGGTGGTGAGAACTCGCGCTTACGATAAAACATTTTATGAGGAAATCGGCGATACGGATTGGAGCGAAAAACCCGATGAAGAGGTATTGGTTGCGGCAGAAATTGCTAAGGCAGATTTAGGGTTTTAGAGCAATTAATGTCTCACAGTAAAGATGATACTAGAGTCATCAAAATCTGACCGTTTTATACGGTCAGATAATCCATAGACCTACCTTTGTCCCCTCAGTATTTTTTATGTACTATCGGGCAAAAGCGATCGCAATATCTCACTCTAAGATTCAATTTTCCATAAGCGATTATAGCAATCATGTATTATCTGATATCTGTGATTTACGTTGCTGAATCCCCATCAATTACTTGCAGATTTCTGGAAATATACGCTCGCTACCTTCAATACTAAGCTGTTTCACTTCATCACCGACAAAATTCAGAAGATAAATGACTCCTCGCTACTGCGTTGAACGAGGAGTCGGTCGCTGTAAAAAATTCAGAAATTGTGCTTGCCCATCGTCTTATTGATAGAAGAACTTCATTATATAGAGATCGATAGAATCATGGTGAAAAACTTCATGGTTTGTATTTCCGATGTGGCAAAAATTCTTAGCATCACATTTGCTTTTTTAGTCTTCTTGAATCTCCTTACTGTTATTGCCGGTGAAATTAACAGCAAATTTTGAAACCACTATAGTCCTCTTCCATCACACTCGAAAAACTCCTTATCTTGAGGGATATTTACAAAGAAATAACTGTATTTTAGCTCTTTAGCCTATTGTAAAAAACACCAGCAGCGTATTACAGAAATACGCGGGAGAGGATTTTAAGCATGCTACAATTACCTACTTGTAAACACCTTAGATTCTTAATGTTGAGTATTTTTATCGGTTCATTCATTATAGCTCGTGAAGATATCAACACATGCAAAAATTATGTCTTGGTTTCACGAATTAGTAATACAGGAACATCTGAAAGCGCGCAGCCAAACATTGAGAACATATCGTATCTCGACGAGATCGAATCGAGCGTAACACCTGCTATTGCTAGCTTTACTTTTGCCGAAGGAGCACTATCTAAATACAGCGATCGATCTTCGCCAGAATCTGAAGTTCTTATTATGCTTTACGTTGACTCGGATAGTAATTCACTTTCTGCACTTGCCATAGCAACAGACGGTTCAAAAAACAGCTATGCAACATTGCCACTCCCCCATGCCACTCCCGATCCGAAGTCATCACCTGCATTATATGTTTCTAGTGATGAAGCCACTCTATATGCCTTCTGGAAAGATAACTCAAGTGGAGATATATATTACAGCATAATGTCTAACACCAATATAGTTTGGAGTTCTCCTGCATCATGTGGATTTTCAATCGATCGTGGAGTGGCAGCCACAGAAACAAACGGAATAGTAAATATTGCGTACAATTTTTCCAAGAAAGACGATCTCAGCTTAGCAGAGTTAGATCCTGAAATGGATACATGTGTAGCTGCAAAAAAAATTCCCAACTCACAAACCGACTCAAATCCAGCAGCAACCTACACGTCATCCGGTAACGCTTTGACAGAAAACGAGATAACTTCGTATGTAGCTTGGAGAGCAAGAAAAACTGAAGGTCAAGGAAACGGCAAAGAAAAGAGCGAAAATACGGTTTTCGTTAGTGAAAATTTCAATCAGGGGTACCCAGTACGGCTTTCGGATGGATCTAATGTAAAAACAAAGTCTCAACCTGTCTTGGCAGTTTACGATCGATCGCTGTGGCTCATGTGGGCAAACTCATCACAAGGAGATTCGTTGTATATCGCAGTTCAAACCAACAATACATGGGGCGCTTCTTATAGTATTGGTGAAAATAATACGCTAACCAGTACAAAAATTACCATGTCCGCATATGGAGGCTTTCTGTATGCTGCTTGGTCCGAAACGGGTCAAAGCATGAGTCAAACAATTACAAAAATCGAAGAGGATGTAGAGGGTCTAGCCGGTGTCCTCGCAGTTGGCTCACGATCGGTTAAGTGATATTCTTCCCCTGTTGCTACCTTTGTGGTAGTCTGATGCTTGCCTCCACGTCCGTTTTTGAGTTAGCGCGTAACTTTTTGTGCATGATGTCTTCCAATTGCATCACGGAGGTAAAATCCAATACTCCCGGTGGGAGTCGAACCCACAACCAACGAATTTTAAGTCCGCCGCGTCTGCCATTCCGCCACAGGAGTAAGTTTTGGCATACTCCGAGCGAGATTTGTTCGCGAAGTGTCTCCGAAGGAGTTACTCGCACTAAACTGTTTTTGAGACAGTCGCCTCTGCCAATTGGGCTCTCGGAGCGCATTACACTGAGGAGGCAGGGATCGAACCTGCATTTGTTCGCCTTCAAAGGGCGATGCCATACCAATTAGGCGACTCCTCATTACTGCAAAATTTTTGAATTGATAATTTTGAATTTTGAATTGATTTGACTGTCCTAGCAGGAATCGAACCTGCAACCTCGCGGGTAACAACCGCTTGCTCTGCCAGTTGAGCTATAGGACAATGTATGAGAACGGAGGGATTTGAACCCCCAATCTTCAGTTTCGTAGACTGACGTGCTTATCCGTTACACCACGCTCTCAAAGGTTGATGGGCCGGGCAGGAATTGCACCTGCAAAGCTCACGCGGCGGTTTTACAGACCGTTGCCTCACTCTAATAGGCGGGCCGACCCATTTTTCAGTCACCAGTTATTAGTTATTAATCCCTAATAATTGGGTGACAATATTAAACAGAAAAGCGGAGAGGACAGGACTTGTTCGCGAAGCGTCTCCGAAGGACATAGGAGTTACCTGCAAGGGATCGCTCCCAACTTCTTTAGCAGAGAAGCGCCTTTACCATTCGGCCACCTCTCCTCGGTTTCAGTTATCAATTCACCGCTAACTGATAACTGAATAGTGCCGACGGGATTCGAACCCGCGATCGCCTGCTTGAAAGACAGGTGGCTTAACCAATTTGCCTACGACACCTTAAGAATTCAAAATTTGGGGAGTTTGGTTGCAGCGACGGGATTTGAACCCGTAATGACTTGGTTATGAGCCAAGGGCTTTACCATTAAGCTACGCTGCGGTTTTGGAGGCTAGGACGAGACTCGAACTCGCAATTCCTGCTTTTGCAGAGCAGTGCCTTACCGGTTTGGCTACCCAGCCTCGAAAGTCCTGACGGGATTTGCACCCGCAATCTCCAGTTTGAGAGACTGGCGGCTTAACTGAATTCGCCTACAGGACTTTAAAGGATGCGATCGCATAGCTTCGCTTTCGCTATCTCGCCACATCGAACGGGGCTGACGGGATTTGAACCCGCGACTTTCTGTTCGACAAACAGACGCTCTGACCGCTGAACTACAACCCCAAAAAATTGATGGGCGATACTACACGATTCGCAATGATTGAAATGAGCGGTTATTTGTTGTAGCACCCTAAGCAATTTTGCGTTAGATGCTCGCTAATGCTGCCATTTCAACTCCAAAGAAAAGATGTAATACAATATTCACTTGTCAAGGTTCGCATGGCTGAAAAGAAAAGGTTTGTTGCTCCTGTTTCCTTTGCCACAATTACATACTACAAAAATAATACAAGCCTGTCAAGGGGATCGAGAAAATTTTTGTAGTATCGAGTGACAAAGGGTGGGGAGCGATCGCGCCTCCCCAAGGAAAGGAGGAATAGCGATCGCCGCGCCAAAAAACCCAGTTCCTAAAAACTGGGTTTGGTAAATCTGAATATTGTATTTGCTTGCAGTACTTTATATTGAAAAGACCGTACAAGTTAGAGAAGCAATTGAAACAGCCCCCGGTTGGTGGAGGTTGTGGGAGTCGAACCCGATAGTTTTGCAACTATTTACCGTTGTATGTAGGCTTCGCAAGTCAGGGTACGGTTAAATGACTAGGATACCCGGACAGGGAGACGTTTGCAACGCGTCTTCAGAAGGGCGCCCAACACAACCTATAAATTTGCCAATAGTGCTTGGCGCATGACATCGGCGGGAACGGGTTGCTGTAACCAAAGCTGTAAGGCTGCCGCACCCTGCTGCACTAACATTTCGCTACCGTCGATCGCCAATGCGCCGCAATTTTGCGCCAGTTGTAAAAAGCGGGTGGGACTGGGGGTATAAATCAAATCGTAAGCGATCGCATTTTCAGGCAATTGTTTTAATGCGGCTTCTTCTACGGGAGAGCGATCGATATGAGGAGACATCCCGACAGGAGTAGAATTCACTAGCAGTTTTGTTTCCGATACCAATGCGGGCAATTCGTCCCACAGATGCACCCTGACAGCGCCAGCAAAGGGCGTATCTTGCCAGCTTTGTTTAAATTTGTCCAATTTTTCGAAATCGCGCCCCACAACGCGAATTTCACCACAACCCAATTCAACGCATCCGGCAACAACCGCCCGAGCCGCACCGCCATTACCTAAAATAATGGGAGAGATTTTCGTCCAATCGCGATCGAGTTCCTTTAAGGGGGCGATAAAGCCGATCGCGTCGGTATTCGTTCCTTCCCATCCCTTAGAAGTGCGCCCAACCGTATTGACTGCCCCGATCGCCCGCGCTACGGGGGATACTTCAGTTAGTAGGGGAATAATTGCCTGTTTGTGGGGAATGGTAATATTGAAGCCCGCCAAGGCGATCGCGGCAAATCCATCTAATGCTCGGGCTAAATTTTCCTTTTGGATGGGGAAGGGAAGATAAGCATAATCTAAACCCAGATGGGCGATCGCGGCGTTGTGCATGGCGGGTGAGAGAGAATGTTCCACCGGGTCGCCAATGACGCCTAATAATTTTGTTTTTCCAGTAATGGGCATTAGCAATTAATGATGAATTATCAATCGGGAAAGCATTACAAAGCTACAATAATGTCGTGTTGTTTTCCTTTGACCAAATGGTATCAGAGAGCTTTCCCGATCCTCATCCCCGTCGCTTGCTGATTACGGGAGGAGCGGGATTTATCGGTTCAAACTTTACGCAATATTGGTGCGAGAATTACCAGAGCGATCGCGTTGTCGTCCTCGATGCCTTAACTTATGCGGGAAATCCTCAGAATTTAGCAAACTTAAAGGCACGGGACAACTTTCATTTTGTCAGGGGGAATATCTGCGATCGCCCTCTCGTTGACGAATTGCTGAAAACCGAAGCGATCGAGACAATCGTTCATTTTGCCGCCGAATCTCACGTCGATCGCTCTATTTTAGCCCCCGATGCCTTCATTCAAACCAATCTCGTTGGCACCTTTACCCTCCTCGAAGCCTTTCGCCGCCATTTTCCTCGCATTGCCGAGAATAATCCCTTATTTCTCCACGTTTCCACTGATGAAGTTTACGGCAGTTTGAACCCCGACGATCCGCCCTTTACGGAAATGACTCCTTATGCCCCCAATAGCCCTTACTCTGCCTCAAAAGCCGGCAGCGATCATTTAGCGCGATCGTATTTCCATACCTACCAAATTCCCACCGTTATCACCAATTGTTCTAATAATTACGGATCCTATCATTTTCCAGAAAAATTGATTCCTTTAATGTGCATTAATATTCTATTGGGAAAACCTTTACCCGTTTATGGAGACGGTCAAAACGTGCGAGATTGGCTTTACGTCCTCGATCACTGTCGTGCCTTAGAAACCGTCATTCATCGCGGCAAACCGGGAGAAATGTATAATATCGGCGGCAATCATGAAGTCAAAAACATCGATCTCGTCAAGATGCTCTGCGCGATCGTCGATGAATTAGCGAGTGATTTACCCGTGCGTCCCTCGGAGCAACTCATTACCTTTGTCAAAGATCGACCCGGCCACGATCGCCGCTATGCGATCGATGCTACCAAAATCAAAACCGAGTTGGGTTGGACTCCCTCAGTAACAGTAGAAGAAGGACTAAGAAAAACAGTCCGATGGTATCTCGATAATCGCCATTGGTGGCAACCGTTGCTCTCGGAAGAATACCAAACCTATTATCAAAAACTCTATGGAAACTCAGTCCTTTAATGCAAAAGTCGTAACGGGTGACGCTTCGACAAACTCAGCGCATCGCTGGTGACACTTCGACAAGCTCAGTGCAGCGCTGGTGACTGGTGACTGATAAAATATGAAGGTTTATTAAGTTTTTTTTGAGCGAATATGTTTTTTCGATCCTTTTTCTCTCGCCTGTTTGCACTGATTTTAGTTGCCGCGATCGCTTTGACTGGATGTTCGAGTGCATCTCTGCTTTCGGGGAACTATCGCGAAGATACCTTAACTGCCATTGAAAATCTCAGCACCCTGATCGATTTATCTGGCAAAGAAGAGAATTTTTCAGACACTGTTGCCTCGGGACGCAGCTTGATGAATGATTATGTCGCTCGCTATCGTCGAGATAGTCGCGTTTCGGGATTGCGATCGTTTACCACCATGCAAACCGCCCTCAACAATCTCGCAGGATTTTACGGCACTTATGGCATTCGTCCCCTAACGAGCAAGTTAAACAAGCGCCTCAAACAAGAATTCAAAGAAGTTGAATTCACCCTCAAACGTGGATTCTAAGTAAAAGTACCCACTGTCTCGCCCCCCAATTTTCGATTCCTTCATTGATAATTGAGGTCGAGGGATGCTGAACTGCGGTGCGACCCCGGCGAAGGTTGCTGAGCGACTTGTACTGAGCAATGCCGAAGTATGCCGAAGCATCGAATTCGCCAAGGGAACGCGCACCAAGAGATAGTTCAGCATATCCAATCGACCTGTTGATAGTTGATAATTGGTCATTGATAAGGATGTCAAGTTCGCAAACCACTGTCAGATCGTTTTGTTGGCGAAAAATAGTTTCTGGAATTGCGCTCGGGGCGACGGCGATCGCTCAATTGAGTCTCTCTCGCCCCGCTAATGCCCAAAGTGGGGCGTATTGTCGGGCTTCTCCCGATGCGATCGCCCAAAAAGAACTCCTGCGCCAGCGAGCCACCAATGGCGATGGGGATGCCAAAATCGAATACCAAGCCTTTCTCAAAACACAGGGCGATCGCCTTGCCCAATGTCGCCGCCAAACCTGGCCGAGAGTGCAAGCAATCTGGTTGCGATTGCATCCTTGCGATGCCCGTCCGGGAGAACTGGATAAGGTTCTCGACCATATCGTCAATAAGGGCTATAACGAGGTCTATGTAGAGGTTTTCTACGATTCCCGCGTCTTGCTTCCCGCCGCCGATAATCCCACCCCGTGGATTTCCGTCGTCCAATCTCGAGGGGCGGAAAATGTCGATTTACTCGCCGATGCCATTCAAAAAGGACGACAGCGAGGCTTAAAGGTCTATGCGTGGCTGTTTACCATGAATTTCGGTTATGCTTACGGCGTGCGCCCCGATCGCCAGAATGCCCTCGCTCGCAACGGTCGCGGACAGGATAGCACGGCGATCGTTCCCGATGGCTCCCAAGTCTTTATCGATCCCTACAATCGTCAAGCACAAATCGATTACCATCACCTCTTGCAATCCGTGCTCGAGCGCCGTCCCGATGGGGTTCTCTTCGATTACATTCGCTATCCGAGGGGTTCGGGACAGGGATCCGTCGCCAGTAACGTGCGAGATCTCTGGATTTACGGGGAAGCCTCTCAACAAACATTATTGCAACGGGCAAAAAATAATCAAGGACGAGAACTCATTCAACGGTTCTTGCGTCAGGGTCGCATCACTTCTGGGGACGTTAGTGCCGTTCGCCGCCGCTATCCTGGTGAGGGTAGCCCCCAATGGCAAAATCGGCGATCGAGCAATTTGCAGTCGGAATTGTGGAAATTAACCGTTGCTCATGCCGCCCAAGGCGTTTTAGATTTTCTCAAATTTTCCACCAATACCATCATGCGGCAAAATCTGCCCGCCGGTGCCGTCTTTTTCCCCGGCGGGAATAAACCCGTAGGCAATAGCGGCTTTGATTCTCGCTTGCAACCTTGGGATAGTTTTTCCCCAGCTTTGGAATGGCATGCGATGTCCTATTCTATTTGCGGGAATCGTGCCGATTGCATTGTCGCAGAAGTCCGTCGGGTGTTAAACCGAGCCAGCGCTCAAACTCGCGTCGTACCTGCCCTTGCTGGCGCTTGGGGAGAAACGTTTCAAAATCATATTCCCCTCGAACAACAAATGCAGGCACTTCGCCAACAATTGCCGCAATTGCAAGCCGTGAGTCATTTTGCTTATTCTTGGCAGGAACGGGAAAGCGATCGCCAGCGCAAATTTTGCGAATTGTAGCTCAATTGAAAATTTACGTTTAGGGTTGAGTAGCATTGGCAGGACGTGGCTTTAGCCCGATCGCTTCCGAGTTTTCTCCATAGGAATCCGAGGTAATTTGGCGATCGGGCATGGGTTTGAGAGGGGCTTGAAGGGGAGAATATTGGCAGTAGCAAACCACAATGAGATCGAAGGCGCTTCCGGGGCGATCGGCGGGATAAGTGTCCACTCGCACCACCTCCCAATCTCCCGGACGATAGTGAGTGCTGGCAAGGGGGGCTTGGCGATCGCGAAATTCTTCCTCAGAAACCAGAAGTTTTATTAGAAAGAATTATTCGTGCTAGCAGCAAGGAAAAGGAGATCGTACTCGATCCGTTTTCAGGAACATTTACCACAGCGGCAGTTGCTAAATCTCTGGGTCGTAGAAGTATTAGTATTGAAGCTCAAGAAGAATACCTAAAGATTGGTCTACGTCGCGTACTTGGAATGGATGAGTATTTGGGTGAGAAACTAGAGACAATAAAAAAGAATACAAAAATAAAAAATAGTCAAAAATTAGAATGTAAAAGTAAAATGGGGGATATTTTTAGTGTCAATTCTTAAACATGAATTCACAAAAAAAATTGTTGATATTCTTAACCAAAATACTAATAATTATGGAGAAAAAATCTTGAAATCAAGTGAGATCATCCAATATCTCAATATTAAAACAAAAGCTGCAAATCGTGGCTCAAAGTCGAGAGCTGGCTTTGCCAATCACTATTGAAGAACTTGTTGAGGAATTTCTCGTACTGTACAAAACCGGCAGGACAAATGCTAATGATGGTGGTATTGATTTTGTTATGAAGCCTCTAGGTCGTTTTTTTCAAGTAACTGAGACAGTGGATGCAGGAAAATATTTTTTAGATATTGATAAGGTACAAAGATATCCAATTACCTTTGTAATTAAAACAAATGAATCAAGGGAAGATATCCTGCGAAAGATTGCCCAACAAGCTGAAGCAAAATATAAGGTTAATGCAGTGGTCAATAAATATATTCAGTCTGTTGAAGAGATTCTTAATCTACCAAGGCTTATAGAAATATTTGAACAAGTTTTAGAGTCTGGGAAAGGGGGAAATGTGATTAAAGAGATTGTCCTTCAAAGTCGCGTTGAGTTTAATGTTGAAGCTGAAGAACAAGATATTCTAGCTTTTGAAAAGGCTGAAAATATAGTAACGAAAAGCTAAAATTACTGCAAATATCTACAGTCATAAATCATTCTCAAACGACAGCTTTCTGTCACAAGTGGTCAAGAAGTCGCTTCGGGGGGATTGCGCTTATGATTCTCCTGAGAATGAGATTCCGAAGACTTCACCCGAAAGGATTTCAACCAATTAATACGACTGGGAACGGGAGTGCGAGCGGGTTTGAGACCTTGCAAAACATCGGAAAGCTGTAACCCCTCCCGGCGAGTTTCTCGTAACTTATGCCAGACCGATCGCGACATTAACAGAGAGTGTTCTTTGCGTTCCGCCCCCAATTTTTCCAAATACTCCTCTCGTTCCGGCTGATAATCTGCCGAAGCGACCCACAGCGATCGCGGTGTTTTCTCTTTAATTTTTTCCTTTACCAGCCGTGCCATGTGAGAAAAGAGTTCCGGATACAGCCAAGTATAAGCGGGATGAACCGTTAGATCGATTTTGTGAGGCTTGTCTTCTTCCGGACGAGATTCGAGTTTAAAATAGCCGATCGCTGCCTTGCGTTGGGGTTCGAATACATAAGCGCTCGTGACTTCCTTCCCTCCCAATAAGCGCTCGAATTTAATCGCGCCGGATTTCAATAACGGCGTTTTAAAATCCCGGACGTGGCGATCGAAGACCTGTCGCAATAATGGCGGCATGGACACCGTATCCAGCTGATAGAGCAATTGCGCCTCAGCATTGCTAACAGGCAATAAGTTAGGTAGAGTCGGTTCGTGTTGGGCGAGTTCTTCGACAATCTCCGGGGCAATTTCCCAATCCGTCAGTTGGGCGAGGGGTTGAAAGCCATTTTGACGGTATAGGGCAAGGGTATCGCGATCGCCGACATTGACTTCTAACAACCAAGTTCGTGCCTCCCAAATCGTCTCGAAACAATGCCGCAGCAATTGCGAGCCAATATCTTTCAGGTTTAAGGTTTCTTGGGGTTTCTGTACCCGCGCGTCAACGAGAACATTCTGAACTTGCCACGTACTGCGAGTGCTGTTAAACGGCGAAACGCGAATTAACCCACAAATGGTCTCTCCTCGTTCGGCAATGTATAAATGTAACTGATGCTGGCTGGGATTCGGCAATAAGCGCAGGAGTTTTAACACTCCGTACCATTGCTGAAATTGCTCTAATTTTTCCTCTAGCGCCACGAGTTCCCGCTCTCGCTCCTGCGTCCGCGCCATCGTCATTAATTGTCGTACTGCTTCCAAATCCCGCAGTTGCAAGGGACGAATGGCAAGAGTCGTATCGGATGAGGAGGGGGCATTCATAAATCTTTACTCGACTTGGCGAGGAAGCAAAAGGATTCTCGTTCGTTCAATCGATTTAATTTATTCTATCATCATACTCTTAACGACTTTCCGGCCTACCATTTTCCTTTCCTTATTCCTCGAGTTTGGTAACAAAACTTTAAACAAATTGTGTAGAGATGTAAACTAGACGATCGACGCCCTTATACAAAAATTTGTCACGACATCTTCATCTTGAGCGATCGCCGCGTCTCGGGTCTAACGATCGAGCGGGCGCGATCGCCGTCAATCTCTTAAGAGGACTGGAATTCATGAAAAAATTGGTCACGATCGAGCGATCGCTTCTTATCGGTCATATTGCTTCTATGGTGTTTGGTTTGGCAGGCTTGCTGTGGGTTCTCCCCCATGCTGAATTTATCCTCGATTTGTCTCCCTTCGGTCAAAAAGCCTTTACTTGGTCGATGGCCAATGGGGGGGTGAGTTATATGCTGTTGGGAACGGCAGCCATTGCAATTTATGCTTATCGCCAGTTGGGGACAAAACCTTGGTTGACCTTCATGATTCCCGCGATCGCGATTTCCTTAAGCAGCGAACTCCTCGGCACGAGTACGGGCTTTCCCTTCGGACATTATCGCTACTTGAGCGGATTGGGATATAAAATTGCCGATTTAGTGCCGTTTACCATTCCCCTCTCGTGGTTTTACTTGGGTTTTGCAGCTTATCTGCTGGCGAGATCGGGCTTGTCCGGTTTAGCCGTGCCTAACGGACTGCGCTTGTTGGGCGCTATTGTTTTTGGTTCGATACTCTTAACCTCTTGGGATTTCATTTTAGACCCGGCCATGAGTCAAACAAGTATTCCTTTTTGGGTTTGGGAGCAACCGGGTGCTTTTTTTGGCATGCCCTACCAAAATTTTGTCGGTTGGTTGGGAACCGGGGCGGTATTTATGACCGTTGCCACCTTATTTTGGGATAAAAGGCCAATTGCCCTGTCGCGATCGCAGTTAATTTTTCCCCTGACGGTTTATCTGGCTAACTTGGGATTTGCCCTCGTAATGAGTGCGAGCTCGGGGTTCTGGATTCCTGCCACCCTCGGTATTTTAACGGGAGCGATCCCGGCGATCGCCTTTTTCTCAATGGCAAAATCGCAAGCGCAAATTGCCAACGAAGAACGAGAAGCCAACAGCGATCGACCGTTCATCGTCACGGAAGTCCAGCTAACCAGTAACAAAGATCCCTTAACCGTCAAGTAAGACCCATTCGCAACGGCCGAAAACCAACATTATTAAAAATTTCTCCCCCTGCTCCCTCTGCTCCCTCTGCTCCCCCTGCTCCCCATCTCCCCTTCCCCCATGCCCTTCACCAGCATTCTCGCATTCACTTCCCTTCTCTGGACGCTCCCGGCAGTATCGATCCTGCTGTCTCGCCTGTTTAAAGGAGCCTTTCGCCGTCCCGCCCTTACCCCTCGGGACTCGGAGAAGCGATCTCAAACCGTCAGCATTGTCATTCCTTCTCTCAATGAGGTAAATCGCATTACCCCTTGTTTGGAGGGAGCAAATCAGCAGGGAGAAGTTGTCGGAGAAATTTTAGTAGTAGATAGCAACTCTCGAGACGGGACGCGGGAATTAGTCGAAAGCGTTCGCCTTTCTGGAACGAACCGCTATCCCGTTCCTTTTACTCGACTTCATCTTTTAACCGATCCGCCTCTCCCTTCTGACTGGGTGGGTCGTCCTTGGGCATTGCATCACGGATTTTTGCAAAGTTCTCCCGAAAGGGAATGGGTGCTGGGACTCGATGCCGATACTCAACCCCAACCCGGTTTGGTTGCCAGTTTATTAGACATTGCTGAGAAAGAAAATTACGATCTCATTTCTCTCTCTCCACAATTCATTTTGCAGTATCCTGGAGAATGGTGGTTGCAGCCTGCTCTGTTAATGACCCTGCTCTATCGCTTTCATCCATCCGGGAGCGATGCCGACTCTCCAGAACGGGTCATGGCGAACGGACAGTGCTTTTTTTGCCGCCGTTCCGTTTTGATGGCCGTTGGCGGTTACGACAGCGCCAAGGCTTCATTTTGCGATGATGTGACCCTTGCGCGTTATATTGCCGCTCGAGGCTATAAAGTGGGTTTTTTGGATGGTCGGCAGGTCTTAAAAGTGCGAATGTATGAAGGGGCCAAAGAAACTTGGCGGGAGTGGGGGCGATCGCTCGATCTCAAAGATGCTTCTTCTCGCGGTCAGATTTGGGGAGATATTTGGCTGCTATCGGGGATGCAGGCCTTGCCTTTGCCTTTACTGGTTTATTTGATGAGTGCTTGGTCGATAGGCGATCGCAGTCTTTCCATCGCTATTGCGATTGCCTTAAACGGTTTTCTCGTCCTCCTGCGCGGGTTGATGTTAATTGCCATTGCACCCTCTTATGCAGATACGGGCAAAACGCCTTCGTCATGGATGTTTTGGCTGTCGCCCTTTGCCGATCCCTTAGCCGTTTTTCGCATTTTTCTCTCTTCTATGGGGCAACCCAAACAATGGCGGGGGCGAATGTACGCCCCTCGCAAAACCCCGTAACAATCGAGAATTGCCCTCCTTAAAAACTCGAGTTTCGATACAGTTTTGTGAGGATTTTAGCAATTGTTAGAGATGTCTAATCAACTCTCTCTAATTGCCAAAGAATTTGATTTCCTTCTCGACGCACGCGGGAAATGACCCAGTTTCGCCAAGACCAGTTATCGCCGCGACTGGTAACGGCACTGGCATTAACATCCATCAAATCTGCCAATTCCGAACTGCTAATTAAATAGCCTTTACTGGCAACTTCATCAGCAATGCGAAGGGTTTCTATGAGATTTTGCAGTTGAACTACCCGCATTTCGCGGGGTATCTGTTGCTCTTCAACAACGCTGGAATTTACTTCGCTCATGGTTGGAATCGAGAGAAAAACTACACTATCTACTGTTGTAACCTATCATTACAGATTAAATAAAATCTGATAATCCTGCTACTGGCTGATAATTAATAATTGAGGTCGTTCGCAAAGCGTTTCCGAAGGGAGTAGGGATGGCGAATCGAATTCGCCATATCCAATCGACCTATTGATAATTGATAATTGATTAGGGTTTGCCAAAAAGTTTAAATGCTCCCCAATAATAGGGATGGGCATAAGGGGGATGGGTTGATTCCAATTTAGCCGAGTCGTTTTGGATGCGAGCGATCGCTTCTTCAAAAACCCCGTGTTGGGAATTTCCGGTCTTGCTCCATTCTTGGAGGCGATCGCCATACCAGCGAATTAA
Source organism: Cyanobacteria bacterium SBLK (assembly GCA_017746715.1). GTDB lineage: Bacteria > Cyanobacteriota > Cyanobacteriia > Cyanobacteriales > Spirulinaceae > CCY15215. The sequence continues at coordinate 152,630 of JAGHZQ010000041.1, forward strand.
CTCCCCATAAGTTGCGGTTCGCAACCATAGTTGTGTTTGTTTTAAGGCAACGGGAGGCGAGGATTCGCGAGCGAGACAGCGATAAAATTCAAGAGTAAAGAGAATGCGGGCGGTGGAGTCCACGTGCCACAAGGGCAGGAGAATCCAATGTACCCCCGCTCCCAATAAGGTTGCGCCCCAACCTCCCATATTTGCCTCGGGGGAAGGGTATTGAGAATTACCGCAGGTAGTTTCCACACCTGAAAAACCGATTAATTCGACATTAGCAAGGGATAATTGGCGTAATTCTGCCAAGGTTAAGGGAGCGCTCCCGGGAAAGAGAATGGCGGATTGCAGGGGCAATTTCTGATTGTAAGTGAGGGATGCGGAAAAGTGGCAGAAACGCTGACCTTTATTGAGGGAATCGAGAATTTTATTTTTAATCGTTTGGGGATTGGTGAGATGTTGGGAGGCAGCAAAACCATAACATATTGCCGCCGATTCCAAACGGGCATGAGGGAGGGTGACATCCTCATCCTCCCTGTCGATTCCCGCGCTGAGAATGGTAGTCCCTCGGGTTTTGGCTGTCGGGTTCGCTTTTTCTCCCTCGGGTTTGAGCCAGGGATCCGGGAGGGTTGCACCGTCCGGACTCAAAGGGGAAAGGGTCGCAAATTTGAGTCCGGGCAGATAAGTAATTTGAAAGCGATCGGGCAACAGGACGTGCAGGGGGAGGACGTGAAGTTGGCAATCGGGCACTAAAATGAGGGTGTCGATTGCTTCGTTTTCAAACTCTCGCAATAAATCGGCAATTCGCAGGATATCTTCTAACTCTTCGAGCAGGCCGCTTAAATGTTCCGAGAAATTAGCGCGATCGCGCGATCGCTGCTGCCAGACTTGCCACCAAGTCTCAAAACGCTGCAATCGCCGACGGGCTTCGCCATATTCGTCAATGCCTTCTAGGGTTGGTTTTTGAGGGGGGGCTTCCAATTCGGAGCGATCGCCATTGGTCGAGGCAGAATTGTTCTCGTCGTCGAGTCCCAACAGTTCTAAAAGAATGGCGAGGGATTCCTCGCTGCTTTGTTTGGCCAATTCCACCCGAGAGCGCAGAGACGGACTTAAAACCACATTTAAAACTACATTGGGCGTATGTCCCAAGACGATCGGTTCGGGAGTATCGGGTTTGAGAATGAAGGTTGTCAAGCCATTAAATCCCAAATGCCAAACAACGGCTGCGGTTCGGGGAGTCAGGGATTGTTGCAGTTCGCTCCATTTAAAACCATCTTCTTGCAGTTGAGGCAAATCCAGCAGGGTCGAGAAAACCTCGCTTTTCCCGCGTTCGGCGCGAGCGAGGCCTTGCAGGAGTTCTCCTTGTTGCAAGGCCAGATCCGCCCCCGATCGCTCGCAATCTCCAAGGGCGAGAATCAGATCTCGTTTGGTGCGATCGTCGGCCGTTTCCAAACATTTTTGCAAGTGTCTGACGCTCTTGTTATAAAGCAATTTGACAGCTTTGGCTTCTTCCAAACCCAAGGATGCCTGCATTTGTCCTTGCAATACCCTCGGATAGAGTAGGGGAAAGGCTTCGGGGGTGAGGACTGGCAGGCATTCTTCGTAAGCCTGCAAGGCTTTGCGCCACAATCGTCCCGGTTCTGGGGTTGCCAAACCCTGACGGTAGTAGGCGAGACCGAGGGATTGTTGCAATCTTCCCCAAGCCTCGGGATAGCGATCTTTTGGCAGACATTCCAATCCCCGCTCGATGCTGGCGAGAATGCCCTCCTCTCCTCGCTTGTTGAGTTGGGGGCAGGCTCGGGAGAGGGGACTTAAAGCACTCAAGAGCAAATCCGCTTCTGGAGAGCGGCCGGCAGCACGAGAGCGATCGCGCCAAGTCATCCAGCGATCGGATTTTAATTGCAGGGCGCGATCGTAGCTGCCAATGGCTTCTTCAGGGCGCTCTAATTCCACGAGTACCCCGCCGCGATCGCGCCAGAGATCTGCTGCATCTGGGGCGATTCTCAGGGCGCGATCGTAGCATTCAAGAGCTTCCTCAAAGCGATAGGCGGCTCTGAGACAATCGCCCCGCACCTGCCAGGCTTCCGGGTTGGAACTGAGAGAGATGGCGCGATCGCAGGCTGAAAGTGCGGCTTCGGTTTGTCCCAATTCCGTGAAGAGTCGTCCCCGAGATTCCCAAATTTTCTCAAAGTCGGGTTTGATCGCCGCCGCGCGATCGAAGTCGGCCAGACTTTCGCTATAATCTCCCAAAGCCAAGCGCGCGTTACCCCTCAGCCATAAAAGTCCGTAGTCTTCGGGTTTGATTTGCAGGGCGCTTTCATAGGAGGAAATGGCTTCCCCGTAACGTCCCAACTGAAACAGGCAAGCTCCGCGGTTGTACAAGCTGTCATAATCGTCGGGTTTGAGGGTTAAAGCACTGTCATAACTTTCCACGGCTTCCTCATAGCGTTCGATCGCTTTTAAACTATTCCCCCGACTCGTCCAAGCTTTGTAAAAATCCCGTTTGAGTTCGATGGCGCGATCGTAGGAGGCGATCGCGGCTTCACTTTTTTCGAGAGCATCCAAACTGTTACCGCGACTGTACCAAGCCTTGTGAAAGTCCGGTTTCAACTCCAGCACGCGATCGTAAGCGGTGACGGCATCTTCATAGCGTCCCAGTTCGTCAAGAGCCAAACCCCGATTGTACCAAGCCTTATGAAAATCTGCTTTCAGGGCGATGGCGCGGTCGTAGGAGGCGATCGCGTCTTCATAACGTCCCAAGTTCTTCAAGCCCAAGCCGCGATTACCCCAAGCCTGATGGTAATCGGGTTTGAGTTCGATGGCTTTATCCCAAGCCGCGATTGCGCTTTCAAAATCTCCGGTTTCGTAGAATTGTACCCCTTGAGTAAAGGCCGCTTCCGCATCATCTCCCTCTGGAGGCGTGCTGGCAGGGCGAGAAATTTGTCGTTGATTGATTTGCCGCACCAACTCCCGCACGATTTCTTGGGGATCGGCAGTGTCGAGTCCCAAGCGTTGGGCAACTTGTTGAACTAAGTTTTCATCTTGTTGCAACTTGACGAGGAGTTCGTCGAGGGTGATGGTTTTTGCCCCGTTTTCCCGAGCGGTTTCCCAAGTGAAGTCGGAAACGGAGGGAGTGGTGGGGGAGAGGGAAGCATCGGGAGCGTCGGGAGAAGGGGAAGCATCGGAAGCGTTGGGAGAGGGAGGAGTGGGGAAGGATAAACTTTCTGCGATTTCTTGCGAATTCTCTCGGGGGGCGGTGGGGACGGCAGTTTTGGCGGGAGGGGGAGGAGTCGGCGCGACGGGTGGGGAATCCGCTTCGTAAGACCACGTATCGCTATCTCCGCCTTTCTCTCGCGCTACGAGCAGGCGTCCGATCCCGCTTGCCGTATCTCCTAATTTTTGTAAGGAGGGGAGCGATCGCGTAATTTCTCCCAAAGCAATCATGCGTTCTGCGACGGATGGATCTGAGGGGGAAGATGCTAAGATTTTCGCCCCGTAGCGTTGCAGCCATTCTACCCATTGTTCTTTCGTGCCTCGGTTTCCGAGGGCTTCAATGAAGCGTTCGACTCTCGAGGCTTGCCAACCGTGAGCGATTCCCTCTAGTAATTGAGTAAATAAAAATTCATAATCTTTGTCCGTTAGGGGTTGACCGAATTCCGTTCCTTTATCTCCGAATCTTTCCTCTGCATCTTGGAGAGAATCCGCCGTTGATGGGGTTTGCGGGTTGAGTTGTTGAGAGAGATTTTTAAGCCACTGCAACATATTGCTTCGTTGAACCTCTGGGAATTTGGCGCGGGGTTGGGCAATGGGCGATCGCGCTATCGAGGGCGAACGAGATTGAAGAAAGCGCGATCGCCTAAGATTATAGATCGGAATTGTCCTTGCAAAACTCAAATTGCATTTTGTCGCAATCGAGAGGGTCGCTATTTTTCCTGCCGATTTTGTTATTGGTTATTGGCGTTGCCCCGAGCTTGTCGAAGGGTTATTGGTTGTTGGTTGTTGGAGATTAAAAAAATGCTGGGTTCGGCAAATTCAATCATTGAGAGGCTGCGTCAGTGCGTCAAAATTGACGTACGGAGTCATTGGCTCGTTTTTGCAGAAGATTTTGCGATCGAGATCGATGATTCTGGCACGCGGTATTGCTGCGATCGCGATCCTGCTTTGGGTCGCAAAATGACTCCCAATGAAAAAGGTTATTTGGTTTGGGAAGCCGGACGAAAAGTACGCTGGTTGCTACAGGAGATCGCCGTTCCTCGCGATCTCAATGGCTATCAATTGCACGATTTAGCATTGCGACTCTGTTTGACTTGGTGGAGCGAAGATACGCAAATTTTTGTCTATCGCCAGTTCGTTCAAGCTGGAGATTTATTCGATTCTTCTGCACGCATATTATTGAGCGATTCTGTCGTACCGGGACAAATTTTTAAGATTGCCATTCGTTTAGTCAGTCCGGGACACGATATCGGAGCCTTAATGCGATCTTACTGCCTCTATGAATCCGATTATCAAGCAATCGATCCGGGTTTTGTTGCCGATGAGCTCGCTGTTTTACACAAATATTTAACGCATTTCGAGCCGGATAAGTTAGAAATTTTCGACCGAGAACTGGCTAATATAGATTGGGCTGTCATTGGCGATCGCGATCGCTTTCATCATTCTCTTTGCGCTCTCCGCAACAACTTACAGCCTTTGGCCAAAAAACTCAAAGATCGCTGCATCAAAATGATGGGTCACGCTCATCTCGATATGGCTTGGTTGTGGGAACAACAAGAAACCTATCAAGTTGCGAACAGAACGTTTACCTCAGTTTTAAACTTGCAAAAAGACTTTCCCGAACTAACATTTTGCCATACCAGTCCCGTTCTTTACGAATGGATAGAAAAACATCATCCGGAAGTATTTGCAGAGATTCTAGAGGCAGTTAGAGCCGAATCGTGGGAACCTTTAGGAGGGATGTGGGTCGAACCGGAAGTGAATTTGCCCTCGGGAGAATCATTAGTTCGGCAATTATTGTACGGACAGCGCTATACTTGCAAAAAGTTTGGACAGATTGCTAAAGTTGCTTGGTTAACCGATAGCTTTGGTTTTTGTTGGCAACTTCCTCAAATTTTAAAACAGGCAGGAATTGAATATTTTGTCACGCAAAAGTTACGCTGGAATGACAGTACGGAATTTCCTTACAGTGTATTTTGGTGGCAAGCTCCCGATGGCACAAAATTATTAACGCTAATGTCACCGCCTAATATTACAGGAGTGATGGATACCAATCCAATTACGATCGCTAATTTTTCTGTAGATTGGGAAAAACAAACCGGAATTCAAAATATTTTTTGGTTGCCCGGAGTAGGAGATCATGGTGGCGGACCCACTCGTGATATGTTGGAAATTGAAAAACGTTGGGAGGGTTCTCTTTTCTTTCCCAAAATCGAGTTTACAACAGCCAAACAATATCTTGATTCTCTACGAGATTCTCGCATCGATTTCCCGACATGGAATGACGAGCTGTATTTAGAATTACATCGCGGTTGTTACACGACTCATGCCGATCAAAAACAATTCAATCGTCGTTGTGAAGGATTATTATACGAAGCTGAATTATTTGCCACTTTAGCCAAAATAATCGATAATTTTGACTATCCTAAAATGGAGATAGAAGATGCGTGGAAAAAAGTGCTCTTCAATCAGTTTCACGATATTTTACCCGGAAGTTCCATTCCAGAAGTTTTTGTTACGGCAAATCAAGAATGGCAAGAAGCGATCGCGACGGGAGAAAAAATATTATCCCATGCTTTAGACGCGATCGCGGCATGTATTGCTTTACCCAATCCGCCTTTTCCGGATGCTCAACCCATTCTTGTTTTTAACTCATTGAATTGGACGCGATCGCAAGTCGTTTCTTTATCAGTTTCTTCAGCAAATTGGGAAATATACGATCTTGAGGGAAAGCCCCTTAAATCTCAATTTGTAACTCGTACAGATATTATAGGTAACGTCTCTACAGAAGGAACAAAAACATTACTATTCTTTGCCGATAATATTCCCTCAATCGGTTATCGCTTATTTTGGCTGAAGGAGACAGAGAGTAGCAAGGAGTTAATCCCCCCTAACCCCCCTTTCCAAGGGAGGGATCGGAGGGGAGAAGGCGATCGCCAAGAGTATGTTTTAGAAAATCGTATTTTGCGAGTGGAAGTCAATCCGGAAACAGGAGAATTAGATCGTATTTTTGATAAATTGAATCAACGAGAAGTTTTACGAGGAAAAGGCAATCAACTACAAGCATTCAAAGAAGAACGCCAATATTGGGATGCGTGGAATATCGACCCAAATTATCAAAAAAATCCTTTACCCTCTGCAAAACTTGAAGCGATTGAATGGTTGGATATTGGCGAAGTGCGATGGCGTCTGAGAGTCGTGCGAAAAATCCAAAATTCTACATTTTCTCAAGATTACATTCTCGATCTCGATTCCCTTGATTTAAGAATAGAAACTCATGCAGACTGGCAAGAAACCCACGTTCTCATTAAAGCTGCATTTCCTCTCAATGTAGAAGCAGATTGTACCACCTATGAAATTCCTTGCGGTGCAATTTCTCGCACGACTCAACCAAAAACCCCCACAGAGAAAGCAAAATGGGAAGTTCCCGCATTAAAATGGGCGAATTTGGGCAATGATGCTTATGGTGTTAGTCTATTAAATGACTGTAAATATGGCTATGATAGCGGTCCAAATTGTTTGCGACTGACCTTATTGAAAAGTCCGGTTTGGCCCGATCCCCAAGCCGATCGTGGGGAACATTATTTTACTTATTGTTTGTATCCTCATGGCCATTCTTGGCAAGTTGCCGAAACCGTTCGCAAAGGATACGAATTAAATCAACCATTAATTGTCCGAGAATACCCCCATTATCAAGGACAAAATAAGGCAATACTTTCTCCAGAAAACAGCTTATTAAACTGGTCGGCAAAAAATCTGATTCTCATGGCATTGAAACCCAGCGAAGACGATCTGAATACTTATATTCTGCGCTGTTATGAATGTCATGGAGAAGAGGCCGAACTCGATATTACAGGGGAATTGAATTTAGCGATCGCCTCTGCTACCAACCTCCTCGAAATGCCAGAAGGCGATCGGGAACTCACCTCCTTTTCTCCATGGCAAATCAAAACCTTACAATTACGCATGAATGCGAACAAGCAACAGTAATGTAAAGTTTCACAACAGCCAAACTTGCCACGGGTAAACAACTAGGCTACAACTACGGAAAGGAGTCAGGACTTTATCCTGCCGGGTAGTATCAGCTATTTTAATTGCACCGAAGGAGAATCGGGATTGCTCAAATCGATATAATCGATGCGGCTGGCGCGAACCCGATTGGGAAGTTTCCGCATTTTGGCCAAAACCCATAATTGTCGGCGAAAGTGAAAAGAAGAATATGCCCCAAAATGAACTCGACCCAACTCGGTTTTTAACATGAGATTGCTGGGGGATTGAAAATTAATTTCAAATACTTTAACTCCCGAACGACTCACCGCACGATAAATTTCCGGCCAGTGGGGTCGGAATTGGTCCTCTAAACCAATAACAATGAGTTCTGGAAGTTCGAGAGTATTCTCGAGATCGGCATAGCTATTTTTGGGAATCCAAAATCCTTGTTCGTCAATAATGCCCACTTCCGGATTCGCAGCATTGGGCGAAGAAAAAGCCGGGAGGACGATGGCCGCGGGATTGCGTTCGATGACTTCAATGGTCAAACTCGGGGGTAAGAGCTTGCGAATGACCGTTGCCTTAGCAATTGGTGCCTTAGCCTCAATTTCGCGACTGAGTTTTTCCGGTTCGATTTCGAGAATGGATTGAGGATAGGACAAAGGAACGAGGGCGCGAATGGCAGGGATGGAAAGCAGCTTATTCCCCTTAATTTTGACCTTTTCTGGGGTGTCGATCGTCCAATCCGGTAGGGAAACCCCCCAGAGAATTGCTCCGGTCAACACCAAGATCGAGAGCGATCGCCACGTCCCCTGCCAAAATTTGATTTGCCGACGGCGTTTGAGTTGCGCTCGGCGATTCTTTAAATCCGTTGGGGAAACAGAAGACATATCTGTCATAGGGTTTAAAATTTCCCGCTTTCATCGCGGTCAGCGGTCAGATGTTATCTTACTGTTGGCTAACCTCTTCGATAATAAGGCTGAAACACTGATTATACTCTACTCAAACTCGAGTTTTTGACCGGATTCTTGGCAGAAAGGAACGATAGAAAAATCGTACATTTTATCAATATCTATTATTACCCAAATCTCCAGCGATCGCGATGGCTCTCTGGGTTAACTCAAAATAGGTTGCCAAGGTTTGGACAAAGCGATCGCTCGCCAAATCGTCTAAACTTGGAGTTAACTCCGGCAGACACCGACAGCTCATGCAACCTTTAATTTCGATTCTCATCCCGTGCTATAATGCCGAACCTTGGTTGGCTGAAACCCTCGAATCGGCTCTCGCCCAAACTTGGCCTCGCAAAGAAATTATCGTGGTCGATGACGGCTCGAGCGATCGCAGTCTGGAAATTGCGCGTCGGTTTGAGTCCGATGGGATTAGAATTATCTCTCAAGAAAATAGAGGTGCTTGCGCGGCTAGAAATCGAGCTTTTCGGGAATCAACCGGAGAGTATATTCAGTATTTAGATGCAGACGACCTGCTCGCTCGCGATAAAATCGAACGTCAAATGGCACAACTCTCTCGGGAGCACGGAAATTGCGTCGTGGCGGGAGAGTGGGCCAAGTTCTACAAGAAACCCTCCGAGGCAGAGTTTACCCCCGAGCCCCTTTGGGCAAATCGAGACCCCATAGACTGGTTGGCGACAGCTTGGCAAAATAACTGGATGATGAATCCCGGCGTTTGGCTCGTTCCACGCCCTATCGCGGAAACTGCCGGTCCTTGGAACGAAAGTTTACCCTCAAATCCAGACGATGATGGCGAATATTTCTGTCGCGTCCTTTTAGCCAGTCAGGGCATTCGATTTTGCTGGGGAGCGAAGGCATATTATCGCACGGGTTTGAGTGGCAGCCTCAGCCGCGGTCAATCCGATCGCTCCAAAATGTCTCGCTTTTATTCCCTCGAGCTGTGCGCGCAGCATTTGCTCGCGGTTGAAGACAGTCCTCGGACGCGCCAGGCTTGCGCCAACCGCTTCCAACGCTTTTTTTATGAGGTCTATCCCGACATCCCCGATATTTGCACGAGAGCCGAGCAGAGAGTGCGGGAATTGGGCGGCTCTGAGGTTCAACCAGTTATCGGGGCTAAATTGAAACCTTTATGTGCGGTGTTGGGGTGGCGCAGGGCCAAGAAGGTTCAAAAGTTAGCTTATCGTTTGGGATTAAACAATCGAGATTAAGCTCGAGAACCCCACAGAGCAACCCAGCTCCTGTTTGTTCTCGCATCCAATCAATTTAATCGGATTTAATACAGAAAAAGAGAAAAATAGCTTCAGCTAAATTGCCGATTTCAAACGCCAACAAACTAGGTATGGAGGGCGTGGGGATGGTTTACCGATCGCCGAGAGTACGTCATAAATAAATCGATACCTCTAGATTTCGTGCATCGAAAGTCATCAGGATACGACCGATTTTAAGCCAACCGCTGAAGCGATCGGTCGCGGTTTATCGTTCACTGTTCGCGAGTTCATTGAAATGACATTGCATCTACTGCCGTTTTTTAAAGCCTGCAATCCCAGTAAAACCATTGATTTAGCCAATCCTTTGGAGCGCCCCTACTACATTGACTTTTCCTCGGTTCGCGGGGCAAAGGTGGTGGAGACCTTAGAGCGTACTATCGTTCGCCTTTCTCCAGACGAACCGACTTGTCAGTTGTTTAGCGGACATATCGGCTGCGGCAAATCCACAGAGCTATTGCGCCTAAAAGCTCGTTTGGAACAAGAGAATTATCACGTCGTTTATTTTGAATCCAGCCGCGATTTGGACATGGCCGATGTCAATATCAGCGATATTCTCATGGCCATTGCCAAATCCGTCAGCGAGTCCCTCGAAAAGACGGCGGGAATTCAACTGAGCGCTCCTTATTTTACGAACTTATTCCAAGAGGTCAAGAGTTTTTTACAGAATTCCCTCGATTTAGATGCAGAAGCGCAACTTTCTCTCGGAATCGCTCGCATTACCGCCAAAACCAAAGAAAACCCCAAACTGCGCGAACAACTCAAACAATCCCTCGAACCCCGCAGCGAGAGAATTCTGCGAGCCATTAACGAAGAAGTCCTCGAACTGGCCGATCGCGAACTGAAAGCACGAGGAAAAAAAGGACTCGTTGCCATTGTCGATAACCTCGATCGCATTGCTCCCAGACAAATTACCCCGACGCGATCGCTCCCCGAATATCTCTTCATCGATCGCGGCTCCCAACTGGGACGACTCAACTGCCATATGGTTTATACCATTCCCCTTGCCCTCATTTTCTCCAACGAATATCAAACCCTGAAAAATCGTTTGGGAGGCGGCATTGCCCCGATTATTTTACCCATGATTCCTGCGTGCGATCGCGACGGTCGGGATAATTCTCAAGGCATGGCGTTACTGCGGCAATTGCTTCTCGTCCGCGCCTTTCCCGAACTCGAACCCCAAAAGCGGCTCGAGTTAATCTCGGAAGTATTCGACAGCCCGCAAACCCTAGACCGATTATGCCGGGTCAGTGGCGGTCACGTCCGCAATCTTCTCGGCCTGCTCTATACCTGCCTGCGCCAGCAAGATCCCCCCATCGATCGCTATTGCGTTGAAAGCGTCATTCAAAACTATCGCGAGGATATTCTCCTCGCCCTCGAAGACCACGAATGGAACTTAATTATGCAAGTTATGAAAGAACAAAAAGTCCGAGGGGAACAAGAATATCAACTACTGTTGCGGAGTATGTTCGTATTTGAATATCAAGACGAGGGCGGACGCTGGTTTGGCATTAATCCCGCTCTAGCAGAAAGCCAGCGATTTCAGAAAATTCTCGCCATTGCTCCCAAGAGCAATCGGGTGTAGGGTGTAGGATATGGGATTTGGGGTAATATCAATTCGCAATTCTAACTCCTCCAAAGATGCAATGCGTTCGCACCAGCATTCCCGCTCGGGAGTAACGCAATTGATTGCAAAACGCTAAAGTTAGAGCAATTCGTTTTCCCAGACCCCACATCTTGCACCTCACACCCCCATTGCAAAAATTCCATGACAATTGTTGCCCTCGGCAGTATCAATATGGACTTAGTGATCAAAGCCCCTCGCTTGCCCAGTGCGGGAGAGACATTAATGGGTCACGAATTTTTCTCGGCCTTTGGTGGCAAAGGAGCAAATCAAGCCGTTGCCGTTGCCAAACTCGGCCATGCCGTCGAGTTTGTCGGACAAGTCGGAGGAGATGATTTCGGCCAAACTTTACTCTTAGCCCTCAATGTTGCGGGGGTGAATACCGATGGCGTTTCCATTAACCCCAAAGCCCACTCGGGAGTGGCCTCCATTGTCGTCAGCGAAAATGGGGACAATACCATTGCTTGTGCGGCGGGAGCGAATGGTACGGTGGGAGAACGAGAGGTGACCTATTTTAAAAACTTGCTCGGTGGTATTAAAGTGGCTTTGCTCGAATTGGGAATTCCCCTCGCAACCGTCCTGCAAGCCGCCCGAGTCGCTCGGGAAGCCGGGGTGGCAACGATTCTCGATCCCGCGCCGATTCCCGATACCTTTCCAGAAGAACTCTACGCTTTAGTCGATATCATGACCCCCAACGAATTAGAAGCCAGTCAACTGGTCGGTTTTGAGGTCGGCGATCGCGAGACGGCAACCCAAGCGGCAGCTGTTTTGCGGGAGAGAGGGGTCAAAACCGTCATTATCACCTTGGGAGAGCAAGGGGCATTATGCGTGGGGGAAGACTCGTTTTGGCAAAGTGCCTTTCCTGTCGAAACCGTGGATACCGTTGCCGCAGGAGATGCCTTTAACGGTGCATTTGCCGTTGCGATCGCCGAAGGAAAATCTCTCTCGGAGGCCATGCGCTGGGGGGCGATTGCCGGTTCTCTGGCCGTGACCAAACCGGGCGCTCAATCTTCTCTGCCCGATCGCGGTACTTTTTTAAAAGCCGTGAATCAATAATAGGGAATTGATAATTGATAATTGATAATTGATAATTGAAAAGGGGTGATGAATCGACGGCGCAAAGGAGAAACATCTCGAGCGATTAATGAACGATCGCTTTCGACTTTATTGAGGGCGCTCTTACTTTCGCAAGGACAGTTTGCCTTGATTTTAGTTCGCTGCAATTATCAAGGACTGCGCGAAGAAATCTGGCAAAAATTTCAAGAGGCCGTTTTCTTGCGATCGCCGGATCTGGCCTCCCTCAAAGCCTTGCACCTCAACCCCTCGATTTCGACTCTCCTCGCCCCTCTCTTGGATGCCCTAGAAGCCGAACCCGATCGCCAAGAAACGCCCTCTCCCCTCGCCTCCCCTACTGCCCCTGCTGCCCCTGCTGCCCCTGCCTCCCCCTCTTCCCCTGCCTCCCCCTCTTCCCCTCCTTCCCCTTCCCCCTCTGCGCTTGTTATTTTTGGTTTAGAACTCGTTAAAGACCCCGATCGCCTTTTCAAAGCCGCCAATCAAATCCGCGATGAATTTCGCAAGCATCTCTCTCTACCGATTATTTTTTGGGTCACGGACGATCTGTTGCAAAAGCTGGCACGCCTTGCCCCTGACTTTAGAAGTTGGGCTGCCGCATCAATTAAATTCGAGCTTCCCCTCGCCGAGTCGGCCACCTTGGTCTGGCAAACAACCGAGAATGTTTTTCAACAACTTCTCGAAACTGGGTCAGATAAATTTACCCCCAATGAAGCCCTCGATCTCGCCCCCGGATGTCGCACCCGTCGAGAATTAGAATTTGCTCGCGGCGAATTTCTCTCCTCGTCCAAGCGGTTAAACTCTGCTAGCGAAGCCACTTGGCAATTCATTTTAGGCCGGGATGCCTATCAGCAAAATCAGCTCGAGGGAGCCTTGCAATATTTCCAAAAAAGCCTCGATTTTTGGTGTCGGGGAACGGGGTATTGGAGTATTGGTAATTGGCTGCTGGTAGAGGAACAATGGGGCGAAGATTCTCTCTCGATCGAATCCTCGGGAAGCGGGAGCGCTCTGGTATTACCCCGCCAGCTTCACGTCACGAATCCTTTTTTAGAACAAAAAGGCGTGACACTTTTTCACTTGGGGTTGTGCCATTGTTTGGCAGCACGACAAAATCCGGCCAGTGCGGTAGAGGCTTGGCAAGAAGCCAAAACTTGTTTTGGCGCGAGTTTGGAAATTTTTACCGTCAAACAAAAACCGGATTTTGCTGCTGGGTTGATCGTTCAGTTGGGAATCGTTTTGCAACAACTCGAAGAATGGAGCGCCCTGAAGGGGCTGAGCCTTTATGCGTTGAACTGTTTTAACGATCGATTCCAGACTTTACACCCTCATGCCTATGGTTTTTTGGCGCGGGTGGCGTTAGAAAGAGGAGAGTGGGAGCAGGCCGAACGCCTTGCCCGACAATCCCTCGACTGCCTGAGCCAAATCCCTTATCCCCTCCCCCAACAGCACGCCAGTTATTTGCTCCTCCTCGCCCGAGTCAAGCACTGCCAAGAGGAAAGTCAACTGGCTATCGAACAGTTGCAGAATGCCCGCCAAATCCTTTTAGATCGCTGGTCTCTCGCCGACGATCGCGATGTTCCCCTGCAAAAAGAACGCTTGTATTTGGAAATTCTAGCAGAGTTGCGTTTCCTCTATTGGGAAGGCCAGCAGTACAAGCAAGCCTTTGCCCTCAAACAAGAACGGCAATTCATCGAACATTATTGCGGATTGCGAGCCTTTCACGGTCTTTATCCCGTTGCCGCTCCCGATTCTGCCACCTCCGAAGGAAGTTTGTGGGACAATGTCATCGATCGCCGTTCCCAAGCCGCAATCGCGGCCTCGGGTCGCCAAGCCATTGTCGAAGAACTGCTCGAAACCCTCAGCCTGCGAGATCGCAAGTTAACCATTCTCCACGGGGCTTCTGGGGTTGGAAAAAGCAGTCTCTTGCGGAGATGCTTACTCGCCACCCTCAAAGAAAAACCCATTGCTGCTCGCAACGCTTTACCGATTTTACAAACTCGGTATCGCTATTGGGAACGAGAACTGTGCCGTCTTTTTGATGAAGCAATCGCCAATATCCCCCTCTATCCTCCCCGTGGGGGGACAGAAGGAGGCAGATCCAGTGGAGGGGCTGAAGCCAATGGGGCAACTGGCGGGGAAAAGTTTTCTGGCTCCCCTTCAGAGAAACCCTGGCAAATCGTACAACAGCTGCGAGATCGCCTCAGCGGACGTTTCTTTACCCTGTTAATTTTCGACCAGTTCGAGGAATTTTTCTTCCTCTGTCCTCAAATCGAACGACGACAAAAATTTTACGAATTTCTGCAAGAGGTGCTTGCTATTCCTTTTGTAAAAGTCATCCTCTCGATTCGCGAAGATTATTTGCATCACTTATTGGAAATTGAAACCTGCGTGGATCTCGCCACTATTGACAACAATCTCCTCGATCGCGGCAATCGTTACTGTCTTAAAGATTTAACTCCCGAAGAAACCCGCAGTGCCATTATCCACCTCACAGAAAATTCACAATTTCACCTCGAACCCACTCTTGTTGACACTTTTGTAAGAGATCTAGCTCGAGAGCGAGGAAGGGTGCGTCCCATCGAGCTGCATTTGGTGGGCTCTCAATTGCAAAGCGATCGCATCGATACCTTACAAGAATATCTGGCCTTGGGAGAAAGCCCGAAAACCGTTTTAGTGACGCGATCGCTTTTAGAAATCGTTGCTGACTGCGGCGGAGAAAATCGAGATATGGTTTGGCGTATTCTCTTTGCTCTCACGGCGGAAAATGGCACGCGCCCCTTAAAAACCAAAAGCGAACTCACTTCAATTATCAATTATCAATTATCAATTATCAACTCTCCCTTATTGTTAGATTCGATCCTAGAAATTTTAGTGAATTCCCGTTTGGTGTTTCGCTTTCCCGAAGATCCCGAGGATCGCTATCAGTTAGCGCGAGATTATTTTGTTTCCCCGATTCGAGAAGAAGCGCAAGCCCATTTTACAAGGGCGATCGAAGCCAGTCTCGAACGCCAGCAGTGGGAATTGGCAAGGGAGAGGCAAAAACGCTGGAAAGCCTCATTTGTAGGCGTTACCATGACTTGTTTGGCAGTATTGTCGGGATATTGGACTTGGCACGCCCGCCAACAGCAACAAATTGCCCAACTCGAACTCGTGAAGGCAAATTTACTGGCAGAAAGTGCGGCTTCAGAATCTCTCTTTGTTTCCGGGCGTAAGTTTGATTCTCTTTTGTCGGCGTTAAGATCCGGACATCAACTTTTGTCGATGGGGCAATCCCCCCTAACCTCCCTTGGTAAGGGAGGGAAAGAAAAACCCACAACCCACAACCCACAACTCTTTCCTTTAAAGGTAGAGGAGAATATCGATGCGATCGCTCAATTTAAGATAATCTCTGCCCTCGAACGCGCCCTACACGGGACAAAAGAGCGAAATCGCCTCTCCGGTCACAAAGAAGTGATTTGGGATCTGGCGTTTTCTGACGATGGCAGCCTTCTAGCCAGTGCCAGCAGCGATCGCTCGGTGAAACTATGGTGCGAAAATGGGACTTTGCTGGCAACCCTCGACAATCACGAGGATAGCGTGACCAGTGTGGACTTGTATCGGACTCCCCAAGGGGTGCGGGTGGTATCGAGCAGTTGGGACGGTACGGTAAGGCTGTGGGAATTGCCGGAGATCCCGTGCGATTCTCGATCGAGGGAAAGTCTCGCCATTCCCGAACCCATCGCCTTTCGTCCTTCTCCCGCAACGGAGGCAGGGGTTATCTACAACGTTCGTTTTAGTCCGGACGGTCGCACCTTGGCAACAGCGGGAAAAGATGGCAGCATTCGCCTACAAACCCCTAAAGGAGAAGCGATCGCGACTCTTTCTGCGGAGAGCGGTTCGGTTCAGTGGGTGGAATTTAGCCCTCGAGGAAACTTTTTAGCGGCGGCGGGAAATGATGGCGGCGTACAGCTTTGGAGTGCTAGAGGGGAATTACTGAATGTATTTCGCGGTCATGAAGGAGGAGTGACTTATGTTTCTTTCAGTCCCGATGGAGAAACCATCGCTTCCGCCAGTCGCGACGGAACGGTAAAACTTTGGGATTTAAATGGCAATCTCCGCAGAACTCTAGCAGCCGATCGCGAGGGGGTTTTATCGGTGCGCTTCAGTCCCGATGGAGAAGAGATTGCTTCTGCGGGTCACGATGGCACGATCAAAGTCTGGGATCGACAGGGAAATCTCTTGGAAACCCTTGCCTCTCACCGAGATGGAGTAACCGGGGCTCGCTTTCATCCCAAAAGTCATTTTCTCGCGTCTGCCAGCTTCGATAAAACTATTAAACTTTGGAATTTAGATGGCAATCCCCGTTTGGTTTTGCGGGAGGAAGGGTCGGGCATTCGCGATGTGGCGATTTCTCCCGATGGGGAATTGGTGGTGACGGCAGGGGAAAACGGGGCAATCGGGATGTGGACGAGATCGGGAGAGAAGTTGATCGGCATTCCCGCTCATATAGAGGCGATCGAATGTTTGAGTTTTGCCCCCGATGGCACCCTTTTCGCTTCGGGAAGTTGGGATGGAACGGTCAAAATCTGGAATCGTCGGGGAATACTGCAGGCAACCCTGCAAGGACACGGAGAACGGGTGGCGGATTTGGCTTGGAGTCCGGACTCTCGGGCGTTAGTATCGGGAAGTTGGGATGGGATGGTCAAGATCTGGAATCGTCAAGGAGAGCTGCAAGAAACCCTACAACGCCATCGCCAACGGGTTCATGCCGTTGCCTTCAGTCCGGACGATAATATTTTGGTAACGGGGGGAGAAGAAGGCATGTACTGGTGGCAAAGCGACGATCGCGGCAGATTTTCCGGGTTGACCCTTTTGCCCTTGTTGGATTCGGGGAATTGGATTATGGATTTGCATTTTCTGCCCTCGGGGAGGAGACATAGAGGAAAGGATAAGTTTGTGCTCGCGGCGGGGGGATACGATAATGCAATTTCTTTTTGGGGCGATCGCGATCGCTTGTTGGGTCGTCTCAAGGGCTATACCGACAGCATTCGCCGTTTTGCGGTGGATCCCACGGGGGAAATTTTGGCAACGATTTCTTGGGATAACGATGTGGAACTATGGCACGCTAACGATACGTTATTAACGGCTTGGGAGGCCCATGAAGGGGAAGTGGTGGGGGTGAGTTGGAGTGCGGATGGCGGGGCGATCGCGACGGCGGGAAAGGACGGGACGGTGAGAATTCGCTCTTTGGATTTGAATGCGCTAGTGGCGGAAAGCTGCCGTTGGTTGGGGGATTATTTGCGTCATAGCGCCATGGTTCAAGAAAGCGATCGGGCTTTGTGCGAAGAGTAATCAACCGGTGTGAAGGTTCAAAAATTTCCGAATACTTGCTATTGAGAGCAAGAGCTTTCTCGATCGCTCTATAATATTTCTTAATGCTTCTCTCCTCAATCGCCACAACTCTAACGGGGGATTCACTCGAAAAATTCAAAAAGATTTAAATGCGATCGCTATGTTTGACAACTGTTCGCTAAAATTTCTATATGTTTAAATCGCATTGCCTTATTGCGAAAATGTAATAAAAAATTTATTTTTTGTAATAAAAGTTACGAAAGTTGCTGGAAATAGCTCTTATAACTACAACTCAGCGATCGCGAAATAAAGTTATAACGCAATTTCCAGTTTTAATGCCAAAATCCCCCAGCAAGATTTAAGATTTTGTAGGAAGAATTTTGTTTAAAATATGGATCATTGTGTTGCATGGAGTCTAAATTCTCATGTCTTTACAAGTTGAAACCCTGGAACGGAGTTTCGAGCAAATCAAGCCCCAAGCTGATGAATTCGTAAATAGTTTTTACGAAAACCTCTTTTCAGCAAATCCCGAAGCCAAACCTTTATTTGGCAGTACAGACATGGCTGCTCAGAAGAAAAAACTCCTTGGTTCTCTGGTTTTAGTGGTCGAAAATCTCCGCAAACCAGACGCATTGGGCGAGGCTTTAAAAGGATTGGGAGCAAGGCACGTAAAATACGGTGCGCTACCCGAACATTATCCCCTCGTTGGCAATGCCCTTTTAACAACGTTTGAGCAATATCTCGGGGAAAGTTGGACGGGAGAAGTCAAGCAAGCATGGGTAGAAGCCTATGGCGCAATTACAGAATTAATGCTCTCGGGAGCGGACTATTCTGCGACAGAAATTGCCTTAGACTCCCCAAACGAAGAGTCTCCGCTCGCGGTAGAACTCCTCGAAACCAGCTTTGAAAAAATCAAACCCAAAGCCAATGAATTTGTCAGTAGTTTCTACGACAATCTTTTTACGGCCAATCCGGAAGCCAAGCCTTTATTTGGCAACACGAATATGGCCGAGCAAAAGAAAAAACTCCTTGCTTCTTTGGTTTTAGTCGTTGAAAACGTACGCCAACCGGAGAAATTAACCGATGCTCTGAAAGGATTGGGAGCCAAGCACGTCAAATATGGCGCATTGCCAGAACATTATCCCCTTGTGGGAAACGCGCTTTTAACGACTTTCGAGCAATATCTGGGTCAGGAGTGGACCGAAGAGGTCAAACAGGCATGGGTTAAAGCCTATGGTATAATTACCGATCTCATGCTTGAAGGCGCTGATTATTCTACTGAGGAAGTCGCCCTAGAAAAGCCTGAAGTCGTCCCCAATCCACAGTCTTTTGTAGTAGAAAGTAAGATTAATTGGGGCTTGTTGGGCGGGATTTTTGCAGGCGCGGGGATTCTCGTTATCTTGCTGCTATTGCTGTAATGTTTGAAAGATGGCAAATCTGGTTCGTCGGGTTTTTAAACCCAGTCAAATTTTTCAATCTAAGTTTGCCATTCTTGGAATTATCGTGCTGCTTGTTGTTTGGTTTTCCGTTGCTTTCGTGTTGGATCGACGCGCTATTTTTCTCCCTGGAACGACTTCTCCAGGCCACGTTCTTTTTGAGACTTCTTGTAGTTCCTGTCACGAAGGGTTTAAACCCGTGAGCAATGAAACTTGCCTGCGCTGTCACGAGGCAGAAATGGCGGAAGATGCTCACGGATCGAAGAAGTTTCGCGATCCTCGGTGGGCGGATTTGCTAGCGCGAATTGACGTGCTAACTTGTACGGCTTGTCATATGGAACACGTCCATATTTTTGCTCGTGGCGTTCATCTCCAACCGGATTTGTGCATGAATTGTCACGAGGAAATTATTACGGGAGAATTGGCAAGTCATGACGGTTTTGCACCGGATGGTTGTTGGACGGCAGGCTGTCATAATTTCCACGATCATCGCTCGATTTCTACGGGATTTTTGCGGCAAAACATGAATGCACCGCCGATTTTACCCGTACCGGAAGTTCTTCAATTACCGAAACCCGATCGCTCGGGCAAGCCGTTAAAACCGGACTGGGAACGAGAATTTTTACAGGCAAACTCAAAGATTCCCAATGCTAATGTAGCTAATGGGGGGACGGGATGAGCGATCGCATAAAAAAACTATTTGTTTTTGTTCTTTCGATCGGGTTTTTAGGGTGGTCTTTGCTGTTGTTTCCTTTGACGGCTCGAGCTGATGGATTGAGCGAAAAACACATCGAGGAAATTAGCAATTTATGGCAAAAGAGCGCTCATGCTTTTGCCGATGTTAATTGTTCGAGCTGCCATCTAGAACCGGAAACCAAACAGTTAATCATTGCACCAAACCATGAAAGCTGCCAAAGCTGTCACGAACGACAAGTCGAGACTTTTCTACTCGGAAAACACGGCATTCGCTTGCAAGAAGGTCTCTCGCCCTTAACTCCAGCAATGGCACATTTACCGATGAAAGAAGCGGCAAGCGATCGCCAGATGAATTGCAATACTTGTCACGATGTTCATTCGGTGAATACGTTTACCGCGTCGGTGAATTCTTGTTTGACGTGCCATAATGATACGCATTCCTTGAATTATGTCAAGTCCAAACACGGTTTATTATTTACCGAAGCAAAATTGCTACCTGCCCCCACAGCAGATTTAGTGAGTTGTGCAACTTGCCACTTACCCCGGCAACGGGTTGAAGGAACGAAAACTGTTTTTGTCAATCATAACAATACTTACAATTTATTGCCTCGCGATCGCATGGTTAAAGATGTTTGTATGAACTGTCACGGCATGGAATATTCTTACAATAGTATCTTTGACGATGAGTTGGTAAAGGCAAACTTTGACGCGCCCCCGACGCAATATTTAGAGACCTTAGAAATGGTCAAAGCCTTCGAGAAAAAGCGAGGGGGGACGGAGGATTAAAACTCGAGCAATTCGGAAGGGTACGAGTTAGTTTTTTAATTGAAGAGGAGAACCCAAAAATGTTAGCTTTTCTGCAAAAATTAAAAGCAAGAACCATTGCGTTAATGACTTTAGCCGCAGCTATTTGTTTTACTGCGATCGCTTGCAGTGGCGGCTCTACCTCCCAAGCTGGAGGCGATGGCATCAATCCAGAAGTGGTGGTCGATTACATTCACACGGTATTATTGGCAGACAGAACGGCTTACACCAAGCACGTTGTCAACCGTTTTGAAACCCTAGAAGGAAAACCCAATGAAAATGGAGTCGTCCCTGCCGAAGCAACAGAAGGATGGAAAGAAACCGGAGGCATTCCCCTTCCCGCACAGATGTTCCGTTTGGGCGCAGAAATTGCCGCCGAAGAAGGCACATTTACTTACGGTTTGATTTCCCCGTGGAATATTAACGATTCTCAAGCCCCCAAAACAGACTTTGAAAAAGAAGCAATGGCCAAAGTTATTGAAACGGGAGAACCTTATAAAGATTATCAAGAAATTGGCGGTCAAAAATATTTTTCTGCCGTCTATCCGGATAACGCTGTTGCTGAGGCTTGCATTACCTGTCACAATACCCATCCCGTTCATTTAGAACGCTATCCCGACAAACAATTTGAAATGGGAGAAGTCATGGGAGGCGTTGTCATTAACTTACCCTTGGAAGGCGCTTAATCCGATATAATCAAGCAATAATTTTCGGATTTCGGAAATTCTCTAGGGACGTTGTTGGCAGCGTCCCTAAATATTAATATCGGAGCGATCGCACAGCCCATTAAGATTTTACAATCCGACAATGAAACCTAAATTTGCCACTTTAATTATTTTGACATTATTAGCAGCGCTCTTGCTCCTTCCTTTTGTTTTCAGCCCTTATTATTTAGTTTATCTCCGCGATCGCGCTTTTGAAATTCATCTCATTTTACAAGGAGAGATTTACAAGCAAATCACGGGATATTGTTCTTTATTCTTCGTACTCATAGAAATGCTTTTAATTGCCCGCAAGCGAGGACGAACTTGGCTTGTAAAAATCAAACTGCCCGGATCGTTACAAGTTTGGCGCAGTTGGCATATTTTTCTCGGTGTTGCCCTCTTGGGAAGCACTTTAATTCATACCATCGGATCGCGGGGGTTAAATTTTAATGCGGTGTTTCTCTGGGTCTTTTTTGGGGTGACGCTTTCGGCTTTGGTGGGGGCAGTTGCCGAGACAGGTGTTTTAGAGTCTTCGCGGCGTTATTTCGGTTGGGTTCCTCACGATACTAAAGAAGTTCATAAGAGCCGTTTTCTCATCTCTAAAGCGGCACTCATTCGCAATTTGCGTGCTTGGTGGTTGAATACTCATATTTTTCTGGTTGCGGTTTTTTGCGTTATGCTTGTTTTTCATATTTTTCTCGCTTACTATTATCAGTGAACAGTTATTAATTATCAGTTATCAGCGAACAATCTACTTCTAGTTAAAGGATTTTAAAATGTCGCCATTACTAATTTATCAGTGCTTCAAAATCGCGATCGCTTTGCTTCTTTGTTTCTTTTTAAATGGTTTTGCGTTTATTCCCAAAGCACGAGCAGGACTTTTCTCGAGTTCTTCTTTGGCAGGTTTGGTGACGATGAAAAAAATGGCAGAACAGTCTGTTCCTTATTCTGTCGCGATCGCTGACGATCGCCCGACAGTTCTCGAATTTTATGCCAATTGGTGTACGACCTGTCAGGGAATGGCACCGACTATGGAAAAATTAGAGGCAGACTATGGAGAAACTATCGATCTGGTCATGCTCGATATTGACGATCCCCAATGGGTTAAGATTATTCAAGAATATCGCGTCACGGGAGTGCCTCAGTTTACCTTTTTAGATCGCGATCGCCACATCCAAAAAACGTTGGTGGGGAAAGTACCGCGATCGGTTATGGCTCAATATTTCGCTGCCTTATAGTTAGAAATTATGGAAAAAAAGCAGAAAAATCAATTGCAAGCAAAATTCTCAAGATTACTGGATAACAAATCCATTCATGTCTTAGATATTCCAGATGAGTATCGCTATATGGATGAAGAGCTTATCGAGTTATTGAAGGCAGCCGTTACGCCATTTCTGCTATAATCTAATTATTTTATTTTCTGAGAAAAACAGAGTAAAGATGGATAAACAAAAAGAAATTCTCGCTCAAACTATGTCTTTTCTCATGTCAATTCGTCCCGAAACGGACTTGGGGAAATTATTAAACTTTTGTTTGGCGACAAAAATCGAATCCGAACAAACCGAAAAAACTGCTTACGAAATGGCCTGCTATCTTTTAGAACATCCCGATAATTTATCGAATTTTATTCAAGAATCAATGGAAAGCGACGGGGAATATACTCCTGAAGAATATGTCGCAATGGGAGAGCTACCCACGCGAGATCCAGAAAAATTCATGCAGAAAATATTTGCACAATTAGATACAATAGAATTATAAGGCGATCGCTAGGGATGAGAGAGGATGGGAGGAAATGCGATCGCTCCGGCACAATTCTAGGCAAACAGTCCGGCGAAAACGTGCCGGATTTTTTTGCTGCCAGCTAAAGCGATCGAGTCAGGCACTCGGGGTCAGGAATTGTTGTCTCTTGTTTGCCCAACCATTTTTTGGGCTAGATTGCCTCTAGAGCTTTGCTAGTTTTACCGCTCGATGAACAATTATCAATTCGATCGCCTTGAGGTGCGAGTTTATGAAAATGCCGAGGAAATGTCGATCGTGGCGGCAAAATATGCGGGAGAATATTTGCGATCGCGCATTGCTCGTCAAAACAGTGCTAGGGTTATCTGGGCGACGGGAAGTTCGCAAATTGCCTTTCTCGAAAAACTCACAAAAATCCCGAACATTTCTTGGCAGAAGATAACGGGATTGCATTTAGATGAATATCTGGGGATCGATCGCGAACATCCCGCCAGTTTTCGCCGCTATTTGCGCGATCGCCTTGCTCAAAAAGTCCCCTTTGCCGACTTTCATTATATTGAGGGAGATAGCGAACAACCCCTCAGAGAATGCGATCGCTATACCCGACTGTTGCAACAGGGCGAGATCGACCTCTGTTGTTTGGGAGTGGGAGACAACGGACACCTCGCTTTTAACGATCCTTGGGTTGCCGACTTCGACGATCCCGATTGGGTGAAACTGGTAAAATTAGACCCGCAAAATCGCCAGCAGCAATGCGATCGCGGCGATTTTGCCAATTTAGAAGCCGTTCCCGCTTATGCGTTTACCCTCGCCCTCCCCGCCATTTTTTCCGCCCAAATGCTCCTGTGTCTCGTTTCCGGAGCGCCAAAAGCGGCGATTGTCGCTCAAATGCTAACGGGAGATATTTCCCCAACATGTCCCGCTTCCGGATTGCGCGATCGCCCCAATGCCATTTTATTTTTAGATCGAGAAGCGGCTCGCTTGCTTTAACGCCTACAGACCCAAAGTTGCAAAAGATTCTGACGAGCGATCGGACTAACAAAAATTGAGGATGTCAATTAATTTCCGAACCCACCGTTATCACTGCTTCAACCTTTGCTTTTTGCCTTTTCTCATCCACCTCGGTAATCGCCCAGCGCAAAGGTTCTCCTCGTTTCTCCAATTCGGCTTCAATTTCTTGTTTTAACTTAACGGGCGTTGCTTGTAAATCGATCTCGGCAGTAATAAAATGCGTTGTCATGTTTTCGCTCCCTTGCAAATGAATATTAGTTTATGATAAGCGATCGCGCTACTTTATGGGGAGAGATCGCTTAATTCCTCATTCATTGCCAATGAGTTTTTCCAAATATTGTTGTGCCTCTTCCGGGTTCATCAGTTTGGCTTCGCCGGCTTGTAGGATTTCGTATTGGCCGCCTCGAAATCCATGCCCGATAATTAAGCCTTTTTTAATGGCTTCGTTCCCCAATTCATTTAAACGATTGAAACTCATCATATCGAGTTCGTTATCGAGTTTTTGTCTGAGTTTTTCTTCTTCGTTCATGAATTTGACCTCAAATTTATTCAAAATTGATACGCGAAATTTAGGCTATCGATAACAGTGGATAGATAAATAAACCAGCAGTCGGACTATTGGGATCGCTATCCCGTTCTAGTGTACTTTCAGCCCCATCAACCTGCAAGCGAATCAAATATTCCCCAGCTTTCACCCCCTTAAATGGCACGGAAACAATATTCGTCGCACTTTCAAAAGACGCTGCCTCCAACAGATACGCCTGTGGATTGTCTTGTGCGTTCTCATTCAAAGCCAAAATAACTTTTTGCGTCGGCTTCATCTCCAGATTGCTCTCAACCCGTATCGTTCCGTAACGTAATTGCGTTCCGCTACCGAAAACATTGTCTGCTACAATATTAACTAGAGTCGGTCGCAAAGCTATAGGAATAATATTAGATTCCACATTGCGAAATCTTTCAATCGGATCGGAAACCTGACTTTCTCGTCCGTTGTTATCATTGTCGATTTCAGACTGGAAAGAGAAGCGATGAATCACTTGCAATGGTTGTATCCCTGCTTTTAAACAATCTTGAGGGAAGGATGATAAAGGAAAAACAATCTTATTTTTTTCAACTTCTTCTGCTCTTGCTTCTATTTCCCCAATGCGAATCCAGACTTCTTCTTCCTGTAAATTTTTTCCGCGAATCACGAGGATGCTATCCATTTCAATAGGAATAAAGCGACCATCTTGGTGAATGACATCAACAACTGTCGGTTGATTGGCAAAAGTTCCGATACCACCAAATCTATCTCCCATCGGCAGAGATTTTGAGCCTACTTTTTCCCCTTCAATCATGACTACACTTGCCTCATAAGCCATCGATAAATTGTATGGGGTTTGAAAAAATACCGACCAGACTTTAGATAAATCTTCAATCGATAAATCCAAGGGTTTTAATAATACTTGTTCGACTTGATTGGTTAAGGTTGATTCGAGCAAATAACCGAGGTTGGAATCTGTTAAAGTATCAGCAATCATGTCTTTAGTCAGGATACCATTATCAGCTAATGCGCGAACGACACTCCCGAGCAATCGTTGGGGTTCGAGTTCGGCATCATTGCCATAAAAACTGATCATATAGTTCATATCTAAAGCTGTTCTGGCTTTATTGGCGGCAATTCCCTTGCGATTTCGCCGCTGAATTTCCGCACTATTGCCCCAAATATAGTTCATGGGAACGTGATATAAATAAAGATTAACCCCCGTTTCTGGGGTTGCCGTTCCGATCGCGTCCGGTCGTACGGTCGTTACCCTTGCCCCTTCTACATCTCCTTGAATGGCGGATTGCAGCAGCCTTTGCAAAGTAGCCGTAACGGTGGCGATCGCCAAATGATTGCTCATTTTTGTTGTTGGTTGTGGGTTATTGGTTGTAAATTCTCCCTGTTGGTGACTGGTGACTGGTGATTGGTGACTGATTTATGCTTGCACCAATCCCAATCGAATTGCCCTAACGATGGCTTGGGTGCGATTTTTCACTTCTAGCTTAGTAAAGATTGAGGATAAATGTGCCTTAACTGTCGCGACGGTCACATAGAGTTTTTTTGCGATCGCGTCATTGGATGCGCCTTGTACCAACCAGTGTAAGACCTCCTGTTCTCGCTCTGTTAATTTTAAGGATTTGGCAATCGGCAGAGAATGTCCGGCATAAACTTGAAACTGTCGGAAAAAGCGAGTTGCAACTTCAGGCGCTAAATAGATTTTATCGTCGAGAATCGTTAAAATTGCTTCATATAATTGCTCTGCCAGACAATCTTTAAATACGTACCCTTTTGCACCACCTTGCATGGCGCGAAAAATCCAACTTTCATCTTGATGGGAAGACAAGACTAAAACTTTCCCTTCATAAGATAATTCTTGCAGGCCGATTAAAGCATCGATCCCATTATTTTCGGCTTTGTTTTCTGACAGTTCTAAATCTAAAAAAATCAGAGTAGGGTGTTTTTGCTCGAGCAACACCAGCATTTCCGATAGGTTTTCCGCTTCTCCTATCACTTCAAAGCGAACTCGCCCGCGATCGCTATAAAAATCGAGTAAGGTTCGCAGTCCTTGACGAAATTGTCCTTCGTCATCAACTAATAAAATAGAAATAGTTTGTGTTGTCTCTATTATTGGATTAGTCATGATTTGTATTTTAAATTCAAACTTAAACTAAAGAATAAATTCTCCTAAAACACCGATTGCACTTTCAGCCCCATGACGCGGTAAAGTAAAACAAAAACGCGCCCCCCCTTCGGGCCGATTTTCTCCCCAAATTTTACCGCGATGGCGATCGATAATATCTTTAGCAATGGCTAATCCCAATCCCGTTCCTCCAACCCGCCGAGAATAGAAAGGAGAAAAAATATTTTCGATATCTTCTGGCGATAATCCCACACCGCGATCGCAAATTTCGATCGAAACTTCTCCCTCGAGAATTTGCCAATGACAATGTAGTTTTTCCCCCTCGGGACTAAAATCGATAGCATTACACAGCAACACCTCAAATACCTGTTTGATTTGCCAGCGATCGACGGCGAGAATAATTCCTCGTTCGGGATAAATCAATTGTATGTTTTTTTGTTCCAAGCGCGGGACTAATAAATTGAGGGTTTCCTGTAAAATTTTTCTTAAATCGTAGAGTGCCGGATAAATTCGCATTTCGCGATCGCTATTGAGCAATCGCTTTAAACTGCGACTTAATTCCTTGGTACTCTCTTGAATTCCGCGTGCTTGTTCTTTATAGCCTCCCTCGGGTAAGCTCAAACATAAATTTTCTGCATATAATCCAATTAAGGCTAAAGGTTGTCGTAATTGGTGCTTTCCTCGTTGAATGAGTTGTTCTAAAAACTCGATTTCTTCCTGTTGTCTAGCAACTGTTTGCATCAACGTCATATAATTTTGCAGCAAATTAACTTGTTGTTGAAGGTAATGATATTCTGCTCCAGACAGAGGTATTTTTCTCCACAGTAAAAAATATTCATCGGGTTTTTCTTGCCCGTCGAAACAGTAAATATAAACATGCGTTAGGGAAATCTTATTATCTCGCTCTAAAGAAAATTTTTCCGACTCGATCTCGAGTAACTGAGGATTCCGATTATCTTGTAATTGCCATTGCGTCCACTGTAATTCTGGGAAATCGCGATCGAGCCATTTTTCTCCTTCTAAATAACTTAAAATTTCTCGATTGATGTTATTATTTTTCTTCTGAACAAAATGGAAAGATTTGCGTTCGTCTCCCGCTCGTTCTCGATAAACGATCCAAGTCGTCAAACAGGGCAAACAATAAGCAATTTGCTCGATTTGTTTTTGGCAAACCGAACTTAAATCTGACGAATCTAATGTTTGAGAGGGCAAGCGTTCGGAAATCGGGGAATTCATTGCGATCGAGAAACTCAAAATACTCGAGCTACCTCTATTAAAAACAAAAAAGAAAGCAATCCGGGGCAATGTAAATTTTTTTTACGTTTTTTAACCCGTTAGTTGATTGATTTGTTCGATCCAACGCTGCCGTTCGGCATGTTCTAATTGCAGAATATCATCTAACGGCCAGTGAAAATTTAGGGCAATATAGGCTATCTCTTGGTATAGTCGATCCAAGGGATAGCCTATCGCTCCCCCACTACCAACATTTCTTCTCCCCAACCGTTAATCTGATTGTAAAAGTCTTGTAAATAATCGGAATCTATCAAAAATAAATCTTCAAGAATTTCGATCGAAATTGTCGATAATTCTTCCAACTGTACGATTGTGCGCGATAAAATGACCAAAGTTCGATAAGCGGGATTTTCTAAAACGAGGGGATGTTTCTGAATGCTAATTTCATCTGCCCCTGTTGCCAAACGCATGATTCCCTTACGATATAAATTCCCTTCTTTATCAATTAATCCTTTGGGGAGAGTAAAACTGTATTGCGTTGAAATCATATCGGCATGCTGAAATTATTTTCTATGAATGATAAATTGCGATCGATAACCGAAAAAATAACTAATAAAAATTTATTCTTCCCCTTCGGATTGTTCTTCATCCTGCTTTGGTGTTTCTTCCTCCTCCTCTTCTAGTTCATTAATTTTTCGATAAAACTTTTGTAAATAATTCAGATCGGCAACAAAAAGACCCTCAATGATTGCAGGAGAAATGCTATCTAATGCCCCCAAACGAACGATAGTACGAGAGAGAATAATTGCCGTCGCATAAGCGGGATTGGTTTTTACCCTCGGATCTCGCATGGGAACGATCTCGTCGATCGCCCTTGCCAAGCGCATGATTCCCGTGCGATGAATATTGCCATCACCATCAATGTATCCTTTGGGGAGAGAAAATTCAAACTCGGTTTGTATCATTAATTAATCGTATTGAAATAACTGGGTATGGCAGGCGATCGCCCTTTACTCTAACTTTTACAAACTGAAGAATTGAGCTGCTTTGTAGGAGAGATCGCTGGCTTCTGCCTCGTATTCGCTCGAGACTTCGGTCCGATAAAACTCATCAACGGCGAGTTCGAGTTCTTCAATAATAAACTCATTTGTATTGGCATTTAAAGAACCAATGGTGTAACTGACCGGCCAAGCTCCTGTAAAGCTATAACGAGCCATTTCCGATCCCCATTGATTGTAAATGACAATATCCCCATCGCGAAATTGTTCGCTCCACTGTCCTTCCTCAATCGTTTGAAACCAATCCCACAAGGTTGTTGTTAGGGTCAAACCCCGCTTGAGGGTAATATTGTCGCTCTTGGTATTACCGGGAATTTTTGTCCTGACGACCCGACCGTAACTCGTCCCGTCCGCTCCCCATTTTTGCGCGGTCACTTCGGCAACTTCAATGACATCGTAACTGCGTTTAAAGCCCGAACACTCGGTGAAAAAGGCATCCACGAGTCCCGAAGCATCCACGAGAAGATCGACGTAAAAGCGATTGCTCGTCAGGACTTCTGGCAACGCATAAAGTCCGGACAGTAAAGAGGCTTCTTGGGTATAACTTAGTGTCATGATTTTGTTATTTGTTGTTAGTTGTTGGTTATTAGTTTCTCCCCGCTGACTCTCCTCCTCTTGGGAGGGGGTTGGGGGGTGGGTCAGGGTTTAGAACCACGAATCATCAACTCGCTTGATTCTCTCGCAAGAAAATTCGATGGTTTCTTGGTAAAGTTCGTTGCTATCGGCTGAAAATGACGAGCATTTATAGCTAACGGGGAAAAGTCCGTCCAAGTTCCAACGCGCTCCCTCACCGCCACCTTGATCGTAAACAACAATAGTGGCCGTTTTTTTCGTTCCTCCCAGTAAGGTCATTCCACCAATAAACTTGGACGAATGAGACCATTTATACCAATTATAAAGACTGCTATCTTCCGCGCTCCCCATAAAAGTCATTGTAATATTATTAGCATTTATCCCCGTTACGGTTGCCTGCATAAAACTCATCGCATATTTGCTGGCGCCGTGAGCATTGCTATCTTCTGTCGCTTCTAAGGAAGAACCGAGACCGCTAATACTCTTAACCACTAAATCCGAATAAATACCATCGATATCGACATAGAATCGCGAGTTGGTTAAAACTTCTTTTGAGGCGTTATTTTGGTTGGCAGTGAATCTCCGTTTGACCCCCAAGCCCGAGAACTGCGAGGTTGACCGGCTGTACTTTGAGCCATATTTGCGATAGTTCGCGGTCAAAGGGCGATAGTTTCGCTCTACTCCCAAACTCGATAACAACGAGGTTGAAATGTCGTATCTTACACCCTGTTTGCGATAATATGGGGTCGAACTGTTGTAAGATCTACGAATATTCGATCGCTGATAAGTGGACGTGTTATAACGAGAACCGTAGCTTCGATAATTGGCATTGCTGCTGCTGTAAGTTCTTCGGGTACTCGAGCTGCTATAGCTCGAACCGCTATGACTCGAACCGTACTTACTGTAACTCGCGCTGCCACTGCTATAGGTTTTTTTCGATTTTTTGCTTCCTCGCGCCATGAAAATTTTCTCCAAACTCAAATAATATCCAAATTGCCAAACGCATTCTTAAAAAAATAGCGAGCTAGAACTCACTCTTTCAATATCCTCACAGACAATTTCAAATGTTTCTTTCACAAATTCGCTTCCATCAGCAGATAGATCGGAAACGGAGTAGCTGGTGGGCCAGGCATTTTTAATATTCCACTTCAACACTGCTTCGTCAGAACTATTATAGGCGGTCAGCGTGCCGCTTTTGCGATACAGTCCCCAAACCCCCCAGCCGCCGTCACTCATGGGTATACATTTCTCGTACCATTTGTACCAATCCATATCTCCTTTAACTAGGTATACCTCAAGAGTAATGTTGGGATTATTCTGACGGCCTGAAGTCGTTTGCCAATAAGTAAAGGTGTATTTTGAAGCAGAATGAGGCTTATCTTGTCCGGAAATTTCCCCTTCAAAAGAAATTTCTCCCACGCTAGCCACCATTTTTTCAGTCAGTCCGTCAAATTCCATATAGAAGCGACTGGTGGGAATGGGTTTGAGTTCTGCCATCTTTCTTGTTCTCCAAATGGGCTAGCGATCGCTACTTCTTATTTTAATAGATCTCTCCAATGATTCGGAACGGCGGGGCGATCGATGCGATCGCTCCGAACTCCCATCGTTTTTTTTGAGAGACTCGAAAGCGATCGATAAGCCACAACTCACTAAGCCGTACGAGACAAATTTTCGTAAGCAAAATCGAGAGTTTCTTCATAAAGTGCCGCATCTTCTGCCGACAGTGAAGACCCTTTATAACTGACAGGAAAAACCCCCGTTAAAACCCAAGTTGCTGCTTCTTCTCCGCCCTGATTATAAAGAGAGATCGTCCCAGTTTTGCGTTCCCCTTTGCTCTCGCTTCCTCCTCCGGAATATTCGGTGGAGTGAGAAGCGTAATACCAATCATAAACCCGTTTATCTTCGGCAGTTCCTACAAAAGTAATGGTGAGGTTGGAGTTGCTGACTCCCGTAACGGTGGATTGTACGGCACTGATTCCGCCCTTAGTTACGCCATAAGAAGCATCGGAGCCTGCTAATTCGATCGTTGCGCCAATGCCGCTAATGCTCTTAATAATTAAATCGTCGAGTCCGTCAATGCTAATGTAAAATTTAGAACAGGCAAGAATTTCTCCGGCTGCCATTGTTTTGCTCCTTATTGAGTTTAGCTTGTTGAGTTTAAACAAATAAAGCGATCGCAAAATTCAATGAGTTAAATCAATGGGTTAAATCATTGAATTTTTTTCGAGGTCGAATTTTTATGAGGGTCATTCAGAAAATGACCCGCTACAAAGCTGGCGATAAAGCTGGCAATTAAGTCGTGCGGACAACATCTTCGCAGACGAGTTCAAAAGTTTCTTTGGCTAACTCGCTGCCATCCGCCGAAAGGTCGGATAAGCTGTAGCTCTTCGGCCAAGCATTGGTTATCGTCCATTCGAGAACGACTTCATCGCTGGCGTTAAATGCCGTGAGAGTTCCTCCTTGGCGACCGGCCAGCCCGACACCATCGCCGCCTTCACTTTTAGGAACAATGGATTTGAACCAATTGTACCAATCCATATCGCCTTCGACTAAGTAAACTTCGATGGAGAAGTCGGGGTTATCGGAAAAGCCCGAAGAGGTACTTTGCCAGAGGGTTTTACCATCTTTGGTGGAAGCAATGGGTTTTTCGTGACCGGCGGTTTTTCCTTCAAAGGACATCTCGCCAACACTGGCGACCATTTTCTCGGTCAAGTTATCGAAGTTGATATAAAACCGACTGGTTGGAATAGGAGTTACGTCTGTCATTGTCTTTTTTTGGTGATAATAGGTAAGGAAGGAGGGGAAAGTGAGAGAAGAAGGAGGAGTGAAGGGAAAATGCTTTTTGCTTTATCCCTTATCCTTCATCCCTCATCCCATTCTAATTAGCCCCCGGGTGCCCACTGGCTGATCCGGAAGATAACGAATTCAGCCGGACGGACGGGACATACGCCAACTTCGACGTAAAGACGACCCATCATCATCGTTTCGTTGGTGTTGAGTTCGCCGTCGCACTTGACGTAGAAAGATTCTCCTGGAGAACCACCTTGCAATGCTCCCGCACGCCACAAGCCTTCGAGGAAGTTGTTGACGGTTCGGGTCACTCGAGCCCAAAGGTCGCGATCGTTGGGTTCGAAAACCACCCACTGGGTGCCGATTTCAATGGATTTTTCAATATAGCTCATCAAGCGACGAACGGAAATGTAGCGCCATTGAATATCGGTCGGATCGACTAAAGTCCGAGCGCCCCAAATCAAGTAACCGCGATTGTAGCTGGCAAAGTTACGGATGCAGTTAATGCCTTTGGGGTTGAGGAGTTCTTGCTCGCGCATATTGGTTTCGTAAGCCAAGCCCAAAACGCCGCGAGGGGTTTCGTTTGCAGGGGCTTTAAAGATGCCTCGGCTTTGGTCGGTCCGACACCAAACTCCCATCATATGACCGCAAGGGGGAATCACGATCGGACGACCGGCATTGGCGGGGTTGGCGACTTTAATCCAAGGATAGTACAGCGCGCCAAACATGGAGCGGCGGTTGAATGAGGTCAGCCAAGCGTCAACGTCTTGGGGTTTTTGGTTTTCCGGCGCAACGGGATCGTTACCTTTGCCGGGTTTGACTGGCGGGGGATCGAGAACGGCCATGCGATAGGGAGGTCCGGGGAAGGAGTTCTCGCACATGCTGACCATCATTTCCATCACCCCATGCACTTGGTCGAGGTCGAGGATTCCGGTTTGATAGAGAAGCATGAGGTCGGGGAAGGCAATCATGGCCACTTCATCCACCTCAAACATCCCCTGCATGCCTTTTTTCTCGTTGCGACTGCCGGCAATATCGCGAGTGGCGTTATCAACCGGAGAAATATAAGGGGGAGGGGCAATTTCGTAAGCACCATTGCCGGGGCGGCGAGAGAGTGCCTGTCCGCTAACAGAAATATCGGCAAAGGTCAAGTATTCCGATTCTTCGACTGCCGTGACGACATAATCGGCAACAGCGGTCTCGGCTTCGGGGTTCATGCTGAGGTTATCGTATTCTTCGAGAACCTGTTCTCCGAGGATGACTTTGAGTTTAAAATACTGCCCGTCATCAATGGGCGGCTCGGAGTCGTCTTCCGGTGCTTTGGGGGTGCTTTCTTCGATAACGACGAGCATGCGTGCCGAATTTCCGGGGGGAAGTGCAGGGGCTTCGTCGGCTTCTTCGGAAAGTTTGATATTGGCGCTCAAAGAAGGCTTGCCACCCGCAGTGAGGAGTTTGGTAGCGATTTCTTCGGCCGGTGGGGGTTCGGCTCCTGGGAGCTTGGTGCCGATGCTCGTCACCCAACACCGTCCGCCACCGTTAATAAACCAACCCTGAACGGCGAAGGGAAGGTAAGGATAATAAGTTTGGTCGTCTTTTGTATATTCGGTAAATCCATCGGAATTGGGTTTGCCGAAATATTCGAGATACTGTTCAAAATTGGTGATCATGATGGGTTTGAACAGTTCGGCATCACCGCGCACGTCTTCGGTGAAGCCGATAAATCCGGCAATACTCAAGCTAATGCCCTCAATTGGGCGACTCCCTCGGTCTACTTCTTCGACGTAGACACCAGGAGCGAAGTAATCTAATGCCATAAGCGGCTATCCTCCCTTGGGATATTTGGATGCTAAGTTAGCAAATATAAGGCCTAGACCGTCTCTAGCTTATCCCTAGACCGACTCGGGGGTTATTAGACTAAAGTCTAAATTCGGTCTGAGGGCTATCGATTTCAAGTTCGTTGCTTTTGCCGATTTCTGCTTGAACTTTTGGCTTGATGTTGAGTTTGTTTGCGAAATATTAATTTTTGCCCGGAGAATGGAATTTTTCGATCGCGATGGCAATCGCGCTACATGTCTTACAAAAAGGGGTTTTCAGTTGTCTGAGATCGAGAATTCTCGCAAATTGATACGGAGGCGATCGCTACTCCTTTGAATTATCTTATAAAGGGATAAAAAATAAAAATTCCACAATTGCGAATACCGACTAGCAACCCCGCGTGATGGAGGCTCCCCCTCATGATTTCCCTAGATTGCCTGCAAGTCGAGCCGTTACGGCATGACGAGCAATCTCTTCCAAGC
Source organism: Cyanobacteria bacterium SBLK (assembly GCA_017746715.1). GTDB lineage: Bacteria > Cyanobacteriota > Cyanobacteriia > Cyanobacteriales > Spirulinaceae > CCY15215. The sequence goes on from JAGHZQ010000041.1 coordinate 187,079, forward strand.
TCCTCGAGTTTACCAGGAGCCGGAGTATTAATTGCGATTGATGCCAGCGTCCCCCAGGCAGAAATATTTGTGAACGGCGCGATCGCGGGAGCGGAAATTCTTCTCCTCGACTCTCATCTTGATTCTCATCTTGAGAGTATTACACAAATCACCAAGGCGTTACAAAGAAATAGTATTACTCAACTGCATATTGTTTCTCATGGCACTTCAGGAACACTTTATCTTGGAAAAACGCAGTTAACTTTAGATAATTTAGAACGCTACGCTCTCCTTCTCCAGCAATGGCATTCTCTAGAAGTTGTACTCTATGGCTGTCAAATTGCCAAGGGAGTTCGAGGACGAAAATTTGTCGAGCAATTAGGTCGTTTAACAGGAGCTAATATTACGGCTTCGACAACATTAACGGGAAGTGCTGCTTTACAAGGGAATTGGCAATTCGACTATAAAACAGGAAAAAATAATATTCCTCTGGCTTTTACTACGGAAACAATTACAAGTTATCCAGATGTTTTAGTAGATGTAAACAACATAACAGAATTAATAAGAGAGATTAATAATGCGAATGCCGCTCCCGATCTAACGACGATTAATCTGATAGGTACTTCATTTGATATTACCTCCGCCGATAATAATAGAAATGATTTTGGGGCAACGGGACTGCCCGTAATTACCAGTGAAATTATTATCAATGGCGGCAACCAAACCATTAATCGATCGGGTTCGGAGGAATTTCGCTTTTTTGTTGTGGATGCAACGGGTAATTTAACGCTGAATGATATTACGCTGCAAAATGGGCGCGTCACCAATAGCAGTCAAAGTTTGGGAGATGATGGTGGGGCAATTTTAAATCATGGTGGGACGCTGACGATTAACAATTCAATAATAACGGGGAATTTTGCCGCTGATGATGGAGGAGGTATTGCAAATATTGGCGTAGGTAATGGTGGAGATGCAACTTTGACCATTAATAGGACAACAATTAGCAATAATACTGCTGTGGGAGATACGGGACTTGATGATGGAGGCGGAGGCATTGAAAATGATGGAAATCTTAGAAATCAGGGAGCCGGTGCAAGTGTCAGTATTATTGATAGTTTTGTGACCGGAAATATTTCGATTAATGGAACGGGTGGAGGCATTCGTAACCGAGATGGTGGGATTATTAGAATTGAAAATATAAATGAGGTTTCGCGAGTCAATGAAAATACTCTCGGTCACTCTAACCTCTTAGGAGAAGATCTTTTTTTGGGTTACGAACGATCCGAACTTCCTCTTCCTTTGCCTCAAGATGAAGAAGGTACGACAACAATAATGGTAGGCAATCCCAATTTTGGTGATTTTGATGGTCCAACTGATACATCAACAGTTTATGGTTCTGTCAATAGCAATTTAATGTTGACGACGAGAGGAGGTTCGCCTAATTTTGTTCCTCCTGTCCCCATGCCTCCAAATCCCACGGCAAACATCACTCCTCCAAATAGTACGCCACCCAATATTGTTATCGAAACAACAAATATTCCGGGATTAACAGGTCTTTTTCCTTCTTTACTCGAATTGACTCAAGATAATGAAACACCGGAAATTATCCAAGAGAATACGAATGAAAAGACGATCGATTTAGGCTCATTTGATTTGGGTAGCAGCCCCGTTACAACAACATTTAAACTGGCAAATATTGGGACGAGCACAACAGAGGATTTACAGTTAAAGAATTTTAATATTTCCCCCTTATTTACTGTTACTCCCATATCTCTAGCCACCGATACAATAGATTTAGGTTTTGGGACATCAACAACATTTCAAGTTGAGTTCGATCCTTCAACTATAGGAGTACAGAGCGGATCGATTAGCTTTTTTGTAGTCAAAGTGGACTCAACTGTAGCGACTCCGTTTGAATTCATTCTTAATGCTACGGTAGTAGATACAACACCCACGCCAACACCAATACCCACGCCAACACCAACACCCACGCCAACACCCACGCCAACACCCCCGACAACCGATAATCTCAGGGTCGATCGCACTAGTAATATTTTTATTGTTGGTAACAATGGCGGTTCGAATTTACAAGTGACTTTAAAAAGTGCCAATACGAATAATATTGCCGATCTGAAGCTCTTGCGATTGAGCGATAATAACCAAATTCTCAGCACTTTTGAGTTATTTTCCGCGCTGCCCGATCGCTTCCGTCCCAATCGTTTTAATGCCGAGTTACAAGGGTATATTACCGGTACATTTCAAGCTGACGATCGCTTTGCTATTGAAGTACAAGATTTTTCCGGGACTATTACCAGTTTTAGTCCTCAGCAATTGAGCGTCCGAGATGGCGGAAATGGTTTTTTTGAATTGGGATTTGGCAATGGTTTGACGTTGGAAATTCAACAAACGACCGGTAATGCTCCCCTTGGAGTCGGCAGCAATCAAGCGATCGATTTGGAAGTTCTCGATCTGTTAAATGTTAATGTTGGGGGAACGGTACGCGCGAATTTTGAGGTTTACCGAGAGGCAAGTTTTGATAATGTGGCGGGATTCTATAAAATTGATGATGCGAGCGGGACGGTAGCGGGAATTGCTCCTGGAGATCCGGGTTATGCTCGCACAGCGATTGAAAATCGAGTCAGCGATCTGGAGTTAAGCGTTGCGAATCAAACTCAATTAAGTTTCAGTGCAACTTTAGATGGGAATAGTCTCTATGCTCCCTTTATTATTGCTAATTCGACTCCGACGGCGTTTCTTGCCAATAATCCCAACAATACTCTAGGAGATGGCATACAGGCATATTTTCTCTTTGGTGCGGCGAATTCAGATGGTGTCGATCATCTCTTACTTTTGGGGAACAATACTTTTGGTTTTGAGGATTTATCTACAGGGGGGGATCTAGATTATAATGACCTCATTTTTACGGTTGATATTGTTGCTTAATGGATTATAATTAAAGCTGGGTAAAATTTGGAGATTAGTTAATTCAGTACTTGTCAAGTACCATATATTGTGTATTTTAAAGATGGAAACGCTGTATCTGGAGAACTTATCTTAAAGTTTTTGGGGTAGACCATCAGTTATCACGGTTATCAATATTCTCTGAGAACCCGAAGTTTTTGGGGGGGTGGTCTCCCCCCCAATCCCCCCCCACTGTGGGCGCAGCGCCGCCCCCAGACCCCCCGCGCAGGGCTTCGCTATATTTGAGTTGTCTCTACACTTACAAATATTCTTTCTAACCCATAAGAATGAGCACAATATTTTAGTTCAGAATTTTAATGAATGTTGGCTCATTAACCGGATTTGAGATTGTATTAAAACGAATCGCATAAATTATATCAAATCCGGAAACTCAACTTTAATATCGTAGGTTGGGTTAGCGACAGCGTAACCCAACACAAGCATTAATACTGTTGGGTTTCATACCTCAACCCAACCTACATCATCTGATGTTTTTTTATAAGCATTCAAGCGGATTTGATATTAGCAACGATTTGGCCAACTTGCGCGATCGCGAAAAAATCCACAGCCTGCACATTATTTCCCACGGCAATCCCGGTACTTTATATTTGGGTAATACCCCGTTAAACCCAGAGAATTTAGCCGTTGTAACGGGAAATACAGATTTAAAAGGCAATTGGCAGCTCAGAGTTTAGGAAATGACGGCAGGGCACTATTAAAAAATAGCGGGACTGTGACCATTAACGATCATCGAAAAACTCTATCGAGTCGGTGGCGGATGTTTTGTACAAATTTGCAGTACTCAACAACGCCGTTGCCATTGTTGGCATCATTGCAATTCTAGCTCTCGTTGCCTTAATGTCCCTCAATTTCTGGATACCGAAGGATTTCGAGTCACTTCCCTCTGTTATCGAACTTGAAAAATCCTAGAAAATGACAGGAAAATCCTGCGATCGCGTTCTTGTATATCGCGGGGTTTATAGGGTTAATATAAAAGCGATTCATTGAGGAGCAACAGAGGGCATGAAGTCTCTACACTGTTCCACAGTATGATTTTTCAACACTGCACGCTCAATTTTCAGATGAACTCAAGCACAAGAAAATCCCTCTGCCCCAAGGACAGAGGAACAAGTAACTACTTCCAGAATAAATGAAAAATCAACAACCATCGAAACTTGCGGATGTTTTGTACAAGCTCGCCGTACTCAACAACGCTGTTGCCATTGTTGGCATCATTGCAATTCTAGCTCTCGTTGCCTTAATGTCCCTCAATTTCTGGATACAGAAGGATTTCGAGTCATTTCCCTCTGTTATCGAAATTGAAAAATCCTAGAAAATGACAGGAAAATCCCGCGATCGCGTTCTTGCGATCGCGGGGTTGATATGGTTAGGATTGAAGCGATCGATTAAGGAACGACGGACGGCATGAACTCTCTACACTGCGCCACAAACAACATTTCGCCACATTCTTTACCTAGAATTTCTTTACCTAGAACTCGCTCTGCACCGGGAGAAGGAATGCTCGTTATCGTCGATCGCGGTATCGATTGCGATTCCATGTTAGCCGAGGGGACTCTCTCGGGTGCGAAAGTCCTCTTCCTCGAGCCGGAGAAAGATGCGATCGCTCAAATAAGCAACTATCTGGCAAACTTGCGCGATCGCGAAAAAATTGACAGCTTGCACATTATTTCCCACGGCGCTCCCGGTATCTTATATTTAGGCAATACCCAGTTAAACGCAGAAAATTTAGCGGCTTATGCCCCATTTTGGCAGCAATGGCGATCGCATTTTAATTCTTTAACCTTAGAAATTCTGCTGTATGGTTGCCAAATCGCCAAAAATGCCCGGGGGCGAGAATTTGTCGAACAATTGGGACGCTTGACGGAAGCTAATATTGCAGCATCAAGCAGTTTAACGGGAAATGAAGCGTTACAAGGCAATTGGCAGCTCGAGTATAGAACGGGTCAAATTACCGCACCTCTCGCTTTTAGACCGGAAATTCTGACAGCATATCCTGGTATTTTGGCTAATTTTACCGTTAATGCTGGCGATATTTCCAATACGGGCTCGGGAACGACGGGGGGATTGGTTTGGGCCATCAATCAAGCCAATAGCAATACAGAAGACGATACGATTACCTTAACCGCATCGACATTTACCCTAACGGCAGCAGACACCACTGGTGCGATTAATGATGCCTTTGGACTGACGGGATTGCCCGTTATTACCTCGAATATTACGATTGAGGGCAATGGTTCGACCATCGAGCGATCGGCTTCTGCCAGCGAAAATTTTCGCCTTTTTTTCATCGATGCGTCTTCCTCTACAGCGATCGTGACGTTAAACAATCTAACGCTACAAAATGGCAGCGTTACGGATACTAACACTCAGAGTGTAGGGGATGACGGCGGGGCATTAGTCAATAATGGCGGGACTGTCACCATTAACGATTCCACCATTACCAACAACATGGCAGCCGATGATGGCGGTGCTTTAGCCAATATTGGCATTGGTAGCTCGAGAGCCATCATGACGATTAACAATACGACAATTAGCAATAATGTGGCTGCTGGCGATGGCGGTAACGATGATGGGGGAGGTGCAATTGACAATGATGGTAATTCAGATATTGGCGGCGCGGGGGCAACCCTAACTATTTCTAATTCAACCCTCACGGGAAATACCAGCACCACGGGTTCGGGGGGAGCAATTCGCGTTCGAGATGGCGCGACATTAACCATTGACAATAACACCTCAATTACGGGAAATAGCGCTTCTGTCGGGGGCGGCGGCATTTCGACGGTGGGATCCATTGACATTACCCTAACCAATACAACGGTATCGGGAAATAGTGGCGGCAATGATGTCGAAACGATTTCAGGAACGGCAACTGCTAGCAATGGTGGCGGAAATACGATTGGTTCGAGTAATATCTCTGTTTTTCAATCGGATTTCTCGGTGACTCGTACCGATACGGGAGCAACGATTTCCTCGAACGATAATATCGATTTAGGCAGTCTGATTGTTGGCGTTTCTCCAGTTGTCACCACCTTCAGTATTACCAACTCCGGCGGGACGAATTTAGATATTACCAGCATTCCCAGTTTATCGGGCAGTTCTCTTTTTACCATCGACACCTCTACTGTAACGACCCCCCTCTCTTCGGGTAACAGTACGACTTTTAACGTGACTTTCGATCCCTCTGCGCTCGGTTCTTACCAAACGACAGTCGCCTTTACCGTCGATGATTCGTCTACGCAAACTAACTTTAGTTTTACCATGAGCGCGACGGTGTTGGATACGACCACCACCGATCCCACCGATCCCATCGCACCTACAGATATTCTCAGTCTCGATAGCAGTACGAATATTTTTACGGCGGGCAGTCTCGGCGGGTCGAATTTGGAGGTCAGTTTGCAAGGTGCGGCACTCAGCACGCTCTCGACGATTAAATTGTTGCGTTTGGATGGGAATAATCAAACGACAAGCACCTTGGAGTTATTTTCAGCCCTTCCCAATAGTTTTCGTCCCAATGGTTTTGGGATCTCGCAGCAAACGCTCATTACCGAAACCTTTTCCTCGGGCGATCGCTTTGCCCTCGAATTAACCGATCTTGACGGTTCGACGACGAGTTTCAGCCCCCGACAACTCAGCGTGAGCGATCTGGGTAGCGGTGCCTTCGATCTCAATTTTACGAATGGTTTGACCCTGCAAATTCAACAAACGACGACAGGGATTCCTCTCGGAGTAGGAACCAACCAAACCGGCGGTTTGGAGATTATCGATCTCTTGAGCGTGACGGGAAACGTGCAAGGCAGTTTTCAGGCTTATCGAGAAGCGAATTTCGATAATGTGGCGGGACTTTATAAGATTGACGATGTTAGCGGGACGGTTGCAGGAATTGCCCCTGGAGAGGCGGGATACGCCCGCGCGGCTATTGAAAATCGCGCCAGCAATCTTTCTCTCAATCCATCCAATCAAAGTCAAATTGGTGCAACGATCGCTTTAGACGGCTCCTCTCTCTATGCTCCTTATATTATTGTCAATTCGACGGCTACGGGCTTCCTCAGCGACAATCCCAATAATTCGGTGGGTTCTGACATTAATGCTTATTTTCTCTACAGTGCGGCCAATCCCGATAGTTTCGATCACATTGTCTTATTGGGGAATAATACTTTTGGTTTTGAGGATTTATTGAATGGCGGCGATCGCGACTACAACGACCTAATTTTTACTGTCGATTTAACGGTATGATAGAAGGAGAGTAAAGAGTAACGAGTATGGAACTAGCAGAACTCAAACGAGAAATTTCGATGCTGTCGAGTCGCCTGGGGAAAACCCAGGAGTATCTTTGACTTGCCCGCTCTCAATGCCAAGATTCACGATTTAGAACAACTGGCCGCCCAGCCCAATTTCTGGGACGATCGCGCCCGAGCCGAGAAGCTCTTGCAACAATTAAACGAACTCAAATCCAGCCGAGATCGCTATCTTCACTGGCAGAAATCTTGGGAAGATGCCGGAGCGATCGCAGAACTCCTCGAACTTGACAATGATGAGGGATTATTGCTAGAAGCAACCCAAACGGTAACGGAACTCAATCAAGCGTTGGATCGTTGGGAACTGGAACAATTGCTATCGGGAGAGTACGACACTGAGGGAGCAATTTTAACCATCAATGCCGGTGCTGGCGGTACCGATGCTCAGGACTGGGCAGAAATGCTGCTGCGGATGTATATGCGTTGGGGTGAAAAACAAGGCTATCAAGTGAAGACGAGAGCTTTATCCGAGGGAGATGAAGCGGGAATAAAATCCGTAACCCTCGAAATTGCAGGCTATTATGCCTACGGTTACTTAAAAGCCGAAAAAGGAACGCATCGCTTGGTGCGTATTTCTCCGTTTAATGCCAATGGCAAGCGTCAAACTAGCTTTGCTGGCGTTGAAGTTATGCCGGTATTGGACGAGTCTGCTATTCAGTTAGAAATTCCCGAAAAAGATTTGGATATTTCCACCTCCCGAGCGGGGGGGAAAGGCGGACAAAATGTAAACAAGGTCGAGACTGCCGTGCGGATCGTGCATATTCCGACGGGGGTTGCCGTGCGCTGTACCGAAGAGCGATCGCAGTTACAAAATAAGGAACGCGCCATGACTTTACTCAAAGCCAAATTATTGGTGATTGCCGAAGAGCAACGCGCTAATGAAATCGCCGAAATTCGCGGCGATATGGTAGAAGCCGCATGGGGCAATCAGATTCGCAACTATGTTTTTCATCCCTATCAAATGGTGAAGGATTTGCGGACGGGAGAAGAAACCACGGCAATTTCCGATGTCATGGATGGCGCTCTCGCTCCGTTTATCGAAGCCTATTTGCGGCAGGAAAATCAATTGGTTTAACCCTTCTTTTCCCTCCTTACAAAGGAGGGTTAGGGGGGATATCCAACAACAAAACCTATTTTTTCCGAGTCAAAAAAGTCCTTTTGAAAAAATTCCAAATTGCCGCGATCGCATCCTCAATCCATGCCATGATGCGATCGACGAGTTTGAGGGTTTTTTCGAGGGGATGTTCGACGTATCCCGTACTTTTCGCTTCGACTTCCAGCAAGTTCCCATCGAGGGGGAGGCGCTTGGCAGTTTTTTCTAACTCATTTTTAGACTTGGGAGACTCCTTGTTCTGAGAAATTGGGTCGAGATCGGCAGACATGGGTTTGTGTTTTTGTGAGTAAGAGAAATGAGTCTCGGAGTTTGGGGTGGATAACGAAGGCATCGCAGGAGAAACACCTAATTCTCTCATTTGTGCTTCGACGATCGCCTCGGGTGGGGGAACGGCGGGCGCAAATTTCTGGCGAGAGCGATCGTAGAGCTCTTCCCATGCCAACCACGGCTCCTCCTCTACAGAAACAGCAGGCAAAGCCGGATTGCGATCGCTGCTGCCGAAGAAATAATCGATCGCGGCTTGCAAGAGAAACTGGAGCTTAGCCAGACGATCTCTATCGTTTAAGTCCGTTTTTTTCGACTCTTGCCACCAAATTTCGAGGCGATCGCGAAAATCGTCCTGCTTGGTTTCCAACAGGGCGATCGCTTCATCCAATTCAACAACCAGATCGCTAACGGGAAGGGGAGGTTGCCAGAGAGAGAGGGATTGTGCTTTGTTTTCCATTTCCCTTTCCCGTTCGCTTTTCCGGGTGGTAGGGGAAATTTCTTGCCATGGGGGAACGATCTGCGCCTCTTCAAACAGATCGATCGCGATGGCAATGAAACTTTGTTGTTCCCAACGCATCAGTTGCCAAAACCAACGCAGAGGCAGCAAGATATTGGGATTGACCGTTAAAGAAGGCGGAATCAAATATTGCCTTGCTCTGATTCTTTGCAAGTATTGTTGATAGGCGTAATCTGTCAGTTCCCAACGAATGGTTTGCTGGAGGCGATCCTGTTGTTTTGGAGTGAGTATATCGAGAGATTGATTGTCAACCGTTGCCAAAACTAAATGATGCCGATCCACAGTGGAAGCAATCCCGCGAATGCGATGGGAGCGATCGGCAGTAATGGTTTGGGGGGAGATATCCCGTGCTGGAGCGATCGCCGGAATATTTTCGCCCCAAAGAATGGGAGGAGCAAAGGTTTGAATTTCGTAATCTCCCGGTAGGATGTCGAGGAGGGGTTTAACGCGATCGAGGGTTTTCCAAATAGGGGTATCGACGGGAATATAGTCTTCTCGGGCTGCTTTTCCCGTTTCGGGAAGGGGAATGGGAGCAACTTTTTGTTCGAGTTGCCAGACGAAAGCGCGTCCGGCTTGCGCCACGAGGTAAGCCGGATAAACGAGAATTTGCGCCCCCCAAATGGCTGCGGTTTTAGCTTGGCGAAAGGTTTTTGCAAGGCGATCGCCCAGTACGATCCTCTGGCGGTTGAGAAAATTAAACAGGCGACTTTTATAAGGACGCGGCGGAGAAGTCATTTCAATTCAAAATTCAAAATTTAAAATTCAAAAATATCAGGGTGCATTTTAAGTTTTGCAAAAATACTCAATATCGAGTAGGAGCTTCTGCTTTATTTTACCGTGGAACGGGCATCACTTCGACAAGCTCCCTTCGACATCGCTCAGGGCAAGCAGCGACCACTTGCCCGTGTTTAATTGAATAAAACTCTCGGATCGAAATTCAAAATTCAAAATTCAAAATTCAAAATTATCCCTTCATCATCGTCTGTTTTTCAATTTCAGCAATCGGTAATAGGAGAGTATCTTCAATTTCCTGAATGGTTTCATTGCTAATATTTGGCGTACTATACATACATTCTACCAATAATTTAATCGAATCATAATACTGTTTTAGAATCATTTTTTGTTCTACACTAAATTGCCAATCATAACCAATATTCCGGTGTTCGATAATTGCCAATCTTAAGTTTCTCGTCCAGATATCCCCATTTTCTTTCCACCATTTTTGGTAATGAATGCGATCGCGATCGAGGTCGGGAAGTTGCTCGTGGAATCTTTCTAAGGCACGTTTGAGATCGCTACCAATTTCGATATTGCGATCCTCGGTAAAAGTGAGAAATAAATCCAGATCGTGGGCGTAGGTCACCAGGAGAGAATCGAGAATTAAATCGATAATAAAATCCGGCGCTAATTCGACAATGGTTTGATGGTTGAACGCGTAATCCAAATCTCGATCTAAATTACATGCTAGAGAGCGATCGTGAATGGAAACTTTTAAGCCCCGGTTGACAGCATGGGAAAAATCGAGAGGATGAGATAATTTGGGATCGAACATGGGATTAATGGCTTGGGATAAGTAAAAAGCCCGCACCGCCGCCACTTTATAAGGGGCTTGGACAAAAATTGCTTTTTGATGAACCCATGAAAGAAAAATTTGTAATTTTTTATCTTCGGCAATAATGCGATCGATCCTCTGTTTCATTTTCAAGAGAAAATCATCGACATAATCCATCGTTCCCACTGCCAAAATAAAAAGATCGTTCCACGTGAGATTATCAAATCGCTCTAGTTTTTTATCCAAGCAATCCGGTTCAAAACTTTTTAACAGAAAGCGGGAAATTAAATATTCTTGAATCCCCAGACGAGAAAAACCATAGTATTTTTGCGTTTTTTCAACGAGAATATGATGATGGATTTCAACAGTCTGTAAAATCCTTTTACTTTCTTGGAGTAAGATTTCTCTTTCTTTTTTATTGTTGCGAGAAAGAGAATCGAAAAAATAACGAGCAATATAAGCATAAAGGCGATCGCGATCGCAAAACAATTCCTTTTTTGTAAAGGTCAGAACGCTCAAATAAGATAGTAAGTCGAGCTTTTGTTCGGGTTCAAAATTTTGATAAATTGTTTTAGACTCAACAACATCTTCATAAGAATTTGCAATTTGAAAAATTAATGCCAATCCGCGTTCGTATAGATCGAATGGCTTCAAGGGAAGTTTTTGATCTTCATGAAAAATTCCCTGCATCAAATTCAACCAGATCGGATCCGTAGAAATCCCCAAGATTTTCTGATTTTTTGAAGATTCTAAATCTAGCAAAAATTGACTGGCAAATTTTTTCCCTCGAGCATTAGAATTCATTAAAGATTGAAAACTAATTCTGATCGATCTTTTGATTTGTTCTTGACTGAGTTCGGCAATTTCAATATAAGTGAATGTGGGAAATGTATAATCTGTAATTTGCGTGCGGCAGGCGAGAATAAAGCGATTTTTATAATAATGTTGGGTGAATGCGCGCAGTTGATACTGAAGGTCTCGTCTATTTTCATAGGGAACTTCATCCATCCCATCAAATACAATTAAGAATTGCCCATAATTAAGGAGTTGTTCGGTTTGTGAAAGGTTATTTAATTCTAAAATATCATCAATATATTCAAGAATTTTTTGATTTAAATCTGGCAGTTTATGTAATTCCAAAAAGATCGGAATATATTGTTTTTGAAATCTTCCTCGAGAACAAGCAACGATGAGAGATTGTAAAAATACTGTTTTCCCGACACCAGAATTTCCAATAATGACGAGTTTTGGATAATCTGTTGCCGCTTTTATCCCTGTCATTTTTTCTATGCGATAGCCCAAACCAAATCGCTCAAAGTCTTGAGAGCGATCGCAAATTTTCAAGAAAGTCGGCAAATTTAAATAAACATCGCGAGGGATTTTATCAACGCGATAGACATCAAATTCAAACTTGTCTACCGGTATCCATTGACGCATCAGTAATTGAACTTTACCATACAATTCAATATTTTTTTGGGACGCTCGTTTTTTGGCTAAAGGGACGAGGGCACTAACTCCGGGTTCTAAAACGGGCTTTGCGATCGCATCGGAGACAATAGCTTCTGAAATCGTCGGCAATTCAGCAACTTCTTGCCAATCCAATTCTAAAACAGCACAAATTTGTTCAAAATCTTTGCGCTCGAGGGGCTGACCTTGAAGAAAATGATGAATGCTCGCGAGGGAAAATTGCAATCCGTGAGAATCGAGAATTTTACTGGCTGAAGTCCGCCAAGCTGATTTTGCCCTCTCAATCCCTGCTGCGGACACCTTCAGCAATTGCTCTGCCCGTTCTGCCATGTTCGCGCCTTGAAGTCGATCTAGATCTGGCTCTACGCTGAGTTTTTAACTTTCGCTGCCAATAAATTGTACAACTTTCAATCGGTCGGGTTCTGCTTGAAGGAGCTAGAGCAGATGCGATCGCGCCAAAAAAAGCCATCCCGAAAAAGATACTCGTGTTTCGCGCTATCCCTTTTTTGCCACAATGGAAAAATAGTTTTGAGCGACCTGCGACACATGATAGTTAAAAATAATCTCTCCCCAAGCAAAAATCAATGGCGGACGATCGCCCTGGAATTCGAGCGAGCCCTCGGGAAAGGCAGTGTCGTGCGACGCAAGGAAGAACTTTTAACTTACGAGTGCGATGGTTTGGCAGCCTATCGCCAACGTCCCGCCCTCGTCATCCTGCCTCGAAGTACGGAAGAGGTGGCAGAGGCGGTGAAATTGTGCGATCGCTACAATCTACCATGGGTGGCAAGGGGTTCGGGGACGGGGCTATCGGGAGGAGCATTACCCATCGCCAACGGCGTTCTCATCGTTATGGCAAAAATGAAGCGCATTCTCGAAATTGATTGGGAAAATCGTCAAGCGATAGTTCAGCCCGGAGTCATTAACAATTGGGTCACGCAAGCGGTAAGCGGGGCGGGATTTTACTATGCTCCGGATCCCTCGAGTCAGATTATTTGTTCTATTGGAGGGAATGTAGCGGAAAATTCCGGGGGGGTACACTGTCTCAAATACGGCGTAACCACCAATCACGTTTTGGGGTTGAAAATCGTCACGGCAGAGGGTTCTATTGTCGATATTGGCGGGCAGGTACCGGAGATGCCGGGATACGATTTAACGGGAGTTTTTGTGGGTTCTGAAGGCACGTTGGGAATTGCGACGGAAATTACCTTAAAAATTCTCAAAATCCCTGAATCGATTTGCGTGCTTTTGGCAGATTTTGCCACCGTTGAAGCCGCAGGGGTTGCCGTAACGGATATTATCGGTACGGGGGTCATTCCGGCGGGGATGGAGATGATGGATAATCTCAGTATCAATGCCGTTGAAGATGTGGTGGCAACGGATTGTTACCCTCGGGATGCGGGGGCGATTCTATTGGTGGAATTGGATGGACTAGAGGTAGAAGTGCAAGGAAATATTCGCAGGGTTGCCGAAATTTGTACCCAAAATGGCGCGAGAGAGATTACCACGGCTACCGATGCCGAAACGCGGCTGAAACTGTGGAAAGGGCGAAAGGCAGCATTTGCAGCAGCAGGAAAAATGAGTCCCAATTACTTCGTGCAAGACGGGGTCGTCCCCCGCACGCAATTGGCGAAAGTATTGCGGGAAATTGAAACCTTAAGCGAGCGATCGGGCTATCAAATTGCGAATGTTTTTCATGCAGGGGATGGCAATTTACATCCTTTAATTCTTTACAACGGGGCAGAACCGGGGGCTTTTGAGGAAGTGGAGAAGGTCGGGGAAGAAATTTTGCGCTTGTGCGTGGAAGCGGGGGGGAGTTTGTCTGGAGAGCACGGCATTGGAGCCGATAAAAATTGCTACATGCCACAAATGTTTAATGAAATGGATTTGGAAACCATGCAGTATGTTCGAGAGGCATTTAATCCTAAAGGTTTAGCCAATCCGGGGAAGTTATTTCCCACGCCTCGTGCCTGCGGGGAACGGGCAAATTGGCAACAATCAGCGCAGGTTAAAGGAGCCAAGTTATTTTGAAAGATTTCTGCTGTTGAAAGCAGTCGCGAAGTTATGCCAAAATAAAGAATCGTATACCTTCGTTTATTCATTTCACCTCAAATGGGTGGAACTATTTCCGTTCTTTAAACCCGCTGCCCGCTTTCGGTGGGTTGACCACAGAATTCCTGTCTTTTTAAAGCAGAGAGATGTCAATGCAATTATTAGCTGTCGGAAGCAAAATGGCTTCCCAGAAGGAGGATGGTCGGTGTTAAGCACGCCGATCGCCGGCTGAATGTCGAGACTGCATTAGCCGAGGCTCAAAAACTGCACAGCGATCGTCTCTATCGCGATCGCAAAGGTTTATTTTTTATCGAAGGCGTTCGAAATTTCATTCAAGCGAGCGATCGCAATTGGGAAATGTCTGCAATTCTCTTTAGCGAGAAATTGTGTGTCGCTCCCTTAGCGCGAAAACTATTTCGCCGCGCTCGTCGCAAGGGCATTCCCTGGGTCAATCTCACCCCCGAGCAATTTCGGCAAGTCTCCCGTGCCGATCGCGCTTCGGGGATTGCTGCCATTCTACGCCAGCATTGGTCGCCATTGCAGCAAATTTCTCCCCAAGCCGGACTGTGTTGGATTGCCTTGGAAACCGTGCGCTCGTCGGGGAATTTCGGCACTCTCATTCGCACCTCGGAAGCCGTTGGCGGGGCGGGATTCATCCTCATCGGAGATGGACTCGATCCTTTTGATGCCAACGTTATTCGGGCAACAATGGGGGGCATTTTTCGCCAGAAGTTCGTTCGCACCACCTATCGGGATTTAAAGCAATGGCTGCGCCGCCATCATTGCGAAGCCATCGGCGCTTCTCCCGACGGAGCGATCGATTTGCATCGCTTTCATTATCCCTCCTCTGCGTTTCTCTTCCTTGGAGAAGAGCGCCAAGGACTCAACCCCCGACAGCGATCGCTCTGCCAACACCTCGTTCGCATTCCCATGCAAGGCGAAGCAGATTCTCTCAACCTTGCCGTTGCAGGGAGTTTGTTGATGTATGAGATTTTGCGATCGCGCCGTTTGGATTAAACACCCGTAGAGGGTTTGCCTCGGGGAATGGGCAAACCCTCAGACCTGAAAAATTGTGGAGTTTATTGACAAATATTTTTCTAAACGTTTTTTTTGATTAAAGTAGAAGAGTATCTAGACCTCTAAGATTCTAGCGGCAAGAGTAAACGGAATGACTATCTCTCTCAAACAACTCAGTATATATATTAGTTTATTAGCCATCGGCACGGGCGCTGGATTTTGGGGACACCGCCAACTCCTAGAAGAACGACTCAAAGCCCAACCGAGTACCCTGCAACCCTCCCAAGCAATCCCTGCTACTCTGCCGGCTTTATCTTTACCTCAACGTTCTAGGGAATCCCCTTCGGGAATTAATTTTATTGCCGAAGCCGTGCAAAAAGTCGGCCCTTCTGTCGTCCGCATTGATGCTTCCCGTACTATCGCCTCCAACCCGTTTCCCGATTCCTTCGAGCAACCCTTTTTCCGCCGTTTCTTCGGACAAGAAGGGACGAAACCCACTCCCCCCAGACTTCATCGAGGTACCGGTTCCGGTTTCATTCTCAGTAACGATGGACGCTTAGTCACCAATGCTCACGTTGTCGAGGGGGCAGATCGGGTTAAAGTGACGCTCAAAGACGGTCGCGCTGTGGATGGCAAAGTCATCGGGCGAGATTCTGTCACCGATGTTGCTGTCATTAAAATCGAGGAAACCAACTTACCCGCCGTAACTTTAGGAAATTCAGAAACCCTCATCCCAGGAGAATGGGCGATCGCCATCGGCAATCCTCTCGGTCTCGATAATACCGTCACGGTGGGCATTATCAGTGCCACCGGGCGATCGAGTTCTCAAGTCGGCGTTCCCGATAAGCGAGTGCGTTTCATTCAAACCGATGCGGCAATCAATCCGGGTAATTCCGGCGGACCTCTCTTAAATGCAAAGGGAGAGGTCATCGGCATCAACACGGCAATTCGCGCTGACGCTCAAGGACTGGGCTTTGCCATTCCCATCGAAACCGCCAAACGCATTGCCAATCAATTATTTGCCGATGGAAAAGCCGAGCATCCTTATTTGGGAATTCAAATGATTACCCTCAATGCCGATCGCCGGGATGAAATCAATCGCGATCCCAATAAGACTTTTATCGTGAATAGCGATCGTGGTATTATTGTGATGGGAGTCATTCCCGAATCTCCCGCCGAGCGAGCGGGGTTTCGCATTGGCGATATCATTCTTAAGGTCGGCGGCAATACCGTGAAAACGGCAACAGACGTTCAACAACAGGTGGAATTCAGTCAAATCGGCCTGCCCTTAGAAGTAGAAGTTAATCGTCAAGGCAAAATAACGCTCTTGCAAGTTCTCCCCGCAGCATTTCCCAGCAATGATTGATCGGGACGCTGGCAGGCAGTCACCGAGCGACTTGTACTGAGCGACTTGTACTGAGCGACGTCGAAGTGATGCCAGTTCCACAAATTACCGATTTATCTATTACAGGCAGGTGAGAGGGAATTTCAAATAACAAACAGCAAATAACAAAATTAATGCACGGTTTTATCCCACCAAAGCGATATTTTCCTTATTTGACATGGACGGAAATTCAAGCAATGTCAGATAAAGAAAATACAGTCATTATTCAACCGATCGGCGCGATCGAACAGCACGGTCCTCATTTACCGATCGCTGTTGATGCGGCCATTGGTGTCGGTGTTTTAGGAAAAGCATTGAGTCAGTTAGAAGAGACAGTTCCTACCTATGCTTTACCGCCTCTATACTACGGAAAATCGAACGAACATTGGCATTTTCCCGGAACGATTACTCTTTCTGCTCAAACGCTTTTAACGACGATTAAAGAAGTCGCGCAAAGCATTTATCGATCGGGATTTCGCAAATTCGTATTAATGAATTCTCACGGCGGACAACCGCAAATTATGGAGATTGCCGCCCGAGATTTACATCAAGAATCTGGCGATTTTCTTGTCTTTCCCTTTTTTATTGGGCGCGTTCCCAATATTGCTAACGAACTTTTGAGTCAAAAAGAATTAGAAATGGGAATTCATGCTGGGGATGCAGAAACGAGCATTATGTTGGCATTATTACCAGAACAAGTGAAAATGGAGCGAGCCGTTTGCGAATATCCCCCGGAACTCCCACCCGAAAGTTTATTGAGTGTTGAAGGACAATTACCGTTTGCTTGGACGACCAAAGATTTGAGCCGAAGTGGCGTTATTGGCGATGCAACCACGGCAACCCGAGAAAAAGGCGATCGCCTTCTGGCTTCCCTCGCAGAAGGATTGGTTCGAGTCATTCGCGATGTTTATCAGTTCAAAATGCCGGAATTAAAATAAATAACAACCAAAGAGCGATCGCCTTCTCAAAAATCGCTCTTTGGTAGAAATGAGTAAATGAACGAAAGCGAGAAATGACTTACAAACCCGGAAGTTCTAAACCGCTGGTTAAATCTTCCATTCGTTTTCGCATTGTTTCCGTAGATTTATCATAAGCATCTTTCATGGCAGTCCCCACTAATTGAGAGAGGGTTTCTGCACCTTTTTCTAAGGCTTTGGGATCGATTTCGACGCGACGAGGTTCTTGATTGCCACTCAAAATAACTTTGACCAAACCGTCCTCGCACATGCCTTCAATTTCCATCTGCTCCAGTTCTTCTTGAAGCTGTTTGGCTCCTTGTTGGACTTGTTGTGCTTTCTTAAATGCTTCGGTGAGTTCTTTCATTTTGCCCAAACCGAAACCAAAACCTTTTCCTTGACTCATGTTATTTTCTCGTTGTTATTGCTTTTTTTGATTGTAGTATTTTACGGTCGATATTAGGGATTGGGGGGCGGAGCGAACATCGGGGGCAAGGAGAGCAGAGGGAGCGGGGAATTCATCCTTTCGCTTCCGCCTTTATCCTTCAGCTTTTCGACTTTATTCTTCCCTCAAAACTCGCCCACGAGCTTCACTTCCGGATGCAAGGATAGAGACCAGCGATGTTCGACTTGTTCTTGCACGTGGCGGATGAGTTGCAAGATATCTCTGGCTTTAGCGCGATCGCAGTTGAGAATGAAATTGGCATGGCGGTGAGCCACTTGCGCTCCGCCAATTTGATGGCCTTTCAATCCCGACTGTTCGATCAGCCAACCCGCCGCATGGGATTCGGGATTGCGAAAGACACTACCGCAACTGGGGAGGTGATAGGGTTGGGTACTTTTGCGGCGTTGAAGATTATTATTGGTTTGCGCCATGACTTCCTCGCGATCGCCCCCGGGTTGGAGTTTGAAGGTTGCCTGCACCACGAGGCGCTTGTCTGCTTGCAGGATGGAGGTTCGGTAACTGAAGCGCAAATCTTCCGGAGTCAAATATTCGAGGGTTCCGTTGGGGTTTAAAACCACGGCTTCAACGAGGCAATCGGCAATACAAGACCGATGAGCGCCCGCATTCATGGCAATACTGCCGCCGACAGTGCCCGGAATGCCTACCGCCCATTCCAAACCCTGCCAACCTCGTTTCGCCGCCCGCCATGCCAAGCGAGCGATAGGCTCTCCCGCACTGACGGTCACCGAACCGTCTTCGCCGAATTGGGAGTGGCGCAGGTGTCGGGTGGCGAGAGTTAAACCCGGAACGCCGCGATCGCTCACTAACATATTGGAACCGGCCCCGAGGAGGGTAACGGGAAGAGAGCGTCCTTGCGCCCAAGCCAAACTCGCCTGCATATCTTCGATATTGCGAGGAGCAACATACCATTCGGCGGGTCCTCCCACGCGAAAGCTGGTGAAATTGGCTAGGGACACCCGAGGGGCAATGGTGCAATCGGTGCCTGGAAGATGAATGGGCGCTCTTGTTCGAGATTGCCCGGTATACAGAAATCTGGTTTCAGTGCGGGGTGCGTCAGATGAGAGTGTCATAAGCCTAATTTGTGAATGTGCCAAGGATTTTTTTGGACAAAAGCAACTCAATTACCCAACATTTTATTTCTCTGCGTAGAAAGTTAAAATTTGGGGAATGACTTGATTGAGATTTCCCGCACCCAAAAATAAAGCCAAGTCTCCGGGTTGGAGAGTGTCTTGGAGAAAGTTCCTCACCTCTGGAAGGGAGGGTTGATAGAAAACTCGCTCG
Organism: Cyanobacteria bacterium SBLK; assembly: GCA_017746715.1. Classification (GTDB taxonomy): domain Bacteria; phylum Cyanobacteriota; class Cyanobacteriia; order Cyanobacteriales; family Spirulinaceae; genus CCY15215. The sequence continues at coordinate 206,405 of JAGHZQ010000041.1, forward strand.
TGGCGATCGCAGAGCGATCGCGCTAAATGTTCGCCGCTAATTTGTTCGAGATTTGCTTCTCCAGCGCTATAAATATCCGTTAGCACAACTGTATCGGCATCGTCGAAAGATTCTGCAAACTCTTGCAAAAATGTCAGAGTCCGACTAAAACGATGGGGTTGAAAAATGGCAATCAATCGACCGGCCGGCCGTCCGTTTGACTCGCAATTTTGCGCTTGCAGGCGCAAGCGGGCAGCGGCGAGGGTGGCTCGCAGTTCGCTGGGATGGTGGGCGTAATCATCCACAAAAGTAATGCCATTGGCTTCGCCGCGATGCTCGAACCGTCGTTTTGCTCCGGTAAAGGAAGCCAACCCTCGGGCGATCGCCTCGAATTTCAAGCCGATGTACCGACCGGTAGCGACGGCTGCAAGGGCATTCCCGAGATTGTGTTCCCCCAACAATTGCAGTTTTAATTCTCCCAATAGGATTCCTCGTTCCCAAACCTTGGCGAGCGTGCCGTCTGCGCGGTATTGAACCTCCGTTACCGTGTAATCGGCATTCTTTTTGGGATCGAGGCTATAGCTAATTTTCGGGGCAATTTTCTCGCGAACCGTCTCGCAATCGATACAACCAATCACAGTCGTTTGACATTGACGAACGAACGTTTTAAACGTTGCCACCACCTCATCGAGATTGCGGTAATGATCCGGGTGATCGAGTTCGATATTGGTCACAATGCCGATCGCCGGGGAAAATTTAGTCAGAGAACCATCAGACTCGTCGGCTTCTGCGACTAAATAGCCACCTTGGCCCAATCGGGCATTACCGCCAATGCTATTAATTTCGCCTCCCACGATTATCGTCGGATCCAGTCCCGCTTCGAGGAGCATATGACCGATCGCGCTGCTCGTCGTCGTTTTTCCGTGAGTTCCGGAAACGGCGATGCCTTGATAATCCTGAATGAGGGCGGCGAGTAAATCCGAACGATGCAAAATCGGGTAGCCATGTTTGAGGGCGGCGCGATATTCCTCGTTTTCCGCACCGATCGCCGTCGAACAAATAATTTGAGGCTTTTCCTGGGAGGGCGATCGCGTTGCTTTGCCATTGTTGGCGATCGCGGTTCGACCATTCGTACCATTGCCGTTACTGCCATGCCCATTCATTGGCGAACTCGCACCGACTCCCGCACGAGCAAGTTCTTTTGCCGTTTGGAAAAACTCCAAGTTGGCGGCATCCTGGCCTTGAAAAATATGCGCTCCCACCGATTCTAGGCGATCGGTGATATGAGTCGAACGCAAATCGGAACCGGAAACGGGAAGGTTTCGCTTGGCCAAAATGTAAGCAAGGGCCGACATTCCGATGCCGCCAATCCCGATAAAGTGAAAGGGTTTCCCCTCAAAATCAACAGTCTTAGACATTAACACTCCTTACACACCACACCACGCACCATGCTGCCTGAATAACACGCGCTATCTTATCAAGAATCGACGAACCCGGATACAAGTCATCAAGAATTCCTATCCTCGCTCCTTCGGAATAGATAAGGGCGCATTATTAGTTATGCCAGTATTTTTCCGTATTTGGGCGATTTTTATCATTTCCCAAAGTTTTTTTTTGTCAATCCGGAAACTTTTGTTGAGATAGGAGGATGGGGAGAGGGGGTATCGGGAGCATCGGGAGTATCGGGAGTATCGGGAGCATCGGGAGAGGGAGGAGAAAATTAGGAATTGAAAATGACAGGCCATGCGATATGATTTGGGATATTAAGATTCCTTTAATGTTCAATAGCTCAAAGATAGAGGGCAAGACGCAGTGATTAGAGTAGCAATCAATGGGTTCGGACGCATCGGGCGAAACTTTCTTCGCTGTTGGTTGGGACGCGAAAACAGCCAATTGGAAGTCATAGGCGTGAACGATACCTCCGATCCCAAAACCAATGCTCATTTATTAAAATACGATTCCATGTTAGGGAAGTTGGATGCGGAGATCTCCGCCGATGGGAATTCCCTAACCGTTAATGGCAAAACAATTAAATGCGTCTCCGATCGCAATCCTTTAAATTTGCCTTGGGATGCTTGGGGAATCGATTTGATTATCGAATCTACAGGCGTATTCGTGACCGAGGAAGGCGCTTCCAAGCATTTGGCAGCCGGAGCCAAGCAGGTTTTGATTACGGCTCCCGGTAAAGGCGGCAATATCGGTACCTACGTTATGGGCGTGAACCATCACGAGTACGAGCACGGCAAACACAAGATTGTCAGCAATGCCAGTTGCACGACCAATTGCTTGGCACCGATTGTTAAGGTCATTCATGACAATTTTGGTATCGTTCAAGGAATGATGACCACAACCCACAGCTATACCGGGGATCAACGTTTGTTGGATGCGTCTCACCGAGATTTGCGTCGGGCGCGGGCTGCGGCGGTTAATATCGTTCCCACCACTACGGGGGCGGCTAAGGCGGTTGCTCTGGTTATTCCAGACATGAAGGGCAAGTTAAATGGTATGGCTTTCCGGGTGCCTACGCCGAATGTTTCCATTGTCGATTTTGTCGCTCAAGTTGAGCAGGGCGCGATCGTCGAACAAATCAATTCTGCCCTGAAAGAGGCTGCGGAAAATTCCCTGAAGGGGTTTATGGGATACAATGATGCACCTTTAGTTTCCTGCGACTATCGCGGTACCGATTGTTCTTCTATTGCTGACGGTAGCCTGACGATGGTAATGGGAGGCAACATGATTAAGGTTGTTGGTTGGTATGACAACGAATGGGGTTATTCTCAGCGCGTTGTCGATTTGGCCGAACTCGTTGCTGAAAAGTGGAGTTAGTTCAGTCACCAGCGATGCTCTGAGCCTGCCGAAGCGTCACCAGCGATGCGCTGAGCTTGTCGAAGCGTCACCAGTTGGTGATTATTGAATGGGATGACTCCAGACTCAGCAATTTTTGAAAACCCGATCGCTCACTAGTGAGCGATCGGGTTTTTCAATGTCTAAAAATGCTGAAAACCTCGATTCTGCTCTAGAATCCAAGGCGGCTTGGTGTCGTTCGGATCGATCGCTCGTACGGTTAATTCTGACGTTATTTTGCCAATAATTTTCGCTTCCCCTCCCAACTGATAAACCAGAGAATTGGCAAAAGGTTGAGGCAAACACAAAACCAGTTCGAAGTCTTCTCCCCCATAGAAAACCCAATTTCTGATTTCGCTTTGGGCAAACGAATCCCTAAAGATTTCTAATGTTCCAGGTATCATCGCCTTGATTTCAGAGGGAAGAGGCGCATCGGAAAAATCGAATCGCTCCCACATTTCGTTTTTCTGCCAGCAAAGTTGCGCGATCGCCTCGGAAATAGGAACCGCAGACAGATCGATCGCGGCACCTACCCCACTCTCGCGACAAATCTGCACGATCGCATCGGCCAATCCGTCGCTACTGTCCATCCCCGCGATCGGCACGCTATCGGGAACGATTTGTAAATGGGGCAATACATCCAAACGCGGCACGGGACGCTGATGCGCTTGGATTAAAGCCTCCCGCATTTTATCTGGGAGAGACTCCCCTAGAACTGGATCGAGCAATAATTCCAAACCCGCCTTCGATTTGCCATGCTCTCCGGTAACCATAATGGCATCTCCCGGACGAGCCACAGAGCGACGGATCGTTCGCACGGGAGACACTTGACCGAGAGCCGTCACCGATACGGTAACAATGGAAGATTTGCACAGATCGCCGCCAATAATCGACGCATCCCAAGGCCCACCGCAAGCGGTAAACCCCTCATAAAAGCCTTCTACCCACGCGACAGGGGTTTGTGGGGGCAAACTCAAGCCAATGGTCAAACCGACCGGCGTTGCCCCCATTGCTGCCAAATCCGATAAATTCGCCGCCGCCGATCGCCAACCCACATCAAATGGAGAAGTGGTGCGATCGCTAAAATGGGTATTCTCCACCAGCACGTCAGTCGTGACGACCAGATGGCGATCGCGATCGAGCGCCAAAATCGCCCCATCATCTCCAACGACATCGGGATTACAGAACCCCTGCACCAATTGCAAGAGTTTCTGTTCTCCCAAATCTCCTACGGTAACTGGTGAAGAATCCATCAATGCAATGTTTTCAATGCACAATTTTGCATTCTGAATTGATTTACGGCTGGAGATTTTCGCTACCCGTCGTCACCGTTGCCGAAATGATGCGATCGCCGGCTTTTAATTCAGCCAGGACATCGCTTCCCTCCACGACGTAGCCGAAGACCGAATAACGCCCGTCGAGGAGATTGAAACCAGGGGGAGTCAGTTCGCTATCGTAGAGGAAAAAGAAAATTTGCGAAGAACCGCCATTGGGATCCGCCGCCGGATGGCCCAGAGCGATCGCGCCATAAGCATTAAAAGGCAGCACCGGAGGGGTTAAATACAAGCCAATGGACTCGAGAGTAAATTCGTAAATGGGCAACTCCTCATCGGCAATTTTCACCTCGATGGGAATGGCGCGATATTTCTCGGTATCGGGATCGATGAAACCCGCCGCTTTACCGGGAGGATCGCCAACTTGCACGATATAGTCTTGGGTTTGATAGAACTCCAAACCATCGTAAAAGCCCCGTTGTACCAAATCGACAAAATTTCCCGCATTCACCGGAGCATTGTAGCCATCGACGATCGCTTCGAGGGTTCCTTTATTCGTAACGATTTCCACCCTGGCGCGACCTTTTAACTGAGGTAAAGCGGCGTAATCTTCGGGAACTTCAAAAGGAAAGCCCACGACCATCATCGCCTCGATTCGACCGACGCGATCGAGCAGTTCCTCCCGCAATATCGCAACCGCTTCCTTGTCTTTACTTTCCGTCGCTTCAATCAGCTTCGGCAAATCCGCTTGCAGTTCGCTGATGAGGGTTTTGGCTTCTTCGAGATGAGTTGAGGGAATATCTTGCAAGATTTTTTCATCATTATATTTGGCAACCAAATTAGCCGCTTTGGCTTCTTTGATCGCCGAACTCCAACGACGACGGCGAATTTCCCGCTCGATCGCTTCGAGATTGGTTTGCAAGCGCCGCACGTCTGCATTCTCAATCGGTAGGGCATAACGGAGAATGGCAACGGGATCGGTAATGGCATCCCCTTGAGCGAGACCCGCCTTCGCCCTCGGGCATCCCAGCCAAAATATCGAGAAAACGAGCAGGGCGATCGCGCCCAAGTATGATAAACGCTTATTCCAAGAGGGTTGAAAAAAGTTCATAAATTCTGTTTGAGGCTGCTGATAGCGATAATGTGAAACATTCTCTTATCTAGTTATTTTTGTAGCAAAAGAAGGGCATCCCGTAAAATCCTGAATGGGAAAGAACCTCGGCACGGTAGAATGGATTGCGGATATTTTGACCTGCATTGGGCGGCCCCATGATTTCGAGTAATGACTTTAAAACTGGCGTAACGATCGAGTTAGACGGCTCGGTCTGGCGCGTTGTTGAATTCCTTCACGTTAAACCCGGTAAAGGTTCGGCGTTCGTGCGAACCAAGTTGAAAAACGTGGAAACCGGGAATACGGTAGAAAAAACCTTTCGAGCTGGGGAAACCGTTCCCCAAGCAGTTCTCGAAAAGCGCACCATGCAACACACCTATAAAGACGGCGACGATCTGGTGTTCATGGATATGGAATCTTACGAAGAGCTGCGCTTGAGTCCCGATACTGTGGGCGATCGCGTCAAATATCTCAAGGAAGAAATGGAAGTCAGCGTCCTGACTTGGGACACTAAAGTTTTAGAAGTGGAGCTTCCCAATACTGTCGTTTTAGAAGTCACCGAAACCGATCCCGGAGTCAAAGGCGATACTGCAACGGGGGGCACCAAACCCGCGATCGTGGAAACCGGTGCCCAGGTCATGGTCCCCCTCTTTATTTCTGTGGGAGAAAAGATTAAAATTGACACCCGCAATGATGCTTACTTGGAAAGAAGTAAGTCTTAAGATTAGGTCAACTGGTGACTGGTAACTGGTGACTGGTGACTGACATAACCCCGTTATTAGGATTTGCAATCGGTGTCTATTGATTTTCAACAAGTCCGCGAACTGCTAGCCGCGATCGCCCAGACCGATATTGTCGAACTGAGCTTAAAAAGCGAGGAATTTGAACTGACAGTGAAAAAAGGGGCAAGTTCCTTCTCGACGATAGCCTCTCCCACCGACTCGGTGGGAACGGTTGCCCTGCAAAGTTCTACCCCGCCCGTCAAACTCCCTTCTTCTGCCCCTGTCGTCATGGAGTCCGCTCCGCCGCCAACGGCAGATCCGGGCTGGGTGGAAATTACTTCGCCGATGGTGGGGACATTCTATCGCGCTCCCGCTCCGGACGAGGCGCCTTTTGTCGCGATCTCCGATCGCGTCGGTCTCGGGCAAACGGTTTGCATTATCGAAGCTATGAAACTGATGAACGAAATTGAAGCAGAAGTTTCCGGGCAAATTATGGAGATTATGGTGGAAAATGCCGAACCTGTCGAATACGGTCAGGTTCTCATGCGCGTCAAACCCGATTGACCCGTTTTGAATTCAAAATTCAAAGTTTAGAATTCAAAAGGATTGCTCGATGGTGAATAGGTTGGGGGTTTGCTATGATTGTCATCATGAGGGAATGACTGTTAAAATTTGGGGATCGACATTTTGGCTTGAGTTTATGCAGCTTGCCCAATCCGTATCGCAAGAAGTTGTCCAACAGTTAGCTGACTATTTTAGTATTCTCAGCGAACCCATGCGCTTGCGAATTTTAAATTTCTTGCGTGACGGGGAAAAGTGCGTGCAAGAGTTGGTTGAAGCGACGCAAACCAGTCAAGCGAATGTCTCAAAACATCTGAAGGTGATGTTACAAGCGGGTATTCTCAGTCGTCGTACCGTAGGAACGTCTGCTTATTATCGCGTCGAAGATCCGCTCATTTATGAGTTATGTAATTTAGTTTGCCATCGTCTTGCTGCCCGCATCGAACAGCAAGCTCAAGAATTTCGCGATTTTAGCCTTGCGAATTTGAAATAGTTGTTCGTTTTAGTTATTGGGTTTCAACCCACCCCCAACCCCTCCCAAGAAGAGAGACTGAGAGGGGAGCAAAAACAACTCATTACAGATTAAAATCGGCTTCAAAACTTTGACGGGTTAAGGGGAGATCGAGCAAAATCCCTTCGCCACCTAAGACTTCGAGGGGTTCTCCTTCGATTTCCAGCCACACTTTGCCATTGGGATCGATACTGGTGGCAGTGTAGAGAATTTGGGCGACTCGTCCGGTCATAGAAGCGGTTCCGCCACCAAAGGTAAATTCTTCGGAAAGGTTGACGTGAATGCCATCGCCTTTGTAAACAACGTTGCGTAATTGGGTATCTTCGGGGATGGTGGTGGCGTGGCGATCGCTGGCGGGTCCGGCTAAAAGTTGCTCGAGGGCAGTTTCGAGGATCTCCTCGGGAGGATTGTCCGCTTTAACTTCGATACTGGCAGAACTGGCTACCAGTGAAATATCGTTGCCTTCGGCATCGAGCCAATAAATTTCAACAACTTGATTTTTCGGGGTCTCCGTTCGCTCTGAGGTGGAGGCGTTCGTTCCCACGGATTTTGGGGTTTCTTCGGTTTTGGGCGGGTTCTCGGACGATGAAGGTGCTTCTGGCCGCACATTTTCCGATGGGGTGGAGGCTGGATCGGGAGCAGACGTGACGCTAGATTCCTCTTTTTGGCATCCTGCGGCGATCGCACCCAAAATTAAGGCGATGGCGATCGCTTTGAGGGGAAAGTTGATTTTGTCGTGTTGTCGGTTTGGCATAAAGCCCTCCTCGTACCAATTTTTCGGGAAGCGGTTATCGCTACGAAAATATTATTCGCTATTATTGTCTATTCTTCAGGAGCGGTGGGGAGAATTTCCGGCTCGAGGCGAACAAAGGCGGCCAATTCGAGGCGATCGCGTTCTATTTCTAATTGTAGGAGGCGCAGGGTCATTCCGTCTGTTTGCAAACCTTGCAGGTCGAGGCGTTCCCCGAGGGCGTTACTGACGATATCGGCAACAATGGGGGGAAGGGGGCGATCGTCAAGGAGAATTTCCGGCTCTATCAGTTCTAAATAATAACCGTTACTCGCAACCAATCCGGTTTCGATTTGTACTTTCAGGCGGGTAATTTCTCCGGTTTCGGTATCGGTTCCGCTTAAATTAACTTGGAGTTGCAGGCGATCGTCTTCGAGAAAATCAATGGCGAGATCTTCGAGTTTGTAGTTTTGTTGACCCGCACCGGGAATGTTGGCGGAAATGCGCTCTACTGCCTGTTGCAGGCGACTGGCAAAGCGGGGAGAGGAGAGGGTTCGATTGAGGTCTTCTTCGGTGAGAACGAGGCGCATTGCGCCTTGTACGGGTTGTCGAAAAGCGCGGCGAAAGTTGGCGGTATCTGTTTGCAGGCGATGAATATCGAGGTTGAGGGGGTCGGTTTCCAGTTCAAAAACGGCGATCCGCAATCCTTCTACGGGTTCGATTCCTCGGGTGGCGACTCGCAGGCGATCGACTTTTCCGTTTAGGAGTTGATGGGTGGGAGTATTATCGATTCGCACGTCAATGACTTCCGCATCGACGAAACGGCGGCGAATGTTACTTTCAATTGCCGTATCGAGAGCAAAGCCAGCTGGGGCAATAAGAGATAACAATCCGTGAAGAATAATAACAGCAATTTCCATTGATTTAGAATACAGGTTAAACAAGCAATTGCTCTTATCTTAATCATTTTTATAGGAGATTGAGAGACGATCGTGGCTCTACCGTGGCTCTACATAAAATCTTGTTAAACCTCTCGATTGTGTTTAAACTGTAAATCGAAGTCACATAAAATCTTTTTCGGGCAGAATGAAAAGACAATTGAAGAAGGCACTCATTAATTTAATGTTTTTAATGGTTCTCGCGATCGCTTTATTGTCATGCTCTAACGCAGGACTCGCAGATGTTGGTCTTAATCCTAAGTTAGGACAAGATAATAATCAACAAGCAACATCAATGTTTTGTCTCTTTGGATGTCAGAGTAATTCCAGTTCAAGTCCGGAATCTCGGCAAGGTTCGAATAGTAAAATTTTTAGCGGTCAAGATTTATTAGGGAGTCGTTTTGATGGTGCAAATCTTCAAGGAGCAAGTTTTCACAAAGCGAATCTTTCCAATACCGATTTGAGCAATACCAATTTAACAAGAGCCGATTTGTCGGGTGCAGATTTGACTGATGTTAAAATTGGACGGATTAAAAATATAGATTCTCTCGATTTTAGCGATATAGATTGGAGTAAAATTCATTTAGCTAAAAATGAGAGTCTCAAATTTGCACGCTCTAATTTAGAAAAAGATAATATTTTGGAACTTGCCCAAGAACAGTTAAGCGATCGCGATCTGCTCGATCTACTAAAAATGAAGAATTTTGATGTAGATATTACAGATATTGGTGTTACTAAAATAAAACTAAATCGTAAAGTATTACTCAGTTTAATTAATGAGAATCTCAACAATAGTAGTTTATTTCATTCTTCTACGATTTCAGCACAAGATTTACTCAATCTTTTAATTCGTCAAAATCTTTTAGTTAAAGTCGATCTAACGGGTGCGGATCTTCATGATACAAACTTTAGTGGTGCTAATCTAAAAAATGCTGTCTTAAATGGTGCAAAAATGCCAAATGGCAACATATATCGACCTTAAACAAGAGCGAGTAGGGTGCAGTTAGCGACAGCGTAACGCACCGATTTTTAGATTTTCTCCTCTTTTTGAATTGATAATTTTGAATTTTGAATTGATTGTGCGGTGCGTTACGCTCCATTTCATTACGCTAACACACCCTACTACTACTACTGGCTATTTCCTAACCCGATCGCATCGTCAATCGTTTCTAACTCGCGTTCTTCTAATTTTTGTACCAATCCTTCTAAAATGCGCTTGACCATCCACGGACCCTCATAAACCAAACCCGTATAAACTTGCAGCAAACTCGCACCTGCTGTAATTTTTTCCCAAGCATCTTCGGGGGTAAAAATGCCACCCACTCCAATAATAGGCAATTTTCCCTCGGTTTGCTGCCAAATAAAACGGATGGTTTCGGTGGCGCGATCGCGGAGGGGTTTCCCGCTAATTCCTCCTGCTTCTTCGGTGACGGGGTTTCCCGTTGCTTTGATAATTTTGGTGTTTAAATTTTCTTTGTCGATGGTGGTATTGGTGGCAATAATTCCCGCCAGTTGGTAAGTTTTCGCTAGGTCGAGAATATCCGCGATCGCTTCTTGGGTCAGATCCGGGGCAATTTTGACGAGAATGGGTTTTGTGCCGCGATTTTCCTGTTGAATGGCATCTAAAATGGTGGCGAGTTGTTCGCGATTTTGGAGCGATCGCAGTCCGGGAGTATTGGGAGAGCTAACATTAATCACAAAATAATCTCCTAAGTTTTGCAAGCGTTGAAAACTGCCTAAATAGTCTTTTGCTGCATCTTCTAAGGGGGTAATTTTCGATTTACCTAAATTAATACCAATGGGAATACAAAATTTTCGGGTTTGTTGTTGTAAGTTCTGCTGTAAAACTTCGCTTCCTTGATTGTTAAACCCCATGCGATTGAGAACGGCTTCATCTTTTGACAGGCGAAATAAACGGGGTTGAGGATTGCCCGTTTGCGGGTGAAATGTTACTGTTCCCAGTTCGGCAAAACCTAGTCCTAATGTATGCCAAATTCCAGCTGCCACGCCATCTTTATCGAATCCTGCGGCGAGTCCGAAAGGGTTGGAAAATTGGAGTCCCCAGAGGTTCTGTTTGAGTCTGCGATCGCTGAAACTACAAGAGGCTTCTAAATAATGAAGGAAAGAAATTGCGAGTAAATTTTGAGGATGAGTATCCAACCAATTCAGTCTTTTTAATGTTTGTTGATGAACCCATTCGGGATCGGCTTTTAATCCAGAAAATAAGAGGGGTTTAATTCCTAATTTATAAATATCCATTCATTCTTAAAATTTAGAGTTGCGATCGCTTTTCTCTTTGATTTAACAATTCTCATTAAATGATAGGTTTACAATTTCTCTGTTTTTATAAGTTTTTCTTTAGCTTTGCAATTTGGCGATCGCTCGGTTTGAGAGAGGGTTTGCGGATGCGATCGCAGACACTATATAATCTTACTTTTCTCTTCGTTCGTAGTTTTTTCTGCGCTCATCTCGTTTATGTTAAAATCGCAAAAAGTTATCGGACTTATCTTCTGCGAAAAAAAATAATTAATCATTTTTGAGGAGAAAATAAACAATGAAAAAATTTGTATTCCTAAAAATTGGTCAAGGAGATTTCGATCGCGGTTTTCCAGTCATACTTAAAATTGCGTCACCCGATCTCGCTTCTTTACCAGAGGTCGAAATTGATTGTGAATTACCTCCTAACTCACAAATCCAAGAAATCTATGAAAATTGGCTCGATGCTTCTGAAAAACTGCCGTTTACGAAGCTGATGGAAGAGAAAAAAGCGAGAGAGCATTATAAAAAATGTTATGATTCTGCAAAACAATTAAAATCTAATGTAAAAACTTGGCTGAGTTCCAGCACAAATCTTAAATTTCAAAGAATGAGAGAAATCTTATATAACCGTTTAGATGCTTCATATGAGATTTTTGTTTTCTTGCAAACCAATCATAAAATCTTGACAAAACTACCTTGGCAAGAATGGGATTTATGGAGCGATCGCTTTCCTAAATCGGAAATTGCTCTCAGTCCATTGGAAATCGAGTCAGTCAGCCGAGAAAAATTTAAAACCGGACAAAATAGCATAAAAATCCTCTCTATTTTAGGCGATAGAACGGGAATTGATATCGAAAAAGATCGAGAAATTATTCAAGCTCTTCCCAAAGCTACTCCCGAATTTCTTGTCGAACCCGATCGCCAAGAATTTAGCTATAAATTATGGGAAAAAAGTTGGAATATTCTCTTTTTTGCAGGTCATAGTACAAGTAAAAACGAATCGGGAGTCATAAATCTCAATCCCAAGGATAAATTACCGATTGAAGATTTAAGAAATAGTCTAAAAAAGGTGAGAAATCGCGGTTTACAACTGGCGATTTTCAACTCTTGTGATGGCTTAAAATTAGCTGAATATTTAGCCGAGTTGAATATTCCTCAAATTATTGTCATGCGCGAACTCGTACCGGATAAAGTCGCGCAATTATTCTTAGAATATTTCCTAGAGGCATATTCGGGAGGCGAATCTTTGTATTTAGCGGTGCGTCAAGCGCGATCGCGTTTGGAAGCGATCGAAAAAGACTTTCCCAGTGCAACTTGGATACCGATGATTTATCAAAAATCTCTCGATATTCCTCCTACATGGGAAGAGATTGTACATGGAGATCCTCCCTCTCTTTTCAAAAAAATTGATAGTATTATTGAAAAATATTACCATCCTGAAACTCTTGAGTATCCGAGAATTCCTGTCATCGATCAATTGATTGAGTTGAGTGAAGAGTTTAGGATGAGTACTTATGTTATTTTTGGAATAAAAGTTGCATTTTGTTCAAACCATAAAGAGATTTTTTTTGCGACAACATGGTACGGAGAGCTAAAAATTTGGAATCTGGAAAGTCGTAATACAAAGCACATCATGCCTTGTCCTTTTTCTGTTTTGGGTAATGGAGCTTATTGTATTGCAATTAGTCCTGATAATAGAACTATTGCTACTTGCGACACTTATCGACTTTTAATATGGCGATTGGGAGAAGTTAAACCAATTTATGAATTTGCAAAAACATTATTGAGTAACTATTTTGATCTTTTCTCATTTGAAGCGCTTTCATTTAGTCCAGATGGCGAAATTCTTGCGACTAATAATAATCAAGATATTGATTTGATAAACACAAAAACCGGCAAGAAAATTTGTACATTGACTGGACACACAAATAAAGTAACCTGCGCTGTATTTCATCCGCATGATTCTCGAATTCTAGCAAGTTGCAGTCACGATACAACCATTAAAATTTGGAACATCGATACAGCAAAATCGATGGTAACACTAACCGGACATCATGCGTCAGTTTTTACTCTTGCATTTAGTCCAGATGGCGAAATTTTAGCCAGTGGTGGTAAAGATAATACTATTCAACTTTGGTCGATTTATAGTGGAAAATTACCCACAACTCTCAGACTGCATTCGGATGGGATTACAGATTTGGTATTTAGTCCAGAGGGTGGAACATTGATTAGCAGCAGTTATGATGGAACGATTCGAGAGTGGACAAAAACAGGAAAACATTTATATGCTATTGATAATGCTCATAAACGAGGGGTTACGTCGATCGCGCTGAGTCCGGACGGACAAACATTAATTAGCGGGGGACGCGATCGCACGATTAAAATTTGGCAGCGACAGCGATCGCAATAACAGCTTAAAGGAGAACCAAAAAATGAAAAGATTTGTATTTCTGAAAATCGGTCAAGGAGATTTTGAGAAGGGATTTTCTCTCACGCTGAAAATCATCTCTCCCGATCTATCCCCTTTTCCAGAAGTCGAAATTGATTGCGAATTTCCTTCTAATCCACAGATAAAAGAAATATATCAACAATGTCTCGATTCTCTTCAAAAATTATCATTTAAAAATCTAATAGAAAAGGAAAAAGTTCAAGAATATTGTCGAGAATATTCTCAAAAATTTTACAATTCTTCGAAACAATTAAAATCTAATATAAAAAACTGGCTGAGTTCTAGTACGAATACTAAATTTCAAAGATTGAGAGAAACACTTTCTAGTCGGTTAGATGATTCAGATGATATTTTTATTTTCTTGCAAACCGATAATGAAATCTTGAAAAAACTGCCGTGGCAAGAATGGGATTTATTGAGCGATCGCTTTACTAAATCAGAACTTGTTCTTAGTCCTCCAGAAATTAATTTCGTTCTTAAAGAAAGAACACAAAGGAAGTATAAGAAAATAAGAATTCTGTCCATTTTAGGCGATCGAACAGGGATCGATTTGAAAGAAGATCGAAAAATAATTGAAAATTTGCCTTACGCTACTGCCAAAATTCTTGTCGAACCCGATCGCCAACAATTTAGCAATGAATTATGGGACAAAGATTGGGATATTCTCTTTTTTGCCGGTCATAGTAAGAGTAAACGCGAATCGGGAGTTATCAATCTAAATCCTAACGATCGATTACCGATTGCAGAACTTAAAAATAGTTTGAGAAAAGTCGCCGATCGCGGTTTACAATTGGCGATTTTTAACTCCTGCGACGGCTTAAAATTAGCCGAATACTTAGCCGAATTAAAGATTCCTCAAATTATTGTCATGCGCGAACCCATACCGGATACAGTCGCACAATTATTCTTAAAATATTTCCTCCAAGTATATTCGAGAGGAGAATCATTATATTTTGCAGTTCGTCAAGCACGATCGCGTTTAGAAGCGATCGAAAAAGAGACTCCCGGTGCAACTTGGATTCCGATTATTTACCAAAATTTTATCCAAGAACCGCTAATCTGGCCAAAAGATTGGCGATGCGATCGAACCCTAACGGAACATTCAGATCATGTCACAGCAGTTGCTATTCATCCCGATGGTAAAACCTTTGCTACGGGAAGTCTCGATAAAAAAATTATTTTGTGGGATTTAGAAACTGGAGAAGTTAAAACAACTTGCGAAGGAACTTCCAGCGTAATTTTCTCTCTAGATTTTAGTCCAGATGGTAAAATTCTGGCGAGTTCGAGCAATCTGGAATTTCAAGATGGTACAATTAAACTTTGGGATTCAGATACGTTAAAATTTAGAAACAATCTTAGTAGTAATTTATTAGCGCTTCGTGTTAGCTGTATTGCTTTTAGTCCAGATGGATTATATCTAGCCAGTGGCAATATTGATGCTACGATTAAAATATGGAATTTATCTACTGGAAAGACTTTGCATACCCTAAGAGGTCATGGATGGGATGTTCGTGCAGTTAGTTTTAGTCGCGATGGTCAACTATTAGTGAGTGGTGGTTTAGACGGTGCAATTAAAATTTGGAATTGGCACAATGCGCGACTTTTGAACACGCTAATTCGTCCTTCTCCCGAATATCCGTGGGATTTTTCTGCGTTAGCTTCTTGGTTCGATAGTTCTGTTGGTTCAATTTGGTCGATCGCAATTAGTCCAGATAAGAAATTATTGGTTAGTGGTGATTCTGATGGATCGATCAAAATGTGGGATATTCACAATATCAAAAATGCTCGACTCATCAAAGTTTTAACAGAACATTCAAAGACTATATATGCGCTTGCATTTAGTCCGGATGGGAAGACTTTAGCGAGTGGAAGCAAAGATGAAACAATCCGGATATGGGATTCTGAGACAGGAAAACTTTTACAGACTTTAACAGGACATTCAGGTGCAGTACGAGATATTGCCTTTAGTCCCAATGGACAAATTTTGATTAGTGTTAGTGAGGATACCAATATAAAAATCTGGTGTCTATCATAAACAATTAAAGAATCGATTATCGAGGAAATAGTTTACCATGAAAAAATTTGTTTTTCTGAAAATCGGTCAAGGAGATTTCGATCGCGGTTTTCCAGTCATCCTCAAAATCACGTTACCCCATCGCGCTTCTATCCCAGAAGTCGAAATTGATTGCGAATTACCACCTCACTCACAAATCCCAGAACTATATCAAAATTGGCTCGATGCTTCTAAAAAACTATCATTTACAAATCTAATAGAAAATAACAAAGCTCAAGAATATTCTCGAAAATATTCTCAACAATATTATAATGCTGCAAAACAATTAAAATCCAACTTAAAAACTTGGTTGAGTGCTAGTACAAATCTTAAATTTCAACGATTGCGAGAAACATTATACAATCGTTTAGATGCTTCAGATGAGATTTTTGTGTTCTTACAAACCAGTCATGAAATCTTGAAAAAACTACCTTGGCAAGAATGGGATTTATTGAGAGATCGCTTTCCCAAAGCTGAAATTGCTCTCAGTCCATCAGAAATCGAATCAGTTGATCCAGAACAACCTAAAACCGGACAAAAGAACATCAAAATTCTCTCAATTCTAGGGGATAGCACAGGAATTAATCTTGAAAAAGATCGAGAAACGATCGCAAATTTACCTAAAGTGAATCCTGAATTTCTTGTTGAACCCGATCGCCAAGCATTTAGCTATAAATTATGGGAAAAAGAGTGGGATATTCTCTTTTTTGCAGGTCATAGTAACAGTAACAGTGACTCGGGGATTATCTATTTGAATCCCCAGGAGAAATTACCTATTGCAGAATTGAGAAATAGTTTGAAAAAAGTAGCCGATCGCGGCTTGCAATTGGCGATTTTCAACTCCTGTGATGGCTTAAAATTAGCCGAATATCTAGCCGAGTTGAATATTCCTCAAATTATTGTCATGCGCGAACCCGTACCGGATAAAGTCGCGCAATTATTCTTAAAATATTTCCTAGAAGCGTATTCAGGAGGAGAATCTTTATATTTAGCAGTTCGTCAAGCGCGATCGCGTTTGGAAGCGATGGAAAAAGAGACTCCCGGTGCAACTTGGATTCCGATTATTTATCAAAAATCTCTCGATATTCCTCCCACTTGGGAAGAAATTGTACAGGGAACTTCTCCCCCTGCTTTGCAAGAAATTGCCAGTATTCGCGATCGCTATTATCTTGCCGATGGATTTCCTCAAAAAACTGGGATTCCTTTGCTAACGAATGCAGCTGAATTTATGGCTAACTTGTCCGAAAATACAACCATGCGTTACGGACTAAAAGTAGCTTTTAGCCCCCAATCAAATAACCCTTATTTTATTAGTGTAGGAAGTGAAAATCTGAAAGTGTGGGCAATAGGAGCTTGGGACACTCAACAAAAAATATCCGTACCCGGTGTTGTCGATTTATGGTTTACTTCTGTTGCAATTAGCCCCGATTCTCGACTGCTGGCAGCTTGCAAACAGTATAAAGTAATAGTTTGGAAATTGGGGGAAAAAGAGCCTCTTTTGACCTTCTCTAAAACCCCTTTTGCTAATTTTTTTGATGTTTTGGGTTATGATGGATTAGAATTTAGTCCAGAGGGTCAAATTCTGGCTGCAAATGATAACCAAGATATAGTATTATGGAATATAAAAACAGGACGAGAGATTGCGAGATTGCAGGGACATTCCAATAAAGTGACCGATATTGCTTTTCATCCCAAAGATCCGAGAATTTTAGCCAGTTGCAGTTACGATAAAACCATCAAAGTTTGGCATACCGATACGGGACGAATCCTCATGACCTTATCGGGACATCTTGATGAAGTATACGCGATCGCTTTCAGTCCGGACGGACAAATTTTAGCCAGTGGAGGGAAAGATAATACGATTAAACTCTGGTCGATTGATAGCGGCAAATTTCCCAAAACACTGAGATCTCATTCGGAGGCAATTACCTGTTTGGCATTTAATCCCGATGGGAGAACTTTAGTTAGTGGAGGCGATGACGCAAAAATAATTGAATGGACAATTATGGGAAAGCAAATACATACACTTTCTCAGACACACAAGCGCGGCGTTACTTCTATATCATTTAGTCCGGATGGAAAAACTTTAATTAGTGGAGGACGAGATCAAACTCTTAAAATTTGGCAGCGAGGATAACAAATACGAGTTTTTAAGTATTTTAACAGGCGATCGTTCTGGACAACAAATGTATTAATTGCATTAATGATGCTTGCTTTTTGGTTTTATAAATGGCAAAAAATTAACTTTTGCTCGTTCTCAAACAGACAGGATTCGCCAATCATTCTCCCCAAAAGTTAAAATTCCCTTAAAATGTATGTCTCCTTACTAAAAATCTCCCAAGATTATGAATGAAATAGATTGAAGAGTTTTGCGATCGCCTCTCTACCTTTCCCGACCTCATTTTTCCAGCCATGCTCATTACCCGCCAACCCGTATTTAAACGCTTCTGGTATCCCGTAATGCCCCTCTCTCAGCTAACGGCAGAAGTACCGCAAAGTTTTGTTTTGCTGGGAGAAAAACTGGTTTTGTGGTTGGACTCAAAAGGAAAACCGATTGCCGCTCGCGATCGCTGCTGTCATCGTTCCGCACAATTATCCCTCGGAAAAGTTACGGCAGGAAATATTGCTTGCGCTTATCATGGTTGGGAGTTCGACACAACGGGAAATTGCATCAAAGTTCCGCAAATTAGCGACAAGGCACAAATCCCCAAAACCTACAAAATAAAAACTTATCAATGTCAAGAACGCTACGGTTATGCTTGGGTTTGTTTGGCAGATGAACCCCTAAAAGAGCTCCCACAAATTCCCGAGGCCGGTCAGTCTAATTATCGTTTAATTCCCGAATTTTATGAGACGTGGAATTGTGCAGGTTTGCGAGTCATGGAAAATGAGATGGATCTCGCTCATCCAACCTACGTGCATACAACCACCTTCGGCAGTATGGAACATCCCATCCCCGATGAAATGAACGTGCAAGATACGGATTACGGCATTAAAGTCAAGGCAAAATTAGGGGTTGTCAATCCAGAATTACAGCAACAAAATTTAAACATGGAAGAGGAACAAACCTATCGAACTTTAGATATCGATTGGTTTATGCCTTTTACCTGTTTATTGCGAATTAACTATCACAATGGCTTGACTCATATCGTGGTTAATACGGCAACCCCCATCAATGATTCTTCTTCCCAAATCGTACAATTTTGCCTGCGAAACGACACGGAAGAACAAACCAAAGCTGCCGATGCCGTTGCTTTCGATCGCCAAGTCACCCTCGAAGATAAAGTAATATTAGAATCAACCGATTATGACGTGCCTTTAGATGTCAAAAAAGAACAGCATATAATGACTGATAAACCCGGTATTCTCGTCCGTCATAAAATTGCAACCTTACTCAAAGAGCACGGAGAAATCGAACAAACTTATTAGTTATTATTGATTATGGGGTGTTAGTTATTTGATGCAATCTTACTCTCAATAAAGGAGTGCCGAGAATTAATTGCGATCGTGAGAAATAAAAATACCAAACCCTCAATACTTTTTAAACCGTTAATCTTGTCGGTTTAACGGGGGAAAATTTAGAGAAATTATTGATTTTTGCGCGATCGCCTTCCCGGTTTCGAGGTTGTTTTTGAAGTTTTCTTTGCCCTTGATGGAGGAGTTTCAAAGATGGGAATCGTAAAATGGAACTGACTGCCTTTATCCTTTCCTTCCGACTCCGCCCAAATTTTGCCCCCCCATCGTTGGGTAATTTGGCGGCAAATTGCCAGACCCAAACCCACTCCTCCCGTCGTGCGTTGTAAGGCGCCTTCTTCTTGATAAAAGCGATCGAAAACCGTTTCCAAACGGCTGGGTTCGATTCCCCGTCCCGTATCTGCAACCGTCACTTCTAATAAACCATTTCCATTCGCTTTGGCTTCAATTAAAATTTCTCCATCGGCAGAGGTAAACTTACAGGCATTATCGAGGAGTTTGGCGACGACTTCCACCAACCATTCCCCATCAGTTTTCACCAAAGGTAAATCCCCTTCAACCGCCATGCGAATCGAAGGCATGTCTTCTGGAGATTTTCTGGCACTATTATTGCTGATTCCCAATTCGATACATTCGCGAATGGATAATACTTCCGGATTCCAATCCACGCGACCGCTTTCGAGTTTGGAAAGGGTCAGGAAATCCTGAATTAATTTTCGCATGCGTTCGGCATCGCTTAAGGCTGTATTGAGCATCACTTGACGGAGTTCGGGGGACATATCCGGTTCCGTCGCCAGACTTTCTAAGCAAACCTGAATGGTGGAGAGAGGGGTTCGCAATTCGTGGCCGGTAATGGCAACGAGATTGGCACGGGTGCGATCTAAGGCTTCTAATTGTTCGTTTAGATCCTCGAGGTTGGCATAAGCCTCGGCTTGAATCAAGGCAACCCCAATTTGATTGGCGATCGCTTCCACCAAGCTCATATCTTCCGATCGCCATTGCCCAAAGTTTTCGCCGCAATAGTGTAATTCTATCATCCCCAACAAACGGCCTTGATAAAGAACGGGCATCAAAAGCCACGAGACAATTGCGGCTTCTGCGATCGTCTTTTTCCATTGGGGATTCCCTCGTTCTTTAAACTGAGGCGTTTCGCGAACATCTCGGACGAAGAGACATTCTTGGGTTTCGACAACGGTTTGAAAAAAAGGATTTTGTTGCAGCGGCCATTGTTTTCCTTTTAAAGAGGTGCTGTGAGGACTGGGAAAATCATAAGCAATGGTTGCTATTTCATCGCGATCGCCACACTGATACACTAGAGAACGACAAGCACCTAATGCCCGTCCCAATTGTTCGACTGCGACTTGCAAAATAATATCGGGATCTAGCGATCGCCGAATGGCTGCAGTCATTAAGTGAATCGATCGTTCTCGCTGCTCCTGCAACTCCATTTTTTTGTAGGCTTTAATCAACTTATGCTGCCCGACTTGCAAATAGTTCACGAGGCGATTGACAAAAGGATCGGGGCTGGTTGCGTCGAGTTCGGGGGGAGACGAACGGGTTTTGCGTTTGCTTTTAAGGTAGCGTTTCTTTGCCCTTTCAATCTTTTTCGCTAGCTCCGGACGATAAATCGCAATGCGATCGAGCAAAAGTTCCGCAGCCCGGACGGTAACATGGCGATTGGAAGTCCAAATTCCTTCAAAACGGCGGCTGGAGTCCATTGCCGATCCGGGGTTTCCCTCTAAACCCGAGGTTCGTTCTCGGCAGATCAAACAATTCGCATAATTCTCGCCCAAAACGATCAAATGCCATTCTCGAGCCAGCGCATCGGTTGCCTCAAACGCGATTGTTTCATAGTCTCCCGAATGATTTTTAAAATCGGTTTCCGGGACGGCTAAAACGTAGAGTTGTTGGGTTTTCTTGGCAATACGACGATAGCGATGGGCTTCTTGACGATAAAAGCGTTCTTGTTGAAAGGTCGCGATCGCGAGGGGAACGTCGGAACTCGCGAGAATGCGATCTTCCATTGCATGAGAGAGGGCAACGAGGGAAGATTTGAAATACATCTGCGATCGCCAGTCCGGTAGATCGTATAGCAGTTCGGTCAGAACGGAAGTCTGAATGCTCATCGGCAATAGAAGAATCTAGGTTCGCACCTTGCTTTCCCGAGATTTTAGTTTTTGTTGAATTTTGCTGACTTTAACATTTTCTTTAGTTTTACGGCAATGGTGAATGGGTCGCGGACGATCGGTAATAATTCGTTACTCTTGCCAAAAATAACCGTCCTCGATCGCGGTTTGTCCGAGTTGGGGATTGTATTTTAAATGATAAGAGCGCGCGATCGCATCTTGTGCTTGCAATCGATCGTATTCTGTTGTGCCGATTTCTGTATCTGTCGAAAGGAGAATGACTTGAGAAGAAGCATAAGGAAAATACCGTTCGACTAAATTGGCCCGATGGGAGGAATCCAACCGTCCTAAAGGCGTATCGATGGCGATGGGAAGATTGCGACCGGAAATTTTTGCCAATCCCCAAAGAAAGGCGATCGCTAACAGTTGTTTTTCTCCCGCAGATAAGCGATGCTTGGGGACTTCTTGACCTTGCGGATCGTAGAGAGATAATTTGAAGCTCTCCGTGTCAATCGTAACGGTATGAACCAGATCGGATTTATGAAGAAGATGGCGAAAGTATTGCGTCACTTCTACTTCTAATTTATTTAACTTTTTTAAGGTCAATTTTTCGCGAAATAATTTGAGAGTTTGTTTGACTTTAGCAATGGATTGAATAATATGTTCTTTGTTTTTGCGATCGAGGGTTTCGTGGCTATAAATTTCTAAGTCTTTTTTGATGTTGTCAATTTTTTCTTCAATTTCAGAAATTTGGCGACTTTTCGCAGTTAACTCAGCTTTCAATTGAATCAGGCTTTTTTTTGCAATATTTCGATCGTTTTCTAATTTCGTATATGTTTCTGGAGATGCGGCGGTTTGCAATTGCCGTTCGAGAGAAAGGATTTTTTCTTCTAATTCTCGTACGCGTTCGCAGTCTTTTCCCGCACATTTAATTTGTTCTGGGAGTCGATCCCGTAGTAATAACTCTAAAACATTCAAGGTTTCGCGATCTGCATCTAAATATTTCTGGTTTTGCGATGTTTTGATAAACACTTGATTTTCTCGTTCCAAAAATGCTTTGATTTGCCCTAATTTGTCAGGATTTAAAGATAATTTTTTTAAATAGGTCAACAAACGCTTGTCTCGCTCTAAGATTGCTTCCTTTGTAACATTGACCGAACTATTTTCTAGTTCTTTCTCTCCTATTTCTCGTGCTCCGTTTAGTAGAGGAAAAATCAGAGATATGGGTAGAATATTGGCTGCACGATCGCGTAAATTGATGCGTTCTTGCTCTAACTCCTCCTTTAGTTTGATAATATTGCGGTTAATTTTGCTGCGTTGAGAAGCAATTGCCCCCCCTTCGGTGAGAAACTTCTGATCGGCGCGATCGTATTGACGTTCTGCTGCTCTAATTTTCACTCCTAAATCATCCTCATCTTCTATAAATTGTTGTTTTTGCGTTCTCAACTGAACGATTCTATTTTCTAATTCTTCTAAATCTCTCAATTCTTTTTGGGTTGCTAATTCTTTACGCTTGCGACTGGCTAAAATATCTAAATCTGCCGATAAACGTTCTGCTAATTCCAATCCTAACAAAGATTGAATCGCCTCGACTACTTGAGGTGGAGGTGATTCAAGTTCGGCTAACTCTTTAACTTGTTCGCCATCAAAGAGAAATAAATTAGAAATTCCCAAGGGTAAAATATATTCAACGCGCTCATCCCATGTTTTCGTAATTGTTTCATCCAACCATGTATCGGTAATGATTTCTAGGGAGTCCTTACCATTTTTGGGTTTCTTTGTCCAGCGCCGACGAATGCGAAAAACAACGGGTTTACTATCTTTAATGTGATCGAATGCAAGCTCTATTTTAGTTTCTTCCGTTCCTTTTACATCGCGATTGATACATTGTTCGAGGAACTTTTGATAGCTGAGATTTCCTCGGGTCGAACATTGAGCGCGCTGACCGTAAAAAGCAAGGCGAATGGCATCCATTAGCGTTGTTTTTCCGCCTCCATTCATCCCTCCTAATAAGATAATCGGGCGATGCTCTCCAGCATTTTCTGGAGATAGATCGATCGCTTGACGACCGCGATAGGGACCAAAATTTTCTAGAACTAATTCGCGAAATCTCATTCAATCTAGGGTAACGGTGAAGCTATCTGGGTGATGAAAATCAGCCTGTTGTTCGGGATGCGTTAATGCCCAATAAATTATATCGCCATTTTTGGATTTTGTGACGGCACTGACGGCCATTTCAAAAACTTGTTCTGGAGAGGCGATCGCGCTCAAATCGATTG
This sequence comes from Cyanobacteria bacterium SBLK, assembly GCA_017746715.1. Taxonomy (GTDB): domain Bacteria; phylum Cyanobacteriota; class Cyanobacteriia; order Cyanobacteriales; family Spirulinaceae; genus CCY15215. Next base: position 229,715 of record JAGHZQ010000041.1, read on the forward strand.
TTGTATTCAATGATAGTTTATTCGCTCGTGTTATAATAAAAAATGACGATCGAGTTAATCTTTCTTCTTCCTTCATTCCCTCCCGATAATCTTCAAAGCAGTAAGTATTCCAATCTCCGCTTGGAGAAAGATTAAATTCCCAATATTGAGAATTGTTGGGAAATTTTAGGAAAAACTCGAAACAAGTTTCTTGCCAAAGTTCGTGTTTTCGACTAAATTTATCACTGATTGGAGGCATTGCTAAATTTTCTATATGTTCGGCCATATAGTCAACAAAAAGACTGCAATTGTTTTGACGGCAAATCCCAACAGAAATTTTTAAGTTAGAGTCTACAATCCCGGAAGGAAAGGGAACTAAATAGAATACTTGTATTTTATTCATCGGTTAGCTGTTGGATTAAATTTTGAATGGTTTTCTCTTGTTTTTCGATACTCTCAACCAGTTTAAATTGAACGATTGCTCGATTCAAGTTATGGTCTGGATATTTTACCTGAAAATAAGTATTTCCTGTGAGATAATCGGTAAAAAATCTCAAGCCTAATTCAAAGGCGATCGCGCGAATGCTATCATAAATATAAAGATAATCTATTGCGGTTAAAAAATTGCGTGCCATTGAAAAATAACCTTGTAAAATAGCTTGACATAGTTCGATATTAAAGGAAACGTTATCCCAATGTTTTGCTTCTTCCCCAAGTAAATTGCATCCCGATCGCAGACAATCCCCAATATCGTAGTGAACTAAACCGGGTTTAATCGTGTCTAAATCCACCATTGCGATCGCTTGTCCGGTTTGCGAATCCATCATAATATTATTGACCTTGGGATCGCCATGAATGGGACGCAAGGGCAATTTTCCAAGCTGTTTGGCATCTTCTAAAATAGTTGCCCAATCGCGACGCTTTTCAATAAATTGTCGGGCATATTTGACTTCAGAACTGGCAATCGGGGAATTTTCGGCTAAAACGCGATCGTATTGCTCTAGATAGCGAGGTAAAATATGAAATCCTTCTAAAGTATCTGCTAATTCTTCGCAAGGAATATAACTCAAAAGTGCGTGAAATAATCCCAACCCATAACCGACTTCTTTTGCTTGATTTTCAGTTGTAATCGTATCAAGAGTTTGTCCTTCAATAAAACGAATAGCTCGCCAAAATCCACCTTCGCGATCGCGCCAATATTCTTGTCCCTCTCGGGTGAGTAAAATAGAGGGAATTTCCCAATCCCGTTTTTTTTCTAGTCCTTGTTCTAAAGTTAGTTTATCGAGATTTTCGCGAGCGCGATCGCAAAAAACTCGTATATTTTTCATGACCAACTCGGGCTGAGAAAAAACTTGCGTATTAATGCGCTGTAAAATAAAATATGGTTCTTTATCATCTATTTTAACCCGAAATGTTTTATTAATATTTCCATTGCCGAATTCTTGAACTTCTAGAATCTGGCGATCGGGTTTAAATTGAGAGGCAATCTTTATTAAAAATTTTAATTCCATCTTCTTTTTGCTGACGACATCCTACGCATTCAATTTGTACTTAACACCCGATCGTATTTTAAGGGTTGAGCGATCGCTCGCGACAAAGAATATGCCCGGTCGCCTCAAACTCTTCATTCCCATCCAATCGTCCGGTTTTGGTTTCAATCATTGTAAATCCTTCCCGTAAAATGATAAAAAAGCCTCTATCCCTACAGAGGCTTTCAATTCGTCCAATCTAGCGCGATCGTGAATCACCGCCATCGCATCCCAGTCTCGAGGTTGATATTCTCGAATTTCGAGCATGACCGATTCTGCTTTGTTACTAATGAGAGCCCTAATGACAGTAGGGTGCGTTAATAACGCACCCCACCCATTAACCTTTTTTGAGCCAGCTAAACATTGCTCGTAAATCTTTTCCGACTTCTTCAATACGATGTTCTGCTTCTCGGCGGCGCATGGCAGTAAAACCGGGGTTTCCGGATTGATTTTCGAGAACGAATTCTCGGGCGAATTGTCCCGATTGAATTTCTGAGAGAATCTTTTTCATTTCTGCTTTGGTTTCGGCATTCACTAAGCGAGGGCCTCGGGTATAATCGCCGTATTCCGCAGTATTGGAAATACTATCCCGCATTTCTGCCAAGCCGCCTTCAACCACGAGATCGACCACTAACTTGACTTCGTGGAGACACTCAAAATAAGCTAATTCCGGTTGATAACCTGCCTCGACTAAGGTTTCAAAACCGGCTTTGATTAAGGCACTCAAACCGCCGCACAGAACCGTTTGTTCGCCGAATAAATCCGTTTCCGTCTCTTCTCGGAAGGTGGTTTCGAGGATTCCCGCCCGAGTGCCGCCAATGCCTTTTGCATAAGCCATAGCACGATCGCGCGCTTGTCCCGAAGCATCCTGAAAAACGGCAAACAAACAGGGAACGCCCTCTCCTTGTTCGTAGGTTCGGCGCACTAAATGACCGGGACCTTTGGGCGCAATCATGACAACATCAATATTATCGGGAGGAACTACCTGCCCAAAATGAATATTAAACCCGTGAGCAAAAGCAAGAACATTTCCCTCGCTTAAATTAGGCTTGATTTCTGCAAGATAAATCGATTTTTGTACCTCGTCGGGGAGAAGAATCATAATCACATCGGCTGCTTTGGCCGCATCCGCGACGGAGTACACTTTTAATCCGGCGGCTTCTGCTTTAGGAGCGGATTTACTCCCCGAATATAAACCAACAATAACGTTAACGCCGCTATCTTTTAAATTCAAAGCGTGAGCGTGACCTTGAGAACCATAACCAATAATTGCGACGGTTTTCTCTGCTAGTAAATCTAAATTAGCATCTTCGTCATAATACATTCGTGCCATCAAATAATCTCCCGATGTTGAATTCTGAAATTAGAGACAAGCATCAGATTATACCAAAATTTGGGAGTCGGGAGTCGAGGGTGGAGAGTCGCTACTTTTAGCTAAGAATTATTGTTGCGATCGCTCGCTTTTGCCGTCCCATATTTGCGAAACAACCAAATCCCCCCACCGATCGCCAGCCAATAGGGACTAAATGCCAACAGCCAGAGGGTCAATTTCAGCAACCCCGTCGTTAAAGAACCGACCCCATAAACGGCATTTTCCCACGTTTCCCCCAGTTGTCCTCCCAAGGGTCGCGATCGCGGAATGACTGCGGTGGGGGTCTCCAGATTCACGAGAATGGTGGAAAATGCCACGCGATCGCGCAAGTTCTTCTGTCGCGCGTCAATTTGTTCGATTTCCGAGCGAACTTTCCCCAATTCTTGGGAGACTTTGAGTACATCGGCAATAGAACCCGAACGATCCATAATTTCCAGTAGAGATTCTTCCTGTTTTCGCAAATTTCGCAATCGCGCATCGAGATCCACCAATTGAATGCTGACATCTTCCGCATTGAGGTTTTGGCGTTTGGCAATGCCCAATACGCCAATGTCTGCAAGGACGCGATCCAATCGTTGTTGGGGAATCCGCAAGCGCAGAAAAGCATAATGGCGATCGCCGATAGTATTGGGTTTATTATTTTGCAATTCGAGAATATCCCCGCGATTGCGTTTGACCAGATCGGCAATTTCCGTTACGATCGCGTCAATAGATTCTACCTGTAAATCGATTTCTGCGGTTTTAATCAACTGAGGGGCAACTCGCGGCACTTCATCTCCCGTCGCGGCAACTACTTCTTTAGCCTCTCGTGCAACTTCCTCTGTCGCGATATCTTGTTCGAGGCGAGCAGGGGCTTCTAAACGGGTCGTTTCCGGAGCGGAGGAACATCCAGTCAAAACGAGACCGACACCAGCGATCGCGCCGAAAAATTGCGGTTTCATGGTACAAAATCCTCAATCTCAATCCTACTTTTCAGTATGTTCGCTGGGGCGGGCGATCGCGTGGGAGTTGCCAAATTGGTAACGCAATTGGGAAAATTAATGTAACTTTTCCCCAAAATCGATCGCATCATTATCCCAATTTTTACTCGAGTCGGCAAATCCTGAATCGGCAAGCTCTCCTCGGCGATCGATACGAATGCGATCCAATCGAGGTCCGTCAGCCGAAACAACCGTTAGATCGACATCCTCGTAACTTAAAGTTTCCCCTCGATCGGGGATTTTTTGAAAATGATAGAGCAAAAAACCGCTTAACGTGTTGTATTCCTCACTGAGGGGAAAATTAAAGCCCAAGACTGCATTGACCTCCTCTAAATCCATGTGTGCTTGAACCAAAAATTGGCGATCGCTGAGAATTTTATAAGAGAAATCGTCTCCATTTTGCGCTTCGGGTTCGGCGCCGATAATTTCGGCCACAACATCCTTCAGGGTGATGATGCCTGCCGTGCCGCCAAATTCATCCAAAACGATCGCCATTTCCAACTGCGATCGCTGCATTAATGGTAAAAGCTCTCCTAATAAGTTAGTTTCCGGAATAAAGCGAGGTGTTTCCAGCCAAGTCGCGATCGCGGTTTCCCGATGCAAGCACCCTTCTGCGAGAGGAATGGCAAGACTCTTAAAATCAATAATTCCAATAATGTCATCCAAAGATTCCCCCTTGACGGGATAGCGAGTATGACTGGTTGTGACCACTTGTTCTAAAAGCTCGGCAAAAGTGGCTTCGCGATCGAGGGCAACAATACTGGTTCGCGGTACCATTACCTCGCGTACCCGCACTTCTCCAAACTCGAACACATTTTTCAATAATTCCCGTTCTTCTGCTTCTAAACCAATAGATTCTCGTTCTGTGGTCACGATTAACTGCAATTCTTCTGGAGTTACGCGGGTATACCACCCTTGACCCAAATATTGCACCCGCACCAATCGCAATAAAAACCGCGTCGAAGCATTGAGAATGATAATAAAGGGATTAAAAACTCGAGCGATCGCCCAACTCGGCGGACCTAACAGCCGAGCCAAGCGTTCGGAATAACGCAGGGCGAGGGATTTCGGGCACAGTTCCCCCAAAACGATTTGTAGATAGGCCACTCCAAAAAAAGTGATAGTGACGGCAAGGGAATCAACGACCGTGGAATTGTCGGGGAGGGACAAACGACCCAGCAATCCGTTCATGAGGAGAGAGACATTGCTGGCACTAATCCACCCCAAAGCCAAACTCGAGAGGGTAATGCCGATTTGGGTGGTGGAGAGCAAGCGTTCGATCTGGCGTTGCAAGGCTTGTACCGTTCTTGCGGGAACGTCTCCTTCTTCCACGAGTTGATTGATGCGCGATCGCCGAACTGCCACCATCGAGAATTCTGCCGTGACAAAAAAAGCATTGATCGCAATCAACAGCAAGACTGATAATAATTTCAGCCAGAGATGGTGACTTAAAATGCCCGCCGCTTCCTCCACTGCAATTCCCAATAATTAATTTTCTCTCATGCTTTAGCGGGCGATCGGAACGTTTGCCAAGTTTAATTCTAACTCGCGATCGGGATAATCCGTGAGAGTTAAAGATAATTCTCGAGCATCTTCTAAGAGAGCCGTGGGAATTTTAATCGTACCCGAGAAGTTTTTCCCATTGGCGGGCAGTTCCCCCGGCAAACCGTCAGTAATAGCACTGAGGGCGCGTCCTTGGTCGTCTCTGACATCCAAGAAACTATACAAAAAGCGGACGGAGTCTTGGCTCTCGTTTTTAAGATCTACATCCAAAACTAAAGAACCCCCTTCTTGTTTGGCTTCGACGATCGCCAAACTCACGCCGCGATCGCTGGCCTTCACAGGTAAAACTTCTTCGAGTTGGGGTACGGGTTCGGGGCTTGTTTCTTCAATTTCAGCTTCTTGCGTCTCTTCTTCTCCGAGTTCGGCAATGGGTTCGGGAATCACTTTCCCATTAATAATATCTTCTGCCTGTTTGAGGAGTTCGGCTTCGGTCAGTAAAATTTTTAATTCTTTGCCATTGCTTGCCGAGTTATTGTCTGCGAGTTTTTTGGTAGGACTGATATCGGGTTGCGTGACTCCTTTTAAGGCTTCGCGACCGAGGGTATATCCCCAAAACGCGCTGGCAGTTCCAGCAACAGACATCAACAACAGCAAAGTCAGGGTGAGGACAACAGTGGAATTGATTTTCATTTCGCGACGATCGACGTTAATGAATGAGTGCTTATCGATTCTTAGTTAATCCATGATAATTGAGTCTTTCCACTTCGGGAAGAGAAGCATTATAATAGTATGCGATTTAACCAGGGTTGGCCGAGCGGTTTAGGCAGCGAACTCATAATTCGCCCCAGGCAGGTTCAACTCCTGCACCCTGGATGAGAACAATTCGGGAAATTTAACGGAGAGGAAAGCGCTCGAAACCAAATTCGCTACCGGGAATGGATTGACTGGGACGAAGATAGGTTGGATTGCTGAGGGTAGTGGAATTGAAAGGATTGGGCATATCGGGGGTGCGAATCATCGGACCGCTCCAAAGTTGTTGCCACCAAACATCGACATAAAGTTCGTGGGCGAGTTGACTGTCGCGAGTCACTTCAATTTCGGGAAATCCAGCAATGCCAAACATCCAATCAATTTGCCGTCCCGTGGTAAAGACAGTCGAGAAAGCGTCTTGGGAACGATGTGTAAAGGCTTCGTTAAACGCATCGGGAATGGTTTTGAAGGGGATGGGGTCGGAATTAACCGACTGGGCGATCGCGACTGGCATTATTACGGGTAAAGCGATCGCGCCGGAAAGAGCGGCGATCGAAGCGGCAACCCCCAAGGAATTTAAACGAATTGACATTATTGAGCAACGAAAAACGAGATTTTGGGTTTATTCTAGCTTAGGAATCGTTCGATCTGTCCTTTGAATTTGATGGAGGACGACAGAAAGCAGCGATCGCAATGTGTCATTGCATTAATATCATGGCTAAAAGAAATCAAAAAAGATGGATTAAGAGTACGCCAAGACCATCCAAACCCAAAGTTCCCGAAGCGGAAAAACAACTCATTTCCGAAAAATGCGAGGGGTTAATCGAGACCGAATTCAAACCCAAATACATTCAACCCCCTCCCGATAACGATTGGAACTACATTGTTGATATTTTTGGCAAATGGTATCGCAACTATTTTTATTTTTGCAGTCTCTATAACTGTCCCAGTCCTAGAGCGATCGTGCCGTCTTTTGAAGCAAGATTTACGCGCTTGGAATATGCCGGATCCGATCGCTTCAATATTTCCTATATGAGACATACGGAAAAATGGTGGGAAGTACATCGAGGATTAACTCTAGAACAAGCCTTGGAGGAAATAAAAATTAATCTCATTTTTAATCCTCACTAAAATTACCGATACGATCGCGGCTTGCTTGCCAAGAAGAATCCACAAAATCGATCTATTCTCGTACCACGTAACCCACACCTCGCACGGTTTGAATGAGGCGCGTTTCGTTTTCGGCTTCTAGTTTTAGGCGCAAGTAACGAACGTAAACCTCAATAATATTTGAGTCTCCCATAAAATCATATCCCCAGACTCGTTCGAGAATCTGGTCTCTTGTGAGGACTTGACGAGGGTGAGCGAGGAGGTATTCCAAAAGATCGAACTCTTTCGCCGTTAACTCAATGCGTCGAGTCCCGCGAAACACCTCTCGGCTGCTGCGATTGAGTTTTAAATCGGAAAATTGCAAAACATTGGTTTCTTGTTCTTGGGTGCGACGCAAAGCAGCCCGCACTCTTGCGAGTAGTTCTTCTATACTAAACGGTTTGATCATGTAATCGTCTGCTCCTGCATCGAGTCCTTTGACGCGATCGCCGACCTCATCTTTAGCCGTGAGCAAAATCACCGGAACTTTATCCCCGGTACTCCGCAAGCGCTGACAAATTTCCACCCCCGAAATTCCCGGCAGCATCCAATCGAGGATAATCAGATCGGGTTGAGATTCTCGCGCCGTGGATAAGCCCGATAAGCCATCGTTAGCAACCATGACTTCATAGCCTTCATATTTGAGTTCTAACTCGATAAATTGGGCGAGTTTTGCCTCATCTTCAACAACTAAAATACGCATTTTGTTATTGGTTATGGGTTGTTACACTTTACTCAAAAGGATATGGACGACAATTAACTCTATGATATCTGTTCGGATGGTAACATATAATACCAATTCGTTAAATACTTGCTATGGATGGATTAGAGATGTCGATCGCGCGCTAAACCCCAAGTGTAATTTTACTTTTGAGCATTGGTACAACCTGTCATTAATTCATCCGCGATTGCCAAACAGTGAGAATAAACTAAAGCAAAGAAAAGCGATCGTTATCCGTTGGCACGTTACCTCAAGGAGATATTAAATAGATATATCGACAAGCCCTCGAAACTTTCATCCATTATCAAAGTCCTGCCTCACTTGATTTGTTGAGGTTTAATCTATTTAACCTGAGTTCGGGTTAAGAAGCAGAGAGTAAAGCCCACTCCAACTGCAATGCAGGTTTTTTGGGTTGGTGGCAATACGCAATTAAACCGCAAATAATATTAACAAAGCAGTTGGTGGGACTGCGATGACGAGAA
>JAGHZQ010000042.1 GCA_017746715.1 Cyanobacteria bacterium SBLK
ACAAAGGTATTCAAGAAATGGCAAACTTTCTAAGTTTTTAATCAGATTTTGTTGACAACCAAACAATTGAAATCACCTCCTTTAATTATCTTATTTTATCACAAAAAAGGGTTTTATACTATAATTCTAGGAATCCGCCCTGCCCTCCGCTAAAGGGCGGGGCTTTAAACCCATTTTTTTGGTAATTCCCGCGATCGCCACCATTGCTAAAATTGATATTGCTAAAAGCGTTGCCAGCCGTTGGAGAATGCGATCTATTTTGGTACAATTCATAATCCATACCTCACTATGTTGAGTTTCCCTGGTTTCGTTGCAATGCGGGCGATCGAGACAGCACGATTTTCTGGTACGACTTGCCAGCATCATTGGCATTGAGTAGGGGTTTCCTCAATGTCAATAAGTATTAATTCCTATTATCGATAATATTTACAATTCTTAATTAAGTCAAGGTTTCATCATGTCTCAATGCTAAAAACTGTGCCAACTCTTGCAACCGCCCGGAATTCTGACATTGCCGGGGATTTATGATTGCATTAGTGCCAAACTGGCAGAAGAAGCGGGGTTTGAGGCAGTTTTTGCAAGCGGTTTCGGTATGTCCGGGGCAACTATCCAATTACTGGATTATTTGTAGCAACTCACGCCATGAGAGCTTGTTTTCAACAATTGCGAGAGCAAAAAACAACCGTAGAATTTAAAGAGATGGTTTCTTTTCCCGAATTCAAAAATTTTATTGGCGTGTCAAAATATCAGCAATTAGAGCACAAATTTAATGCTAGAATGGAGGAGAATCATGGACGGTAAACCCCCTCATCAGTCGAACAAACCAAATAACTGGCTATTGCAGCATAGAAAAAATATTACTTCTCAATTTGGAGAAGATGGTATAATCGAGAAAATTTTTGAGATTATCCCCGATCGCGATCGTTGGTGCGTTGAATTTGGTGCAAGTGATGGTCGAGTCCATAGCAATACCCATCACCCGATCAATGACGGAGATTGGTCGTCGGTACAGATTGAATCTAATTCAGTGCTTTATCCAGTCTTGGAGCAAAAATATGCAGATAACGATAGAGTAACCTGTATCAATCGCATCGTCAGCTTTGAAGGGGAGAATACCCTAGATAAAATTTTACAAGAAACTTCGATCCCGCTAAACTTTGATTTTTTATCAATCGATGTTGATGGAGTCGATTATTATATTTGGGAATCACTCGAAGTATATCGCCCTAAAGTTGTTGTCATTGAATTTAATCCATCAATTCCTCACCATGTTGCTTTCGTACAGCCTAAAAATCAAGATATCTGTCAAGGCTGTTCTCTACTCGCCTTACAGAAACTTGGCAAACAGAAAAATTATGAGCTTGTTGCGTCTACCGAAGTGAATGGATTTTTTGTCGATAAACAATATTTTTCTCTTTTTGGAATTCAAGATAATTCTCTTTGGCAAATAAACCAAAATTATCAATATTGGACTCATATATTTCAGTTGTATGACGGTACAATTGTTATCGGTGGCAATAATGAATTAATTTGGCATAAAATCAAGGTCGATTTAGCAGAAACGCAGAAGCATATCCAAGTCCTACCCCCAGAAAAACTAGGATATCCCTATAGATTGTTTGATAAGTAGTGAATTTGGAAGATGAGAAAATAGTTTTTGTTATTCGAGGGAGGCGTCATTATGGTGAATAAAATCTATTTAAGCAATAAATAATATAATTGCCCATAACTGCGCGTTAAACCCGCAATTTCTCCCGCTTGTTCTCCACTGCCGACAAAATAATCAACCCGTCCCGCACCTTTAATTGCTCCTCCTGCATCCTGATCCAAAACATAGCGACTGAAATGAGTTTCCACTAATTCTCCCTCATCATTAAACTCGGGAATTGAAGTATGAATTAAAGCCAAAGCACCGGGAGGCATTAACTTTTTATCCGTGGCAATCGATCGCTTTTCACTCAAAGAAACGCCGATACTTCCCGTCGCTGGCGTGCCGTGCTTTTCCACAAAAAAGACAAAACTTTCATCGCGAGTGAGATAATCGTTCAACTCTTCCGGATGTTTGTCGAAATACTGAAAAATACGGGGTAAAGTCAATTCTTCGAGGGAAATTTTGCCATCTTTTGCCAATTCTCCGCCGACACTCGTATAATTTTTCCGCGTATTTCCCGCATAACCGACGGTTGTTTGCGTCCCATCGGTGAGGTTTAATTTGGCCGATCCTTGAATGTGAATGAGGTAGGCTTCCCAACGCGATCGCAGCCAAAATAACTCTAAACCTTTTAATTTTCCTTGGGGTCCTTGCAAGCCATCTTCTCCTTCTAATTCTTTACGAGGGGGATGAGGAAGGGGCCAAGATGCTAAATTAGGAGGGGCTTGATAAATAGGATAGCGATATTCTGAAGTCGGGACGCGACTGGCTTGATAAATGGGTTCAAAATAGGCGCTAAATAACACCGTCCCCAAGCGATCGCTACCAATGGACTGATAAAAAACAAATTCTTGTTTGACCTTTTCTTGTAATTCTCGAGGAGAATTGGATTCAAGTAAAAGAGTGCGAAAGCGTCTTAAACTACGAAGAACGCGATCTCGGCTGATTTCTTGAATGGGATAGTTGCGATAGACGCGAATGGCTCGAGGAGAATTGAGATATTGCAAACTGCGATCGATCGCGGTGAGGAGAGTTTCGCGATCGGGGACTTCCCAAAGCCTCTCATCTCGTCCTAAAAGTTCGGTTAACCCGTCGCAACCGTTAGGATGAGTTTCAAGAATGGGTTGCAGGGGAAACCTCGCATCCACAGGCCAATGAGGAAGACGACATTGCAAAAAAGGGGCAATATTTCCTCGAACTTCTCGATATTGTTCGGGTTGAGACCGACATCCCATCAATAGGATCGTGCCGGCGATCGCCATTAACCCAAAACGCCAGAATTTCGGTACGGTCATCACCAAATTACAAAATAATTGGGCTAGGATAGGACAAACGGATGCAAGTGCATCTCTAACAATCTTTTTTACAGGATAGCGCCAATGATTGATACGCTACTCGATCGGGTGGGGAATTGGAATCCCCAACTCCTGCGGGAATTAAAAGGCCGATTGACTCCTAAAAATATGGTAATTGCTGCGGGCGTTTCTGCGGTGGGTCAAATTTTCCTCTATTTACTCTTTAATAGTCGTTTAATCGCCGCAAACCATGCACTGGGAGGACGACATCGCTTTTGTACGGGATCGCAAGCCGGTCGTCATTATTACGAACGCTTACCCAAGTGTATTCCGAATGGGACGCAAGGCTCTGAAATCAATCTTTCTCTGTGGTCTTTAGACTTTTTTACCACTTTAAGTATTATCGGGATTATTGGTTTATTTGTTGTCGGCATTTATTTGCTTATTGACGATTTAGCTCGCGAAGAAAAGCGAGGAACGCTTAATTTTATTCGCTTGAGTCCTCAAAATAGCAAAAATATCTTACTCGGAAAACTTCTTGGCGTTCCCATACTGGTTTATTTAGGCGTTCTTCTCCTCATTCCCCTGCATTTTGGATTGGGAGTTGCCGCGCATATTCCTCCGCATCTGATTTTTGCTTTTTATGGAATTGTGGCGCTGAGTTGCTTCTTTTTCTACAGTGCGGCTTTACTTTTTGCTCTGACCTGTACGGGTTTAGGCGGATTGCAAGCATGGTTGGGGAGTGGTTTGGTTTTCGGTTTTTTACTGATCGTTGCTCTCAACACTTTAGAAAATCATATTCCTTTTGGAATTAGTTCTTTTGATTGGCTGGCCATTTTTTATCCCGGTTATCTCCTCCCTTATTTAGTCGCTCATACTCCTAACGATCTCGGTCTTGTCGAGTATTTGAATGTTAACGATCTCGGCAATTTAACTTGGTTTAAGCGCGAAATCTGGAGCAATTCAACAACAGCTTTCGCTTTTACTTTAGTTAACTATGGTTTAGGAATTTTTCTGCTCTGGAATGGACTCGATCGCCGCTTCCACAATCGCAGTATTTCTTCTTTGAGTAAAGGACAAAGCTATTGGTTGAGTAGCAGCATTATTTTTGTTTTAATTGGTTTTGCCATCCAAAATAATCGTAATTATGGAGATTATGCCGATAATTTGTTCGATAACTTCTTAATGGTTTTAATTCTGCAATTATTCTTGTTCTGCGGGTTAATTGCTGCGTTGACTCCTCATCGTAAAACCTTGCAAACTTGGTCTCGCTATCGCCATCAAACGACGAAACAAAACCTGCTTTGGGATTTGATGTGGGGTGAAAAAAGCCCGGCGACTTTGGCGATCGCTTTGAATTTAATCTCGGTTTCGACAATTTTCTTAACTGCGATTGCATTAGTTCCTTTGGAGAATTATCGCCTGCATCTCATCATTGGTTTGGTTGTGAGCGACGGCGTTATTTTACTCTATGCCAGTTTGGTTCAATGGTTGTTATTGCAAAAAACAAAGCAGCGAGTTGCTTTTGCGATCGCAACAATTACAATCCTATTAGTTTTACTTCCCGTTGCCGTCAGCGTCTTGAGAATTCCTTTCTCCAGTAGCAACAACCTCTCGATTTTCGATACAACCCTGTTATCGATTGTTTCTGCTTTCCCCGTTTTATTGGGAGAAGAATACGCACGATTAACCACTCTATTCTCTCTCATCGGTCAAAGTATTGCGATCGCTGCCATTAACGTGCAAATGACACGACAACTCAATCATTTGGGAGAATCGGATGTAAAAGCACTACTTTCGGAAAATTCTCGCTCTCGCAAACAATTATCGGGAGTCTCGTAGATAATGAGAGGAGCGATCGCGATCGCTCCTTCTCGTTTTGTTATGTTTTTGAATGGCTACAAAAGAGGACAGTTCCCATGATAGATGCACTACTGGACAGAATAGGAGATTGGAATCCTCAACTCCTGCGCGAACTAAAAGGACGATTAACCTCCAAAAATATTCTGATTTCTGGAGGGGTTTCTCTTGCCGTACAGGTTGCATTCTATTTTGGTTTTAGCGGTAATCATTATAGTAGAAATTTTCCGTCTTGGGTTCTCCCCCTATTTATCACCCTAAGTATTATTAGCATCATTATTTTACTGGTTGGAGGGGTATATATATTGATTGATGACCTCCAGCGAGAGGAAAAACGAGGAACGCTTAATTTTATTCGTCTGAGTCCACAAACAAGTAGAAGTATTTTATTGGGTAAGATACTTGGTGTTCCTATCTTAATTTATTTGGGGATTTTTCTCGCTGCTCCTTTGCATTTTGGCTTGGGAATTTATGCAGCAATACCCGTACATCTTATTTTTTCTTTTTACACCATTGTTACAGTCAATTGCTTTTTATTTTACAGTGCTGCACTTTTATTTGCTTTGGTGAGTTATTCTCATAAGTTGAAAGCATCCCTCGCATTTTCTGGCAGTGTTTTAGTTTTTATTTTTATATTGCTGTTTGTACTCATATTTTCAAGTCCAAATTTTCCATTTCCCATTGGTGCTTTTAATTGGCTTTCTTTCTTTTATCCCGGTTATTTTATTCATTTCCTCCTCAGTCAAACGCCTCATTCTTCTGATTGGTTTAATTATTCGAGCGCCTATCTTCTCAAGAAAATAACTTGGTTTGGTTTGCCTTTCTGGAGTAATGCGATCGCGGCTTTTCTTTTCACTATCGCGAACTATTTTATTGTTATTTCTTGGCTATGGCATGGATTAAATCGCCGCTTTCACGATCGAGAAATTTCTCCTATCGGTAAAGGTCAGAGTTATTGGAGCGGCAGTATTTTGACAGTCGTTTTAATCGGGTTTTCTTCCCAAAGTAACAATATTTATGATTTGTCTGTCAACTTTTTAGTGCTTATCATAATACAGTTTTTCCTGTATTTTGTTCTAATCCTAGCTTTAAGTCCTCGTCGCAAAACCCTACAAACTTGGTCGCGATATCGCCATCAGATCGCGCGAAAGAATTTATTTTCTGAGTTGCTATGGGGAGAAAAAAGTCCGGCAACTTTAGCGATCGCCTTAAATTTAATCCTCGGTTCTACAATTTCACTGATTGCTTTCTTTCTCTTACCTTTTGGCGAATACCGTTCATCTCTTATCGCTATTTTGCTTATTGGAAATGGTGTTATTTTGCTCTATGCAAGTCTCGTTCAATGGATATTCCTACAAAAAATAAAACAACCGATTGTTGTAGCGCTCTCGGTACTAATGACTCTTTCCTCGTTACCATCAGCTCTAACAATTTTACCGGATGTTGCACTCTTTAAACCTGCTTTACTGATAACATCTATGTTCCCCATCTTTTCAGTTTATGGGTCTACTATTTCGCCAACTATTTTTCTATCTCTTATCGGTCAAGGAATTGCGATCGCAGCGATTAATATCCAAATGACGCGACAGTTACAACATTTGGGAGAATCAGAAATGAAAGAACTGCTCTCGGTCAATTCTCATTCTCAGACATAATTATCAAATGTTGTTTAAAGATTAAAACGAACTTTTTGTTCGCTCTGACTGAGATGAGATATATCTCCTTCTAATTCTAAAACCCATTGTTCTGACGCTTTAACAACTTTAAACAAAGAACACAGTGCCACTCGATACCCGGTATTGCCTCCCACTAATCCTCGAGTCGATCCCAATACCGAAGCACCGTGACCGATTAAGAGAATATCCTCGGCAAATTCTAATACCAATTGTTGCACGGTTCGCCCAGTTCTAGCCAACACATCCTCTTCACTTTCGGGATATTCTGGAATCACGCGAGATTCGTAACGCAGATCGATTCTCGGATACTTCTTTGCTAAGGCTTCTGGAGATAAGCGATCGGGCATTTTTGGCATCCAATCGGGATTTAACCATTCACTCAGTCCTGCTTCTAACTTAATGGGTAAATCAAGAGAATAAGCAACCTCATTGGCAGTCTGTACCGTGCGAAGAAAAGGAGAAGCAAAGATATGTTGAATCTTCTCCAACTGCAAGCGTTTTCCAAGCTCTTTTGCCTGCATAAATCCATCTTCTGATAAAGGCGGATCGTAAGGACGCTCTGCTGTATTAAACCATTCGGGATTGACAAAATCCAATCGATTTGCGTGTCTGGCAATCCAAACAATCTGAGTCATTCGATTTCCTCTTACCACGTTCTGACGATCTGTTGCAATTCTACAATATCTAAATAGTCCCAAGCAAAGGCTTTTCGCAAAAGATTATCGGGAATGAAGCGATCGTATTTCTGTCGTTGGGGAGAATCGGTAAATGCAGTAATATCCTCTGGTGTCAAGTCTTGTTGGCATAAACTGACAATAGTTTCTTTGAGATCGATCGCCGTAGTTTGTTTGCCTAATTTTACTATCAAATAGTAAGGACACAAAGATTTAACAATTTTGACATTCATAAAATCACCCATCACAAAATAGATCCACTTTTCTAAAGTATTAAAAGTTTGCGTTCCCATCCAAGGAAAAATACAGTAAAAATTGCGATCGATAGGGTGAATAATTTCGCATTCTAGATTGTAGTATTGTGCTAAATTTCGAACCTCAGATAATCTTATCTTTGCACCTTGTAATAAATACGGATAATCAGTATTTTCAAATAATATCGATCGCATTTTCTGCAAGATTTTCGTATGAATTGTTCCTACACCGCGACCGCGCCATGCAATACTGCCAATTCCAGAAACGGGTTTAACCCAAATATTTCTTTTTCCATAGTCTACATCAATAACTTGCCACGTTCTCCCTGCTAGAGAGAATCTTTCGCCAAAGGGAGGCGGCGTAAAAATACTACCAATTTCTCCCGCTTCTCCTCGAACAATATATTCGATAGGTGCATCAAAAATAGCATAGAATTGATAGTTACGGGCTATTTTTTCCCCCGCGATTCCTAAAATCAAAGTATTATTTTCTGTTTCTTCGAGATGTTCCACGCTTTCCCAATAATTGAGTAATTGCTGGAAATCTCTTGGAGAAATATTGATAAAAGCAGGTAAACTTAAAACTTCTTCGGTGAGTTCTCGGCGCGATCGCTCTCCTCGAGCGGCTAAAATACTTAAAGTTTGCTGATATAAAAGACTGTAAGGATATTGGAGAGGATAGATGGGTTCGATCCAGCGTTCGTCGATATACAGTTGAATAATGGCAATAGTTTGTAAGAGTTGCCAAGGTATTTCCTCGGCTAAAGATTCCTCTCCCAATCGTTCCGATTCCGAACAGATAAAGCGCATATCCGCTGGCATTTCTCGTCGCCCCGTACGTCCCAATCTTTGGAGAAAACTGGCAATGGATAGCGGTGCATTCAATTGAATAACTCGTTCGAGTTGACCGAGATCGATACCCAATTCTAACGTCAATGTTGCCGCAGTGACAGCATAACGATCCGATCGCATGGCGGTTTCTGCATCTTCTCGCAACGCTGAGGCGATACTACCGTGATGAACGTGATAAATATCCGGTTCGCGTTGAGATCGCGCCAAAAAACGCAAATTGGCAATAATCGATTCTGTTTCGGTACGACTATTCGCAAAAATCAAGGATTTACTGGCTTTGGTAATCTCAAATAAATAGCGATAATAGGGATCGGTGGGTTCGAGTTCGGAAGGGAGGGAAAAATAATCCACTGCCAAGCGAACTTGACGAGAATTATCTTGAATTTCTGGGGCAATAACTGATAAATTCGTTCCCATTTTTAGCCATCGTTTAGCCAGATCGCAATCTCCTAAAGTCGCAGATAAACCAATCCGGCGAGGAGTTTTATTGATTATTCGAGAAAGGCGAACGAGTTGGCACAAAATTTGATAGCCTCGTTCCGAATCTATAAAAGAATGAATTTCGTCAATGATGACAAAACGAAGATCGCCAAAAAGCTTTGTTAAGGTAGAATAATGATTGATTAATACGCTTTCTAGAGATTCCGGCGTAATCTGCAAAATGCCAGAAGGGGATTCAATGAGTTTTCGCTTGCGACTCGAGGAGATATCCCCATGCCATGCAAAGACACGAGTATGACTTTGCTGGAGGAGATCGTTCAATCGTTCAAATTGATCGTTAATAAGGGCTTTAATCGGGCTAATATAGAGAACGCCAATTGTTTTTGTGGGTTGTTCGTCCAGAAGCGTTAAAATTGGTAAAAATGCAGCCTCCGTTTTTCCCGATGCCGTTCCGGTAGCAATTAAGAGATGAGCGTTCGTTTCAAACATCACCTGACAAGCCGCAATTTGCACGTCTCGCAATCGTTGCCAGCCTTGATTGTAAATATATTCTTGAATAAAGGGAGCGAGACGATCGAAAGTTTCTTGCGACATAGCCGATTTAAAGATTCAAAATTCAAAATTCAAAATTCAAAATTTCAGGGTGACTTGCAAGTTCATTTAAGTCATCAAAAAATCTTGTCAGAAATCCAGCATTTAAAATGGCAAGTTACGCGATCGCAAACTGGTCATACTCTTATTAACCATTACCAATTTTCCATCACTCTCTCTTTATGTTGCCTTTAATTTTCGTCGTTCTTTTTGTTCTGACTGGTTCGGCATTTTGTGCTTTAGCAGAAACTGCGATCTTGTCTGTTTCTCCCATTAAGGTTCGACAACTCGGACAATCGAAGAAGCGATCGGAACTTGCTTTGTTTATGCTTCGTACTCGCGTGCATCGTTCTATTGCCACTGTTGTGATTTTGAATAATATTTTCAATATTGTTGGCAGTATTGTCATTGGTGGTATTGCTACAAATGTTTTTGGCGATGCTGGTTTTGGGATTTTTTCAGCTTTCCTCACTTTATTGATTATCATGTTTGGGGAAATTATTCCCAAAACCCTCGGGGAACGCCATGCTTTGAAAATTGCCCTCTGGATTGCTCTCCCAGTAACGGGATTGGTCTTTATTTTAGCACCAATTGTTTGGTTTGTCGAACGAGCAACAACTCCCTTTTTGCGAGGGAAAAAGAAACCAACAACCAATGAAGCAGAGATTAAATTTTTAGCTAAAATCGGACATCAAGAAGGAATTATTGAAGATGATGAAGCGGATATGATTCAGCGCGTTTTTAACTTAAACGATCTCTTGGCTCACGAAATTATGACTCCAAGAACAGTGATGACTTATTTGCGAGGAAGCTCGACATTAGAAGAAGTAAAAGCGGATATTCTCGCTTCGCAACACAGCCGTATTGTTGTGATTGACGAAACCATTGATGATGCGATCGGCTTGGCATTAAAAAATGAGTTATTGGTGGCACTACTGGAAGGAAAAACCGATATTGCGATCGCCGATATCAGTCGCAAGGTTTGTTTTGTTGCGGAAACGATGAAGGCGGATAAATTATTACAAGAGTTTCAAAAAAAACGCGAGCATTTATTTGTGGTTGCCGATGAATATGGGGGAGTTTCTGGAGTGGTTACCCTCGAAGATGTTCTCGAAGTGTTAACGGGAGAAATCGTCGATGAAACCGATCGCACGGCAGATTTACAGGAGATCGCTCGCAAGCGTCGCAAGCGGATTTTAGGGGAGAGTTAGTGCTTTCTCAATTTTTCTAATCGAGGGACTTAATGTTAAAAAAATAAGACTAGAAGTAATATCATTAAAGTCACGCCTACCACGTTGTCGGAGATCGTTAGTCCACTAGCAAATCTATCTAGTTTTTGAGTGAAGGTGAAATTCATTGAAACCCTTGCCTCGTATGACGATCGCTTTTTCTTTGTCCTGCTGGACAAGCGAATGCAGTTTTGCTCGTCTGACAGTTTGAGCGATCGCCAAGGCAGAATTGGGAGAACCCGTTTGGGCAACCAATCGCCCCGTGGGGGTCGTCTTTGGTTTTGATGCCGCGATCGGATTTGTGGTGGGAGTGGTTATCGTTTATCAAATTCTTTCGACAGATGTTAATGCACGCATGGCCGAATATGCCACATTTAAAGCAATGGGATATCGCAATTCCTATTTGTTGGGGGTTGTGTTTGAAGAAGCGCTGATTTTGGCAGCTTTTGGCTTTTTTCCGGGGTTAACCATCGCCATCGGACTTCTATGCAATGGAGCGCAAAGCAACGGCTTTACCGATGTTTATGACGGTTTCTCGTGCGATTTTTGTTTTGGTGTTAACCATCGTCACGTGCGGCATTTCCGGTGCGATTGCTACCCGATGCTTGCAAGCTGCCGATTCTGCTGACATTTTCTAAGCGATCGACAGCCGCGAGGCGAGTCTGTAATTTACTTCAAGAAGCTCTTTCCTTGCTCGACAATTCCCTTTTCTTGGAGTGTATCGTTAATTGCATCCATCAATCCTAAGTCTTGAGGTGTTGCTTTTCCTGTAATCACTCTCCGCAATGCCATATAAAAGGTCATTTCCCCCAAAGCCATTTCGTCAACTTTGGCCGAACCTTTAATAATTTTCTCGGCGTAGGAGTTGAGTTTGTTCTCGATAAACTGCTCGATATCCATGTATGCTCCTTGTGGATTTCAGTACCGGACAGAATATATTCTAAAATTTTTACACTTGTCTAGCCTTATTCAAAAAACGTAACAAACAACGCCAATCCGTCCCTCTCACTCGTAAAGTTGCCAAACTTGGGGGATTTCCCATGAGCGATCGCCCTAAAAAAACCGTTATTTCCGTTGCCAATCTCGATCGTTATTTCGGCCAAGAACAACTCCGCATAACCGCATTTTAGATGTGGCCGATCGCATCGTTAAAATAGAAGACGGACGCTTAACCGAAAATTCGACGGTCGGTGCGATCGCCTAAATTGCGGTACAATTAAAATTAGGCTTGTGGAAATTTAATATTTTCGCGTAGCTAGAATATGGAGTATAAAATATGATTTCTGAAATTCAAGTGACTAACTTTAAAAGTTATCGCTCTGCCAGTTTACCTTTAGATTTCTTAACGGTTTTGATTGGTGCAAATGCCTCGGGTAAAAGTAATGTCATTGAAGCTCTAAGATTACTCGCAAGAATTGCAACAGGAGAAAAATTAAAATTTTTGGAAAACAGTCATCAAGAAACAGACAAGATATTTAGAGGTAAAATTAGCGATCTGGGATATCAAGGAGAAAAATCGTTTCAAGTTTCTTGTAATGTTACAACTGAGAAATTTGCAGACTGGCATCATTTTGAGATCGATCGATTTACGAGTGTTGATTAGCAGTCACAATCCTGCATTGCTTGATGCTTTACCGAATGAAGCTATCCCCAAAACAGTTTTTTGCTATCGCAGTCCTGATGATGGTTCGAGTAAACTGATACAATTACAAGATATTCCCGATTATCCCGAACTCATTGTTCAAGGTACGATAGGAAGTTTAATGACGCGAGGTGTAATGGAACGATTTGTAAAATATCATCCCACTGGGGAAGAGAAAAAGAAAAAAGCGCTGGAATGGCTCGCTTCTATCCGGAAAGAAATGGAGCTTAGTAAATGAGAGCAGCGGCAATTATTGACACTTCTATTTTTAACGAATTCCTCGGAATTCCCAGTAAGAGTGATGAGAGTCGGATAAAAAAAGTCTTGCATGAATTTGAGCAGCTTATCGAAGATAGGACATCATTTCTTTTACCAATGGCTACCATTTACGAAACAGGGAATCATATTGCTAAATCGTCCGGCGATCGTTTTCGTCTAGCTCAAAAATTTGTTGAATACGTTCGACAAGCTATCAAGGGCTATACCAGTAAGATTCCTTGGATCGCTATGGTAATTCCCACCAATGATGAAGTTGAATTGTGGTTGAGTGAATTTCCTCAAAGAGCTGCAGGGGAAGTGGGGATGGCAGACTTATCTATTATAAAAGAGTGGGAAAAAATGGTCGAAATGAATCCCAGTCGTCGTGTATTTATCTGGGCTTTAGATAGCGATTTGAAGGGAGACGATCTGAGAGCATATGACCAACCACCAACTATAAAATAGACCAATTTTTAGAGTAGACAGGATATACTTAGAAAAGTAGACTAATACACACAATTTCCTTACTTACCCTACAATAAATTTACATTTTTGAGATGAACCTATCCGATCGCCTCCATTATCACGATATTATTTACTTTTGGTTTGAGGAGTGTACTCCCAAACAATGGTGGCAAAAAAGTCTCGAATTCGATTGCCTGATTGCCTCTAGATTTGGTGTAATATTGCAGGCAGCAATAGAAGGAAAACTCGCTTATTGGCGTTCCGAAGCAGAAGGAAGATTGGCAGAAATTATTGTCCTCGACCAATTTTCTCGCAATATCTATCGCGATCGCCCTCAAGCATTCAGTCAAGATCCCCTCGCTCTCAACCTCGCACGGGAAGCCGTTCAAATAGGTGCAGATAAAGCCGTCAGCGAACCAAAACGAGTCTTTTTTTATCTGCCCTATATGCACAGTGAATCGCTCCAAATTCACCAAGAAGCGTTACCCTTATTTCAAAGTTTAACCGAGTCAAGCTATCTCGAATACGAATACAAACACATGAGTATTATCGAAAAATTCGATCGCTATCCCCATCGAAATGATATTCTCGATCGCGAATCCACCGAACTAGAGAAGCACTTTCTCTCACAACCCGGTTCGTCATTTTGAAGGGCGAATGAGTAACTTTGAATCGATCTTCGTAAATTCTCCAGCATTTTGTAGCAAAACGATCTATTTGAGATGAATTGAGAGAGTATCATAGATAGATTAAAAAATCGTTAAGCGCTTAACCTTGCAACAACTCTCTCAACAACGCCAGACCCTTTCCCTTCCCGCAAATACCTTCCGATTGAATAACGGCCTGACGATCGTACACCAACATCTGCCGACTACTCCCGTCGCAATGGTGGATGTTTGGGTGAAAGCAGGAGTCAGCGCAGAACCCGATCGCTGGTACGGCATGGCGCATTTTCTAGAACACATGATCTTTAAAGGGAGCAAGCGCGTTGCCCCTGGGGAATTCGATCGCGAAATCGAAAATCGCGGCGGAGTCACCAATGCCGCCACCAGCCACGACTACGCTCACTTTTTTATCAATACCGCCGCCCAATATCTTCCCGAAACCCTACCCTACTTTGCCGAAATCCTCCTGCATGCCAGCATTGACGACGAAGAATTCGTCCGGGAAAGAGATGTCGTTATTGAAGAAATCCGCTCCTGTCAGGACGATCCCGACTGGTTGGGATTTCAGGCATTATGCGAAACCGTTTACGGCGAATCCGCCTACGGCCGCTCGATTTTAGGGACAGAAGAACAAGTGAGAGACCGCACTCCCAACCAAATGCGCTGCTTTCACAAAACCCACTACCAACCGGAAAACATGACCGTCGCGATCGTGGGGGGTATCGATCGCGAAACAGCACTGGCTTTAATCGGCCATACCTTCAGCGACTTTCCCGTTCGTTCCGAATGTCCTCCCCGCACCTTTAATCCCCAGCCAATTTTAACGGAGATCTGTCGTACCGAATTACGCTTGCCTCGCTTGGAACAGGCTCGTTTAATGATGGCATGGACGGCATCGGGAGTAGACAGCATTCGCGAAGCCGTGGGACTGGATATGCTCTCGGTTTTCTTGGGAGGCGGCAGATCGTCCTGTTTGGTGAGAGAATTAAGAGAAGAACAACGTTTAGTTTGGGATATTGCCAGCGAGTTTTCCCTGCATCGGTATTCCAGCCTTTTAACCATTACCGCTTGGTTGGAAGAGCAATATTTAGGAGAAGTGGAACAGAAAATCGGCGATCGCCTGCAAAAATTGCAAGCTACACCCATTTCCGACGGGGAATTAAATCGCGTTAAACGCCTGCTTTTAAACGATTATGCCTTTTCCACCGAAACTGCCGGTCAGCTAGCCGGACTGTATGGGTATTACAATACAATTGCAACGACAGAACTCTCTGTCGCTTATCCCCAGCGCATTGAAAAAATGTCGGCCGGAGAATTGCAAGCGATCGCGCAAAAATACCTTTCTTCGGAAAGATACGCCGTCACTGTCATGAAAAATCTTTAATTCGTTAAATATGTCAACTCAGCGCACGATTTTAGACAACGGAATTACAGTCATTACCGTAGAAAATCCAACAGCAGATATTATTGCCGGACGATTGTTTTTAAAAGCGGGAGGGCGCTGGGAATCGAGGGAAAAAGCAGGGATTTCCCATCTCTTATCTAATGTTTTAACGAAAGGAACGAACCGTTTATCCTCCATAGAAATTGCCGAAAAAATCGAATCCGTCGGCGCTGTTTTGGGAGCTGACGCATCGACAGATTATTTTGCCATTGGTTTTAAAACCGTCACCATAGATTTTCGAGAAATTTTCCAATTGGTGGGAGAGATTGCGCGATCGCCGCGTTTTCCTACCGAAGAAGTGGAACTCGAACAGCATTTAACCTTACAAAATATTCGCTCTCAGCAAGAACGTCCTTTTAATGTGGGCTTCAAACAACTGCGAGAAGCCATGTATGGCGAACATCCTTACGGAATCTCCATTTTGGGAATGCTGGAAACCGTCTCGCAATTAAACCGCAAAGACTTACAGGAGTACCATCAAACTTACTTTCGTCCGGATAACTTAATCATTTCCTTATCCGGACGCATTCAACATGAGGAAGCGATCGCAACTGTCACGGAAATTTTTGGCGACTGGCACCGTCCCGACGCTCCCCTGCCCGAGCTCGCCGTCCCTGCCGTCACCTCTCAACCCACCCCTCAAAAAACCCCCCGAGACAGCCAACAGGCGATTGTCATGTTGGGTTACTTAAGTCCTTCCGTTCGTAAGGAAACCGATTATACCGTTCTCAAGCTCCTGAATACCTATTTAGGGAATGGTTTATCCAGCCGTCTTTTTGTGGAACTGCGGGAAAAACGGGGACTTGCTTACGATGTTTCTGCCTTCTATCCCACCCGTCTCGATACCTCACAATTCGTGGTTTACATGGGAACCGCCCCGGAAAATACGGCAATCGCCCTCGAAGGACTCCATCAAGAAGTGACGCGACTGTGCGCGACCTCCCTCGCCCCAGAAGAACTACAAGCGGCAAAAAATAAACTCTTGGGGCAATATGCCCTCGGCAAGCAAACCAATTCCGAAATCGCGCAAATCTTGGGCTGGTACGAAACGATCGAGGTAGGGCTGGATTTTGACAGTCAATTCCAAGAGGCGATCGCGGCAATTACGCCAGAACAAGCCAAAGAAACTGCAAGGCGTTACTTTAGCGGCGATCCCTATATTTCCCTCGTCGGACCTGACAATTTTATTAATACTTAGCAGCGTACTTGGGAAGGGCGCTTGCCAAAACGCTGCTGAAAGGCTTTAGAAAAGCGACTGGGATTAGAAAAGCCAAATTCCATGGCCACCTCCGTCACGGATTTTCCTCCTTCTATTAACTCGAAATGCGCCGCTTCGAGACGAGAATTGCGCAGGAATTGAATGGGGGAACAGCCATAATGACTGGCAAATGTCGCTTGCAAAGAACGACTGCTGCATTGAATGGCAGTGGCAATATCGGCAAGAGAGAGATTTTCCTTGAGATTGGCGCGAATATAATCGGCAGCTTCTTTGGCACGACTGGTGGAAGTTTTGGGAGCGGGTTTTTGCAACAGTTGAGAATAGTTGTGAAAGGGTCCTTGGACGAGGGTGGAAACGATCGCATTTTCCAGATTCTCGATGACCATCTCGTGACCGTCATTTTCGACCAAATCGCATAAGGTTGTCAGTAATTGGTAAAGGGAAGAGCCGTAAGGCGTGCGGCGATCGCAACTTAAATGGGTTTGCAAGCGATCGGCAGCGCGATCGAGATGGCGACTCAATTCGCTTAACAAGTGAGATTCGTCTACTTGTATGGCAATCCCTTGAAAAGGGGTATGAGTTGCCCCGATATCGATACCGTAGCGGGCGATCGCAAACTGAGAACTATCGCTAATCAAATCTCGACCCCCCATTTGAAAGCGATGATAGCCATCATGGAAGAGAAAGCTAATTTTACCTGGATATCCGCAACCCCGCGTGTAAGCCTCGCATTCCCAACGTTGTTTGGCAATATCGAGAATTGTTAAACTCGCAGATTGCCAGTACCCGTAATAGTCACTTGTTTGCGGAATTTGTTCGATGATATGGGGAAAGCGATCGACGCATCGATCGGGATCGTTAAATTCGAGTTCGACATCCCAACTCATGAAAAACCTCCTCAACAAAGAACCGCTAAACATCAAGGCATTGAAGAGGGGATGAATACCCTCAATCAAAAAATGCTATCTCAATTATTAGCGATCGATTATTGATTGGCTCGGAAAATACATTATTCTAGAGATAGAGGGGCGAGAGGAACGCTCTGGGAATATTTGCGCTGGAAGAGAAAACTCATGTCTGAAATCGAAATTAAATCTCGCTTGTTGAATCAACGTTCTCGCCCCAACCCGATCCCGCGTCAGAGGGTTCTTAAAGAAAGTGCTTTGGGTTTGGTCGCGACTCGCAGTTTTCCCGCCGTTGTCGGTACCGCCGATATGATGCTGAAATCGGCGGGGGTCACATTGGTGGGATACGAAAAAATCGGGAGTGGTTATTGTACCGCGATCGTGCGGGGAAAAACGGCAGATGTCCGCTTGGCAGTGGAAGAGGGCGCCAAAACCGCCGAACAGTTCGGACAATTGATCGGTAAAATGGTGCTTCCCCGTCCCCTCCCCAATTTAGAAGTGATTTTTCCCATCGGCACTCACGCGATCGAGATGGCGCAGGAACAACGGGGTTACAGCCGTTTGAGCAATCAATCCCTCGGTTTGTTGGAAACGCGGGGCTTTCCGGCGATGGTGGGGGCTTCGGATGCGATGTTAAAATCGGCGGACGTACAATTGGCGGGTTATGAGACAATTGGAGATGGGTTATGTACGGCGATCGTGCGAGGAACGGTGGCAAATGTTGCCGTGGCGGTAGAAGCGGGAATGTACGAAGCGGAACGCATCGGGGACTTTAGTGCGGTGATGGTGATTCCCAGACCGTTAGAGGATTTAGAGCATACCCTGCCGGTAGCAGAATACTGGCTGGAAAAACCGGATCCCTTACCGTTGTTAATGCCCAAGTCAGACCGACAAAAACAGCGAGAAACTGTTGCTTTACCAGAATTGGAAAAAGTTCCCGTGCGGTTTCAACAAAAAGAAAAACTGGAAGACTTTTTAGAGTAATTTTGCTTTTTCTTGGTGAAATTGTTCGAGTGAGAGAGTGCGATCTCCACTACCAGTGCTTGACAAATTGGATCTTCCGTAACATACTCGCGAAGCAAATCGATAATTGCAATAAGTAAGCTGGTCTCCAGCGTCTCCTATCGACGTGCTAAAGTGCCTATCGTATCCATGCGATCGCTATCTTTATTATTTTTTCGCTTTCGTCCTCTCCTTTTTGGCATTGTTTATGTTCTTTGGTACAAAAAATATCCTCTGGTACTGCATGAGTTCCCCATACCAAACTCAAGACTATCAAATTTCTCTGTTTTCATTGCGTTCTATCAATTCGACCCCGACACCCTCGAAACTTTGATTGATTGCTTATTCCATCAACCCAAGAAACCTTCTCTTTGTTTGCATTTCTGGCTTTCTGCTTAACCAGAACCCAGGTTATCTTAATCATTCATTGCCATCAAAAGCCGATCGCAAATCGCCCACCGTTCCGATCCTCGCTTAATCCACTGATGCTTACTCTCATCATAATTGCGCTGTTGTTCGATCGCCCGCTTGAGACGTTCCTTTTGTTGAGAAGGAAGATGGGACAGCATCTCCTCCGCAACCCGCAAAGCACTCATTTGCTCGAACGCTGAATCCGGAGACGCGATCGCCGCCAAAACTGGAGAAAAATACTTCTCCGTCTCCTGCATTTTCGCCAAACAAGACAGCCCCACCAAACGCTGTCCCTGATGTTGGGACTGCAAATGAGCAAAAATTTCCGACTCCGATAAATTCGCCGAATCCACCAGCGATCGCATTCCCCCCGCCACCGCCTCAAACAAAAAATTGCGCCGAGTCCCCGAAGGATACTCTTCCTGCAATATCTGATATCGATCGCATAGCTTACTTAAATCCTGCCGCGCCCGTTCCGGGGAAACGCGATCGCAAACATCTTCTATCAACCGTTCGCGAATTTCTCGCAATTGCCCCCGTTCCCGATAGGGGGCGGTTTCCTCCGCATCTTCCAACACCACCTTAAACGCTCCCACCACCTCATCGCGGGTTTGCGGGGCAATCGTCTGTAAAATCCCCTCCAGCCCTCCCGTACTGAATCCTCCCGTGGGCGTATCGATGCGCCCGCCGACTAAAGCCAGTAATTTAATCCCTACTGGCAGCCACACCGCTGCCAATAATAAAACTGTCGTATTTCGCACCCCAAAATTAAAGACAAATCCCCCTTCCTCCGTCCAACTCACTTCGAACAAACTCAAAAATGCCAGCAATAGTATGGGCTTCAACCAAACTGCGGGCAAGCGCAACAGCGATCGCAATAATTGAGCGATCGTTTCGAGTTTGACGGGGGAAGGAAGGCGATCGGACATAGCGGGTGATAATTGATAATTGATAATTGATAATTGATAATTGAAATGGCTTGCAGGGTTGTTGTTCTTTATCGTATCATTAGAGATCGCGTGTCCAACACAAGCTCGGATCGGGTTGAGACATCTCTAAAAAGCTAATTTATGCCGAGTCTCATCAATTAGCTACCTGTACGGCCTCTATTCTTAAGGATTGATAACCATGACCTACGCGATCGTCGAAACGGGAGGAAAACAAATGCGCGTCGAACCCGGACGCTTTTACGATATCGAACTCCTCCACGTCGATCCCGATGAATCTTACAGCATTGATAAAGTCCTACTCGTTCATCACGACGACGATATTCAAATCGGACAGCCTTTCGTTGAAGGGGCAATTGTAGAAGGGACGGTAGTGCGACACTTCCGGGGACGCAAAGTTATTGTTTACAAAATGCGCCCCAAGAAGAAAACTCGCAAAAAACGCGGACACCGCCAAGAAATCACCCGCCTGATGATTAATTCCATTAAGCTCAATGGTTCGATTTTAGCAGAAGCCGATATTAGCGAATTTGAGGCGGAAAGCCCCAATCTCGTACCCATCGTTGAAGCGGAAGAGACTCTCGAAACCGAAGCTCAGTCTATCGAGGAAGTGGAAGAAACAGTTGATGTTGTTTCTGAAGAAGTTGAAATTAAACCCGTTTCTGAGGTTGAAGATGCAACAGAGGAAGAAATAGAAGAACCTGTTGCCGAAGCTGAAACCGAAACCGAGGCATCTGTTACTGAAAAGTCAGAAGAAACTGTCGAAGTCACTTCTGAAAGTGTAACCGAAGAAGAATAAACCGACGCAAACGCGTCACAATAGAAAAAGCGATCGCCAATCAACAAGGAGGAAATTATGGCTCACAAGAAAGGAACGGGAAGTACCCGCAACGGTCGGGATTCTAACTCCAAGCGCTTAGGCGTTAAACGTTATGGCGGTCAAACCGTCAAAGCGGGTAACATTCTCATCCGCCAGCGCGGAACGAGAGTTCACCCTGGCAAAAATGTCGGTCGCGGCAATGACGATACCCTCTTTGCCCTCATTGATGGTGTTGTCAAATTCGAACGCAAAGATAAGTCTCGTAAAAAAGTCAGCGTTTATCCCATCGAAGCAACTTAAATTCACAATCTGAGTGAGAAGTCCATGGGGCGGTCAATTGACCGCCCATTGTTGTAGTTTTTGAATTTTGAATTGATAGATTTTGTCAGGGGATAGTAACTTCTTTTTCAGATAGTCTTGCCTTTTTTGTAAAAATTGCTACAATTTTCAGACAGTAGGGTAAAAACAAACGTCAGCTCCTCAAGAGCGGGCGTATTTTTCAAGCCAAGCAATCGGAGAGGTCTATTGCATATTCAAAATCGCTCGGGAGCAAACACAATGGATTGTCGTCATATTCAATTTCAAGATAGCAAAGCAATTATTGACCTCGCGCAACTTCAAGATTTATTCAAACAAGCTGCATTTTGGGCGAAAGACCGCAATATGGAAGAGATGGCGATCGCTATTGAAAATAGCAATCCCACGATTACCGTCTGGGATGGCGATCGCCTCATTGGGTTCGCCCGAGCCACCTCCGATGGAATTTATCGGGCGACTATTTGGGATGTTGTCATTCATCCCGACTATCAAGGCGCGGGTTTGGGGCGTAAATTGGTGCAAACGGTGATTGCTCATCCCCAAGTCAACCGCGTCGAACGGATTTACTTAATGACGACCCACCAGCAGCGTTTTTACGAACGCATCGGCTTTGAGGAAAACCAAACGACAACCATGCTTCTCTACGGTAATGCTAATCGATGGGTAACTCCTCTACTATCATCTCTCCAGAAGCCAGAGGTACCGAACACTGTATCCGTGTAAACGGATGTTCGTCACCGGGAGAGGGCGATTGCAGAATTTCTAATGCCCCTCCCATGGTTTCTAATAGGCAGTGAGCGAGTAGTAAATTCATCCCGGGAGAGGGAACGTGCTGGTGCAATAAAGCATTAACCGCTTCGGGATCGACTTTCAGGGGTTGTCGATGGAGTAAATCGAGGGGTTCGTGCCAAATTTCCCGAGGGGATTTAATATCGATCCATATCCAACCCACATCTTTTTGGGGGGACGTGCGAACGGTAACGGCGATCGCGCCTTCTTTCATGTGAGCGATGGCCGTATCGATCAAACTGACTAAAACTTGAGCAAAACGTCTTAAATCGGCATTAATATAAAGTTCCGGTTCGGGATAGTCAATATTGAGTTCGTAGCTGCGATTTGCCGCTTGCAAATGAATGAGACGCTGGACTTCAGAAAATACCTCGCTCAAAGGGAATGGCTGAATTTCAACGCGCGTGGAGCCGTATTCGACCTTAGAAACATAAATAATATCATCGAGAAGTTTGATTAATTTTAAGGCAGCTTGGTGAGCTTGCTTGACAAATTCTCGTTCTTCTTCTGGATCTTCACACAGATCGTTAAGAATTAACTGATGCAATCCGAGAAGGCTATTCAACGGCGATCGCAGTTCGTGAGACGTTCGCGCTAAAAAACCGGCTTTGAACAAGCTCAATTGTGCGGCCATTTGATAGGCCAGTTTTGCTTGTTTGAGCTCCGCTTTTAAGGTTTCCAATTCCTCACTCATGCTTTTACTTTTCCTCGATCGCAATACTGCCGTGACGGAGAATCTCCCATCCCTTTCCCGTCCATTTTGCCACAGTTGAGGGTAGCCCGCTTCCTACCGTAACATTATTCGGGAAATCGTTACCCTCGAGGGTGGCAACTTGAGGAAAAACGTCTTCGATTGCGTTGGCGGTTTCTAAGGGAGATTCGCCGGAGCGGTTGGCACTGGTAGTGGCCAAGGGACCGGTTTGACGCAAAATCTCTCGGGCGACCCGAAGTGCGGGAACGCGGATGCCAATGGTCGAACGATCTCGGGGATTCATGTCTTCGGGTACCTCAGACGAAGCGGGTAAAATGAGAGTGAGTGCCCCCGGCCAGTATTTTTCGGTGATTTGCCGCCACGCGACTATTTCTGTAGCAGAGCCTTGAATATAAGATTGCAGGTCGGCAAAGTCTGCTCCCAGCAAAATTAATGGTTTTTTTAAGGATCGTCCCTTGAGGGTAAAAATTGCCGCGGCACGATCGGGACGCGCGGCTAAAGCCGGAACGGTATCCGTAGGAAAACTAACAACCTCTCCCGTTTTGACAACTTCAATTAATTTTTCTTGAGAGACTTTCATTGGCGATAGGCAAGGGCAAAGCGATCGATTTTGGCAAGGTCGGAGACGATGCGAATATGGCAATACTGCCCTCGCTTTTCTAGCAGGCGGGCAACGGTCTCGGCTTGTCCGTCCATCATTTCCACCGCCCACAACCCCCCTGGATGTAAATAATCGGGGGCAGTCTCGACGAGATAGCGAATGGCATCGAGTCCATCGCATCCCCCATCTAAAGCCAGATGGGGTTCGTGTTGGCTAACTTCCGGTTGCAGTTGGGGAATGAGGGCGGAGGGAATGTAGGGGGGATTAGAAACCATACCACTTATTTTACCTGCCAAGGAACTTAGAGGTTGCCACCAAGACCCCCGATAAAATTTTATTCGTTCTTCGAGGACAAGCATTCTGGCGTTTTCGCGGGCAATTGCCAGACTTTCCGCGCTCGAATCTACTGCATGAATTGTCCCTCGGGGCAAACATTCGCTTAAACCAAAAGCGATCGCGCCGCTTCCTGTCCCCAAATCAACCCAATGTCCTTCTGCAAGTGCGGGATTTTGCCCGATCGCTTCGGCAACGAGATCGACGAGGATTTCCGTTTCCGGACGGGGAATGAGTACGTCGGGGGAAACTTTGAGGGTAAAATGCCGCCAATGGGTTCGACCGACTAAATGCTGAAGGGGAACGCGATCGCGAAGGCGACATTGCCAGAGTCGTTCTAACTCTGACAGGGAAACGGGCAGGTCGAGAGACGGGCGATCGACTAGGAATTGTAGAGTTAAAGCACTACATTCCTCCAATTCTCGCAACAGCCAATCTACCTCCTCTGGCGGAATTCCTGCCGCGATCGCCCCTTCTCGAGCCCTCTGTCGCCACCCTTGTAGTTCTCGACCCGAAATGATCACGTTCTGCTTATTGTTGTTGCTGGCGGAGCAAATTGATATATTCGAGGGAGGCTTGGGTGGGAATGAGAACGATTTTTTCGAGTTCCGCACTATCGTTTTGCTCGAGGGTTTGAATCACGCCTTCTAAGGGAATAGCTTGGATTTGCACCGTATTGGCTAAAGAAGGCTGTTGTTCTTTAAATCGCGCGACCATTTGTTCGAGGCGTTCTTTCTCAAAGAAGAAGGGAATCACCTGCTCGTTGTTTTGTTGCAGGGTCAAATAACCGCCTTCGTTACCGCCTTTGGCGACAAAGAGGGGAACGCCTTGAAAGTCTTGTGCGGAGTTGACTTGTTCGGCGAGCTCGACTTGGCGGGTCGTGGGGACGTAAGTAAAGTTAACTCCTTCTGTTTGAGTTCCATTGCGGCGATCGAGTTGATAGATATCTCCTAAAGAAACGGGAATAATTTGGAGCTTATTCCCCAAATTGGGATTTTCTTGTTTGAGACGATTGATAAATGCTTCTGCATCTCCCGGATTGATAAAAACACCGGCAACGCTATCGCCGTCGGCATTGCTTGTATTTTGTTGGTCGGGAATTCTGGCAACTAGAGGCGCGCCATTTTCATCGGCAACGGCAAATACGGGAACGCTTTGCAGCCGTTCGATAATCTGAGCTTCAGTGAGAGCGAGTGCTTCTAATGCGCCAGCAAACCACGTACCGGTCAGGGTAACTCCCGCTACCCCCAACGCTAAACACCAACGAACCAGAGATTTCATTTTCATTGTGATTGACCTCAAAATTTTATCGGACTGTTGCCCCTAAACAATGGCAGTGGATTTTTCGATCGCGCGTTAATGGCGATCGCCGCACGGGCTATAAACACAAACGATTAACGCCTCGAACTCCGATGGAGTTAAAAATTTGTAAATTTTTTTATCCAAGATACCTCAATTGTTAACAGTTGTGAATTCTTGGGACTGAAATTGGTGAAACGGAGTTCCCTCGGATGGGATGGGGGAGCGTGGGGAGAAGGGGAGGAGTGGGGAGAGTGGGGGAGTAATTATTGAATGTGTTGGCGGGGCTTGGCGATCGCGCGGTAAAATTTTCGTTTGCGAGGGCGAACAAAATATGCGATTATCGGTGACTTAGCAGTTATCGAGATTGCCTCAATCGCGATCGCTAACTTTCGCTTCGCCCATTGCTCCAGTCCGTGCCATGAAACCCAATTGGATTGCACCCGCCCAACGCCTGAAAGCTCTACCGCCCTACGTTTTTGCCCGTCTTGACGAACTCAAAGCTCGCGCTCGAGAGCAAGGGCTGGATTTAATCGATCTCGGTATGGGCAATCCCGATGGTTTGGCCCCGCGTCCGGCCATCGATGCCGCCATTGCTGCGTTCGAGCAACCCCTCCATCACGGTTATCCTCCTTTTGAAGGAACGTCCAGTTTTCGCGAGGCGATCGCCACATGGTACAAAAGACGCTATAGCGTACATTTAGACCCGGATAGCGAAGCTCTACCCCTTTTGGGGTCTAAAGAAGGATTGACTCATCTCGCTCTTGCTTATGTCGATCCAGGGGATATTGTTATTGTTCCCAGTCCCTCTTATCCAGCCCATTTTCGCGGTCCCCTCATTGCTGGAGCAACGCTACATCAACTCCAACTTTCGGCGGAAAACAATTGGCTGATCGATCTGTCTGTCATTCCCGAAGATGTAGCACGACAGGCTAAAATTTTCTATTTTAATTATCCAAACAATCCCACCACAGCAACAGCACCTAGGGAATTTTTTGAAGAAATCGTGGGGTTTGCTCGCCATTATGAGATTTTATTGGTTCACGATCTCTGTTATGCCGAACTGGCTTTTGATGGCTACCAGCCCACCAGTTTATTGGAAATCTCCGGGGCCAAAGAGATTGGCGTTGAATTTCATACCCTTTCCAAAACCTATAATATGGCGGGTTGGCGCGTGGGTTTTGTCGTTGGCAATTCTCGCATTATTCAAGGACTGCGAACTTTAAAAACTAATTTGGATTACGGCATCTTTGCCGTGATTCAAAAAGCAGCCGAAACGGCTTTACAATTGCCCGATACTTACGTGCAAGAAGTACAAGAACGCTATCGCAGCCGTCGAGATTTCCTCATCTCGGGTTTGGCGGAATTGGGCTGGAACGTGCCTAAATCTAAAGCAACAATGTATCTGTGGATTCCTTGTCCCGTCGGCATGCAATCCACAGATTTTGCCCTAGAAGTGCTGCAAACTACCGGGGTAGTCGTCACTCCGGGTAATGCCTTTGGTGAAGCGGGAGAAGGATACGTCCGCATTAGTTTGATTGCCGATCGCGATCGCTTGGGCAAATCCTTAAACCGTTGGAAAAATGCAGGCATTCGCTATCAACCCGAAACCGCACTCGTTTCGGCCGTTGGCGATCGCTAATCTTCACACCTAGATTGCAATCTGTTAACAACTCGATTGCAATCTATCAAGAACTGTTAAGTTTAATCAAATGCACTGGTAATCTAAAAAACAGAGTGGTAGATTAAAAACCAGATGCAGCGAGGCTGAACCCCTCGAAATAAGGATGAGATTGATAAAATCTGCATCTCCCCCTTATCAATCTAAGATGGTGAATCTAGACTTGTGAATCTAGACTTGTGAATTTAGCTCATCTAAATCTAGCCATCTCCCCAACCAATATCTTTAAGCCAATATCTCGATCCGTCTAGAAAACTCGATTTTAAAGACTCGATCTGAAGATACGGCATCGGCAATCAAAGAAGCGGATTCCTTGTTGTTAAACTTGGTCATAAAACTTTGATAGTCAAACTTTAGCAGTAACGCTTTGACAAATATTCGCGTTCTAAATTGAGTTATTGTTATAAGTTTGTTATTATGGGTTTATTATTAAGGAAATAACAGTTAGAATAATAACCGCCCTCGTCGCACCCGAAAAGGCGTTCTGATGCTGAATTAA
This sequence comes from Cyanobacteria bacterium SBLK, assembly GCA_017746715.1. GTDB lineage: Bacteria > Cyanobacteriota > Cyanobacteriia > Cyanobacteriales > Spirulinaceae > CCY15215. Next base: position 26,534 of record JAGHZQ010000042.1, read on the forward strand.
CCGGTAGGATTGCGTCCAAAGAGAAATTGCTAGAGAAATTGGTAGAGAAATTGGTAGAGAAATTGCTAGAGAAATTGCTAGAGAAATTTCTCCAGAAGAATTGGTTGAGTCAAGTAAACCTTAGTTCAGACAAGCTCAAAATATTTTCCATTACAGTCGTTCGATTGAAACCCGCCCGAGTCGGTGCTAAATTTGAAGTTAAAATTTAGTGCAAGGGCGGGTTAATTGTGGGTAAATTGATAATGTCAAATAGAAGGAAGGCGGCGATCGCGCCGTTATGGAATGTTGAAGTGCGATCTTGTCGTATGATAGAAAATGAGAATGAGTATCGGTGGCTGAGTTATTGCTAGTCTTAGGGATTTTCCGATTGAGTATTAGCCAAAGGCTGTCTTCCGAATTCCAATCTCTACTTATTCAATTAATTCGCGAGGTAAGCCATGACAGTGTATGTGGGAAATCTTCCCTATGAGGTAACAGAGGAAGATTTACAGAGTATTTTTGCAGAATATGGTTCTGTCAAGCGAGTGAAAATGCCCGTCGATCGCGAAACGGGAAGACAAAGAGGCTTTGGTTTTGTCGATATGGAAGCAGAAAATGACGAGGCAAAGGCAATCGATAATCTAGATGGTGCGGAATGGATGGGTCGCACGTTAAAAGCAAACAAAGCCAAACCCCGAGAACCCCGCAGTTCTAATCGCAATTTCGAGCGCAATTTCTCATATCGAGGCGATCGCGATTAAGCTTTAACGGCAAAACTAGAGCTAACAATTAGGTTAGAGGATATAGATTGAGGCTATTTTTGTCTATTTGATAGCCTATTTTATATCTATTGATTTGCAAACAAAGAAAGTAGGAGAGTATTGAATGGCCCAAGTTGTTCTTGGTGAAAACGAGCAATTAGAATCAGCATTGCGCCGATTTAAGCGAAAAGTATCTCGGGCGGGCATTTTCAGCGATATGAAAAAGCATCGCCACTTTGAAACGCCCGCCCAAAAACGCAAGCGGAAAGAACTGGCAAGACACAAAGAAAAACGCTGGCTTCGCAATCGCAAAAAACAATCCTAATTTAATCGACCGGATCGAGGTTATTTCTGTTGTATAGGGGAGGTGAAATCCATTGTTTGGGAAGGAAACTCGCCCTATGAAACCGACGAACCGATTAAAATTGATGACTCGCGCAACAACAGGCGCGATTCTCACCAGCACTCTTGCCGTTCCCGTCGCCAACGCCTATCAAGCACCGCCGGAAAATCTCCCCGATGCCCCTTCACTCAACCCCGGAGATGGCAAATTTTCTTTTTCGGAACTGGAAGCAATTCCCACCTTACCTTATCCCGATTTCAACGATCCGGCTTTAGAATTTTCTAACTCGGGTACGGAGATCGCCTCTTCCTATCAACTCGCCCAGTTTCAGGATCTCAATACGACTTATTGGGCGGCAAATTTCATCTCTCAACTCCTCGAATCCGGGATTATTAAAGGCTTTCCTAACGGTCGCTTCCTCCCGGAAAACAACGTCACCCGCGCTCAATTTGCCGCTACGATCGCCAAAGCCTTTAACGATAGCGAACCCACCCGCGACGCGATCTCCTTTAGCGACGTTCCCCGCACCCACTGGGGTCATGAAGCCATGCAAACGGCTTACCAAATGGGCTTTCTCTCCCCTCGAGGCACTCGTTTCTATCCCGATAGTCCCATGAGTCGCTTGGATATTCTGACGGCTTTAACGCAAGGATTGGGCTATTCTTACGACAGTACCCCTGACCTTATCGGGAAGATTCTCAGCTTGTTTAACGATGCGAACTTCGTCCCGGCTGAAGCCCGATCCGTCATTGCGATCGCGGCCATGAGAGGAATGCTGGTCAACTATCCCAACGTGCGCTCTTTGAACGTGACGCAAACCGCAACCCGCGCCGATATGGCGGCCTATCTCTATCAAGCCTTGGTCAGTTCTGGCAAAGCCGAAGCGATCGCTTCTCCTTATGCGATTAGCCTCGAGGGGGTCGAAGGGATTCCCCTCCCTGCTATCAATCGCAGCACGACAACAACACCAACTCGTAACGTCAATACCCCACCTGACAATTAGCAAAATTGCGTTCGAGGGATCGGCAATGGTTCGGAAGGATGCGATCCCGGTAATTCTAGCCCTCATGGGGGAAGCAACGATGAAGGAGGACGAGTTCCGGGGAATCGGCGTTAATGGTTCGTTACAGAGACACGGAGAGATGCGGTTTCTCTATGTCTCTGGGGTTGGCAATCTTATTCAACGGTAATGCTGGCAACCATTCCCGCCCCTCGATGAGGCTGACAGTAATATTGATAGACTCCCGAGGGGATTTCTTGAGGAAAAGTCACGCTATAAGTTTGTCCGGGGGAAAATAACAACTTGCTTGAAGTAAATTCCTTTAAATCTGCACCTTCAGGTCCTTTGTTAAAAACGACATTATGAGGGGCTAGTTTATTCATGACAAAATTGACCGTATCTCCGGGTTTGACGTTGAGGGCATCGGGAACGAATTTGAGCATCCCGTTATCTGCCCCCATTTTAATCGTGTAATCTTCAGCCGCAGCAGGCGCAGCGGTCAGGGTAAAGGTCGCGACAACTAAGAGAATCAGAGAACAGAACAATGCTAATTTTTTTAACACGATTTTAAAATCCCGTTTGCGATCGAATTATTTTAAGAATTGTATCGTGTAGAGCGACGGCAGGGAATCAACCCACAAAATAACTTATAGAATTATTTTTATCTGAATGATGTGGATTTAGGGAGAATGATATGAGTGCGATTGAAATAGCAGCCTTTAAACCGCAAGATATTTATGCTTTTTCAACAGTTGCGATCGCTGACGTTTCGCGGGTGGGTTTAATTCCCGCCGTTTATTTTGCCCTTGATGCGGCAAAACGCTGTCATTATGTGGGAAAAGCTGACAAATTGCGCGATCGCCTGACTGAATATCCCAGCAGCGATCCGGAGAAATGGGAGGAATTTGGCGATCGCGATGTGACGGAATTTGCTTACTGGCAAGCACCGACGGTGGGAAATGAACTCCTCGAAGCCGAAAAACAGTGGATTCAACTCCTCGATCCTCCTATGAATGACCAACATCGTCCCCAGCGCCCTCCTATTATCCCTATTGGTATGAATTCCGAGGAGTCCGCCAAGCGCTTGCTAGAAATTCGGGCGATGATAAAATCCTTAAAGGCAGAAGAAGAACTGCTCAAGGCTAATACAGTCTCGTTTGTGGAAGAATACGGCGAGGAAGGCAAGTCGATCGAAATGGATTTGGGGAAAATTTCCCTCTCCAGTCGTAAAACATGGCAATATTCCGAGGCAGTGGACGAACTCCAACAACAAATTAAAGCCTTGAAAAAAAAGGAAGAAAAAGAAGGGATTGCCAAAGTGGTAAAAACAAGCGTATTTCCGATCGTGAAGTCGAATATCCGTTTTGATTTTTAGGGCGATCGCTTTCGTGGAGAAGAAAGAAGGGGAGTCGCGATCGCCGAAAAAAAGCAACAAAACGATACAATGAACCCTATCGTTTGCTCAAAAAAGGAGATTTTCAATGGCTGTAGCTGCTTACATCGGGATTTTATTGGCTTTGACCGTCGTCGCATTCGGCTCCTATAAGGTGTTCCGTGCTGTGGGTTTAATCTAGCTCGAGGCTTCAGAAACCGGAAATCCTCGGTTTCTGAAACTTCTTACCGGCCTGTATGAGGAAAGGAAATATTAAAATGTCAGACGGGCAACAATTTTTGCAATCGCGTCAGGGCGAAGAACAACTTAAAATGATAGCATTTGGCGGGGTTGCTCGAGAGCGATCGGCTGGAGCATTTGCCAATCAAGATTCCGAGTTTAGTGGAACATTGTACCAACTTTTACAGAAGGATGTCTTTCAACCTTCTTTAGAAGAGGTATTGGCAGCAAAGGATCGAATTAAAAATTATCTGAGGAGCGATCGCGTCAAAATTCTGATCCCGATGCGCGAACTGCAAGCTAATATTGCCCCTATGATTGAAGAGATAATCTCTATTTTAGCGGATTATGTTGGTGTTGAAAATATTTTTATTGTTAATAACGGCTTGCATGAAACAATTAAAGAGACTCTTGTTTCTAGGGGGGTCTGTCTTATTTCCGCAGCCAAAATGAAAGAACGTTTTAATTTTCCCAAGCTCTTAGGAATTTTGGATTTGCCAGATTTGAATTTTGGTCTAGGTTTTTCGATGATGTCTGGAATAGCTTACTTGGCTCTGGAAAATATCATGCAGCCGGATGACTGGTTGGTTAAAGTTGATGGAGATATTACAGATTTTAAGCAATATTTATTACCCGAGTACCTATTTTATCCTTTGGCGGAAGCACCAGAGATTGAATGGGATTTCTTGAAGATGGCTAAAGTAGGTAGAAATAATGAAATGGTCATGGCTGGAATCAATAGTCTTCTTCCTTACTTTTGTACTAAGATAGAGAAAGAAAATTGGCCTCTCGTTCCTCAATCTCGAGTCGCTCGAGAGATTTACGAGGCTTGCATCCGTCAAATATGGATATTGTCTGGAGAATATGCTATTCGTTGGAAACGAGTTTGTCAACAGTTAGGTTCGACGGGCTATTGCAATCCTATTTTGAGTAGCACTCAACAGGGTTGGCAAAAGTTTGCCCAGATCGTTAATCCCAATCCTCGGCTTGATATGCCCAATACTAAGCAAAAAGAAGATTGCATACTGATTAGTATCGTTCAATTTATTCAGTCTTTAGTTATCTTTGGAAAATCACTCAGGAATGAATGGGATATTGAAGATATTTCTCGTTTTAATCGAGAGATTGCACAATATCAAAATGCTGTTGTTTGGATTCCAGAAGAACAAGGCACGTTACATTTGGAAGGAATTGAACCCGATCGCTTATTTCCTTCCCTAGAAACGCTGCTGCGTGAAGGTTTACTGCAATAATCTAGAATAATCTAGAGTTAAAATCGGTGATGAATTGACGCAGTTCTTGAATTAATTTAGAAAAATTAACTTGAAAATTTCTTAAATGCAAGTATGGTATTGGCAGCCAATTATTATTTAAAATTTTCCTGTTAACATTTCTTAATGACAGCGAGTTTTCGATCGCAGTACAACTCGATAGAATCAATTTCATCGAGGAAAGATAAAATTAATTCTCTAAAAAAATAATTTTCTGGTATGCTCTCCAGCTTATTCTGAGATTGTTTTAATTGGAGCAATAAATCTAGAGTTTTAGGAATATTAGGTAATTTCTCCTCATAGCTTGGACTTTGCCAGTTCAAGTCTTCAATAATGTATAATCCTTTTGATTTTAAACAAGGAAATAAGATAGAAAATGCTTGTTGTTGATGAAAAGAGGCATGAGATGCGTCATCCAAGACAATATCATAAACCATTGGACTTTGTTGTTGTTCTTTTTGGGTCGTTATTTGAATTAAATTCATCAGATCGTTTTGAGAACTTAGATCGCCTTGGATAAATTCAAAGTTCTCAAATTCAGATTCTAGGTGAGAAAAGTTATTGATGTCAAAACCGTAGATATTAGCATTCTCAAAATATTCAGTCCATATCCGAATGGATGGCATATCAGTAGGAACACGGTCTAAAAGATGTTCTCCAAATTCAGGTCCTCCAATACACAATCCTATTTCTAAAAAAACAATAGATTTAGTTTTAAGAGGTTCAAATAATGGTTCATAGATCAGAGTATACCCATGTTTGTCAAAATATTCTGTTCCTTTATCCGATCGATATCGATTGGCAAGTTCGGTTAGATTAAATTGCATTTTTATTTGTAACTCCTCAGCCATAATTTTTATGAGCGCGATCGCATTATTTCATGATAATTCTTTGAAAGTTTTTTGTCGATTGAATCGCAACGAAGCGATCGCACGACCGAAGGCAATGCCAGACGAGATGCGATCGCCCTCAAAATTAATAGGATGGGAGAAACCACGGAAAACTCGCCATGTCTGTCAAAATCGAATCCCTACACGAGGCATATCGCGGACGCGATGATTATTTTGCTGGGGGAAATATGTTCCTTTATTTCAGCCGATCGCAGGTCAAAAATAAGGACTTTCGCGGACCCGATTTCTTTGTGGTGCTGGATGTGGATAGAACGAGAGAGCGTCAAGGTTGGGTCATTTGGGACGAACAAGGACGCTATCCCGATGTTATATCAAATATCGAACTCCCCAATAATGATTGAGCGCTTACATCCCCATTGCTGTTTTACCCTCTTGAATGGCAGCGAAAATTTGTGCGGAAACAAAGGGCAATAACTCGCGATTTTGGGCCTGGGATTTGCCTTCGGTAAAGACGACTAAAAGATAAGGGGGCATGGTTGGCACTTCAATATAAGCACAATCGTGGCGCACCCGAGAAGTCCAACCCGCCTTCGACCAAAGTTTTGCTTGCGGGGGCAAACTTTCTCCTAAAAACCCTTGTACTTGATTTTCGTCTCCCGGAAGCAATTCCATCGGCTCGAGGCTGCGACGGAGGAACTTCATCATAGTTTTGCAGCGATCGCTCGACACGGCCACCCCTCCAACGATACTGTGAAATAAACGCGCTACGGCATTCGCGGTTAACATATTGCGATTTTCCAGCGTTTCCCCAACGAACACCCGTTCTCTGCCGTAGGGACCGTCTCCCCAAGTTTTTTGGTTGACATTGATCGTCTCGAGTTCTTGCCAACCCAAAGATTGATAGTAGCGATTGACAATATTGCGTTGATATTGCCAAGTGGTAAAAGGTTCTGAGGAGAGTTCCGGACCGCTTGTAGTGCCGCTTAACATATCGACAACTAAGCTCGTGGCATCATTGCTCGATTCTGTAATCATATCCCGAATGGCGCGATCGAGTTCCGGCGAACCGTTGACCATCTCTTTTTCCAGCCATTCAAAAATTGCCACCAGATAAAACAATTTAACAACACTGGCGGGATAGATGCGTTCGACCCCACGATAATTGAATCCCCGTACCGGATAATGCCAAAATTCCTCGTAGGAAAGCGCCCCGCCAGTATTGACGAATACGGGGGGGTCGTACACAATCCACGTGAGGGCAATTTGATTGCGAGCCAAATGGGGAAATTTTTTCCATGTCGTCTCTAAAATTTTCGAGCCGATTTGTTCGAGTTGTTCGTTTTTTTGGAAGAAAGGCATAATTCAATTATCAATAATCAATTCAATGAGTCGCAATGTCTGAGTTTTCTGTGTATGTGCCGGCTTCGGCAACGGGTGAATATTTATGTCAAACAAATCTCGATCTGTACAATTCTCCTCATTGCGACGGATTGGCAACGCAAGCAGCAAAAGGCAGGCATTTGAGAATTTTACGACAGAAAGAGGCGGCTTGGGAAATTTGCCTGTGCGAAGATGATTATATGGCTTGGTTGCCTTGCAAGAGAGGCGATCGCCTTTATCCGGCTCCTTCTCCTTATGTTCCTCAAGCAATGTCTCGCGAGGCGATCGCGGCTTGCATTCCCGATATTATCGCCTTTACCAAGGCAGCAATGGCAACCCCTCATCATTATCTCTGGGGGGGAACCGTCGCCCCTAATTATGATTGTTCGGGGTTAATGCAAGCAGCTTTTGCGGCTTCGGGAATTTGGATTCCGAGGGATTCCTATCAACAAGAAGCCTTTAGCGAAAAAGTTGCTTTTGAGGAATTGTTAGCGGGCGATTTAATCTTTTTTAAAGAAACAAAACGAGTCAATCATGTTGCTCTTTCTTTGGGAGAGGGGCAATACATTCACAGTTCTGGCAAAGAGAAAGGACGCAATGGCATTGGCATCGATCGCCTCTCTCCCGATGGTGGCAAAATTGCCAGTACTTACTACCAATATTTATTTTGTGCGGGTCGAATCACGAACAGTTACTCGAGTCAATAGTTTTTTTCTCTGGCGAGATCTCCCCTAACAGCATTATTGGAACAAAGACGGTGTTGATTCGTACAATGCTTTTAACATTTCCGCCATACTCGGCGATCGATAGGTAAAACGAACGGTAAATTCTCGTTTTTCGAGATCGACTGCGATCGCTTTAGCATAAACATCATCTCCCGTTCCCTCGGACTCTCCCGTGTCAGAAGTGCGGAAATTTAACTTTAAATTTGTCATGGGTTCGGGCAAACTGCCTTCCTCATCTTTCGTAATTTTAATAATGGCAGCTTTGGGGGATAATTTTCGGATTTCGCCCTGATAAAAGCGATCGCCCACCTGTTTCCCGGCAACAATTAAATAACGCAGCGATCGCGGTTCGACAAGCTGGCAAAATATCTCTTCCCGTTGGGGGATTGTCAGATTAAAAGGTTCTTTGACTCTCACAATGTGATAGATGGAAAGATTTCGCATGACTCCTTTCGGGCGAATGATTTGTTCGGCAGCAATTTCAACAAATTCTTTGCCAATTTCCTCGAGGGTATAATCGGAAATCATAATTTGGCTTCCGGTGGTATAACTTTCAATGCGAAAGGTTAAATTAACATGACTGCCAACGGCTTTATATTCCGTATGCAAATCCGAACCCAAATTTCCCACCACGCATTCTCCCGTATTAATTCCGATCCCCATTTCCAACGCCGGCCAGTGATTTTGCTCCATCTGTTCGTTCACTGCATCCATGGCTAATTGCATGGCGATCGCGCAAGCAACTGCATTTTTCGCATCATTTTCTCCCACTGTCGGCACGCCAAAAAAGGCCAAAACTCCATCGCCCATTAACTCATTGGTCATGCCGCCATAGTCGCTGATAATCCCCAGCATGGTCTGTAAAAAGCAGTTGAGAATATCGACTACCGTTTCCGGGGGCAACCGTTCTGAAATCGCTGTAAAGCCCCGCAAATCGGAAGTGAGAATCGTGATTTTTTGTCGCTTTCCCCCCAACTTTAAGCCTTCTGCACTTTCCAATAAGTTCTCGACCACGGCATCATTGAGATAGCGCCCGAAGGTTTGGCGAATTTTCCCGGCATTGCGCGCTACATAAGCCGTAACGAGTAAAGTTGCGCCGCTAAATCCCAAAAAAGGCGGAATGACGGGAATCCACCAGCCCCATAAGAGGGCAAAGTAAGCGCCGCCAAACAACACCGCAGCCGTACCGAGGGCGATCGCCACCTCTCGCAAGCGACTGCTCAAAGCGTCGCTTCCTTGGTTTTCAATGCCATAGCGCCCCATCCAGCTCAACCCCGCCCCCAAGAAACACCAAGCCGTCAACCAAAGGATTTCCATCCATTCGGGCCAGGTTTTGAAGAGAGGAGCACCTTCTAATGCACCGCGAATGAACTGAGATACGAGTTGGGCGTGAATTTCTACCCCCGCACTGGGTCGGGCAGTACCCAAAATACCGCTACTAAAGGGCGTGAGAAATAAATCGTTGGCACTTTCCCCGAGCGCGCCGATGAGAATAATGCGATCGCGTCCCCAATCTCGAGGGACTTTTTCCTCCAAAATATCTCGTAGGGGAACGGTCTCAAAATAATCGCGATCGCCGCGATAGTCGATGAGAACTTGAAACCCCCTTCCCGTCCTCGCCCTGATATAACCCCCCGTATAGGACTGTACGGGATTTAAAATGGTCTTGCCCCAACGCCACTGACCTGTTGCTAATCGCTCTAAAGTGATTCCCTCGGGTTCGAGATAAAGCTGTGCTAAAAAAGCCGAAAAACTGGTAATAATATTGTCATCGCGATCGGCAACGTAGGCAAATCCCCGACGCACGCGCCCGTCCGCATCTTGGATCGTGTCATTGGCGCCGACTTTGCCTTTCTCTTTGAGAACGAGAGGGGGGGGAATGGTTTCGCGATCGCTGTCCCCCAGCACTTTTTGAATACCGATGATGCGATCGTTCTCGGCAAAAACGCGATTTAATTCTTCATGACCCGGTTCTACGGGAACATCGCGATACATATCCAACCCGATCGCTTTGGGTTTCATGGCTGCAAGTTTGGTCAGGAGATCGGCATAGACGCGATCGGATAAGATGACGGCTTCTTGTTGTTGCAAGTCTGTTTCGTCTATGCCGACAATAGCGATGCGTTCGTCGGGGGGGAGGGGGGGACGCAAGCGCAGATATATATCGAATGCCCCCAACTCCCAAGGTTCTAACACCCCCGACATTCGCAGGGTGATGGTGGCGATCGCGGCAATGGGGGTCGCGATCGAGACTCCTCGCCATTTCCAAATTAGAGATCGAACCCTCTGCTGCATCTTGGCTTAATTAATCATTGTCGCGTCGGCATAGGACTCTAGTTTGACAGATTTTAGGAATTCCAGCCATGCTTGGCGATGAGAATCTCGCAACTCCCAAAATCCTTCGAAGGCTTGCTGCCAAATGCCATTTTCCCCATAATAGTTGGCGCGATCGAGCGGGCTTCCGCTTGCTGGTGGAGCAACTTCCAGCCGTTGCATCAATCCTTTGATTTCTTCATCGACGGCAGGATTATCCAGATTGCAGCGGATTAAAATTGCCCATTGGTGAATGGTATTGGGTTTGAGGTTCACTTCTTCGGGAACTTCGATTTTGAGAATGCCGGTCGGGGTATTTTCGAGAGAAAAGGTTGTTTCATAGACCAAATCTTCGCGATCGTCGAGAATCTCAAAGGTGAGTGCCTTATTTTGGATTGCCGGCATGGAAATATAAAGGGTAGGATTCCCAGAGACCGTTCTCAAGGTATTGCTGGGAGGAAGCAAGGCAAACATTTTTTGGCGAATGGGTTCGTCGCCGCACAGTCCGGGACGCGCTCCCGCCCCTCGGGTATTGGGAGGCGCGCCTGGAGGGGGAGGCGCATCTTGGAAGCCGCCAGCCCGGGCGGGTATCTGGGGCATTGCGACGAAGAAGGCGGCAAATGCAAAACCGATGAGAAACGAACTGTTACCGTGGGAGGGCGATCGCATTGTTGACTCTCCTTGCTTTCATTTCCGAGGGTTCAAATCTGTCTCAAAATTCACAAATCGAGACGAACAAATTGACAAAAAAGAACCGAGGGAGTTCCTTTCTATTTTAGGAAATAATGCGTTAAGCGATCGCTGCCAACAATTGCCAGAACGATGGATTTTCCGTATTTTGCGCGAGTCTTTGGCAACATCATTGTTGCAAGGGTTTAACTATATTGTTCTCCCGTGTCGAGATTAAACAATAAATGCAAGGATTGAATGGCGCGGCGGCGAGCTTCGATATCTTGTTGGGCGCGGAGTTGTACCATCGGATCGTGAAGAATTTTATTGACAATGCCGCGAGTGAGGGCTTCGATAGTTTCTTGGTGCTTGTCGGCAAATTCCGTTCCCAAGCGGGAGAGGGCTTTTTCGAGTTCTTGTTCGCGAATATCTTCGATCTTGCGACGCAGGCAGTTAATGGTGGGGACTGTTTCGAGCGATCGCCGCCAGACTTCATAAGCTACCACTTCTTCTTCTAATAATTTCTCGGCTTCTCGAGCCATTTGACGGCGTTGGGCGGTGTTTTGCGCGACGACGGCTTTCAAGTCGTCTACGTTATAAAGTTGAATGCCATTCAAATCTTTGACATCTGCATCAATATTGAGGGGAACCGAGATATCGACGAGCATTAACGGTTGTCCAGGGGCGAGATGTGCCTCTAATTTAGCGCGGTCTAAAATGGGCTGGGTTGCTCCAGTGCTGGTGAAGGCAATATCGGAGTTGGCGATCGCATCCATCATCTCATCGAGAGGACGCAAAATTAAATTAGCGTCGGGAAATTGTTTGGCAAGGGTTTGCGATCGCTTTTGAGAACGGTTGACAATGGTGATGTTATCTGCCTTTTTCGAGAGCAAATGCTTGACCAGCAATTGCGCCATTTTTCCCGCTCCAACAATGGTGACTCGCTTGTCTGTCAGATCTTCAGCTTTGATTTTCGCCAATTCTACCGCCGCCGAGGAGATGGATACGGCTCCCGTGCCGATATTGGTTTCGCTGCGAACTCGCTTTCCTGCCGCGATCGCTTGTTTGAAGAGGCGATCGAGCAATCTACCCAAACCTTTATGTTTTTGTGCCAGCTTGTGGGTCGTTTTCACCTGCGCTAAAATCTGTCCTTCTCCCAAGACCAAACTATCTAGTCCACCGGCAACCCACATTAAATGACGCATGGCATCTTCATGAAGGAGAACGAAGAGATGGCGGCGCAACCGAGGCAGGATAATTTGGCTAATCTCTGCGAGAAACTGCGTTACTTCTACGACTCCGGGTTCGCTTTCGCTGGTAATAAAATAAATTTCGAGGCGGTTGCACGTGCTGAGAATGGCAACTTCTTCGATATGGGGATAGGTTTTTATATGAGCGATCGCTTGTTCGAGTTGAGCTTCGGGAATGCTGACTTTTTCGCGAACTTCAACGGGGGCGGTTTTATGGCTCAAGCCGACGACTGCAATATTCATAAATACTTCTTAAAATTTCTTTGCCTGTATCTGCTTTATTTTCAGGGTTTCGCTGACTTAATTTATCATTTGCTACACAATACTTAACGGTTAGGGGGTGGGTTTGGGCTTGAGGAAACCCATTACTGATTCCCCATTGCCCATTCCCCCATCAAATTAGTGCAATTCCAAATATTTGGGGCGATCGAACAGGTGAATCGTATCGACAAAGCGAGCGGTTTGCGACTGGCTGGAAATAACCAGACTTTGCGTGCGAGCGCCATTATGGAAGAAGCGAACTCCTTGCATTAGAGTGCCGGGGGTGATTCCGCAAGCTGCAAAGAGAACGGTTTCGCCATTGGCCAATTCTTCGGCATTGTAGACGCGATCGGGGTCGGTAATGCCCATTGATGCGAGACGCTCGAGATTGCTTTCCTTGCTTTCCCCAATGAGTCCGGTTTTGACAATTTCGGGATCGTAAATTAATTGTCCTTGGAAGTGTCCTCCCAAACAACGCATTGCAGCAGCGGAAATTACGCCTTCAGGAGCAGCACCGATACCCATGAGAGCGTGGACGTTGGTTCCCGCAAAAGCGCAGGAAATCGCCGCAGATACGTCGCCGTCACTGATCAGGCGTACTCGCGCCCCCGCCCCTCGGATTTCTGCAATCAAGTCTTTGTGACGAGAGCGATCCATCACGATCACGACTAATTCGTCAATCGATCGCTCTAAGCAGTCGGCGAGAATTTGCAGGTTTTGGGTGGGAGTTTTATTGATATCAACGTGATTTTTAGCGGCGGGAGGTGCGGCTAATTTCTTCATATAGAAGTCCGGTGCGGCAAAAAGTCCGCCTTTTTCGGAAATGGCCAAAACTGCCATCGAACCATTTTGCCCGTAAGCGACGAGGTTGGTGCCTTCGCAAGGATCGACAGCAATATCGATTTCCACCAATTCATCGGGGTTGCAATAGTTTTTAGCATCTTCGCGGGTACAGATCCCCACTTCTTCACCAATGTAGAGCATGGGTGCGTCGTCTCGTTCCCCTTCACCGATCACGATGCGTCCGCGCATGTGAATTTGGTTCATGCGTTCGCGCATGGCTTCTACGGCAACTTCATCGGCAGTATCTTTTTCGCCTTTCCCCATCCATTTGGCGGAAGCAAGGGCAGCCTGTTCGACCACTTCAATAATTTCTAATCCGAGCGTACTTTCCACGGAACTATCCTCTTTTTTTAAACGGTTGAGGGGTGCTCGGGCGCAATGCCTTCATCCCAAGGAAAAGTCTATCAGAATAGGTACCCCGCCCTACAAGGGATTGTTCGAGGCGATCGGTTTTCGGGTTGGGGGTTTGCTAGCGGGGGTAGCGATCGCTTTGGGATGGAGTTCCCGATCGTTCCTGTTAAAAAGTGATAAAATGGGCGTTTCTTGCCATTTTTAAATGAGAAAAATATGACAAAATCATCTTTATTTATTAATAGCAAGAGAAAATCAAAGATCTTACTCTTGATATTGCAAGCCTGTTTTTTATAAGCATTGTCACAAAATACACTTAAAGATTAAGAAATATTAAAAAATTCCCAAAAAAAAATAGGTTTAGGTTAATATTTTTACAAAAGCAGTGGCATGAAGTGATAACAAAATCCAGCTTCATATCTAGCGATTACTTTTTATTACTTTAATTTTGATGAGGCTAAAATGCAAAAATCTTGCTTTCTTTTAAATTCTCTTTTTGTATTCTCTTTTGCTTCCCTGATAAGTTTCCAGCCCGAGAATGCTAGTGCTGCTACTATCAACCTGCAAAATGGCACTGCAACCTTTTCTCAACAGCTTTTTGGCGGTCCATTCACACCCGCTCAAGCAGTCGATGGAAATTTTGGCGATCCGAATGGTTGGGCGATCGCTCGTTCTCCCGATGTTCAAAACTCATTCAGCGAAACCGCCGTTTGGGAAACTGAAACAGACGTAGCAGCAGGAAATCTGGCGATTTCAATGCACTTTTTACATAGCAATCCCGGACATTTGCTCGGACGTTTCCGTTTATCCGTGACGACTGACGATCGCAGTACTTTTGCGGATGGATTGGGCACCAATGGAGATGTTACGGCAAATTGGAGCGTCCTCGACAATGCGATCGTTACCGGCCCGAGCGGGATGACTTTCACGACACTGGGAGATGACAGCATTCTTGCTGGCGGAACTGTTGCCGCTACAGGCACGTATACTCTCAACTATTCAACAACCATCGACAATATAACGGGTCTCAGACTCGAAGCTCTAGAGCATCCAACATTGGCAAACAACGGTCCCGGGTTTCCGGGAAACGGGAATTTTCTTCTCACTGAAATTACACTTGATGCAACGCCAGTTCAGGAGACAGTACCGGAACCTGCAGGAATTCTCAGTCTCTTGGTAGCAGCCGGTTTTGGAGTTGCGCTTAAAAACAAGAAACGTAACGAAGTTTGCGACTAGATGGCGATCGCGATTGGGTCAACTCTAGCGCACCAATTTATTGAATATTTGGTGCGCTTATTATTGCTAAAATTTGCAACCATTCAAGGAAAAAACGATCCCTACATTTGCAGAATGAGATCGCCGCTCAATTTCTGTCTGCTTCGCTTCTAATATTGAATTGCGATCGCCAGATTAATCAATATATAGCGTTTCTCAAAATGATGAGGTACAGTAACAACAATGGGTAAACCAATTGTGAATATCTTCTTGAGTAACTTGTGAAATTGCGAATTCAATTGCTGCCTCTAGCGCTTTGTAGGTTCTTGCTCCCAC
>JAGHZQ010000043.1 GCA_017746715.1 Cyanobacteria bacterium SBLK
AGTCTCCCGCTCTCTCCCTGAGCAATCTGTACCAAACGATTTCCCAATCTCTGAGTCTGTCGGCCCAAAATGCCGTGACCTCTCAACAACAAACCAATATTCTTCATCAGACCACAACGACTCAAGGGGTGAGTTTGTTGTGTTCCATCGATACTCTTGCTATGGGTGTTGCGGAATCTAAAATTAATCGTTCCGATACGGGTTCAATGTTGACCACATTACTTACTGTAGCTAAAGCCTTCAAAGAAAGCTAAAACGTTGAGAATTCACGATCGCATTTCCGAGGAAGTGCGATTGAATCTCGAAGAACCAATTGACGATTGGGCGATCGTTTAATCGTCAATTGAATCAAGTCTATCAATTTGTCGCGATCGCAACTTTCACGATCGCTCGAGCATTCAAACTGGGAAGTCCAGTTAGCCATGGCCAAAACGATTCTTAAAGAGGAAAAATCTCATGCCCCAATTAAATGGAATTGTTCAAGGTGCTCCCAACAAGTCCAAAGGATTTGATGCAGATGAACGTATCAGTCTGACACTTTCTCAGAAATGGTTAATTAATTCACGTTTCGCGTCAAGTTCTTCAGATTGACCGATCGCTCTCGATCCCCGAGCCATTGTAAAAATATTTTCAACTAGGAGGAAAATGTCGTGACTATCGAACCGCGCGATCGAGAGCGTTCTGTCAATGCTTCCGACTTAGCAGAAGACGCTATCGAGGTAGAGTACGAAATTCCCGCAGAAGAAATTTCAGAAGGTGAAATTCTTCAAGAGGAAAATATCGTGACTATCGAACCGCGCGATCGAGAGCGTTCTGTCAATGCTTCCGACTTAGCAGAAGACTCTATTGAGGTAGAGTACGAAATTCTTGAAGACAAACTTCCAGAAGGAGAGGTTCTTCAAGAGGAATTGCTAGGGGAAAATGCAGCAACTACAGAAAATTCGTTGGCGATGGGAGTGGCCAACCATCATACGACTATGATTCAAATCTCATGTCAAGCTGCACGAGACGCGATCGATCTCCAAAACAAACTCACTGTAGAGCATCAAACATTAACCAGCCAACAGTTACAACGTATCTTCGGCACGGTTTGCCCTTTAGGCTCGAACCACAACCCAGACATATTCGCATTTGTTATTCAAGCCCTAGAGAAACATCGATCTTAGCCATTGACTCTCGGGATTACGATCGCTCAATATAGGAGACGGAACAAAGAAGATTCATCATGACACAAGAATCAGAAAATTCAACAGAACCTGATAAGGTTAATCCTCAAATTACCGACTCAATTACACAAATAAATGCAAGTGTTTTAGCCATAGCTCCGGCTCAGTCGATGGGATTAGTCTATCAAACTATGGCTCATTCCACCAGTTTGTCAATGCAAAATGCCGTTACTACTCAAAATGGAATGCAGCAGATTAATTCTGCTGTTGTTGCGACAGCTTGTCAGCGCATTATGGCATTAGGAAATCAATCAGTAAATCCGTAGAGAGTTCCTCAAATGCTCAATTTCTTCTAAATCCAGAGAAACAATGAAATGTGTGTCCAAAATGGAATGCAGCATTAAATAGCTGTAGTAATTTTCGTTGTCTGTCGAGGGATTTTCATTAGTCAGTAATTAGTCTTAACTCTCAAATCACTGGCTCGAAAAGTCGCTCGATTTTCCCGATTTATTTTCACGTTTTTAAGTGAAAATATCTTATTATAATCTTGATGATTGAAATCATAATTATGAATAATCCACAGCCAGTTCAAGCCAGCATTGAGTTTATTAATCAAACCAATCTCGAACCCACAACAATTAAGCGAGAAGGTGCGGGAAAAGCCTATCAATCTGTGGCGCTATCAATGTCAATTGCCATACAGGATGTAACGGATTACCAGCGAGGTATAATGGCGATGGTTCAAGCAGTAGTTGGAGTTTCAATGGAAAAAATTGTTCAGAATCCTGAAACTAATTTAGCTCAATACTCTCCCGTTATTGCCGAAGCTCAAGGGATCGTAAACAAGGCTGTCGATACATTTGCTAAAGTGGGTTCGGAAGCAGGGAAAATCCTTGAAGATTTTCCATCAGGGGATTAGATAAGTTGGTTAGACAATGAGGTTTGGAACAATAAACTCCAAACCTCATGTCACTATTTTATGATGGGGAACACCCATCTTTCTTTTCAATCATTCCTCCTTATTCTCGATCTTCCTTGTTCTCGATATTTTTTGTTCAACTTCCTCGCGAAGATTTTGCATGGTATCTTGAATCCGAGCTTCAATAGATTTGATCGCATGTTCAAATTCGACCTCTTTATCAAAGGCTTGGGAGGACGAATCTAAGATATTTTCGGCATTTTCGTATATCTCATCTACATTTCTCTCTAACATTTTCTGAAGTTTTTCATATTCTTTTTTTAAAACTTCTTTTGTTTCATTCTTCTTTTGCAATCGTATATCTTCATTATATTTTTTGGTATTTTCTGCATATTCGTTAACCATCTGTCTCCCTTGTTCCAAGGCTTGGCGAGTCGCTTCCTTTCGTTTTTCAAGTTCCTGAAGTGTTGTTTCCCGAACTTTGAGAATGGCCTCTATGTGCTGTTGTTTAATCGATCGAGCTGCTTGAGATGGGTCGAGATTTGGAGTTGTCATAGTTGTTCAAGAAATTATGTTTGAAAATATTTAATTTCTTCCAATTTATCTTATTATAAAATTAACATAAAATAGTTGTTTGAGCAATTATTTCTTCAATAAGTCTTCGACTTCATTTTTTGTGAGGGGACGGAAGAAGAAATAACCTTGACCGAAGGGACAACCCAAGGCTTTGAGTTGAGTTAATTGTGCCTCGGTTTCAATGCCTTCTGCCACCACATCCATACCCAAAGCACCTGCTAGGGAGACGATCGCTTGAATAATTTCCATATTCTTTCCGTTGGGTCGCATCCGCTTGACAAAGGAGCGATCGATTTTCAAAGTATTGACGGGAAAGCGATGCAGATAGCTGAGGGAAGAATATCCCGTACCAAAATCATCGATACACAGTTGAATCTGTCGTTTTCGCAAGGCTAAGAGCATTTGCGTAGCGGCTTCGACGTTCTCCATTAAGATGCTTTCGGTAATTTCCAATTTCAAAAATCTTCCCGCGAGCTTCGTTTGCGCTAAGATGCGATCGATCGCATCGATTAGAGTCGGTTCGCGAATTTGTTTGCCGGAAAGGTTGATATTGATCGTTAAGGACGAATAATAGGGAAACTGCTCTTGCCAGAGATGTAATTGTCGGGTGGCCTGCTCTAAAATCCAAGCCCCGATGGGAACGATCGCCCCGCTTTCTTCGGCAATGGGAATGAATTTCCCCGGGGAAATCAAGCCTTTTGTGGGATGCTGCCAGCGCAATAGGGCCTCGAAACCGATTAAGTCCGCCGTGGCTAAGG
This sequence comes from Cyanobacteria bacterium SBLK, assembly GCA_017746715.1. Taxonomy (GTDB): domain Bacteria; phylum Cyanobacteriota; class Cyanobacteriia; order Cyanobacteriales; family Spirulinaceae; genus CCY15215. The sequence continues at coordinate 3,420 of JAGHZQ010000043.1, forward strand.
AGATAATTGGTTGATAGCAAACAAATAACTCCTTTCGTTCGAGAGATCGCCGTAGATCGGTTTCCAATTCCAAGCGGGCGAGGGCGCCAGCGTGCATTTTGCTGTCAAAGATAGCATAGCGACCTTTTCCGAGAGCTTTGGCCCGATACATGGCGATATCGGCATCCCGAAGAAAATCCTCGGGGCGATCGTACACGATCGACGAACAAGAAGATTCGTGTCTCTCTTGACAGTCCACTTGGGAAAAGGCAATCCCGATGCTGGTATTGGTAAAGACTTCATGACCCTCGAGATCGAAGGGCGATCGCAAGCTATCGAGAATAATTTCGGTAATCTCGATAGCATCTTCACACTGTTCGAGATCTTCGAGGAGAATAGTAAATTCATCTCCGCCCAGTCTTGCTAAAGTGTCGCTGGGGCGCAGGCAACTTTCCAAGCGTCGCGCCATCTGTACGAGGAGAAGATCTCCGATACTGTGACCCAAACTATCGTTGATGACTTTAAACCAATCGAGATCGAGGAAGAGGACGGCAAATAAATAACCGCCCCGACGCTTGGCACGGCGCATGGTATGCCAGAGGCGATCGATAAAGGCCGCGCGGTTGGGTAAATCCGTGAGGGAGTCGTAAAAGGCGCTGTGGCGCAATTGGGCTTCGGCTTCTTTGCGTTCGGTAATATCGCTGCTGATGCCGTCAATGCGGCAGGTTTGCCCATTTTCATCCCGGACGAGACGGCTGCGACAGTAGAGCCACCGCGTTTCTCCTCGGGGTTGCAGAATGCGATATTCGATTTCTGAGTGTCCCGTACTCATTAAGATCTGCATTTGACGTTTAACTCGCGATCGATCTTCGGGATGCACGATCTCGAACCAGAGTTCGGGATTGCAGAAAAATTCGGCAACGGGGCGACCGTAAACGGTTTCGGCGGCTTGATTGAGATACAGGGGCAAGAATCCATCGGCGGTGGTCGACCAAACGACGTCTTCGATCGATGCGAGAATGCCTTCGAGCCGCCGTTCGCTGGTTTTGAGGGCTTCTTCGGCTCGCTTGCGATCGCTAATATCCACCAGTTGTCCGAGGAGATGGCGGGGAATGCCGCTATCGTCTTTAATAACAACCCCTTGTAGCAGGGCGCAAACAATCCGACCGTCTTTGGCAAGGAGGCGTTTTTCCAGTTGAAAGCGATCGGTTTCTTCGAGTAAAAGTTGTTGGTTGACGGCGAGATCGGCGGCGCGATCGTCGGGATGGGTGAGATCTCTTTGATTTTTTTGTAACAATTCTTGCCGAGAATAGCCCAAGGCCCGACATAAGGCTTCGTTGACCCTTATGTAATCCCCGTCGAGACTGGCAATAAATACGCCGATGGGAGCGAGTTCAAAGGCGAGGCGAAACTGTTCTTCGCTTTCTCGCAAGGCAATTTCAGCGAGGTAGCGATCGCTGATATCGGTTTGAATTTTGATGTAGTGGGTGAGGTAGCCTTGGGAATTGAGGACCGGGGCGAGATAAAATTCGCTCCAATAAGGCGTGCCGTCGCGACGGTAGTTTTGGAAAACGGCATGATATTCTAAGCCGCAAAGTTTGGCACGAGCGATCTCTTGGCGAATTTTGGGGTCGATGCGTTTCTCGAGGTTTGCCGAGGCATAAAGGCGATCGCTGCTCCGACCGATAATTTCTGCGGCTTTGTACCCCGTTAGGTTTTCAAAACTGGGGTTGACATAAATAATTGGGGTATTGTTCGCGATCGCGTTGGTAATGGCAATACTGTTACTACTTGCATCAAGGGCGCGTTTGAAGAGGTTGAGTTGTACCAATTGTTGCTGTTTTTGCTCGGCTGCGGCGACAATCTCGCCGATTGCTTGCAGAAATTCGAGATCGCTTCCCTCAAATTGCCGCGATCGCGTGGAGTAAGCCCCTAACATTCCATAAGTCCCTTCCGGTTTGAGGATGGGCAAATTTGCACCGCTAACAATCTTGGCATTATGAAACAAGGGGGAAGCCTGAAAGCGGGTTTCAACGAGAAGATCGCTAAAAACAACCATCTCTTGCTTCTCGATGGCGTAACCGGCAAGGGAAGACGAAGAAAGCCAAATTTTGGCATAGCCGATGAAGTCTTCGGGCCAGCCGATTCCTGCTTGGAGAAGACAAGAACTTTCGTTATCGAGCAGCTCAAAAATTCCCACAAATTCAACGTTCAACGTCGAGGCGATCGCTCTTGCGACTTCTTGCAACACGACCTCGAATTCGGTTTCGGTCAAACTGAGCTGACCGAGATAGGTAATGACCGATTGATAATGCAATCGTTCTTCGAGCCAATGAGTATGTTGTGCTGAGGCGTTGAGTTTTTGTTGGAGTTCTAACAATTGCACGCAATCGGAATGAGGACATGGCAGTTTGTTTTGTCGATCGCTTGTCATTTCTCGAGGGGTTCTCTTTTTTTGCCACCAAAAAATTGCGAACGATAACAGGAGACAACCCGATAGCGATAGAAAATTGAATGCTTGAATTGGATTGCAAAAAGATAGTTTTTGGCTGCCAATCTCAAATAAAAAGTCGATTTTCGTATTATTGGCAATGTCAAAAATGGTGGCAAAAAAAATGGGGAAAAAGCCAAAATAAAGATAAGTTAGATTCAATGAGCGAAGTTGTTTACCTCCGCGATTGTCAAAGGGGATCGTTGAAAAAATACTCATTATCGAGTTTTTCTCGCTTTGTTCCGTTCTATTCCTTTTTCGCAATCGTGCGGATGGTTTCATCAAATCAATCTACAGTTTGAAATGCTGGCTAATTTTTCATGGCCTGCTCTTTATTTCTATTTTATAATATTCTGTTGCGAATTATAAAGACATAATAAATCAAAAAGAATGTATTTTTTTGAGTCGCGATCGCTTTCTCGAACCTTTAAAAGTGTAAATTTTTGTTGAAAATTGTTACAATCAAAATCGAAAAATGACAAGATTGTTGAGTTCAGAGAATTAGAGGGTACTTTTAAGTGACGGGAAATAAAGTGATTTCGTTAATAGAGTTACAAGTCGGCATTCTCGCACGAGTTGAAAAAATTGCCGATGTTGGCGAAAATATAGCCTTAGAAAATACGGCTTTAGGAAGACTATCACAGCGTTTGCAAGCCATGGGTATCCTACAAGATCGTCCCATCGAGGTTTTGCGTCGATCGGGGTTTGGGGGGCCGTTGCACATTCGCACGGGACAAACAACAGAATTGGCAATCCGACAACAAGAAGCCGCATTAATTATGGTTAGAGTCATGAATTAAAAATTAAGAATTAAGAATTAACCCACTCCCCTACTCCCAAGAGAGGGAGAGCAAGAGAGGAGTAACCAACAACCAACAACAAATAACAAATACAAAATGAAAACAATTGCATTATTCGGAATGCCCAATACGGGTAAATCGACTTTTTTTAATCGCATTACTGGCATGAATGCCAGTGTGGGTAATTGGCCGGGGATTACCGTAGACTTATTACAGGCAGAGATCGAGATCGATGGAGAAAAAGCGAACATTGTCGATCTCCCCGGTATTTACGATCTTCAAGGAATTGCAGATGATGAAAAAATCGTTTGTAATTTCCTTAAACACTACAAGATCGATTTAGCCCTTGTGGTTATCAATGTCTCTCAAATCGATCGCCAAATTCGCTTGCCTTTACAAATTCAATCTTTGGGACTCCCGACCATTTTGATCTTAAACATGGCAGATGAAGCAGAAAATCTAGGTATCTATATCGATACCGAACAATTAAAAAAACAATTAAAAATACCTGTATTTTCGATCAGTGCAAAATACGGTCAAGGTTATTTAAAAGTCTCTGAAGCGATTGGTAGAAAACTCCAAGAAAAAAATATTTTAATCTCTCCGGAGAGCGTAAAAACACAATTGGATAAAAGTCAAGATATTTCTTCCGATACGATCGCAAAAATTCTCGATAGTGCGGTAAAAATTCCTTCAAAAATCAAGATAACTCGGACGGAACGCATCGATAGCGTGTTGTTACATCCTATTTTCGGTCTGCCTTTATTTTTTGGAGGAATGTTCGGCGTATTTTGGCTGGTTTGGGCGATCGGATTGCCTTCTCAAGATGTTATGAAGAATTTAGCAAATTGGTTATTAAACCATTTACTCATCCCCACGATCGCGCCCCTACCAGAAATTGTTCGGGATTTCCTCATAAACGGTCTTTGGAACGGTCTTTCTATCGTTGCCTCCTTTGTCCCCTTAATCGTTCTTTTCTTTATTTTAATGGCAGTTTTAGAAGATAGCGGTTATTTGTCTCGTTCTGCCTATTTAATGGATGGAATTATGGCACGTTTGGGTTTGGATGGACGGAGTTTTGTCATGCAAATGATGGGATTTGGTTGTAACGTTCCGGCACTAATGGGAACGCGAGTCATGCGATCGCAAAATTTGCGTTTTTTAACCATGTTAACGATTCCATTTTCCCTGTGTTCGGCGAGATTGCAGGTTTTTGTCTTTATTATCGCCGCTACGTTTCCCAATGGTAATGGGGCATTCGTTTTATTTTCCCTTTATTTATTGAGTTTTATTGCCGCGATCGCGACGGCAGCCACTTTTCAAGGCACGTTTCCCAATCACGAACCTTTTATTTTAGAATTACCCCCTTATCGCTTGCCAACTGCGAGGCAAGTTGCTTTGAGGGGATGGGGAGAAGTTCGCACTTTTCTCTCTCGTGCTTCGGGCTTTATTGCCTTCGGTTGTATCGCCGTTTGGTCGATTACCAGTTTGCCCGTCGGTGCGGTAGGATTAGACACAATTGGCGGTCATATCGGGACATTTTTAAGTCCGATTATGCAGCCCATTGGTATCGATCCCTATTTAACGCTGGCCTTGATTTTTGGGTTTATTGCCAAAGAAATTGTGATTGGTTCCTTAGCGGTAATTTATGGTTTGGGAGCATTAGGCGTTAGCGATCGCATTGCCGAAACGGTAACATTTGCTGGAGGTTATAGTTTTTGTATTTTTTGTTTGCTCTATACGCCTTGTTTGACGACTATTGTAACATTATTTAACGAAGCAAAATCTTGGAGATTCACACTCCTTTCCTTAGTATATTCCTTAGTATTGGCATGGGTGGGAAGTTTCCTTTTCTATCAAAGCACAAGACTGCTGGCATGGCAGTAGTATCGATTCCCAAAGAAGATTATAATAAACCCTACCGCGATCGCTTAGCGGTCTCAATCCAGCAAATGCAACTCCCAATCTAAAAGCTCATGTCAGAACCCAAACAATATACCCTAGTCACCCGCAGCGATTTTGACGGACTGGTTTGTGCCGTTTTGTTAAAAGAGCTTGACTTAATTGATGATATTAAATTCGTGCATCCGAAAGATATGCAGGATGGCAAAATTGAGATTAGCGATCGCCATATCACCACCAATTTACCTTATGTTGAGGGAGTTCATTTAGCATTCGACCATCACTCCAGCGAAATTGTCAGAAATACAAAAATTCAGCCCAATCATATTATCGATCCTGATGCCCCTTCAGCCGCTCGGGTCGTTTACAATTACTATGGCGGTCCGGAAAAATTTCCTGCCATTTCTCAAGAAATGCTGGCAGCAGTGGATAAAGCAGACTCAGCGCAATTCAATCGAGAAGAAATTCTCGATCCTCAAGAATGGGTTCTTTTAAACTTCCTCATGGATGCCCGCACGGGGTTAGGACGATTTAGGAATTTTCGGATTTCCAATTATCAATTGATGAAAGAATTGATCGATTACTGTAAAAATCATTCGATTCAAGAAATTTTAGAGATTGAAGATGTCAGAGAAAGACGAGAATTCTATTTTGAGCAAGCAGAAAAGTTTAAAGAACAACTCGAACGCTGCGGTAAAGTATACGATAATCTTGTTGTATTAGATCTTAAAGAAGAAGAAACAATTTATCCAGGCAATCGCTTTATGGTTTATGCCTTATATCCTCAATGCAATATTTCTATGCACGTTATGTGGGGATTAAAAAAACAAAATACTGTTTTTGCCGTGGGTAAATCTATTTTAAATAAAAATAGTAGTCTTAATATTGGCAAACTCATGCTAGAATACGGAGGAGGCGGCCATGCAAATGCAGGAACTTGTCAAGTCGAAAACGACCTTGCTGAAAAAGTTTTTCAAGAATTGGTTCAAAAAATAGGATACAAACAATAGAACATTCTCAAGAAAAAACCTAAGAAAAGATAGACCAGTCAAGGTAAATACATAGATTTAGATAGAGATGGGGAGGCGATCGCCGATCCCCATCTTTTCAAGTTCTTTCATTCACTTAATTTTCACACAATCCCACACAATCTTCAACCCGCAAATTTTGCAAGCGATCTTCAGAAATGCCCAAATCTTTTAAAATAGTATAGGCAATAACGCGATATCCAAATTGATTGGGATGAACGCCATCACGAGTGAGAATTTTCTGAGTCGTACCGGCATATTTTTGATACGTTTTGATAATGTCATGAAACGGTTGATTGAGATTGACAAATAAACAATTATTTTCGGCTGCGATCGCTTTCATGACAGCAATATAATTAACCAAACGCTGATTTTCTTGACTGTCTAAATTTTCGCGAATGGGGGTGGGTGCAAGCAGAATAACTTCAATATTGTTCTCCCGTGCCAAACCAACCATTTCGGTTAAATCGATTCGATACTGTTCTAAAGAATTTCCAGCCGGTAAATTTCCTTCAGGATAATTTTTCTGTTCCTCAAAATCAAAAAAAGCATGCCAAACATCATTGACTCCGACATTAATAAAAAGTAAGTCGGGATTTTCCGATAAAACATCGTCTTGAAAGCGTTTCCGCATTTGTACGGATTGATTGCCAGATATTCCAGTATTCACAAGCTCAAATTGGCGATCGGGATAAAGTTCTTGTAAATAGCGTTGTAATAGCCAAATATAGCCTCCTTCTCGAGTTCCTTCTTTGGTAATACTATCTCCCAAAAAAACAATTTTTTCAACTTCAAAAAAAATATCCACACGACTTTCTTGTGCGGCCAATTTATTCTGAAAACTACAAGTCATTAGACTGAAAAGTAAAATCCCTAACCCAATGGAAATGACAAATTTTTTCATGATGCAATGAAATAACTTGAACTCGTGTTGTTACTATAGAACTAACGAGAATTTAGAATGACTCTATGGTTTGCGGATTCATAGCTGGAATCACTTATCCTTTTCTCACATTGAGAGTATTTTGGCGATCGCCATCCCTTCTGCGCTTCCTGCTCGTTCCGGTTGCCATTAATATCATTGTGGGTATTTTACTATATGCCAGTCTTTTATTTCCAGCTTGGAATAGTTTAAATGCACTAACCTCGAGTATTGATACGGGAGTCGATCGCTTAATTGCCGATCTTCCAGCTTGGCTGGGATTTCTAGACGATCTTATCGTGAGTTTAGCTTATTTCTTTCGCTTTCTTTTGTTAATCATTTTGTTTTTAGTCACGGGATTTATTCTTTTACAATTTGGCACGCTTTTAGGAGCACCGTGGTACGGACAACTCTCAGAAGAAATGGAACGATTTCGCTTGGGAGAGGCGAAAATTGTGGAGGTAGGATTCATTCGAGATATTTGGCGAGCCATTCTTTTTGAGCTCAAAAAGTTAGTATTTTGGCTGGCGATCGCCATTCCTTTATTAGTTCTCAATTTCTTACCTTGGGTAGGTTCGCTGGTCATAACAATACTTTGGATCGCTCTAACGACAACCATTGTTGGATTAGATTTTTTGGACGGTCCTTCAGAACGCCGTCGCTTTAAATTTCGTCAAAAATTGGAGATTTTGTGGCGAACGTTTCCAGCAAGTGCTAGTTTTAGTTTAGTCTGTTGGGGATTAGTCAGCATTCCTTTTATTAATCTCGTTACCGTGCCGATTTGCGTTGCATCGGGAACTTTGTTTTGGTGCGATCGCGTTTTTCCAAAGTTAAGAATGCTTTCATTCTAACCCACACTTCGGCTTCGCGGCTGCTGAGCCGGCCGAAGCACAGTGTAAATAACCAATAACCAATATTATGAAAATTTTACAAATTGTTCCTTCTATTTCTTTAGTATATGGCGGTCCGAGTCAAATGGTGCGAGGACTATCCAGCGCATTGGCTCGAAAAAATATCGACGCAACCATTTTAACGACAGATTCTAATGGAGATGTAGGACAACCACCTCTAGATGTTCCGCTCAACGTTCCAGTTGAAGAAAATGGCTATCAAATTCGTTATTTTCGCTGTTTTCCCTTTCGACGTTATAAGTTTTCTGTAGGTTTATTGAAATGGCTGGCTCGATATGGTAAAGAATACGATTTAGCCCATATACACGCCCTATTTTCTCCTGTGAGTACGGCAGCCGCAATTGTTGCAAGAAATATTGATTTACCTTATATTTTACGCCCTCTAGGAACTCTCGATCCAGCAGATTTACAAAAGAAAAAACAACTCAAACAAATTTATGCTACCCTCTGGGAAGCTCCCAATTTAGCCAAAGCAGCGGGAATTCATTTTACCAGCCAAGAAGAAGCCAAAATTTCCCATCGCTTCGGTCGTAAAACTCGCGATATTATCGTTCCTTTAGGTGTTGAATTATTGGGAAATTTACCTGAAATAGGACTGGCAAAACGGAAATGGAGGATCGAGCGAGAGGCCCCTTTAATTTTGTTTATGTCTCGAATCGACCCTAAAAAAGGCTTTGACTTGCTCTTTCCCGCTCTGGCAACCTTACAATCGGAAAATATTGATTTTCATTTTGTTTTAGCGGGATCCAATTCTCAAGATCCCGACTACGAACGATCGGTTGTTCGAATGGTAGAAGATGCAGGTTTGCGATCGCGCACCACGATTACCGGATTTGTCAAAGGGGAAGATAAACTGGCTTTACTGCAAGATGCAGATTTATTTGTTTTGCCTTCTTATTATGAAAACTTTGGCATTGCTGTTGCCGAAGCCATGCTGGCCGGACTTCCCGTATTAATCTCCAATAAAGTTTATATTTGGAATGCCATTCAAGAAGCCGATGCAGGCTGGGTCACGCAATGCGATCGCGAAGATATTACCGACAAATTGCGATTGGCATTGCAACATCCCAAACAACGTCAAACCAAAGGAGAAAATGCCCGAAAATTAGCAATAGACAAGTATAGTTGGGAAGCGATCGCCAAACAAATGAAGGCAGAATATAGTAAAATATTGAAATGATTAGAAATTGAGTTTAATTGGCGAGAAACTAGCAATTTTTCTCAGCAATCGTTCTACAAAGATAAATAATATAACGTATAAAATTAGCAAAACTCCCGATATCCCAATAGCAATTGCAACTCGAATATTGGGATCGATGGTCAAGTTTTTTACGATATAGGGAAGTAATACAAAAAAGAGAGGCTGATGAATCAGATAAATCTGGTATGAGTACAAACCCGATATCGAGAAACTTTTTAGAATATACTTTAACTGCTTCTCGAATTTTGCTAAATATTCAAAACCTAAATAACAAACCAGAAAAAGAAAAGGAGTAAATGCAATATCAAATCCCTGCATATAAATAACTCTGGTCTTAGTGAAAATTAATAAACCATAAAAGATTACACTAACAATAAATAATCCGACTGTAGCCATTTTGTCAATCTTCCTTAAAGATTGATGTTTGCTAAAGACAATCCCCCAATACAATCCCAGACAAAATTGAAAAAAGTAGCTGCCAATATGATTATGTTGTAAAAGATTCCAATAAAGACGAGATTCAAAGGGTACAGTCAAACAAATTAATTTCGATACAATCCCAACAACCATTCCCAAAATAAAAATTTTTCGTGCCTGACTCTTACAAATCCAAAAAATAATAGGAGTTATTAAATAAGCCTGTAAAATCACGGTAAAAAACCAGAGTCCGGAGTTAATAAAAGCAGCCGAAGAACCGGCAAACCCAAATAAGGTTAACAAAAACTTAAAACTATAGTATTTTCTAGACTGATTGAGGATTGCATAGAGTAACAAGGTCATGCCAATAGCAAGAAAATAGGTAGGATAAAGTCGATTCAATCTTTTAAATAACCACGATCGCCAATGGGTTGTTATTTTATTTGAGTTATTTTTGTATGCTTTCAGTGCCAAGCTATAACTGATATTAAAACCTGCAATAACAAAGAATATATCTACTGCGCCATAACCGATTTTAGCACCTAGTCGATCTAAAACTACGACCCAATCCAAGCGATCGGGATAGTTTTGGAAAAAATGAAAGAATACAATTCCTAGAATGGCTAATCCTTTGGTTAGATCGATCCAAGTCAATCTTATTTTTGAGGTCGATCGCTCGTTTGACATATTACGACTATCCTTATTTTTTAGAAAAATTTAGAGTTTTGAAAGGACTACTAAAAACAGCAATGCTTTACTTCTAAATAATATCATATAAGTAAACTATTCTCAATTCAAAAATGTTGAAGCTCAATTACATTTCTTCTAACAAAGGTTCGATTAAACTAACGATAGTATCGCAGCGAAAGCGATCGACTAAATCTCTTAATTTTTCTGCTATAAATTGATAGGTTTCGGGAATTTCAGCAATCAAATTTAACAATAATTCATCATCCAAATCGAGAGATGCTCGATACATTTGAATCAACCAGTCAGAGGACATTATCGTCAAATCTTCTGTTGTTAGAGAATCGGTTGATTGCTTGCGTTCGACTAATGATTCTTTCTCATAGATATAGCGAACTCCTAAATGTTTTGCCATTGTTTCAAAAATTATTGCTTCTCGAAATGGTTTTCTAACAAAATCATCGCATCCAATCGAAAGAATGATGGCTTTTTCTTCTTCTAAAACACTTGCTGTCAAAGCAATGACTGCTGTTGCTTGACCTTTGGTAGTGCCTTTAATATGTTGAACGGCTTCATATCCATCCATAATTGGCATCCTCATATCCATCCAAATTAAATGCGGCTGCCAGCTCTCCCAAATTTCAACTGCTTCTTTTCCATGACTTGCTTCTTGCAGTTCAAAACCCAATGGTTGCAACAACTTAATCAATAGTTTTCGATTAACCTCTTTATCGTCAACTACCAAAATTTTATATTGAGATTGGTTGGGTTCGAGACCGATAACGCGAGATTGTTTTTCTCTATTTTCCACATCTTCTTTTCTTACAATTTTACCTTGAATATTAAATGAAAATTTTGTTCCCGATCCCACCTGCGAACTAACAGCAATATCTCCTCCCATCAACTGAATAAATTTACGACTAATCGGCAAACCCAAGCCCGTTCCTTCTTGAATATTTTTTCCTGTTTCTGTCTGGGTGAAGGCTTCAAACAGTTTATCGAGTTCTGCTTCAGCAATTCCCTCCCCTGTATCCTCTACCTCAAATTTTATAGTTGTTGGTTGTTGGTTGCCGGCACTGAAACTTCGGCGAGAGCGCTCAGTCGAATGCTTTGCCGAAGAGTTGGTTGTTGTCCTCCCAGAATCGCTCCCTCCTTTGAGAGGAATAGGGAGGTGGTGACTGATTCTAACCGATACACCTCCTTCAGAGGTAAATTTCAAAGCATTATTGAGCAGATTAATTAAGATTTGGCGCACCTTCACTGGGTCGGACTTAATATATTGCGGCACATTTGCATCATACTCAAACAGCAATTGTAACTGTCTGTTTTCCGCTCTGAGGGAAAACAGATCTTCGACTTCATGTAAGAGTTGATATAAATCAAAATTTTGGAGATTGAGAGTAATTTTTCCTGCTTCTATTTTGGAGAGGTCTAAAACATTATTAATTAGGGTTAAAAGATATTCGCCACTGCGATTGATAATACTAATATTTTCTTGCTGTTCTGGTGACAATTTCTGCGATCGCATCATCAATTGAGAAAAGCCGAGAACGGAATTTAAAGGAGAGCGAAGTTCGTGGCTCATATTAGCTAGAAATTCGCTTTTCGCTTGGTTGGCAACATCAGCTTTATCTTTAGCGATCGTAAGTTCCTCTAAGGCCGTTTGCAAATTGGCGGTTTTTTCCGCAACTTGTTGCTCTAAATCCTGCTGGTAGTTTTGTCGCAGCCGATCGGCATCGCGCAAAGATCGCGCCATCTGGCGAAAAGACTCCGAAAGGGCTTCGACCTCGAGGATTCGAGTAGATTTCAGAGGAGAATCGAACTTTCCGCTAGCAAAATTTCGAGTCGCGCGGGTCAAGCGGGACAGCGATCGCGCTATTCGCCGAGATGTCCAAATTCCGCTCGCGATCGTCCCCATCAACGCCAAAACACACAAAACAACGGTACGGCGAACGCTGGCATGAATTTCTCCTAGAAACTCCGATTCCGGAACGACTGTAACGATCAGCCAATCGAGTCCGTATTCATCGCGATAGGGTCTGACTCGAACAAAAGGAGACTGGGGAAGTTGGGGACGCAATAATTGCCGTTCGGCAATATTCTGCAAACTACCGTACTGCTGTTGTAAATAACGAACGACATTGCGAATTAAGGGATCTCGAGCATTGAGAGCGGCGAGGCGCGTAATGTCGCCATCAATTGCAGGAGCTGGAGATTCATGACCGGACGTCGCAACGATTAAACCCGATCGCTCCACGATAAAAATATTGCCAAGGCGATCGCCTTGCAGATCTTGTAAAAATTGTCCGAGTCGATCGAGGATAATATCGACAGTTAACACGCCCAATAAATTCTGCTCCTCGTCATAAATGGGGGTACTGGCAGCAATGCCAATGCGAGGCTCCCAAATATACACTGAACTCCAGATTGTTTTTTGCGCTTCTTTAGCATCGATATACCAAGGTTCGCTGGTTCTTTGGGTATTTTTAAGAACGCCTAAAACTTCCTCCTTATTCCCTTTTTCGTCCACTGCATATCGCGTAACCGTATTGAGATTAGATGGTGGCGTTTCTCCGAGGATCGCTTCTTCCGCTAAAGGATAGCCGATTCCGATATACGAGCCATCCTCCCCACCAAAAGCCATATAGACCAGATCGAACAGTTGGAGCTGCTGATAAAAATATCTACCGAGAGTCTCAAAATCATTGAGGTCTAAAACCTTCGCTTGAAAGGCTCCGAGATTGTTCAAATTAATTTCGTGGGCTTTTCCTAAATAGTCATCAAGGTGGCGATCGATTCGCTCTCCTTGTTCGATCGTGAGTTCGTTAGCCAATTGGGAGATCGCCTGCTGTCCGGTGCGATAGGAGAGATAGCCGACTAAGCTCGTGATGCCGATGACTTGAACCGCAAACTGTACGGTTAAAACTAAATAGAGGGGGATTTTCCGTTGGCGATAAAAAGAGGGCATTGCCAGCAAAATCTTGCGCGACTCAAAATCAATTATTCTTAATTGTCTACTACTTTCTCCAAAAACGCGAGCCAAGGATCGACTAATCTTGGCGGGAATTGTCTGCGATACATCGATAATTTTTCTCGCGTTAATGTTTATTGGCCACCCATCGCCATACCTCGCCAATCCACAGAACGATGGAAGTGCTCCCCACAATTGCCAACCAATCCCGTAGAGAAAGGGGGACGGTACGAAATACTTCTCCCCCCAATTGAATAATGAGAATTTGTCCGATACAAATTGCTGCGGCGATCGCGATAAAACCTTTATTTTGCCACACTCCTTTAAATGCTGATTGTTTTAACCCAAGGCAGCGCGCATTAAATAAGTTCCAAAACTGAATAAAGACAAAAACCGCAAAGAAGACCGATAATTCGTAGGGATCGATCCTGCCATCTTTTTGTAAGTAGAGTAAAAAAGCCGCTAAAAAGCCCAAAAAGATTAAACCGTTAGCCAGAATAGTTTGCGCCATTGTTGGGGAAATAATAAAAGCGTCCGGATTTCGGGGGGGATCTTGTAAAACAGTTTCGTGAGGGGGTTCCGTGGCGAGGGCAAGAGCGGCAAAGGTATCCATGATTAAATTGACCCAAAGCATCTGCGTCACCGTTAGGGGTAGGGAAATTCCGATAAACGGTCCCAATAACGCAATTCCCAAGGCTGCGACATTAATGGTCAATTGATAGAGAATAAAACGCTGAATATTTTGGTATAAAGAGCGCCCCCACACGATCGCGTTAACGATACTTTGAAAAGAATCGTCCAAGAGAATAATATCGCTGGCATCCTTGGCGATCGCGGTGCCGCTTCCCATAGCCAATCCTACTTTTGCCTGTTTGAGCGCCCCCGCATCATTGGTACCGTCTCCCGTGACCCCCACGACTTCTCCCGCGTCTTGTAACAGTTTCACCAAACGCAATTTATCCGCCGGCACGGCACGAGAAAGAACCTTTAAATGTTTAATTGCTTTACTGGCTTTTTCGTCGCTCATTTTACGGAATTGCTTGCCCGTGAGAGCAGCATATTGATGGCGTTCTTCTTCCTCTTGCCACAGTCCGATTTCGCGGGCGATTTCTTCTGCGGTTTCCGCACAGTCTCCGGTAATAATTTTGACTTGCAAGCCTGCATCGAGACAGGTCTTAATTGAATCGGAAACCCCCCCTCGCAAGGGATCGATAATCGCGACGAATCCCAACCAAGTCAGATGGGGTTTGACGTGTTTGCCCATATCCGGCTGCATCAAGTTTTCCGGTAAATCTTGGTAAGCCAAACCCAAGGTACGCATCCCTCGTTTTTGGTAGTCGTGCAAGGCCGCTAAAATGGGCTCGGGGTTGTGCAGGGGTAGAATGCCGTATTCGGTGAGAATGTAGGCACAGCGTTCGAGAACCACTTCCGGCGCGCCTTTAATATGAACGATTTCCCCCTTGGTCGTGCCAGAATGACCAAAGGTGGCCATATATTTGCTCTGAGTGGAAAAAGAGAGGCGAAATTCAATTTTAAAGTTATAGCGATAGTCGAGATAATCGAAACCTTGTTCGTTTAACCATAAGAGTAAAGCGCTTTCTGTAGCATTGCCGATCGCTCGAACGGGCTTGCCTTTTTCTTTTTCTAAATCGGCGGTACTGTTGGCAGCGATCGCTTCGGCAATTAAGTTTTTGGCAAAGTCCAAATCCGCGACTTTCGTGGTTTGCAGGCAAGGAAACGCGACCTCGTGAATCCGCATTTTATTTTGGGTCAGGGTTCCGGTTTTATCGGAACAAATAATGGTTGCCGCGCCAATGGTTTCGCAAGCGTGCATGCGTCGTACTAAGTTATTAGAATCCGCCATGCGTTTCATGCTATAAGCCAGAGAGAGGGTCACGCTCATGGGTAAACCTTCCGGCACGGCCACGACGATAATCGTGACCGCCACCATAAAATATTCCAAGAGGGTAAATCCCACCTCCGCTGGCAGCCAAGTTTCTCCCCCACCCGGCACGAAATCCAAAGGATAGCCGACTCCCACTGCCAAGGCTAAAACCAACCCTCCCGTTACTGTCGCGATCGCCCAATTTTGCCAACGGTCATCCAGCCATTCCGGTGCTTCGATTTTGTCATTGAGAAAACCCAAACCGTCGTAAACCACGGGCAACCAAACAGGAATGAGAGCAATGGCGATCGCCGCGACAAGGAATCCTAAGAAATAACCTTGCCGTCCCGTCAGGTAAAATGCTCCCGTAAGAAATCCCCGAATTGTCAGTGCTGTAAAAATAATTGCCGCAAATGATAAACCCACCACGCCGATCAATTGGCTGAGTTTGTCTAATTGTTGATTGAGGGGAGTATCTTCACCGTTTTCGATTGTCGCCACCGCTCGAGCCAATTTCCCGATTTCCGTGCGATCGCCCACTGCCGTCACGGTAAAAATTCCGTTTCCCTGATCCACCGTGGTGCCGTAATAGACGTTATAAGCCGGATAAGTTTCTTCAATCTCCCCCTGTTGCGAGGCTTCCGCGGGGGTAAATTTCTGGACGGATTCCGATTCTCCGGTAATTCTAGACTGATTGACGAGGAGAGAGATTGCTTCGACCAATTCCCCATCGGCGGGAATTTCATCCCCCTGTTCCACGCAAACCCAATCCCCCACGACAATCTCTTTCTTTGGGACTGTTGTGGCGCAGCCATCGCGAATCACCCGCACTTTCACGTCATCGACGTATTTATTGAGAATTTCAAAGGCGCGATCGGCGCGATATTCGTTAATAAAAGCGAGGGTTGTCGCCAGCACGATCGCGACGATAATCCCCAAACCTTCAATATAATTGTTTCGTACTGCGCCCACCGCGATCGCGATTATCGCTGCAATACATAGAATGCGAATCACGGGATCGGCAAATTTTTCCAAAAACAAACGCCACCACGGATCTCGTTCTGGCGGCGTGAGAACGTTGGCGCCATATTTTTCCCGGTTGATTGTGACTTGTTCTGAGGAGAGTCCGCCGAGGGGATGTTGCGATCGCGTTTGCTGTTCGGTGAGCATAAGCACTGAAACGAATAGAAGCAGGAAAATTACCTTTTTTAATATTTTCTTATGGTATCATCAGCAACAGTTAAGAAGTTGGAAGTCGGAAGTCGGAACTCGGAATTGAGACAGGGGTAACGAAGAGGAGAGGTACTCGGTCATGTTGTATTTGGTGGGTACGCCAATCGGTAATTTGGAGGATATGACGTTTCGCGGCATTCGCATTTTAAAAGAGGTGGATTTGATTGCCGCAGAGGATACTCGCCATACGGGGAAGTTATTGAAGCATTTTCAAATTCAAACACCGCAAATTAGCTATCACGACCATAACAAGCGAGGGCGATCGCTCGAACTCCTTCAACGCTTGCGGTCTGGGGAATCGATCGCTTTGGTAACAGATGCGGGAATGCCCGGAATTTCCGATCCCGGTTACGAGTTGGTAAAAGCCTGTCGAGAAAATAATCTTCCTGTCGTCCCCATTCCGGGAATGAGTGCCGGGATCGCAGCATTAACTGCCTCGGGGTTGCCCTGCGATCGTTTTGTTTTTGAGGGTTTTCTCCCCCCTCGCGGGAAAGCCAGACGAGATCGCCTCGCTTCCCTACAAACTGAATTTCGTACTTTGATTCTCTATGAAGCCCCCCATCGCCTGCTCTCCACCCTCGAGGATATGAGGGCAACTTTGGCTGGCGATCGAGCGATCGTGGTGGCGAGGGAATTAACCAAACTTCACGAAGAATTTTGGCAGGGGACGATCTCAGAAGCGATCTCCTGCTATTCCCAACATCCTCCCAAGGGCGAATTTACCCTCATTATTGCTGGAACGCCTCTACAAGCGGAAACTTTAACTGAAGCAGAAATTGCTGACGAACTCACTCAACTGCTGCGATCGGGCATGTCGCGATCCGCAGCCAGTCGCCATCTCGCCCGAGTCGCCGCTCTTCCGCGCCGCCAAGTTTATCAAATTGCCCTTTCCCTTCCCGATTGCGAATGCGAAATCTAGCATAATATTTGTGTAACGTGCCATAATACAATCCGTAACCGCCGAGGCAGAAAACCGACGGGTTAAAATCTATAGCTTGTGTATGGGGGCCGATCGAGCCACTCGAGAAGCCTTGGGAGCGATCGCCCAATTCACGGGAGGTTAGTGCGAGACGGCTAGTAATGCGTCTCACATTATCAGTCAAATGGTTGCGGTTTTAAATGTTGAATTTCGTACCGTACAGTTCGATCTCCAAGTTTTAGAGGCGGTTAGAGGCTGCGATCGTCTCGAGTTAGAAGATTTGGCAGCACGACTGAACACTTCGCGGTGGACGGTCGCCGGTGCTATTTCTCGGCTGGGCAAACGAGGGTTCTTTTCCTAAGGATTGGGGTGGAAATTTTCCACCCTACCTTTTAAGCTGGGGATATTGTTTGCGATTCGCGGTTCGAGGCAATGACTTTACCTAATTTTCTCGTGATAGGAACGCCTAAATCAGGGACGACTTCCCTGTACCACTATCTCAATCGACATCCTCAAATTTATATGAGTCCGGTCAAAGAACCTAATTTTTTGGCTTTTGTTGAAAAACCGCCGAATTTTGACGGGCCAAAGGGGCCAAATGAGTGGATTAATCAACAGTCGATTGTTGATTTTCAGGAATATCAAGCCCTGTTTGACAGGGTTAATGGAGAAAAAGCAATTGGGGAGGCTTCAATTTGGTATCTTTATTTGCCCGATGCACCAAAATACATCCAACACTATCTTCCCGATGTCAAGTTAATTGCACTTCTTCGTCACCCTGTCGATCGCGCTTTTTCCCACTATTTGCATTTGCGGCGCACGGGTGATGAATGGTTAACCGAGTTTACTGTAGCTTTGGATGCAGAAGAACAAAGATGTCAGCAGAACTGGGCTCCAGCTTGGCGCTATCAACAGGCGGGATTGTACTCGCAACAACTGGAACGGTATTTAAAAATATTTCCCCGCGATCGCCTCAAAGTTTATCTCTATGACGATTGGCAAAATAATCCTTTTGATTTGATGAAAGATTTATTTACATTTATTGAGGTTGATGCAACATTTGAACCCGATATGTCAACCCGACACAATCAAACATCCGTTGTTTGGAAAAACAATACAATCAGAAATTTATTAGTGGATGAGAATCTCCTCCGAATGGCTGCTAGAAAGATTGTTCCCGATCGCGTCCGCAAGCCCGTTGCAGAAATGCTGCTCCGCAAAAATAAAGAGAAACCGCCTACACTTGCTGCAGAAACTCGCCAGCAACTCATTTCTCATTTTCGTAAAGATATTCTCAAACTTCAAGACTTAATCGATCGCGATTTATCCCATTGGCTTGTATAAATTTGCTTCCTCTTGGATTTTTTCGATAAGAATGATATAAAAATTTTAGCACAAAAAGATCGCAGATGCCTAAAATTTCTGTAGTGATTCCTGCTTACAATGCAGAAAAGACAATTGCTAAAACAATTCAATCCGTCCTAGACCAAACATTTAAGGATTTTGAAATTATTGTGATTAATGATGGGTCTAGCGATCGCACTCTAGAAATTGTTGAGTCATTTGTGGATTCTCGCATTCAAATTTATTCTTATCCCAATACAGGCGCTGCTATTAGTCGAAATCGCGGGATTTCTTTAGCGTCGGGTGAGTTTCTTGCCTTATTAGATGCTGACGATCTCTGGACGGCCGATAAATTAACAGCACAATTTCAGGCCTTACAAGACTACTCGGAAGCAGGAGTTGCCTATAGTTGGACGGACTATATCGACGAGTCCGATCGATTTGTGCGATCGGGACTGCATCTTAGTGCCAATGGTAATGTCTTACCAGAGTTATTGGTTCATAATTTTTTAGAAAATGGCTCTAATCCTCTCATTCGTTCTCCAATTATCCAAGAAGTCGGTCAGTTCGATCCGCATCTTTTGGCAAGTATGGATTGGGATTTTTATTTACGTCTGGCTAATTTCTGTCATTTTATTGTCGTTCCTCGTCCTCAGGTTTTATACCGTATTTCTACAACTTCCATAACAACTGATGTAAGAAGACAAGAAAAAGAATCTCTCAAAGTTATAGAAAAGGCTTTTCAACAAGTTCCCGATTCCTTGCGCTTGTTAAAACAAAAGAGTTTGGCTAATCTATATAAATATTTGGCTTGTAAATCCTTAGAAAATCCCTCTCGAAAAAATGGGATTTCTACACTACTTTTTTTATTTAATTATGCAAAATACGAATCCTTACAACAAAATACTTTGAAGTTGATTTTTATTTTAGCAATCAAAGGGATTTTTTTTCTGATTTTTGGCAGTCAAAAACGAAATAATCTCAATATAAGTAGCTAGACATAAATTGTGTAGTCCGTGTCAAGAATAGTAAACAAAATTCGATTGACGCTTTTTTGAGACGACATTTTCATATTTTTTCAACTACTTATTAGCGTTTTTTACAACTTTGCTTTATTGCTCGATTTAAGTAATAAAAAAAACTGTGGATTCGACTCCAATAAATTTGTAACTCACACTCTAAAACAATATCATCTTTTAATTGCTTTCTATATATAATTTGATGTCGCAGTGCTTTATAAAGATTTCCGAAAACTGTTTTGAAAGCGATCGCGGGTTTTTGCCAATTTTTAGCAATAATCATTTTTAAGGGAAAGAGAGGCAAACAAGAACCTTGAATGAGAGAGAGTAAATATTCTCTTTCCAAGCGTTTAGCAGGAATTTTATGAATGAGTTTCATTTTAGGGTTATACCAAATCTCCCAGCCTTTTATATATATATACATAAGAACTTCAGTATCTTCCCCACTTAACATGGAATTCCCCACTCTACCAATAAAACTTGAAGAACCAGAAAAACAATCTTGCCAAACTTTTCGGCGAACGACTAATCCGGCACCGGGGGGTAAACTAATCACCTCAGGGTGATATTGATTGGCTCTATCTCCTCGTTCCCGAATTGATAAAAAACCAATAATTTTATCAATATTTTTGGGGGGATCGATTTCAAAATCAGCATTAATTTGTCCACCATAAGCACCAACTCTGGGGTAATCTCGAGCAAATTGGACGGCATGATAAACCCAATCTAAAGCAGGCACTGTGTCATCATCTAAAAAACCAACTAATTTTCCTTTTGCTTCTTGAATTGCTCGCTCTCGAGCAAAAGCTAATCCTTGTTTAGCTTCAAAGAAATATTCTAATGGAATTGATTTTTCCCATCTTTTTTGATATCCTTTAACTATTTTCTCGGTTTCATCTTTACTATTATTGTCAATAACAATAATCTCCCAAGTTATAGTTTCTGTTTGGATTTGCTTTTGTAATTGCTCTAGAACAGAAGGAAAACGACTTGCTCCGTTATAGGTAGGAATTGCAATTGTAATATCCATAATGTATTTTTCTCGCTTGGAGGCTTGCAGGTACACAAACTTTTTAATATAATAAGAGTATCTATATAAAAGATAAAAGAGACATGGTAATTCTATGTAATAGTTAGGTGATAAGCCCGGACTTACACAGTTCATTTGTTCGTTCTCGGTTCTATTGACAATTCCTATAGCCGACTTATTTTGATGGAGAGGATTGGGAATTTTGAAAATCCTGATTTTGATTGGATTATGTGGATTCCTCGTCTAAATTATAATCCATCAATTTGAGAAATGCTATCTTTGTTTCATAAAAAATATCAAGAGCAGAGAAATGAAAGATAAAATCAAAAAAATTGTAGTTAGCTTAGGATACTACTCAAAACCAGACTTTTTAATTATTGGAGCCCAAAAAGCAGGAACGACAGCACTTTATGCGATTTTGAAACAGCATAGTTTTATTACTGCATCACGAAAAGAGATTCATTTCTTTGACAACGATTTTTTGTATGCCAAGAAAAATTCTTTTAATGAATATCATAGTTTTTTTCCATTACCGTATCGCATTCCGTGTAAAAATATTTTATTTGAGGCTACTCCAAGATACCTATATCATCCCAAAGTTCCCGAAAGGCTATATCAATATAATCCCAATTTAAAGTTAATCATAATCTTGAGAGATCCTGCATATAGAGCACTGTCTGCGTGGACAATGTATCACCATCATTTTAAAGGTAGTTTTAAACATGATTCTAGATCGTTCAAAGAAGCAGTAGAACAGGAATTGCAGAATATAGACGGGTTCGATTATTGTGCTAGTGAAACCGGTTATATAAAGCGAGGCATTTATTACTATCAAGTCGAAAATGTTTTCAAGTATTTCCCAAGAGAAAAAGTCTTGGTATTAGAGAATAACGAATTAAAAAAACAATTACAAAATACTTTAAAAAAAATATCCTCCTTTCTCGAAATACCAAATGAGCCACTTGCCCAAAAAACCATAAATAAAAGTCAAGTAAATAATCGAGATATCTATCAAGATGAAATTCGATTTCTGAAAGAATTTTATAAACCTTATAATTCATTACTTTTTAATTTAATAGACCAAAAATATCAGTGGGATACATGATTGTTCTAATAGCTCTAAAGTATTTTGAGTTAGCTTTCATTCTAAAGATCCAGTCAGCTAAACAAGGGAGATGATTTTTTCTTGAAGTTGAAAAACAGTCTTGCGACTGTTTTTTGTGTTCTACAATTGAAAGTACCAGTTCGCTAGAACTTTACCAATTTGCAGATTTTCTCACAAAAAAGTCAAATAGATGGAATTGTAGAAAATCCTCATTCACGATCGCTTTCACTGGGATTGTGGGTATGCTAATGGAGTAAGTAGGGAAGCAATATGCCAGCTCTATCGGCATATTGTCCTGAGACTTCTACTCTCATGCAGATTTGAGATTCCTCAAATACTCCTGCACAATAAAACAACCTAGAGAAATTTTTTTGTAGCTTTGCGAAAATTCATCAAATGGTATTGAATCCACTGTTAGCGCTTATTATTTAGATGAGTCGTTATGGGAAGCACTCTACTATCAAGTACATCGGTTTGCCGTGTTTTTTCGAAACAATCCTCAAACATTTTTGCCTAGATCCCCTATTTGAAAAAAGATATCTAAGCAATTAGGTTTTTCCTCGCCTTGTCACAAGCATTATTCCTTTTTATTTATCTATCCTTTCTAGTTTGTTTTTTCTAGCTTAAGCAAGATTGCCATGTCAATTCTAAAGCGACTCATTAAAAGTTTTCAAGCCCTCCTGCGAGAACTTCTCCTAGTCCCCTCCAAATTAGCCCGTTGGCTGACGCGGCGTTTTTTTCAGCCTGCTCGTCGCAACGATTTCCGAGGCCATCAAGCTGGTTTTATCTTGCCAACAGTGGTCATGGTCATTTTGGTGGTAACGCTTTTGACGACAACCATTGTTTTTCGTTCCTTCGATCGCGCGAAAAACGCCAGTAACGTTCGGGTTAACCAAGTTATTCTTAATGCCGCACTTCCAGCGATAGAACGGGCCAAAAGAAAAATCGATGCAGTATTTGCCGATCCGACTCTGCCTCAAGGAACGCCAACAGACACAGCAATTACCAATGCTTTTAACAGTACCAATTACGATCTTGGAGACGAAGTTCGCTTGCGATTGGCTGTAGATATTAGTGGAAACGGCAATATCGACACGGATTTCGGGACGGGTAACAATAATGTCAATCCAACAGATGAAGAGGTCATAACCACTGCATGGCGTTTTCCAGTCGATACGGATAACAATGGTCTATTTGACAGTTTTACATTATATGGAGTTTACTACCGCTCTCCGAGTAGCGGCGCGCCCCGCGCAAGATCGACTGTTGAAGCGAGAACGCCACCCCAAGACGATAGCGCAACGAATCAGGCTTGCGCGACAGCATTGGGAACCAGCGCGAGTTTAACAGGCGCAGAAGGTTGGTATAAAGTTAGCGGAACTCTGAAAAAAGGTTTTTATGTTTATACCACTACCGTTCCGATTTTAGATAAAACTGCAAATATTTTCCCGATATCGGGCAATTATAGCAATGGAAACCTATACGAAAATTATCAAGGCAATCGAGGTTTTAGCGCTCTAGAATACCAACAAGATCGCAGTCGCATCCCCTTGGGCAACAATGCGGTTGTTTATGAAGACGATTTAGAACTATTTGTGGGTGCTACAACGTTGAACTTAAATGGGCGCATTGTTGCCAATAGTAACTTCAATTCAGGGATATTCAGGAATACTGGACGAATCCGTTTATATCAAGTCAGCAGTGACGAATCTTGTTTTTACGAAGCAGAGAATGGCAAAATTTTTGTGGGCGGGAATGTTTCTCACGGTCAAATTGGTAGCAATCGCGGTAATATGAGGGGCATTAACGTCGATCTCTATGAAGAAGGAAACGATCCTTCCTTAGTTCAAGCGATCGATCGCACCAATGAATCTACCGATCAAACTGCCGATGACGTTGCTTATAATACCCAAGCCTATGAAGAACGCATTGATTTATTGGTTCGCTCGGCGATCGCCAATGTGGCAACTCCACCTCAAGCCGTTACAGATGAAGTTAATCAGCGATTAAGCGAACCGGACAATGCCAAAACAGCGCCTGAATTGCTCGAAGAAGAATATATTAGTTGGTTTAGGAAAAGAACGCGCCGAGTGACTTTTAGGGAAGTTCCCTTTGGAGATTCGGGAACCCAAGGGCTCACCATTAACGATACCGTTCTCACGGGGATTAACACCAATTTTCTTCGTCCTATCGATCGCTGGCATTATCCCGTAAACCCAAATACAGGGCAAGATATGGCTAACACGACGGAGTTAGCATTGCGAACGAACCAGCTTGCTGCGACTAACCCCGATGAATTGGGTGCTTCAGAACTCCAACTGGGCGATCGCGTTTTGGTCGGAAATAATCTACCGGAAAAATGGTTCGATCCCACTACGGGAGATTTTTCAACCGATGAGAGCCAGCAATTGATTGCCAATACCTCATGGACGGGAAGTGCAGTTCAACGCTATCGTTTCTCTCGCGTGAGTACCTTAGATGACCTCGGGGATATCAGTCGGGATGGATTTTGGGAAAAAGCGGCAGCCAAACTTCCAGAAAATTCCTTGGATGGTTACGGGGGATTGAGGATTGTGACGGGGGCGGGGATTTATATGCCTTTAAATGTGGATTTGGCGCGGATTGCTAATTTGGGTAATTTGAACGATCCCAATGACGATACCGTATCTCGGGTCATTTGGCCGGACGCAATGCCCGTGATTCCTTATACAGCTAATCATCTGAGTGCAGATCCCACCAACTACTACAACCTACCGAATGTGGCTCCTTGGTTGGGGGAAACAGATAGCAATAGTAATACTAACCCCGACATTCTTGATGATGAAAATGGCAATCCCCGACCCTTCTTAAGGATGCGGGCATCAGCAGTTTATCACTACACTTACGATAACGATAATTTCAATGAAGATACCCCGGCTGCACCGATTGCCTGCGTGAGTAGTTTTTACGATCCAACGGATACCTCAACAGCGCGAAATCGAGCCGGACTCGCAGATGTCAGTGGAGATTTAGCTTGGCAAACCAATGCGATTGCGAGCTTTGCTCCTCCCAACACGCCTCTAGCGACCGGGTTAGTTGATAACACTCGTCTCAACTCCAATAATGGCGTTACCTATGCGCTACCTCGCAACGTCGATACGGGTCTAGCTGGCGATCCCGTTCTTCAATATCAAGCGCAATTGGTTTATCCGAATGGGCGTTTGGTCAATCCCCAATTAGCAAAAGCCTTAGACGATCTGTTGGGGGGTGTGAGCAATCTTTCCTTTGCCGATCGCGCCGCCCTCGATACGGCGCTTTGCGCCCTGCAAATTCTCGCCCAGCAAGGCGTTAATACAACCTTTGGGGCTATCGCTCCCAACGAAAATCCCACGGGACGAGTCATAATTCCGAACGGTACGATTCAAGAGGTTGCTTTTCTTGACACTCGAGAGGTCAAAGCCATTGAAGGCAACGATAATACTTGCGGCGGAACCGGTTGTGCTAACGGAGATAACAATTACGACAACCAACCCATCCAGTTCAGCCGCGTCTTGGATAAGCCTGACTTGACTACACCGAATGCTGTCAATTGCACGCCGGCAGATTGTATCTCGCAATACGATTTAGCCCTCGAACTCCGTCAACCTTTGGAAGTTCGCGTCACGGCGATCGATCTCGATACGTTGCGGCGCCAAGCCGTGACCCAACCTTATACCAACGGACCCGATCCAGAATATTTGTTCCCCAATGGCGGCATTATTTATGCCACCCGCGACGATGCCCTGCCCGATGCCAGCGATCGTCCGGCCGACCCGGCTTATAACCGGGATGGAACCGCAAGCGGATTCACGAACCTTTACGAGCAAGAACTCGGTAGCGATAAGGTCAGTCCTACGGATTTCTGGCTCGATCCCACGCGCCGTCCGAATGGAATTTTGTTAGTGAATGGTCGTTCTCTCGGTCGTGCTGGCGCTAACAACTTTTCTGAAGAAGAAAAAGGATTGATCTTAGTTTCCAACAATCCGGTGTATATCAAGGGGAATTTTAACCAGCACACGGGAGGCAGTGGAGAAGAATTTGACGAACAGTTGGATACGGCAAACTGGAGCAATTTCTATACGCGATCGGCAGGAGCTAATGGTGCGGGCTTCAATGAAAATTTTGCTTGTCGAGCGAATGATAGTCGGCTTCCGAACTGCAATCCGGGAGATGAGTGGCGACAGGCAACGATTTTGTCGGATACCCTAACCCTCCTCACCAGCGATTACCGTTTCGGATTCCGCAGCGATGGGGATTTCGATTTGCGAAACAATCAAACGGATAATTTATTCCGCAATCTTACCGCTAGTACCCTGAATCCCGATCCGGCAAATACCTATATTCCAGTCAAATCTCGCAATGAGATCGATAAAGCTCGCCGAGATAATGGGTTCTGGGACAATACTTTCGCGACCAATGGACTGTCGAGCAATAATAACACGGGGGTATTTGGTACAAATACTCCATATACCGACGCAAGCTACAGAAATTTCAATCAAG
This sequence comes from Cyanobacteria bacterium SBLK, assembly GCA_017746715.1. Taxonomy (GTDB): domain Bacteria; phylum Cyanobacteriota; class Cyanobacteriia; order Cyanobacteriales; family Spirulinaceae; genus CCY15215. Next base: position 29,782 of record JAGHZQ010000043.1, read on the forward strand.
AGGCTTTGGGAAGTACCTATTTCAATAATGGTTCAATGCCCATTCAACGTCGCAAAGATGTCCCCGAATACGTGATGGAAATTTGTCGGAAATTACCCGTTTCTAATTGCCAACCCGGAGATTGGATTCTTGGCTACGATCGAAATGGAGATAACGATTTAGACGACTCTTTCACTGAAGCAGATATTAACGCGGGTGCTGATATCAATGGAGATGGAATTCTGGGAGATGCTAGTGCCACGGGAACATTTCGGGAAAAGGATATTACGTCAGAGCAATTGTTGCGAATTACTGAATATGGAGTTCCTAGCGAACGTGTGGGGTCAGGAACTACTGCACGCGCTCCCCTGCAAGCGATCGACCAACACTACCCTCGTCGAGTTGCTTTCAAGCGCAATTATGGCAATTTAGAGTTTATCAATGCGACTAATTCTCCTGTGCCAATTCCCCTTGGGATTGGTACAAATAATCTAGTTGCGGCTTTTAAATACCAGCGAAATGCTGCTGGGGGTGTACCAGATGGAGATCCTCGTGCAGGCAATGGCGTTGTCGTTCCTGGGGTGGGGAATATAGCTTACAATGCACGTCCGAGAAGTACAGTTAACCCCAATCAAAATAATGCTTTATGGTTCAGAGGCTCGGATGAGACTGATGGACAGATGTGGAACGGTATAGTTAACAATGATTATACCGATCCCAATCGTTGGTTGTCTTTTCTCAATCCCGCTCCTGCAGTTGGCACAAAAGATGCTTATATTGCAGGCTATTTTGACGAACGCGATGATTGGTTGTTACCCGATATTGACTTCTTTATCAATGGAACGGGTACGGATCAAGGAGATATTGCCAATAATCTCAATAACTCAGATTACAGGACTAATTATCTCAATGAATACGAACGGGGAATCACTCCAACCCTCGCCAACTTAGTCGATCTCAATAACCGCAATGCACCTGTTGATTATTCTGTATGTATTAATAATTTAGGTGCTGGCGGCGGTCAAAATGCAAATACTCAATCGCAAGAACTTCAGCCAACCTCTATATCGACCAGCGATGCTGGCTGTAATGTCGATACAGCTGTAGACAGATTTCTCGATGCCGGGGTTTACGTTACGTCCGATACTCTCAATGTTGATGGCACGACCGGATCGGGACTATCGTTAGGAGATAAAACACGAAATCACAAGACTTTTGAAGATAAAACAGTAACGGATAACGATTCCGGACGAGTCCTCGACATCCTCACCTATTCCCTTAATAATGTCACGCCTATAGATGTTGGCGATGGTCTTCTTGCACCTACGCAAGTTAACTTCAATTATCTCGGCGATGCTGTAAACCCTATTACGCTGACTCTCGAAGGAGACTCAGATACCATGTTCATTTTCCGGTTCGACAGCAATAATCCCGTTCTTTTCGAGAATGTCAGAATGGTTCTTAAGGGAGTCAACCCCAATCATATTTTCTGGGTCGTTCGCGATAATGATGGTGGAGGAGCGGGAGAAGGCGGGATTGTTTTTGCTGGAACGAATTCCTTGGCGGGAAACTTCCTCGGTCGCAGCAGCGATCTCAATGCAATAATGTTCGATACTACAGGTGCAATTCGAGCAACAAATGGTTCTCTGAGCACGCCAACCAACACGACAATTGCCGGAGGTCGTTTCCTTGGTTTTAATGGAACGGGAGGAACGATAGCCGCTCAACCTTTGGCAACTTTCAATACTGCGGCAGGTGGACCGGAACTCACATTTAATGCCATTACCACATCCCATCAACCCCTCCTCATTCCCGTCCTGCAACTCCATGCGTTTGACTCAAACAATGCACCGAGCACTATCAACTTTAACTCCAATGCAGGTGCTCTTCGTACTTCTAACTGGCTTCAACGCGCAGCAGATACGATCGCCAACCCAGACAATGGTACATTTAACTTCGTCATGGCAACTGGAGACAGTCCAGCCCGTTTTCGCCCCAATAACCCATCAGTTTTCGAGGCCAATGGCTCCTTATCCAATTTGGTACGAACTCAGGAAAATTGGTATGTAACGAATGCGATCAAGCGACCCTTGAGCATTCGCGGTTCTTTTATCCAACTCCAACGAAGTGCTTACGGAACCGCTCCCCACTTGCAACTTTTAGAACCCTACAGAAGTATCAACCAAAATAGTACAGTCAGTCTCTTTGGTTATCCCCAAGCCTACTCCTTGAACGGGAATCGCAATAACACCTACGACCCGCCCGATCGCCAATGGGGTTTTGATGTCGGCATTCTGTCCCAATTACCCGACCTGTTCTCCCAACGTTTTACCCTGCCTCCCACGGATGCTCCCAACGAATACTATCGCGAAGTCGGCAGGAACGATCCTTGGATTGAAACCTTACTCTGTGGAAATATCACTAACGCTAATGGCGGTCTCGTCGGTGGTCGTGCCGTCAATGATGACTACCGCACGACCAATTGTCCCGAATAGATTCTTGCTATGAGGTTTTGCCTTTATCTCTCCCGACTATGATGAAACTCAACCCCTCTTCCATCACCTCAAACTCCCGTGAAGCTGGCTTCACCATCATTGAATCTCTCCTGGCCGTCATCGTGGTCGGGATACTGATCGTGGCGATCGGCCCGGTGATCGCCCTTTCTGCCGCCACCCGCATCCAAGCACGGCGCACGGAATGGTCAACCCAAGCCGCCCGATCCTACCTCGACGGCCTTCGCGGAGGCGCGATCGCGCCTCCGCCGATCGACGGACTTAACAATCCGACCGACAAGAAAGCCTACACCGACTATCTCACCGGGCTGCCAGCCCCAGCTTCCAACACCTTGACCTGTAACGCCCGAACTCAAGCCACTCTTGCTGTCGGCGATACAGGGAGCGGATACTGTACCGCCCCAGCACCGGGAACTCAATCTGCAGTCTATTGTGTCGATGGAGACAACGATAACACCTGTACGGCAGGGAGTATGAGAGATTTTGTCGTGCAGGCAGCTGGAGTCCAAAAAGATACGGGGCTGGTTGATAACTCAGAACGTGCAAAACGAGGTTATCTCCTTGGTATTCGAGTCTATCGCGCTGATGGTTTTGGAGATGCCGATCAATTGAAAACCCAAGAACCCGCCAAATCTTTTGCAGGGGGTCTTGGAGATAAAAAAGCGCCAATGCTGATTACGATTACTGAAGTAATCGGCTCTGATACAACCTATCAAAACTTACAAAATCAGTATCAATAACTTTCCATTTTTCTTGCAATTCCTCATGCTTTCTCGCAGGCAATTATGTTTAAAGAAAACACTAAAAAACGATATCATCTAACTCCATTGAAGTTTTTTTTGCTGACCGGACTGGCAAGCAGAAAAATAAATAAATCGACTTGCGGCTATACCTTAATTGAATTATTGGTGGCCATGATTATTGCCGCTCTCGTCATCTCTCCCATACTCGGACTCGCTGTTAATCTATTACAAACAGACCGTCAGGAACAAGCTAAAGCCACTTCCGAGGAAGAAATACAACTCGCAGCAGATTTTATTGCGCGGGACTTAAAGCAAGCGGTTTATATTTATGATGCCGATGCCTTAGAAGCAAATGGCACAAATGATGCAGCGACATCGGGAATTCAAAATCAAATTCCTCCGGGCTCGGGAACACTAGGAACAAAGTGTACCGATGTCAATACGTGCCAACCTATTTTGGTTTTTTGGAAACGCAGACCCGTTACAAGTGTTATTCCTCTAACAACACCTTGGAATTGCAATAATCCCAACCAGTGTGACGATACTTTTGTGTTTTCATTAGTTGCCTATTATTTAATCAAAAATAACGGCGCTAATAATGTTTGGTCAAATACGGCTAGAATTGCGCGGTTTGAAATTAAAAACGGGGTTGTTGCTCCTGCTAATGCAACCTCTACAGTTAGAGTGAATAACGTAAACTATATGCAGGTTGGGACGAAAGATCATATTCCGAGTGATGGATTTCAAATGTTCGATCTGAGTTTGAGCGGAACTTTAGCGGGAAAGATGAATCGCTGGACTAAGGGGACGGGGAATTATGATAGCGATGATATGCAGATTTTAGTCGATTATATCGACCAAACCCCTGCAAATAGCCCCAATCCCAACACGCCACCCGCAATGCAAAGTTGTCCCGTCGATACATTAGACGGACAGGCTTTGAGAGGAGATAGAAGTAATGCGGTTTGGACTCAAAGTGTTATTCCTGCTGATTTTCCTAATAGTTTTTATGCTTGTGTTAATAGCAGAGATACTGCTGCTATTATCTATCTGCGAGGCAATGCGATCGCTCGGATTCAGAGTGAAACCACTCCTCCCACTTATACAGAAAATCGAGGGCGCGCCGGTTATTTTCCCAGTATAAAAACCGAAGTTCAGTCCGTCGGTAGATTAATTCAGTAAACTCGAAAACATCGATAAAGTTGACTCAGGAGGATCGCTCATGAATTGGAGAGCTTGGCATCAATTGAAATTAAGAATGATAACCCCTCGAGAAATCTCTAAAAATGAGTCGGGTTTTACCCTAATTGAATTAATTGTTGTGGTAGTCATTATCGGGATTCTAGGCGCGATCGCGGCTCCGGGGTGGATTGGATTTACAAATAACCGCCGTGTCAGTAGTGCCAATGATGCCGTACTGCAAGCAATCAATGAAGCTAAAAATAAAGCCAGAAAAGACAAACTCGCCTATAGCGTGAGTTTTAGAACAGAAAATAATATGCCACAAATTGCCGTTCATCCTGCTAGTATTGATGCAAATAGTAATGATGCCGTACAAATCAACTCAATGACAAATTATTGGGAATTTGGCACTCTCAGCCGGGATGTTGATATTAAAGCCAATCAAATTCTCATCCAAACCAACATAGAATCAAAAAATAAAAGGCTCGATCCGGCAAGTTTTTCTACTTTACCCGATTCATCAAACACTCAAGTTAGTTCTCAAACAATAACTTTCGATCATACGGGGGAACTCGCCAGACAAGATGATGGAAGCGATCCAACTTTACCTTTAGTCGTTCGAGTAGCCGTTCCCAATGCGAGTAACTCAACTCAACCTTTAACGAGCACAATACGATGTATTCAGGTGCAAACCCTCTTGGGGTCTCTCCTTATTGGTCGCCGAGAGTCTGAATGCCCGGCCTCTTAAATATCTTGATTATTTTTTAGAAAGATTAAACCGAGTTTGTGTTATCCTAGAAAAGTTGTCAAAAAAATCGCACACTGGGATTTTCGGGTGTTTCCTAGAGAGCGAGATGCTCTCTAGGAAACTGCCCCCAGTGGAGGATAAACCCGAATACAGGAGAAAAAAAGTAATATGCCCGTTGTTTCCCTAGCCGATCTGCTAGAGTCCGGGGTTCACTTCGGCCACCAAACCCGCCGTTGGAATCCCAAAATGGATACCTACATTTATACCGCGCGTAATGGCGTTCATATCATTGATTTGGTGCAAACCGCCCAATTGATGGAGGATGCCTACGAATATATGCGGAGTTCTGCCGAACAGGGCAAACGCTTTCTTTTTGTGGGGACGAAACGTCAAGCCGCCGGAATTGTCGCCCAAGAAGCCAGTCGTTGCGGTGCATACTACGTAAACCAGCGTTGGTTGGGTGGAATGCTGACCAACTGGGAAACTATCAAACATCGTATCGAACGCCTCAAAGAATTGGAACGCCTCGAGGAGAGCGGTGGTATTGCCAAACGTCCTAAAAAAGAAGCGGCAGTATTGCGTCGAGAACTTAATAAATTGCAAAAATATCTCGGCGGGATTAAGACCATGCGCCGTCCTCCCGATATTGTCTTGATTGTAGATCAGCGTCGGGAATATAATGCAATTTTGGAATGTCAAAAATTGGGATTGCCCATTGTTTCTTTGCTCGATACTAACTGCGATCCCGATGTAGTCGATATTCCCGTTCCAGCAAACGATGATGCTATTCGTTCGATTAAGCTCATTATCGGTCGCTTGGCTGATGCCATCTATGAAGGCCGCCATGGCGAACTAGAAAGCGATGAGGACTACGAAGAGTTTGAGGAGGTTCTCGAGGCTGAAGAAGAATTTGACGATGACGAAGAAGAAGAAGAATTTACCGAGGAGGAAGAAGAATTTACCGAGGAGGAAGAATCTGTTGAAGAAGAGTTCGCAGAAGGGGACGACAGCGACGATGATAGTGAAGAATAGTAGGTAGCGAGATGAGGGGAAGCGATCGCTCGTTTCCCCTGAATTTCTCCGACCTGTCAAAATGGTTCAAAGAATATTCTTATTGCATTAGAGTCATGGCAAGAAACAAAAAAAAGAAAACTTCCAAGAAAACGGGAAGCACGCCAAAAGCAGCTTCTCCTACTCCTACTCCAGAAACAACTGCCCCTAAAGTAGAAGAGGAAGCCCCTGCTGCTAAGGAAGAACCCGCTCCTAAAGTAGAAGAGGAAGCTCCTGCTGCTAAGGAAGAACCCGCTCCTAAAGTAGAAGAGGAAGCTCCTGCTGCTAAGGAAGAATCCGCTCCTAAAGTAGAAAAGGAAGCTCCTGCTGTTGAAGCGACTAAAACATCAGCAAAATCAGAGCCATCCGAACCGAAAGCGAAGATATCTTCCAAGCTCATTAAAGAACTGCGCGAAAAAACGGGTGCAGGGATGATGAAGTGCAAACAAGCTCTGATTGAAAGTGATGGCGATCCAGAAAAGGCAGCCGAGTGGTTGCGGAAGAAAGGCATGATTTCTGCTGGGAAAAAATCCGGACGAGTCACGGCAGAAGGATTAGTGGGCAGCTATATTCATACAGGCGGTCGCGTTGGCGTTTTGGTAGAAGTTAACTGTGAAACGGACTTTGTAGCCCGTCGAGAAGAATTTCAAGAATTGGTTCGCAATATTGCCATGCAGGTTGCGGCCTGTCCCAATGTTGAATATGTTAAAGTCGGTGATGTTGATAAAGAGTTCATCGAGAAGGAAACAGCCATTGAAATGGGTCGAGAAGATTTAGCTAAAAAGCCCGAAAATATTCGTGCAAAAATTGTTGAGGGACGAATTAGCAAGCGACTCAAAGAAATTACCTTGCTAGATCAGCCGTATATTAAAGATCAAAGCATCACAGTTGAAGAATTGGTGAAGCAAACGATCGCACAATTGGGTGAAAATATCCAAGTTCGTCGTTTTAGTCGTTTTGTTCTGGGAGAAGGCATTGAAAAAGCCGAAAGTAATTTTGCTGAAGAAGTTGCTGCCCAAACCGGTCAAAAATAGCTCGTCAAACTTCGAGTCTCAATTAACTTTAAGAGGCAAAAGCAAAGAGTGTTTCTCTTGCTTTTTGCCTTTTTCTCATGTTTTCCCATTAATTAATCACTGTCGATAAAAATGGCTAGAGCGTTACCCAAAATCGAGCAAGAATTAAAAACTCTTTCAGAGCAGGCTGAAGAGGTAAAGCAAGAACTACACGATCGCTATGTTCGCTACCTCGAAATTTTGGGGCGATCGCTGAAAAAACATTTACCAATGGTAACTTATTATATTTGCACGCAAACTTATCCAGATTTATTTTTAAATCTGAGCGTTCGAGAACGTCAAGAATTGCAAGAAAAAATACGAGAAATTTGCAATGACGGTACAAAAGAATTGACTTCAGCTCTCGAACGTGCTGAAACTTTAAAGTTGCCTTCCCCGTCAAAAGATATTCGAGAAACAATTCTCAAAAAATTACCAATTACAGAAGAACAGTTAAAAATGCTCCGGGAACGTTTATTTCAAAGTGTAAAAGAAGAAGAGGCAAAAACGACAAAAAATGATGCCAATACTCAAGAAAAACAAAGCAAGAGAAGTTTAAATATTTTTGAGGAAGATGATGATAATGAAGAAATTCTGGAAATCAAAGATGATGAAGATATTAATGATGAAGATATTAATGATGAAGATATTAATGATGAAGATATTAATGAGGAAGATATTAATGATAAATCTGAGGATGAAAATCAGACCCAAGATCCCGATCACCCCATTCATCTTGCAAATTTTTTGAAACGAGTTGAAAAAGTTTTAAACGATCTTTTACAAGATCTTTCCAATCGTACTAATCAATTGTTACAATCATCGGGAATTCTTTCGACTAAATTCCCCCCACAAGTTTTGGAAGCAGCGATTGAAGCTGAAGGTTCGGGATCGGCTGTTGGAAATTCTCCTAACACGCTCAATTTGTTAATTGAAGCAGAAAATGCAAAATCATCAAAAGATTCTACGGTAATGCAAGTTACGGCAGTTCGCTTGCGTTTGGGTGAAATTGAATTTTCCGAACCTGCTTTATCGGCCCAACGTAATCGCATTCGCGAGTTAGGTAGTAAAATCAAAAAACTTTGCAAATATTATGACAAATTAAAACGAGAAAAAGCGATCTCAGAAGCGGAAATTGCTTGGAGATCGACTTGGTATGAAGAGTAAAAATATACCAAGTTAATCCCTACATCAACCACAATCCCAGTTATAGAGAATATCGCTAAAATCCAATTTTTTGAGGGCAGAAAGTTTAATAAAAAAATTGCCAATGCCCGCATCTCCCCACATAATTTTATCATCATCGGTGGAGTCAATTTGCAAGAGTAAACAATAGGCTTCTTCGCTGTCGATATTTTCTCTCGGATCGGATTGGGTAAAGTAAGGATAACCTCCTAATTGATGGCTACTAGGTTCAAAAAACTCTTCATATTCCTCAATAAACTCCCAATATTCTGCTTCGGGACGATCGGTAAATGCCGGCTTAAAGATTGCGTCGAATTGATAGTCAAAAACACCTATCGGTGCAACTTGCAAACTAAAATCGAGATGATAGGTTGCACCGTCTTCGATGGGTAAGTCGTCGGGTTGCGGTAAAAAACTAAAGTCAGTGATGAGATCGTCAGCGCGATCGCTGATCGTAGGAAAATAGAGAATCCGAAACCCCGATTGTTGATTCATATTGTCAAAATCCATACCGTAGAGATCGTCGCTGGCAATATAAAATTGTACAATTCCTTGTGAGGGAAAATTATTGGGGGTTGGAAGTTCTGCAAAGTTAATTTGTGCGAGTAAAAAGAGATAGTCTCCGTTTGGAGTTTTGGGGTATTCGGTATTTTTGGGAAGGTAGGGAAGACCTCCAAATTTACTTTGCGTCCAAGTCGTTTCCGAAACGAGTTCCGGTTCGATAGCAATATACGGCTGAAGGGTTGATTCGATTTTCGCTCTCTCTGATTCTAAAAGATCGGGCAATTCTTCTGTGAATTTGTAACTCATAAAAGGATTTGGGTTAAATAGAACAAGTTTAGTTGAAAATTGAGGATTGCGATCGCCAAACCAAAAATTTGCAGGATGCAGGCGTTTGTGGAAAAGGCATTCAAGGGCATTTTAGATCGATTCTCGATCTCTCTCGTAGATTTTCGTAACTTTGCTAGGATAGCTGAGGATGCGTCTAAGGGAGACTGAATATTTTGTCTCAATGTCCGATTTGTCAAACCGACTATATTGAAGGAGAAGTTCGTTACTGTACCACCTGTGGCTGGTATGTTGGCGAATTTTCTTCACTCCTCCCCGAAGAATTGACACCAGAAGAACGCGATCGCATTGCTTGGGGAAAACGAATGTGGTCGCAGTTACAATCTTTTTCTCAATTCAAGACTATTCTGAAAGACATTCAGGCAGACTTAAGCAAGGCTTCACAAGAAAGGATGGATTTGGGCAAGCAAATTACTCGCATTTATCAGGATTTAATTGCCGGAGATTCTGGTATAGGAGAATCTTCCCTCAACTTGGAAGCCGAACCTTCAGTGAGTTATACTCTTTTAGAGGAGTTATTGATAGAACGGGATTGGAAAGAAGCCGATGGCGAAACGGCAAGATTGGCGATCGCGATCGCGCAACGAGAAAAACGCGGTTTTTTAGTCGAAACCGATCTGGATAAATTGCCCTGTCACGCTTTGAGGGAAATCGATCGCTTATGGTTGGAGGCAACAGGGGGAAAATTTGGCTTAAGCGTCCAAAAAGATTTATATCTGAGTTTAGGGGGCAACCGCTTTCTTAACTCGCAAATTTGGCAAATGTTTGGGGCTAAGGTGGGTTGGTATCGGGGCAATGCTTGGTTGCATTACAATGAAATCGATTTTAGCCTTAGCGCACCTGCGGGTCATTTACCGATTTTCGGTGATGGATTGGTGTGGTTTGTCGGAGGCTGGGAAGGTGGAGGGCAGGCCTTTTCAACACTCATATCGAGATTGACAAAATGTTATTAAAGATTTTTCGGCATTTTGAGTTTGTTTAGTAAGCAAAAAAAGATCGTGCAAATTACTTCAATTCACTTAACCGATTTGCTAACAGGATTTCGCGCTCTCGCCGATCCCATTCGCGTGCAAGTTTTGGAAACTTTGGGCGATCGCGAGTTATGCGTCTGCGATCTCTGTGAAAAACTGGAGATCAATCAATCGAAACTCTCTTTTCACCTAAAAACTTTAAAACAGGCTCATTTGATTCAATCCCGTCAAGAGGGGCGTTGGGTGTACTATCGCCTCAACCTGACTCAATTTGCCCTGCTCGAGGGGTATTTGGCGGAATATCAGCGTTTTAGTTCAATCCTCCAAGCTCAAGAATGTCAATGATTTCATCCCGTTTTCAATCCATCAACTTTTTTTGATGTACAATATATCAAGAAAATTTGATATGTCGGGGGATTAGCAATGAGCAATTCGAGTCGAGAAATTAACCCCAAAGCCGTTAAAGCTGGGGGAAATCTCAACTTATTCGAGAAATATCTGACGGTTTGGGTATTTTTGTGCATTTTAGTGGGAATTGGCCTGGGGCGCTCATTTTCGTGGCTCGCACAAAAGTTAGATAATATGAGTGTTTATAATATCTCTATTCCCATTGCCATCTGCTTATTTTTCATGATGTATCCCATCATGGTAAAAATCGATTTTTCTCAAGCCGTGAAAGCAGCTAAAACACCTAAACCCGTTGCTTTAACTTTGGTTGTAAATTGGTTGATTAAACCTTTTACGATGGTTATTTTTGCTCAATTCTTTTTGGGATGGTTATTTGCTCCCCTTTTAAACTCGACAGAAATTATTCGCGGAGTCGAAGTGAGTTTGGGAAATTCCTATATTGCCGGAGCAATTTTGTTAGGAATTGCACCTTGTACGGCGATGGTTTTAATGTGGGGTTATTTATCGTATAGCAATCAAGGACATACTTTAGTTATGGTGGCAGTCAATTCTCTCGCCATGCTCTTTTTATATGCACCTTTGGGTAAGTGGCTGCTATCGGCTAATAATTTAACTGTTCCTTGGCAAACGATTGTTTTATCGGTATTGATTTATGTTGGTTTTCCTTTGGCAGCAGGGATGTATAGTCGCTATTGGATTTTGCGACATAAAGGTAGGCAATGGTTTGAAAATGTCTTTTTAAACGCACTTTCTCCGGTTGCGGTGAGCGCTTTGTTGATTACTCTGATTTTATTGTTTGCGTTTAAGGGAGAGTTAATTGTTAATAATCCCTTGCATATCGTGCTTATTGCCATTCCGTTATTCTTGCAAACCAATTTTATTTTTCTCATAACCTATGTTGCGGGGTTAAAACTCAAACTTTCCTATGAAGATGCCGCACCTGCGGCTTTAATTGGAGCGAGCAATCATTTTGAAGTGGCGATCGCAACTGCCGTAACGTTATTTGGTTTAAATTCCGGTGCGGCACTGGCAACAGTTGTCGGGGTACTCATTGAAGTTCCCGTGATGCTCGTACTAGTAGAATTGTGCAAACGAACAGCTTTTTGGTTTCCGAGAGATCCGAAAAAAGCGACTTTACTCGATCCTCGTTGTATCGATTCTTTGCATTAAATGATTCAGCATTTAAACTCATTGAAAAATAAAGCAATTCTGGATGAAGACCCAATGAAAAGAGTCATGTTTATCTGTAAGAAAAATTCCTCGCGTTCCCAAATGGCTGAAGGTTTTGCCAAGCAGTTAGGGATGGGAAAGATTGAGGCTGTCAGTTCGGGTTTGGAAGCAAGTGTAGTAAATCCTCATGCAATTAAAGCCATGGCCGATGTTGGGATTGATATTAACAATCAGACTTCTGATGCGCTGAACAAATTCAAACCGGAAGATTTTGATGCGGTGATTTCTTTGTGCGGTTGTGGGATTAATTTGCCTTCGGAATGGGTCACTCGCGAGATATTTGAAGATTGGGAATTGGACGATCCCGCAAAACAACCGGAGATATTTCCAAGGGTGCGGGAAGAAGTCAAAGAACGGGTAGCAAAATTAATAACCAAGATATTAGAAGGTTAATCAACTTGCTCGGTTTTATACAAAGTCTACCAAACTTAGTTTTATGGTTTGGTGGACTCTAAAGTTTTTCATTGTTTTACGTTGCGATCGCAATCCAAACCAATGTTAAGAAATGCGATCGCTATTTTTTCAAAACGCGAAACCAAGAGAATTTCAATTTTGTGCCTCAAAGTCATCTTCTCGTAATTTTGCCGTTCCATCGGTTTGTAAAACCCAAAGTTCTTTATGAATTACACCACCCGCTTTATTCATTTTCCATTTAGAAGTAAGTATCGCACTGGTTTCATCAACAATTTCAATTTGTGGTTCGATATAATCGACATCAGAAAAGCCATCATCAATCAAATTCTGCCAGAATTTTTGGATTGCTTCGCGACCCGTAAACGTGCCAAATGGTCTGGCATTCATCACGGCTGTTTCCTCATATTGGTTCGCGCAACCTGCGGCATTTCCTGAATTAAACGATGATTTCCAGCGATCGCTTGCTGCATGGACTGCTTTGAGGAGATTGTTATCCGTCATAATCCGATGAACCTCAAGATTAATGAATTTGATAAAATTAAGAGATTAGTTTTATTTTGCATGAAAGATTTATAATTTTTTATTACTGCATAAGATGTTTTTTGTCAAGGATTTTCAGGGATTTTAATGAGCGATCGCAGTTCTCAATTATTGCAACGAGTTGGCGTTATTGGAGATATTCATGGCGAAGCAAAATTCTTGGCGATCGCTCTAAAATACTTACAAGCGCAAAAACTCGATTGCTTATTATGCGTGGGAGATATTGTTGATGGCAGGGGAAATAGCGATCGCTGCTGTCAACTCCTCCAGCAATATCGAGTATGGACGGTGCGAGGAAACCACGATCGCTGGTTGTTAGGGAAAGAAATGCGAGATTTACCCGATGCGACGCAAGTTACGGATATTTCAGAATCATCTTATCATTTTCTCTCGAACTTACCTCCAACGCACGCATTTTTAACGGTAGCAGGTTCGTTACTTCTTTGTCATGGCATTGGCGATCGGGATATGGTGCGACTGTTACCCGACGATTGGGGATATGCGTTAGAGTCTAATTTTGAATTGCAAGACCTTATTCGTTCTCATCAATATAATTTTGTAATTAACGGTCATACGCATCGAAGAATGGTGCGTAAATTCGAACATTTAACTATTATTAATGCCGGAACTCTGAAATCAACTCATCATCCTTGTTTTGCGATCGTCGATTTTAGTTTGGGATGGGTTCAATTTTTCGATCTTTGGGAAAATACGGAAATTCAGGAAAGCAATTGTTTTGAGATTAAATAGTTTCATAGATTGTTAGACGATGATACCTCTCGAACAGAAGACTAAAAAAATAGAAAAATGACAAACTTGTGAAATAATATCCCTCGTATCAATACAGAACTTCGCCAATATCTCCTATGAGTCCAACCCTCGCTATCCAAGAACTCGCCATAGCTATCGCTGCCCCCGACTCCAATCCCATCCTCCTCACCCCGACCTTCCTCAAAGGGAGTGGCATTGTCCCTCAAGACTGGGAGCTCGCCCGCCAACCCCGACTCACTCCCCAAATGGCACAAGTCGCCTTCACCAACGGCATCAATCTCATCGCTCAAGCCGGAACGATGACATTCCTCGAATCCCTAAGCGGCAACACAGACCCTCTGCAACCCAAAATCCCCGATCTTGCCCAAAAGTATATCAACGCCCTGCCCCAGCTCGACTATCGCGCCGCCGCCATCAATCCTCGCAGCTTTCTCACCTTCCCCGACGGAGGAGATGACGCAGCACGCAACTACATCAACGCACTCTTTGCCCCTGCCCCGTGGCAAAGTGCTGGCAGCGAACCCCTCAAAGCCAATCTTAACTTCACCTACACCCTCGACGGACGCAAATTCAATCTCACGATTAGCGAAGTCAAACTCCAGCGAGACGAAGAAGCTCCTCAAATGGCCGTCCTCTTTTCTGGTAACTTCCCCAACCCCCTCGAGGGCGATTCTTCGACTTCGCTCGGAGTCCCAGAAAAACTCGAACAATTACAACAGGCGATCGCTCAATGGCAGCTGAACTGGGAGAGCTATCGCCATCTTCTCGGACAATTCTTAGGAGAATAAAAACATTTTCAAAATGGCGATTGCGAACGAGATTGAAGCGATCGCGAATTGCTATCTTTTATTCTCGGATTTATATTTTACAGGAATCTCCGTGCGATCTCGAATTTCTCCCGCTATTTGCTCGAATATCTCTGGACTGACGCATTTAAGCTGTTTGGTTTCGTAGGGACGCCGTTCGGAAGAACTATGATTTCCTCGTCCGTCCAGTTGTCTTTTTATGGGTTTGGGACGGGTAGGTGCATTCAGTTGAATTTCATCTGGAGATAGCGATCGCATTAATTCGATATAAGTCTCTAAACTTTCTTTCGGCCAAGGGGTTAAGACCATGGTTTGAATGCTAAATTTTCCTAAATATTCCTGCCGAAATTTTAAAATTCCTTGCCAAATTTTGTTAAAATCGTAGCCAGTAACGGGACGATTGACGCGTCGCAATGTATCGGTGGCAAATCCGTCTAATTTGACCGAAATGCGATCGCATTGTCCTAAGGCACGACTCACCTCAGATTCTCCCAACATCGTCCCATTGGTTAGTACGAGAATCGGTCTATGGGTCAGTTTTTTGACTTCCTCGATAATCTCTTCTAAATTTGCCGCCAGCGTGGGTTCTCCACTACCACTCAAAGTAATCATATCGACATCCCAAGGTGCACAATGTTGCAATTCCATGAGAATTTGTTCTGTCGGAATATAGATATCTCGTTTGGCGGTATGGTTTTCGATCGCCCCCAATTGACAATAGATACAATCAAACGAACAAGTCGAAACTCGACCGATGGGATCGAGTCCGAGGGATCGCCCGTAACGCCATGAATTGACAGGACCGTAAACGGTTGAAAACGTTAAATTTGCTGTTGGTGTTTGCATTGAACTCATCGCTAAATGGGCAAGCGTTTAATATCCTTATTTTTTCCTAAAACTACCATGGCCATTCCTTGATGAATGCGACGATCGGGTAAAGGATTAATATCAAACTCTCGATCGTTTTCGGCAATTGCCAGCACCGTTAAACCATAGCGACTTCGAAATTGCAGTTCTGCGATCGTTTTATTATCAAATTCTGCTGGGATGAGAACCTCAACAATGCTATGCTCGGGATCGAGATCGAAGCGATCGAGAATAGCGGGTTTGGTCAGCAAATAGGCGAGGGCTTCTCCGGCTTCATATTCGGGAAAAACAACGCGATCGGCTCCAACTTTTTCTAAGAGTTTGCCGTGAATTTCTGTGGAGGCTTTGGCTACGACTTTCGAGACCCCGGCTTCTTTAATATTGAGGGTGGTAATAATGCTTTCTTCAATGTAGTTACCAATGGCAACAATAACCGTATCGAATTCAAAAATTCCGGCTTCTTTAAGGGCATTGGGTTCGGTTGAATCCAAACAAATTGCATGGGTCGCAATATTATCATTTAACGCGTAAGCAACGAGTTTTTCATTCACATCAACCCCCAAAACTTCATACCCCATTTTATGTAAAGAAGCCGAGACCGATCGCCCGAAACGACCCAACCCAATCACGGCAAATTGCTTATTTTCTCGAGTTAGGGTCGCTAGAAAACTTAGCGATCGCGGATTCCAGCCCAGTCCTCTATTTCCCATTTAACCTACCAATAAATTTTCTTCCGGGTATTTTACTTGACGGGGGCAAGATTCGCCAAATAAGGCAGCAATAAAAACCAAAATGCCCACTCGACCGATAAACATGGTAACAATAATCACCAATTGTCCCCAAGTGGAAAGGGCGGCAGTAATTCCCGTGGAAACGCCTACGGTTGCAAAAGCAGAAATGGTTTCAAAAAATAAGTCGATAAACTCAAAGTTTTGCCCTTCAATAAAGACCAGAAAAGCAGTTGAAATTGCAACGGTCATGCCCGAACCAAAAACGACTGCGATCGCTTTCAACATCAAAGGACTGGCAATTTTTCGCCCGTAAATAATCACCTCGTCGTAGTCTCGCAAGGCAGAACGGGTACAATCAAATAAAATTCGCACGGTGGTGGTTTTGATTCCACCGCCAGTTCCGCTCGGACTCGCGCCGACAATCATCAATCCCATGGTAATAAATAGGGCGGCATCTGTCATTGCGCCAAAATCGACGGTATTAAAACCTGCCGTACGAGTCGTGACGGATTGAAACCACGCGGCTAACACTTTTTCGGAGAGAGAAAGATCGGCTAAAGTTCCCGATGGGAGAGATTCGATCGCCAAAAAAGCAACCCATCCCAACCCCAATAAAATCAGTGTCGTATTGACAACAACTTTGAAATTTAAAGAAAAAACAAATCTCGGTTTAGGGTTGCGAAATTGATTTTGATACCAGATATAAAATTCAATAATTGTCTGATAGCCGATACCCCCAAAAATAATTAACAGGGGAATGATGATATTGATCGTCCAAGAATTGCGATAGCCGACCAAACTATCCGCAAACAAACTAAACCCGGCATTATTCCAAGCACTGATACTATGGAAGATTGCCAACCACAGGCCTTTTCTCAGACCGTAATCCTTGGCAAACAAGTTCGCCATCAGAAATACACCTGTTAGTTCAAACAAAAATGTCGTGGCAAGGATCGAACGGATTAAATTGCGACTGCCTTGAAGAAAAGGGCGATCGAAGGCTTCTTGAATGGCAAATTTTTGTCGCAGATCGAATTTACGCCGCAAAATCAAAATCAAAAAGGTGGTGCTGGTCATATAACCCAGTCCGCCAATTTGAATGAGCAGTAAGATAAAAAACTGCCCGATCGCCGAAAAATGGGTTCCCGTATCTACGACGATCAACCCCGTGACGCAAACGGCTGAAGTCGAGGTAAATAAAGCGACGAGGATATCATTCCACGTACCGTCACCCGTGGAAATCGGTAGGGTCAAAAGCAGGGTGCCGATGAGAATCGTCCCTAAAAATCCCAAGCAAATCGTGCGGGCAATGGTCAAAACAATTCAAAATTCAAAATTATCAATTCAAAATTATAACCTCTTGCTCGGGCAAGAGGCTTGAAATAGCGATAAAAGGTAGCGAGACTTTTAATGTACGTTGTTATGCTTCTCAACCCATTAGAGCAGAGCGCTCGCTCCTCGTCAATAATATCGGTCATAGGGCAGTCTGCGTGAATTCACTCCTTTTCTCCCGATGCGATCGCGCCTCTCATGAGATGAAGTTCACAAATTGAGATCTCGTGCTGTCACTTTACTTTTCCCAAAAAAGCGTCATGATAGAAGGGTAAAGAAAAGGCAAGAACAATGTTAGATATGCAGCTTCTGCCCGGTGCGATTTTTGAAATTTTGGCTTCTGCCATGAAAACGCGTCAATTGAGCTTGTGCGATCGCTATGGATTGATGGCGGCTTCGATGGATGACAATCTCGACGAGGAAGAAAGAGAAACCGTCAATCGCATTCTTTGGGCGGTCAGTCGCGGCAAGATTCAATTTACCCCTGTTTGAGGATTGAGTCGGGCGATCGCGCCTTGGGCAAAGTGTTGTAAAAACTCCGTCCGTTGATTTTGTGCGAAAACGGCTTTCAATTTTTGCGTGAATTGCTCCCAATTCAGAGGGGTTTCGGCAGTCGGGACGATGGCGCAGTCTTGGAAATATTCGATTAAACTCAAACCCGCCAAACGAGTGAGATAAGCCGCTCCGATCCCTTGTAGGGTTCCTCCGGCAACATAGGTGATAGCATTACTTTTGAGGAAATGGGCGATCGCGCTAGAAGACAGTTCGACGATCCCTAATTTCACCATCAAGCGCCCCAGTTCCCCTGCCGTTTCTTTTCCCAGTTGCAAAGATAATTTTTGTTGATAAATCTCTCCTAAATCCACGAGCATTTGGGCGCTAATCGCTGCTGTTGCCAATAAATCCAATGCTGCTACGGGGTTGGCAAATGCTGCCGCTGCCGCGATCCATTGATAGCGTTCGACAATGGGTAGGGCGCGATCGCGACGAATCTCATTCAATCTCGTTTTAATTTCTTGTTGTAGGGCTTGGTTTTCTCGCCATAGCGTTCCCCAAATCCATTGTTCCCGCTCTGATGCGAAGAGACGATCGAGGCGATCTCGTAAGGCTTGAATATCCGGCGGTGGCAACTCTTCCCATTCTTTCACGCCGCCATCGGCTTGATGCTGGCGCACTTTGATGGGAGAGGGAAAAGCTGAAATTGCCAGCAAGTCTTCTGGCGGTAAAATTCCGAAAATATGTTGGTGTAGCTGTTGTAAGATTACTTCTCGTTCTTCGGTGGAGTAGCGGTCGCTTTTATTGAGGATCAATAAGACGCGCTGATAGTTGCTTCTCAGCTCTTTGAGAGTTTGGTGTTGCGAATCCGTCAAATCTCCCGTTATCAGCCATAAAACCCCATCTACACCCTGTAATTGGTTTTTCTCTCCATCCTTCGAGGACAGGGAAGAACTTTCTTCCCAAGTTACCTTTTCCCAAGCTAAATCCGCAAGCATTTTTTGCAAGCACGTTTTGCCCGACCGTTTTTCCCCAGCGATGGCAATTTTCAGATCTTGTCGATTGAATCCCTCGGGCAGGCGATCGCATTTTCTCTCCAAATCGGTATGATCGCGATGGGGGGTTTCTGCTTTGAGGCAATCGAGATTTTGACGGGTTTGGGCGATCGCCGCTGCAATTTTTTCTCGGTTTGGGAAAGGAGAGATTGTTAAAGGTGACGGTTTTGTTTGCCATTGCCGTTTCAACCACCAAAAACCGCCGCCAATGGCGATCGCTCCCACCAAACCCAACTCTCCGATTTCCATCGCCGTATCGCGAATATTCCACCACAACCAGAGTCCAAATGAGAGGGCAATCCCCCCCGTTAAAATGGGTTTGCGCAGCTGTAGTTTCATGTCTCCTCCTTTCTGGGTCTGGTGGGGTTCATTTTCTTCATGGATTTGCGGGGTGCTTTTCCTAAGAGGAACTGTTATTTTCTAGTAACTGTGCCTTTGCTTCCTTAATGGCATTGCGAACTTGCTCGAAACCCGTTCCCCCATAACTATTTCGTGCCGCGACCACTTGTTGGGGAGCGATCGCTGCATAAATATCCTCTTCAAATTTAGGATGCAGTGCCTTCCATTCCTCTAAAGTGAGTTCTTTGAGTAATTTCCCAGCTGCCAAACTGGTTTTTACCGCTTTCCCGACCAAATTGTAAGCCTCGCGAAAGGGGATGCCCTTAGCTGCCAAATAATCCGCCACATCCGTCGCATTGGAAAAATCTTCATCCACCGCACTCTCGAGGCGATCGCTGTTAAATTCCAAGCCTTCTCGCAATAATACCGTCATGGCTTCCAAACAACCTTGCACGGTTTTTACCCCATCGAAAATCGCCTCCTTATCTTCTTGCAAATCTTTATTATAAGCGAGGGGCAAGCCTTTCATTAATACTAACAAACCTTGCAAATGTCCGAAAACTCGCCCGGTTTTCCCCCGCACCAACTCGGGAATATCGGGGTTTTTCTTTTGGGGCATGATACTCGATCCCGTGGAGCAATTATCTTTGAGGGTAATAAAATTAAACTCCTGAGAAGCCCATAAAATCAATTCCTCGCTCAAACGGCTCAAATGCACCATAATCAAACTGGCCGCGCAGAGAAATTCAATCGCAAAATCGCGATCGCTGACTCCATCCAAACTATTGCCGTATAGTCCCCCAAATTCTAATTCCGAGGCAGTATAGTGGCGATCGATGGGAAAGGTCGTTCCCGCTAATGCCCCGCATCCCAAAGGGGAAATGTTCGTGCGCTTGTAAATCTCTCCCAACCGTTCCCAGTCTCGTTGTACCATTTGGAAGTAGGCGAGGAGATGGTGGGCTAAACTCAACGGTTGCGCCCGTTGCAGGTGAGTGTAACCCGGAATGGTCGTTTCTACATTATTTTCGGCGTGTTTGAGGAGAACCTGTTGGAAGTCGCGCAATTGCTGGCGAACTTCTTCAATGCGATCGCGCAAATAAAGGCGAATATCCGTCCCCACCTGATCGTTGCGCGATCGTGCCGTATGCAGTTTTTTCCCCACATCTCCCACCAATTCCGTCAGGCGACGTTCGACGGCAAAATGCACGTCTTCCGCTTCAATCCCCGGATTAAAATTCTCTTCTTGATATTCGAGGAGAATTTGTTCCAATCCCGTTACCAATTGTAGGGCTTCATCTTTAGTAATAATGCCCGTATGAGCCAGCATTTTGGCATGAGCGATGGAGCCGCGAATATCGTACTCGAGCAATTCAATATCGAAACCAATACTGGCATTAAATCGGGCAATAACAGGATTTAGGGCGCTTTCAAAGCGATCGCTCCACGTTTGTTTTGGCATGGTGATGGGGAAATGAAGAATGAAGAATGAAGAATGAAGAATGAAAAATTCTTATCTCCAACTGGTGACGCTTCGGCAAGCTCAGCGCATCGCTGGTGATGGGTGAGTGGTGAGTGATAACTAGCTTGCAGTCAGGCCGCGAACCACATAACCGATAATAAAACCGATCGCTAAAGCCCAAACTTGACCGGAAACAATGAAATTATTAAAAGCATCTTGCATTTGTCCGATGACGTTAGGATCGCTTATCTGTTGTGCCAGAAATATTCCATCAAGAGAAAGTTGAGAAAATTCCATCGATAAATTCGTCGCGATCGCGTCCAAGCCAGCCGTTACCATGATTTGGTTTTCCTCGTGCGAAAGTTTGCTTCTTTTGCATTCTACAACCCCAATTCCCTACTCCCTACTCCGTAACTTGCAGGACGACCAACGTCATATCGTCTTCATAGCGATTTCCCGCACCGATAAACTGTCCCAAGCGATCGAACAGAAAATCTAAAATTGCTTGTGGGCGATCGCCTTGCTTGCAGGCGCCTTCGACGGTCTCCACAAATCGGTCTTCATCAAAGCGATCGCCATCTTTGTTGACGGCATCGGTAAAGCCATCGGTATAGTAGATCACCGTATCTCCCGTTTCTAATTGAACGCGATCGTCTTCATATTGAGAATCGCTTTCCAAACCGATCAGCATTCCCCACGTATCGAGTTTATGAATGGATTGACTGGCGGCCTGCCAGAGTAAAGGTGGGTTGTGAGCGGCATTGGTATAAGAGAGAATACGCGTTTGGGGATCGTATTCCGAATAAAATAATGTCAAAAAACGATGAGATTTCTCGAGATCGTCGTACATGACTTGGTTGAGATGGTTGAGAATTTTAGCAGGGGAATGGCGATTGAGAACTTCTGCCCGCAACATGCCCCGCGTCATGGTCATGATCAGTCCGGCAGGTACGCCCTTACCCATGACATCGCCAATCACAATACTCCAAGGAATGGCAGAGGGAAATTGTTGGGGATCGGAGCTAAATTGCTCGTAGGTAGCGGGAATAAAATCATAATAATCGCCTCCCACGCGATGGGCGGTTTGACATCGTGCGGCGAGTTCTACTCCGGCAATCGCAGGACATTGTTTGGGAAATAAATGCTCTTGAATTTCCGACGCAATTTCCAATTCACGATCGAGGCGTTCTTTTTTGCGGAGTTCGTTGGCGAGTTCGTTGTTGGCGATTGCAACAGCAGTTTGATCTGCTACCAACTGGACTAATTTTTTCCGGGTTGAAGTCCAACTATAGCTCGGATCGTAACTAAAAATATAGAGTCTGCCCCGATCTTCATTTTTCACGAGAATGGGCGTCCCGAAAACGTGAATTTCTTCTCCTAAATCTTCTTTTAATTTCTCATCTAAAATCTGGGGTTTAAATGATGCCGTAGCAGGGGTGGCAGGGGAACTCAACCCCATTTCTCGCGTGATGCGTTCGAGCGATCGCCGCATATCCCGACAGGCTTGTCCTTCTTGGCAGTGTAACTGTTCCAAGCGGGGCTGGCCGTTGGGTTTGAGTAAAACAAGAGCACCGCCATCCGCGTCCGTTACCCTTGCTGCCATTAACGGCACGATTTCGAGAAATTGATTGAGATTGTTAAAGCTGCGTAAGGCAAATCCGAGGGAACTGAGGAGATTTTGAATGCGATTTTGCTCCCGATGCAATCGCGCCACTAAGTCTTTCAGGACGGCAACGGGAGGAGTTGGCGAGGAATTATTGTCGATTGGAGATTGGGGGTGAGGAAGAGGAGCAGCAGTCATTGAAAGATGGGGGTAATTGGTAATTGGTAATCGATCCCGGATCATTGCAAAATTTACCGATTTCTCATTACCGTTGCCCCTGTGCCCGTGGGGGGCAGTCTCAAGAGAGATACCATCGTTTAGAAGATTTGTCAAGAACAAACTCAACCGAAGTCCCACAACAATAAGTTTAGCGCTCGAACTCTAAGCAACGATGCAGACTATTTTAATTTGGCGATCGCACCTCGTTTGACTAAGGTTCGATCGGTCAATAAATCGATAACGGTTGCTAATAAAATACGCTGTTCGTTTACTTCAAACCAAACGGAAATGCGATCTTGCTTGAGCTGGCCTGGCGGTTCTAAATGCGCCATGCACACTTCTTGGTGGCGAGTTGCCAAAGAACGATATTCCGTTTCCCTGGAGAGCTTGCGACTGGAGATCGTGCCTGCATCATCGTAAACGATTTCCGAGCGCGTGAGTTCGGCCAATTCTCCCACGTCAAGGCGAATTTCTTTCTGCCCGTTTTGGGCAACTTGCAAGGTAATCGGCGATTCCAGCTTACAGGGATAAGGACTGCCTCGCTCGAATAAAGGATAATAAGAATGGGTTTGGGTGGCAGGTTCCCAAAGTCGAATGGCATAGGCGTGATGCAAATAATCTTCCACTTCCGATACTTTTGTTAAAGCTAAAGCACCATGACAAACCGCATCAAATGGCTTGCCTAATTTCACTCGCGATCGTCCGAAATAGGAAACAATTAAGTTCTGTACGGTCGGAATCAAACAACTGCCTCCGACTAACAACACTCGTTCGATTTCACTTTTTTTGATGCCCTTTGCCAAGGCTGCGCTCAATATTTCATCTAATGCTTCTCGTAACTGTTCGAGTAACTGATTGCGCTCTAAAATTTCCTCGAGGCGATCGCGATGCAAACTCAAATCGTAAGACATAAAAGTTTCTTCATCCAGCCAACTTTCAGCAGCTTCATTGACTTTCGAGAGTTGAATCTTTAAGCGTTCGCCAATTGCCAATAAATTTTGCCAGCCAATCTCGCTGACGGACTCGCGATCGGAACCCATTTGACGCAAATAATCTTCCACGATCCACATATCTACATCTTCCCCTCCCAAATATGCATCGGATTTAGCTAAAACCCGCGCTCGAAAGATATCTTTATTACCATCGATCGCGTCGGTACGAACCAAACTCAAATCGAGAGTTCCCCCGCCAAAATCCACCACCAAAACCAAAGAATCGGTATTTTGTATCGCATATCCCAAGGCCGCCGCCGTTGATTCATCGACAAAACGAACCCGAGCCGCTCCCATTTTTTCCCCCCAATCGCGAAACCAATCCAGATAGCGCTCGAACGCGCCCACTGGTACGGTAAAAATAAGCTCTGACGGTTCGATTTGCAAATTTTGCAGATTTTGCCATAACGTTTGTAAAAAGCATTCCGAGACCAATTGCGCGCGGTAATTCGTCCCGTCGAGAGTCCGTGGCGGACTGGGAAAATCCGCCACTAAATCTCGCTTGAATCCTTTAAAAAAGCGTTGGGGCTGCAACAGTCCCAAACGCCGCGATCGCACCCGTTCCCCGATAATAATTTCCCCTTGCTCTTTGATAAAAACCAAACTGGGAACGACGGGAACATCAACAATTTCTCCCGCTTCCCCAGGCATTTTAAACAAGCGAGAAATCCCCTCAAACCGCAAAGTTTTCGGTGCATGGGTATCGGGTTCGATAATACTGACAACAGTATTACTCGTACCAAAATCAATGGCAACGGCGGTCATTTTTGTTGGTTGTTGGTTGTTGGTTGTTGGTTGTTGGTTATTCGTTGCTCCCGACACTTCCGACGCTCCCGTTGCTCTCCTCTCTCCCTCCTCTCTACTTATTCACTTATTCGGAAGCGAACGACTCACCTTTGCCGGACAAAGGATGAGATCCCCGCTCCGGTAGCCGACAAAGCGAACGAAAACGAGATCCCCTTCTTGAATGTCATCGCTATCGGCTTGATGAATTTGCGGGTCGAAAATAACCTGTTCCCATGCCGTTCCAATGGACTCGTAACCCCACTCTTGCAGTAAATTGTTGAGAGGGGTAAAGAGAGCGATAAAATTTCGGGCGGGTAAATTGGGTTTGGCCTCTGCCATCACGCAAGCCGTGGGAAAATTCATCATTAGAGTTTGTAGTTGCTCGAAAGTTTCTTCCCTAATGTCGCCTTTGATGCGTTCGAGATTGTCTTGGAGTTCCGCTCGCAGGCGCAGGCATTGCTTTTCCAATTGTTCGATGCGATTGCTTGCATCTTGCAATTCCAAACTCAAGCGATCGATTTTCTTTTGCTTGTCTCGCTCTAAATTTTCGTAACGTTCCTCGAGCAGTTCGATTTGTTGGGATGCCTCTGCTAATGTCGATTGATATTCTCTCGATTCTTGCTCGACTTTGATGCGTTCTTGTTGCAGTTCGCCGTATTTCTGATGCAATCTGGCAATTTCTTGAAATGCCTCCCCGAGAGAAGGAAAGGAATAACCATAATTTTGCAGGAGTTCTTCGAGAGACCAATTGAGAATGCGAGCGAGTTGGTTCAACTCTTTCAATGTCAGCCCTTCCAGCTTGCCTTGTCGCACTCGCTCCATTTGTTTTGGCGTTAAACCCGCTTTGCGCTGGAGCGTATTCCAATGAGAAATTCCCACCCTTTTGAGGCGATCGCTCAGGAGCGAATCGGAAATCTCTTGTGCGAAATCCTCTCGGGCGCGATTTCTCGCGCCCAGCAAGCCGAGCAAATAAACAGTTCCGCCCAACCACAATACCAGACCGAACCAAAAAAGATTGGGTTCTTCTACCATCAACCTCAACCCGTAAAAAATGAAACGTTACGCAAATTGTAAGGAGCTCTAATTCTAAGGTTTCTTGCGGCTCGAGCCACGCTTCGCGAATAGCAGGCAAGAGACCGCGCACAGAACGGCAAATCGTTATTGTTGGAGAAATTGAGTTTGTTCTTGAGTTTCTACAAGAGTTGGAAATTCTCGGTCGTATTCGGGCAAAAATTCGCGGCCTTCAACCTCACCCAAACGATCTTCAATCTCTCGAGTGAGTTCTAAGCATTGTTCTCCCGAAACCCCCTCGATAACTGTTTCCGTAATTTTGCCATTCTTGCCGATGCGGTATTCGATCTTTTGATATTCGGCCATCGATGAAAACTTCCTCCCAAAAGTCGCTATAATCCTCAACAGGATATCGCTGTATATATTTTTTCCGATTGTACCCCAACTCGATTTCCAGCCATCGACATTCTCAAATTTATCGAAGTTCTTTCTCGGCGAGTTTATCAAGACGTTTTATGAACCCGATTCGATCTGGCGCGATCGCGCTCTTCAGTACTATCCTCTTTCCCCACTCCGTCGCGGCTGTTTCTCCCCCTACCTCCCCGGTGAGGAGTGCCCCATCCTTCCCAATGGCTCAAAATGTGAATCCGGTGGAAACAGAAGATTTGTCAACACTGGAAACTGCCATTATCGGCGAGATGAATCGTGCGAGAACCAATCCCAATTCCTATGCCGATTGGCTGGAGCGCCAGAGACGGTTCTTTAATGGCAATACCCTCCAGTTACCGGGCGAAGCTCTCATTGAGACGCAAGAGGGATTGGCCGCACTTGACGAGGCGATTGTGTATTTGCGATCGCAGCGTCCTTTATTTCCTTTTAATCGCTCTGAAGGAATGTCCCGAGGGGCAAGAGACTTGGTCGAGGATCAAGGGCGATCGGGAGAAGAAGGCCACACCAGCAGCGACGGACTCGGATTCGTGGATCGACTGGCAAAATACGGAACTTTTGGCGGTGGGGCAGCAGAAAATCTCAGCTACGGTCAAAAAAATGCCAGCACCATCGTGATGATGTTAATTCTCGACGATGGCGACCCCAATCGCAGCAGCCGCAACAAAATTTTTAATCTCGATTTCCGCATCGGTGGTGTTGCTTGTAACGATCACCCCAATCGCGAGATCGCCTGTGCCATTAATTACGCGGGAAGCTATGATGACGGCAATCCGAGTATCGTCGTTCGTCCTCCGGTAACGCCTCCCCCCGAATTTGAAAATCCCCAACCCCCGGCATCGGAAATTCTCCTCCTCGAAAATGGAAGTCTCGCTGATGGCGATCTCGTCTATCCCGATGATGGCAGCCTCTACGACGAATATAAATTTCCTGGCAGGGCGGGACAAACAATTGTGATCAGCCTCGAAAGTACGGATTTCGATCCGTTCTTAGCCTTTCTCAACGAAAAACGAGATGTTCTCGGTCAAAACGACGACGAGAGTGAAGGCAATCAAAATTCGAAATTGGCGATTACGCTCCCTTATGACGGCATTTATTACATCTTTGTTAACGGTTACGACAGTCAAGATCGAGGCAGTTATATTTTGCAAGTTCGCCCGCAAACCCCGACAGGAGAGGGCAATCGATAAAATATCGCGATCGCTCCGGCACTCAAGCGCCTATAATTTGCTTTGACGGTCGATAAATTCGGCGATCGTCCAATTTCCAATCCCTATATATGGCTATAGTAGGTATAGAACTTTTTTGTAGCCGTCCATGAGCTACTGCATTAATCCCGATTGTCCTTATCCCCAAGACCCTGCTAACGCCGATCGCCCTTTATGCTATCAGTGCGGTTCGCAATTGCTCCTCCTCGATCGCTATCGAGTCGTGAGGTTATTGAGTGACAATAGCGGCTTTGCGAATATTTATGAAGTTCGGGACGGCCGGGTTTTAAAAATTCTTAAAACCCTCAAACGACAGCATAACAACAATCAGAAAGCAGTCGAGCTTTTCGTCCAAGAAGCAACAGTTTTGAGCCAATTGGATCATCTTGGAATTCCCAAGATCGATCCCCAAGGTTATTTTCAATATTTTCCGCCCGAGGGCACGGAACCAGTCCACTGCTTCATCATGGAAAAAATTGACGGGCCGAATTTAAAAGAATGGATGCTACAACAAGGGAACTTGTTGATTAACGAAAGACAGGCTCTCGAATGGCTCGAGCAAATTACCCGAATTCTTCATCTCGTTCATCGGAAAAACTATTTTCATCGCGATATTAAATTGCAAAATATTATGCTCCGATCTACGGGGCAACTGGTTTTAATTGATTTTGGCACGGCACGAGAAATGACCTACACTTATCTCGCCAGAATGGGTCATTCGGGAAATGTAACCAAGGTCAGTTCCGCAGGTTATACGCCCCCCGAACAGCAGCAAGGTCGTGCAGTTCCCCAATCGGATTTTTATGCCCTCGGACGGACTTTTATTTATTTACTGACTGGAAAGCAACTCGAAGATAAGGATATTTACGATCCCTACACCAATGAATTTTACTGGCGCAGATTTGCTCCGGATATTTCCACTGAATTTGCTGATTTTATCGATCGCCTCATGGCCTATCGTGCCATCGATCGCCCCAAGGATACCGCAGAAATTTTAGAGACCGTCGCTCGCTTGCAACAGTCTTCGACACGCAATAATGCTGCTACTCAACTCGAACGCATTCCCGCAACTCAAATTCAATTAACTCCCGATAGCCCAACCCTTCCCCAAGAGGAGCAAACGCCGCCCCCTCAACCCTCTAAATGGCTTTTGAGCTTGCTCGTTACGGGTTTAGTCGTCGTGGGAGGCTATGGCAGTTGGCAAGGCTATCAATATACTTTACCGTTTTGGACGGGAGAGGCAAAAGTTGCAGCACGGAAAAATATCGCGATCGCGCAAACGTTGACGGGACATACCAGTTTTGTTAATGATTTGGCGATTAGTCCCGATAGTCGTTTATTAATCAGTGCCAGTGCCGATAAAACCATTAAAGTTTGGGAATTGGCAACAGGAGAATTGCTGCAAACCCTGACAGGAGCAACCAGTTTTATTAATGCTTTAGCAATAACCTTTGATGGTAATTTTTTAATTGGAGCGAGTGCGGATAAAACCATTCGAATTTGGAATTTGGAAACCGG
The DNA here is from genome assembly GCA_017746715.1 of Cyanobacteria bacterium SBLK. Classification (GTDB taxonomy): domain Bacteria; phylum Cyanobacteriota; class Cyanobacteriia; order Cyanobacteriales; family Spirulinaceae; genus CCY15215. Next base: position 58,285 of record JAGHZQ010000043.1, read on the forward strand.
GGAGCTCACCAACACGTTACGCGGACATACCAGTTTTGTCGATGAGATTGTCATGAGTCCGGACGGACAATTTTTAGTCAGCACGGGAGCCGATAAAACGATTAGGATTTGGAAGCTAGAAACTGGAGAAATGCTTCACGTCCTGCAAGGTCATTCTGGTTTTGTCAATACTTTGGCGATTAGTTCCGACGGCGAAACTTTAGTAAGTGGCAGTGCCGATGCGAGTTTGCAGGTCTGGAATTTAAAAACGGGAAAAAATTTGCATTCTCTAATCGGTCATTCGAGTTTTGTCAATGCGATCGCGATTAGTCCCAATGGTAAAACTTTAGCGAGTGGGGGGGCCGATACAACGATTAAAATATGGGATTTGCAGACGGGGGAAGAAATGCAAACCTTGCGAGGACATACGGGATTTATTAACGATCTGGCCATCAGTCCGGATGGGGAAATTTTAGTGAGTGCCAGTGCCGATACTTCTATTCGCGTTTGGCAGTTGAAAACCGGAGAGGAAATCTATGTTTTCCAGCACGAAAACTACGCGAACAGTGTAGAAATCAGCCAAGACGGGACGACACTCACCAGCAGCAGTGCCGATAAAACCATCAAATTTTGGAATCTGGTTACGGGAACAGAACTTTATACCCTCACGGGATATCAATATCACATCAATTATTTTGCCATCAGTCCAGACGGTCATTTTGTGGCAACGGGAAGCGGTGATAATGCGATCGCCATTTGGAAAATTTAAATAAAATTCTATCATCTCATTGCCAGTATATTCCAATCGGGTTGATGAAGAATGGTTGCAAACCTTACAACTCGGGGCAAAGAAAATAGCCAATCGTTACGCCATCTTTTCCTTTTTATCAGGATTCTGGCGAGAGGATTTCCAAAACGCGATCGCCTCAATTTCTCACCCTACTTTAATCGTTGTTGGAGAGAATGCTTCCAGTATCAGTCGCCTTGGAAACACAGCAACATCCGATCGCCGTCTCGAATCCTAAGTTAGGAAGTTGCGGACGGTTTTCTAATTCGCCGTTGAGGTACTTCTTAGAAAGTTCCTTGTAGGATTTGAAAGACTCAGCGACTCCTCTTAAAGTTTGTTGTGCAGCTTGAGAATAAAGAATCAGAAATCGTGCTACCATCGGGCAAGCCCCATCCAACAACATTAATTTTCGTTTAACTGCCAACTACTGCATTGCCCGTTCCTTGGAACATGAGCCAAGAGAGAAAAAAGTTCATAATAAAAATAGCTAAAAGGGACGTGACTACAGCCGTCGTCGTCGATTGTCCCACTCCTTTTGCCCCTCCCGTTGTCGTCAACCCCCAACTACAACCAATTGTTGCCACCAACCCCCCAAAAACGATCGCCTTGAGAATGGCACTCACCAGATCCCAAACCCCGAGAAAACTTTGGATGGATTCGAGAAAAATAGATTGAGAAATGCCATAAAGATTGGTCGCCACTAATAATCCCCCCGTCAGTCCCACCAGTAGCGATAGCAACGTTAACACCGGTAGCATCAAACAACAAGCAATAATCCGAGGCACCACCAAATAATCGATCGGATCGGTTTTGAGGATGTAAAGGGCATCAATTTGTTCGGTAACTCGCATGGTTCCGATTTCGGCAGCAAACGCCGACCCGACTCGCCCTGCTAAAACCACAGCCGTGAGAGCTGGGGCCAGCTCTCGCGCCAACGCCAAGGCCAAAACGCCTCCTACGGCACTTCCCGCCCCAAAATAAATAAATTCCCGCGCTACTTGAATCGTAAACACCATGCCGACAAAACCCGCCGTTGTCAGGGCGATCGCCAGAGATCCCGGACCCACAGAACTGCATTGCTCGAAAGTATTGCGGCGATTAATCTTGGCTTTGAGTAAATGCAGTACCACTTGACCGCCCAAAAAAATGGCTGCAATCAGACGCTGAAACCAACGCCGAAATCCCGTATCCGAAGCAACTTGACCCGCCATTTTAATTATCAACTATCAACAGGTTGGTTGAACGTGGCGAATTAAATTCGCTGTTCCCCAACCTCAATTATCAACGATTACAACCTTTTCAAATATGCCAATAAATCCGCCATATCTTGAGGCTCGGGCTGGAACTTAGGCATGGGGGGGGTCATCCCGTCGATCACTTGGCCGATAATCTGGGTATCGGACTTGCGATCGCTCAAATGCTCGAGGCTCGGACCTACATATCCCGTTGCATAAACGCCATGACAGCCGGCACAATTAATCTCAAAAATTTCTTGACCCCTTTGGATATTTTGTTCTAAAGCGAGCACATTTTGAATGTAAGGATCGAAGTCTCGATAATGGGAGAATCCCGCGATCGCGATCGCCACGAACAATACAAATCCCAGTACGAATATCATCATTCGTCCTGTTGGAACTTGCAATTGTGCCTCTGAATTAGTCACGGGTTTACAACATTGCCCAAGAAACAATATTGGGAATCGGGTCAAACCATTCCCATCGGACTCCCAATTATTGTGCCAAAGTATTGCGATAAATGAAAATATCTTAAGATTTATCTTAATTTATGTTAATTTTTTGTTTTTTTCTGTTGCGAGGGATCTCGTTTCTGCATTTGCTGGCAATACGGTAGCAGCCTCCATTTCTCGGAGTTCCCAGACTTTAAGAAGAATAAAATACTCGTAGAAAGATTGCAGGACGCACCACACCCAACCGGAACGCCCATCCCAAATTCCCCCTAACAGGAAGTACATATAAAAAAATCTTAATAAAGGGCGAAATGGGAGACGCAAGGACAGATCTTTGAGAGCACGGCGTTTTTCCACTTCCGATCGCCCCCAAAACAAGTCTTGCCAGCGAACTTCCCCTTCATTGAGTTGGCGCAGGGTTTCTTTGGCTTCATCGGTAGAGTAGCGATTGTGCTTTTCCAACCAGCGACTGAATCCTTTGCCGCTTGTATAGTGAGGATAGGTCTCTTTCAAAAAGCTCGTCGGGCCGTTGCAGACTTCTCGTTCCGTGTGCCCGTAATCGTCAAACCAAACTTTTTCTCTCAAGAAAAGCCGCATTTGATAGCGAGGATATTGGGTGCAGCGACGAATCCAGCGATTCATAAAAATCACGCGCTCGGCGACATAATAACCGATATATTTATCTTGACTTTGGACGATCTGACAGCATTCGGCATGAAGTTCTGGAGTCATGCGCTCGTCGGCTTCGAGAATGTAAACCCATTCGTATTTAACGGGAACTTCCCGTAACATCCAAGTTCGTTGCTTGCCGTGGGTTTCAAAAGTATGTTGAACGATGCGAACGTTGTACTCGCTGGCAATCTCTAAGGTGCGATCGCTGCTATAAGAATCCACAATAATAATATCATCGCACAAAGAAATAATTGATTCGATACAAGCTGCAATTTCTATCTCTTCGTTGTAGGTCAGGATATAAGTAGAAAACATTTATTATTGGTTACTTGTTATTAGTTGTTAGTTGTGGTTTATTCGGGACTCATCCCACTCTGAAAAATGAGTGGGACGAACGTGGATTATATTCGCTTGTACTTTGAGATTAGCCAATCGCATCGCAATCGGAAAGGGATTAATGGCAGATTAAATGCGACGGCGACTGGGTACGCCCCCACCTCCTGCCAATCCTCGGAAGCCCATCGCACCAATGACACTATAGCCGATGGCCAGTAATAAACTGCTGACTCCCGTGCGAACTCCAGACTTGAATGCGTTGGTTTTTGCACGCTCTTCTGCTTCTTTGCGGCGTTGTTGAAGTTGGGTGTTTGCCTGTTCTAACTGCTCTTCGAGAGCGGCAGGATTATCTTTTAACGTGTCGATTTGGTTGCGAATGGTTTGGAGTTGTTCGAGACGCGCTCCCGTTACTTGTCCGCTTGCGATCGCTCGATCGAGTTGTTGGATGCGAGCGTCATCGGCAAGCAGTTGATTGATTTGGTCGAATTGGGTTTGAATTTGTTGTTCGGCAGCCGTTAAGCCCTGTTCGATCTGTTCGGTGGCCTGTCTCATTTTATAGCGGAGATTGCCCAAATGTAAGGGAATGAACAGTAAAAACATGAGTCCGAGGAAGCAAGCAAAGATGAAAGACCAAAATCTCAAATCCGTGACGGAAACACCGCGATCGCCGTTCCCCAATGACTCGCCGATCCAGTATCCTGCAATGAGAAAGGCGATGCCCACCATGGGAATGATGCCGCGATCGACAATATTGCTGGCTAAGGTTAACTGCCAATCTTTATTGGTAATTTGGAAAGGAATGGCCAAGACGATGTAATCAAGCAGTGAAGAAACGATTAGGATTACCCCGACAACCTTCAGGGCGAGAGAAGAAAAAGCAGAAAACGCTGGATTGTTCATTGTTTTTTATCTAAAAAAATGGCAGGAATTTCGGAAGAATGCACGATGAAAGATGAAGGATAAATTTTCCTTGTCAATCTTTCTTCATCTTGCCCGAACTTGTCGGGATAGGGGAAGCGAACCGCCTCCCGTCAGACCTCGCAAGCCAGTCCAGCCAATGATAGTGTAACCAATGGCAAGGAGCAAGCTATTTGCGCCAATGCGAAAGCCGGATTTTAAAACATTGGTTTTGGCTTGGTTTTCGGCTTCTTGACGGCGATCGCCGAGTTGGGTCATGGTTTCGTTATATTGCTGCTCGAAAATTTCGGGATTCTCGATCCATTGTTCGAGTTGTTTGCGAATTTGCTTGAGTTGTTCGAGACGAGAGCCGCTCGCTTGCCCGTTCCAAAACGGCGAACTCAATCTTTCTCCCTCTTCAATGAGTTGCCGAAATTGGTCGGCTTGGGTTTGAATGCGTTGTTCTTCAACGTCAAAACGCTCCTCGATTTGCGCGATCTCCCTGCCGCGAACGAGGCTGAGATTGCTAAGGTGCAAGGGAACGAGTAAAAAAAATATTAGCCCCATGACGCTAGAAAAAATTAACATCCACAGGCGCAAATCTTCGAGGGAAACGCGCTGAGTTTTTCCCATCCGATATTCTTGCAGCCAATATCCGGAAATGAGAAAGGCAATTCCTACCATGGGAACGATCCCGCGATCCACAATCTGACTGGTAAAGGCAATTTGCCAGTCGGGGTTGAGGGGTTGAAAGGGAACGGCAAGAATGATGTAGTCAATAACCGAGGAAACGATAACGATCGCGCCGACAACTTTTAAGACGAAGGAAACATAAGTAGAAAAAGCACGCTTATTCATGATTTTAAGCTGAGGAAAGATTTTCTCCTAAATGCCAACCGAGTTGGCTGCGTTTCCGATCGCAAAAATGCCCGTTGAAAAAATATCGGACGGAAAAAACTCTGGCTCTAGATTTCCTATCTTAACTCACAACCGCCTCAAATCCCGTCTCTTTTGGGTTGAGATTGACTGCAACCGCGGATCGCAGCAAAATGTAACGTTAAGTTACACAAGGAGAAGAAAGCGATCGCTAAAATTTCAATAAATTTTTCCTGCCAAAGGACAATTTGCCCCTTTAACTAGAAGAGACGAGACAAATTTAGCAGGATTTCATGGTGAATAAGTCGATCGAAGTTTTAGCCGATAAAAGCGCCATCGTGGAGCGGGCAACCATTCTCGTACTGGAGAAAATTCAGACAGCTTTGCAAGAGCGAGGGCAGTGCGCGATCGCCCTTGCTGGAGGCAGTACTCCTAAACCCCTTTACGAAGCAATTGCAGCAAAATCTCTCCCTTGGGAGAAAATCCATATTTTTTGGGGAGACGAACGCTACGTTTCCCACGACCATCCCGATAGTAATTGCAATATGGCGCGTCAAGCCTGGTTGAATCGAGTGGATTTTCCCCCCGGAAACATTCATCCCATGCCGACAGGGGCAAACGATCCCTCTGCCGATGCCGATCGCCACGATGGCGAGATCCGAGAATTTTTCGGGGTCAAAGCTGGCGAGTTTCCCCCATTCGATATTATTTTGCTGGGGATGGGAGATGACGGACATACCGCTTCTTTATTTCCCCATACTGAAGTTTTGCAGGTTCGCGATCGCCTCATTGCCGTCGGTAATAAGTCCGGTCAACCCCGTTTAACCTTTACTATTCCCCTCATCAATCGCGGGCGTTGCGTTATCTTTTTAGCAGCAGGAGCGAACAAGCAAAACGCCCTTGCTAATGTTCTCGGCGACTCTGCCGATGCCAGGGAATATCCCTCCCGCTTCATCCAGCCCGAAGGAGAACTTTGGTGGTTCGTGGATGAAATGGCAGCCAAAACTCTTGAAGCTAATCACCGATCGCTGATAATTGATAACTGATAACTGACATGATCGTTTGCCCAAATTGCAATCACCAAAATCCCGATGGCGCCAGTCAATGCGAAGCCTGTTACACGCCTCTTCCCATCATGACCCATTGCCCGAATTGCGGGGCAACCGTGCAAGCCGATGCCAGTTTTTGCGGACAATGCGGCTATAACTTGCAGGAAACCAGCATGACTGTTGCAGAGGAAGGGGGAAACGGGATCGAACTCAATAAGCCCGACCCGATCGCGCCCTCGCTTTCGACTTCGGCGGCAACAGTAGTGGAGGTGGAAAGTTCTGCACCGCCGACCCCAGTTCCCGCAGGAGGCGCATCTACGCAACTCCAAATCGCAACAGCCAGCTTGCTTCACGTGCAAACCAATACTTCCCTCGAATTGCCTCAAAATTTATCCGTGATTCATTTGGGAAAACCGGGCGGCCCCATTCCTCCCGATATTGACGTTTCCGGGTTTCCCGACTCGGCGATCGTCTCGCGGGTTCATGCGGATATTCGCATTGAAGCCGATGTGTTTTTCCTTGAAGATATGGGCAGTTCTAACGGAACTTATGTCAATCACAACCCCCTGCTACCGGGAAATCGCCACCGTCTCAGAGCCGGAGATCGCATTGCCTTGGGTAAAGAAGACAAAGTCACGTTTATTTTTCAGCTTGCTTAGGAAAGGGCGACTCGGGATGAGAGGGATGGGGAGGATGGAGGGGCGAGCGATCGTGGATGCGTTTGGCGTTATCGCGCAGCATGGTTTCTGCTGTATTTCGCAGCAGTTCTTCAGCGCGATCGCTTCCCATTTTTTGCGCCATTCTGGTTTTCATGGCTTCTCCGACGGTGACATTAATTACGCCGCCGATGAGAAGAACGAGGGAGGTTAAATACAACCAGAGCATTAAGACGATAACCGCTCCCACTGCCCCGTAAACTTTGTTATACGCGCCAAAATTATCGACATAGGTGCGGAACAGCCACGAAATTCCCGCCCAAGAAAAACCGGCCAGCATTGCGCCTGGGAATAGGGGAGTGCCTTTGCGCCACCGACTCGGACCCAAACGGTAAATCAAGGCAAAGGCAACAATAACAATGCTGAGAGCTAAAGGCCAATTGAGTTGCTGCCAGAGTTTGAGCAACCAGTAACCCCCGATTTCCAATTGGTCGATGGGCAGTGCCTCGATGGTGCGAACGGCAAATTTAACCAGTGCATCGCCGATAAGAACGAGGAATGAGGCAATGAGCAGCAGTCCGATACTGCCGAGAGTGAGAAGCAGGGAGATAATTTTCGCTTGCCACCAAGGTCGTCGTCTGCGTCGGGGAATTTCGTGGATGCGATCGAGGGCATTCATGGCAGCTCCGATCGCGGCAGAGGAAATCCACACGGTGGCGGCAAAACTCACGGAAAATAAACTGGTACTGCGAGTACGAGTAATTTCTTCGACAAAATTGGTGAGAAGATCCCAAACCAAATCCGGGGCGACGATTTTCAGGTTGGCTGCCAATCCCCGCACGGTAGAATTGAGGGACTCTTCCGGCATAAATCCGAATTGGGCGACGATCGCTCTGAAGAGGGTAGCGAGGGGGTCTTCAAAGAGGGCGATCGCAGTAATGAGGGCCAAAATTGCCGGAAACAATGCTAGGAGGGAGTTATAAGCCATTTCTGCCGAAAGACCCGCCAAACGCTGGCGAAAAATTCGACCGATGATGGTTCGCACGACCGACCAATTCAGATAGGAAAAGAAGCGAAAAAACTGCGAGAATGGCATGGGAAAACCAACGGGCTATCTTAACTCTAGCGTAGTGCAGATATCTTATCCCCACGAGGGCAGCAGGGAAAATTGGGTTTTGGCCGATCTCCTCATTCCTATTCCCCACTTCCCAGTACATAGCGCTATGCTCTAATTTTGCGGTAAATTTTGGGAGAGAACGATCGCATCGGATCGCGATTTTTGATAAGGAGTGCGGCGTTATGAGCGAAGAGGTTATGCAATGGCTGGCGGAAATTCGGACGTTGAAGCAGGAGTTGGCGCAAGCCGAGAGCGATCGCAATGCGGCGATGGAAAGTGCGGCCCATTGGCGCAAACTTTATAATATCGAAGCGCGACAGCGACGGGAGGAGGCGCGGACGGCTCGGGAGGAGAGCCAGCACTTGCAAGCACGACTAGCAGAGTTTACCGAGGATGAGCGATCGGGATCGGTGGAGGATCTCGATGCGTCTATTCGAGCGGAAATTGCAGCGTTGGAGACTCCCGAAGCGTTGAGGGACAAGTTAATTGCGGTCATTCAGGAGCGCGATCGGGCGTTGGAGGCGTTGAAAAGCGAACAGGAAAATCACGTCGAAACCCGCCGCAGTTTAACGGCAGTCATCGGCGATACTATCGATCAATTGACGCGGATGCGAAATGAGAAATGATTTTTGTTATTTGTTATTTGTTGTTTGTTGTTGGTCAGCAAATGCAGGTTCGCAATAACTGGATTTGGTATGAGAAAAGCCCTCGAGTATTCGAGGGTTTTCTTCTCTATTTTATCGCTTACAAAGCACAACGTTTAACTTCGCCACGCTTTGATTACGATTTCTGCCGCTTTGGCACCGCCATAGAAAACAATAGCTATTGCGATCGCTACGGCGATCGCAATACCGGCTTCCTTGTTCTTAACGGCGATGTTTTCCATTTTGTCTAACACCACAGTCCAATCAGTTGATGGTTGGGTGGTGACGATTTGAGATTGGGATTGTTTACAACTCAAATAGAATTGCCATATAAAATCACAAACTTAAAGTTTACACGGGTAGAATGACCATTCCACGGTAAAATAGAAAAAATATCCCATTCCACATAGAGTATTTCTGAAAAACTGAGATGCCCTCGAGTTTCCTTTAGCTAGGAAATACAAGTTTCTAGTAACGCTTCAATCCCCGCAACAGGAATAATCGGCACATTTAATTGTTCGGATACTTCTTGTATTGTTAAATCGTCGAGAAATCTCGTGTCATCGTGTTTGAGCATCAGAGACGGAAGTAAAATAGCTTCTCCTAACTCTCGATCTGCTAATTCTAAAAGCAAATCTTGTCCCGTCAATAATCCCGTTACGGTGATTTCTTGTCCCCAATACGTGCTTTTTAAGGCTGCCAGTTTTATCTCTAGTCCTTCCACTGCATTTAATCGCTTGACTAAAGGTTGAAAGGCTGTTTCTACTGCATTGCCAACAACCCAAGTATAAGAACGTCGAGAGGATATCTCAAATGGTAAAATCTCATCGGCTAAGATTTGAAATTCTTTGATAAATTGACGAATAGAACCGACCCCATTGCCAATCTGCGGGTAATCTTCATAATGACTTTCTTCGGGTAACTCCTCTCTGGCAATTAAAAACCATTCATCTGCCAACCATGCAAAAGTCGTTCCTAAAGATTGTTTGAATTTTGCTTGTAATGTCTTGACTAAAGCAATCGTCTCTCTCGCTTTTTCCGGAGTTACAAGGGTCAATTCATCGCGATCGGGACGAAAGCGAGTTAAGCCAACGGGAACGACAGCGGCAGAAATAACGGCGGGGATTTCTCCTTGATGAAAAGCAGCGAGATCGGTTAAAGTTTGTTCGAGAGCAGTTCCATCATTGATTTCTGGACAAACGACAACCTGAGCGTGCACTTGCAATCGTCGTTCTTGAAACCAGCGAAATTGCTCTAAAATTTGTCCCGCACGCGGATTTTTTAATAAACGAATTCTTAATTCCGGTTCTGTAGCATGAACGGAGACATATAACGGAGAAAGACGCATTTGTTCGATACGCTCCCATTCTTTCGGCGGTAAATTTGTCAGGGTTAAATAACTGCCATAGAGAAAGCTGAGGCGATAATCATCATCTTTAAAGTATAAACTTTCCCGCTTGCCGGGAGGTTGCTGGTCGATAAAACAAAACGGACAATGATTATTGCATTGAATTAATCCATCAAATAGTGCTGTTTCAAACTCCAATCCCAAATCTTCATCGAATTCTTTTTCAATTTCAACCTGATGGATTTTTCCCACCGTATCGAGAACTTCTAATTCTAAAAACTCATCACTACAAAGAAACCGATAATCAATTAAATCTCTCGGTTTCACGCCATTAATAGACACGATCGCATCCCCCGGTTCAAAACCGATTTCTTCGCCAAGCGAATCGGGATTCACTTGAGTAATACGAGCAGGCTGAAGCATTTTCAGTGATCGGTAAACAGTTATCAGCGATCGGAAATCGCCCAACAACGAACAACAAACAACAAACTATCCATTTAACCAATTAAAACCGATACCCAGTAAAATGAGAACGCCAAAGACAACGCGGTACCAGACAAAAACCCAAGTGTTTTGTTTTTGCAAATAACCGATAAACCAAGCGATCGCGCCATAGGAAAAAATCGCCGAAGAAATCGTTCCCACCAAAAGCGCCCAAAGTTCGCTATTACTCACCGTCACGTCGAGAACGTCGGTTTTAAATTGCACCAAACCCGCCAAAGTAATCGCCGGAATGCCCAAGAGAAAGGAGAAACGCGCTGCTGTCGCCCGTTCCAGTCCCATAAACAACCCCGCCGTAATGGTAGATCCCGATCGCGAAACTCCCGGCATCAGCGCCAAAGCCTGGGCTGCTCCCATTAAAATACCATCCCGCATCTTTAAACCTTGAAAATCCCTTTGACGGCGACCCCATTGTTCCGCCAATCCTAAGAAAATCCCCATAACAATAGAAGCGATCGCGATCGATGTTAGGCTGCGAATGGGCGAATTATCCAAATCCGGTACTAATTTTTTTAACAATAACCCGCAAATGACAATGGGCAAAGTCCCCACGGCAATCCCCGCAGCAATGCGAAACTCCGTCGCTTCATAAGTCCCCTTGCGGATCGCCGCGATCGCCCCGCGAGTCAAATCTGCAATATCCCGCCAAAAATACCACAACACCGCACCAATGCTGCCCAATTGAATCGTCGCCGCAAACGTGACCCCGGGATCTCCCCAACCCAACGCTACCGGTACCACCTTCAAATGTGCCGTACTGCTAATGGGGATAAATTCTGTCAATCCCTGCACCATTCCCAAAATCAAAGCCTGCCACCAATGTAGGGATGCTGCATGCAACGTCCCTACATCTTGCGCTCCTCCAGACTTGGCAAATAAAGCCGAGAGAGCGATCGCCAAAGCCAAACCCAACATCATCTCGCTGAGGCGATTAAGCCGATGGCGTATTGTTGGTGATGGTAATTGCCTCGATTTTTGCGATTTTCCTCCGGGGACGCCATGCGATCGCTTCAAACGTAAACTCCTTTTTGAATTTTGAGAGCGAGGGATGCTGAACTAAATTCAGCATATCCAATCGCTGTGTTGAATTTTGAATGGTTACCGTTACGGCAAAAATCGATCCAAGATTTTCTTGAGTTCTTGCAGTTCGGTTTCAATGTCTCCTTCTTTTGCCGCTCGGGTCACGCATTCATTTAAATGCTCGTCGAGAATCAACCGCGCCACGCGATCGAGAGCGCCGCGCACGGCAGCAATTTGAATGAGAACGTCAGAGCAATGGGTATCGTTTTGAACCATGGTCTTAATGCCCCGCACGTGCCCCTCTATCCTGGAGAGCCGATTGAGAATGCGGCGTTGGGACTCCTCATTATGGACGTGATGGCGATTCTCTGTGGGAGAGGCAACGCGGGGGAGATCGAGGGGAGCGGAAGCATCTCCCTCAGTTTTTCGAGGGAGTTTGCCATTCGGGGAATGAGAGGATTGCACCTTATTCCTCCTCAGTCCCGACGATAGAGTCATCATCTTCTAAAGATTGTTCCACTTCCCAATTTTCCTTGGGACTTTCCTCTGGGAGAATGGCGTAATCCAGACCGTAAGCGCGGGCGGTTTGGTCGTCTAGGAGATCGTCCTCATATCCCGATTTCCCGCCGGGTCGCGATCGCTGAGCGTCTCCAGAGGGGAATCGCAAGATTCCGTCCCCATAGCGATCGCTCGGAGTTGCTTCGGGATGAGCTGCCGTCTCGTCCTCCTCGACACCGTTTGTCAGTTCGGTTTCTAAGGAAGCAAGTGAGGAGGGAGGCATTTCCGATAAAAGCTCTTCCTCTAAGACGATATTAGCCGTCTCTTCAACTACAGCTTTGATCGCAGCACTATCCCCAACGATGTCTTCTCGGGGCGCATTCGCCTCGGAATCCCGTACGGGTTCTGAATTAGGCACGTCTTGCCAACTCAAATTAGCCGGGGAATCCAAAACGCGATTCTCTCGGGGTGAGGCTTCGCGACCGCTATAACTCGAGCTGCCCCAATCCATATTGTTATTGGCTAGGGGCAGATCTTCATGGGTATTAAATCCAGTCCCTGCGGGAATCAAACGCCCGATAATCACATTTTCTTTTAAGCCCCGCAGCCAATCCGATTTACCTTCGATCGCTGCCTCGGTCAGGACTCGCGTGGTTTCTTGGAAACTGGCCGCGGAAATAAAGCTATCGGTATTGAGAGAAGCCTTCGTAATCCCCAATAAAACTGGCGTATAGCGAGCTGGAGCGCCTCCGGTAATGCCCATAGCCTCGTTGACCTGTTCCACTTGGCGCAACTCGATTAACTCTCCCGGTAGCATGGTGGTATCGCCGCCATCGTCGATCCGCACCTTAGAAGTCATCTGGCGTACGATGGTTTCGATATGCTTGTCGGCAATATCGATGCCTTGGGATTGATACACCCCCTGTACCCCCTCCAATAAAAAGCGCTGGACTTGTTGCAACCCGTACAGTGCTGCTTCGTAAATCCCCTTTTCATCGCGATAGTACTCGAAAAAGCACTCTAAAATCTCGTGGGGATTGGCCAGCCCGTCCGTGAGGTATTCTGCCACTTTCACTTCTTGACCGTCCGCTACCATTGCCGACTGTCCGGGATTGAGGGGATACTCGGCGATCGTCCCGTCGGGTTCGATGACTTTGACTTCCACAGTTTCATCCGCGCCGTAAATCACCTGTGCCGTCCCCGCACGCCGCGCTAAAACGCAGGCATCTTTTGGTCGCCGCGCCTCCAAAAGCTCCTCAATGCGAGGCAAACCCTGAATGATATCTCCAGTTTTGGAGCGCTCGAAGACCAGCAGCACTAAATTATCCCCTCGTTGTACCAAATCGCCATCGCCGACTTGCAAGAGCGCCCCTGCAGAAACCCGATACGGACGCGCTACCCGGAAAATCATCTTCTCTTTTTCGATTGCGATCGCCTGTCCCGATTTATCCAAAGGAATGCCCTCGGCAATGTCGCTTCCCGAAACCACCAAATCCCCCACGGCGATCGTAGGTTCTCCTGTATAAGACACCTCAAAGCGATCGCTCTCCCGCACCACCAAAATTCGGCGCAGGCTCTCCACCCCTGCCGCAATGCCGCGCACCTCGCCGGTTTCCTTACACTGAATCTCCGTCTTGGCCACTACGGCTCCCTTCGCAATATCATCGCCATCGCTCACCTCCAAGCGGGTTTTCGTTCCGCCGCTCGTCGCATCTCCCTCTACATCCCGGCGGATCGTCAGGGATTCCAAAATGACTATCTGTAACTGATACTCGCGAATGGTCGTGGTTGGGGTTTCTCCCTCCTCGAGTTCGCGATCGCTTCCGGACATTTCTTCCTCTTCCTCGCTCGAGAGGGGAAGCAACTCAATATCGGCAGTCAAACCGCCATCGCCATTCACTCCCTCTCCTGCATCGATCTCGAAGACCAATTGAGTGCCCAATAACTCCACGCCATCGACAGACTTAACTCGTTCGCCATCCTTATAGAACAAGCGTTGCACCGCCCGCAAAGAAATCTTTGGGCCCGCTCCCTCATCGATCGCCTGAGACGGCACCAGAGGCGAGTCCTCTACGGTATACTCCACCACCGGACGCAACAGCAAGGCCATCCCCTCGGGCGTATCCACGTATTCCCCGTACCGCAACTCCTCCAAAACCAATCCCGGCAGAATCTCCGTCCCGGGAGACAGCAAGACTCCATCGGCCTCCATGAGCGGAGGTTCTTCCAACAAATGTAAATCCCCTGGCTTAACGGCAATCTCCCGCAGGATGTCATTCTTCTGCACCACCTCCACAATGCCCGCCGACTGGCAGAAAATATCTTTCACCACCTCAGTCCCGGCATCGACATACTGGCCTTCCTCTACCACTAGCAAAGAAATATCTTTATTGACTTCGTGGCATTCTTCTGGAATCCAGACCAAAGATCCTCCCTTTAATACTTCATAACCCTGCTTTTTACCGCGACTCTTGCCGACCTCAACCCCGGCATACTTGATAATGCCTCCCATCTCTGTTCGATAGCGATCGTCGAGCAACTCCGCTACCACTTGATGTTCCAGCACCTTCGTCCCGGGGGTCGCCTTCAACAGAAACTTCTGATCCGTCGCTGTCTCGATAATGTATTGCTCTCGTCCCCCTGTGGTTTCTCGCTTGACGATCGCCCGATCCAAAGACACTGCCGCCGTAACGATTTCAATCTCCCGGCTATTCTCTTGCAAGCGCACGATACCACCGTGAGCCGTCCGCAGGAGGGTTTGCGCCAAAACATCCCCTTCCGTGACGCGATCTCCATTCTTCACCACCGGTTCTGCCCCTGGCAGCAAATTGTAAACCGCCCCCGATAGCACCCACATCAAGCCTCCTCGTTGGGCGATGTGGGTAATATTGCCTTGGCGATCGGTCTTTTCTTCTCCGATTAATCCGGCAAACAAAACTTCCCCCGATAAATCCGAAGCCACATCTTTTGTTGCTTTCTCCGTCGAGCGCCGCTTTACCAAAGGCACCTCAGCCAATAACTGCCCTTTCTCCACTGCAACCCCTTTAGGAACGTGAATGAGAGTACCGGGAAGCAAATCGTAGCCCTTAGATTTGCCATTGTCACCCACCACCAGCAACTTACCCGCCACTTCCACCTGTTCCAAGTCATCTCCGTGGCGGGTTCGCACCCCCCGCGTCCGCAGTTTCTCGCCAAACTCGACTTTGCCGTGGCGATCGGCTTTAAAGGAGCGCGCGACTTCCCCGGTAAAAACCCCTCCCGTGTGGAACGTTCGCATCGTGAGTTGCGTTCCGGGCTCCCCGATGGACTGAGCCGCAATAATCCCGATCGCCTCTCCTAAATCTACCATCTTCCCGTGAGCCAGACTCCAGCCATAGCAATGCTGGCAGCAACTCCGCGCTGCCTCGCAGGTGAGCGGCGATCGCAACATGACTTCATCAACGGTAGAAGCAATCTTTTTCGCCAACTTGCCATCGATATCTTGATTGCGCTTGGCAATGACTTCCCCGGTTTTGGGGTCGACCACATCGCGCGCGAGTACCCGCCCGAAAAGGCGAGTTTCGAGGGGAATGAGAACGCGATCGCCATCCATCATCGACCCCAAAACTAAACCCCGCTCCGTCCCGCAATCGAACTCCCGCACGATAGTATCTTGGCTCACATCTACCAAGCGGCGCGTTAAATATCCCGAATCTGCGGTTCTCAGCGCTGTATCCACCAAACCCTTCCGCGCCCCGTAGGATGAAATAATATATTCCGTTACCGTCAGCCCCTCCCGGAAATTCGTTTTAATTGGCTGGTCGATAATTTGTCCTTGAGGATCCGCCATCAAACCGCGCATTCCCACCAACTGACGCACCTGAGACAAATTCCCTCGCGCCCCGCTAAAAGCCATCATATAAACGGAATTGAGAGGATTCGTCGCTCGGAAATTACGAACCACCTCATCTTTCAAAGCCTCAGAAGTTCCATTCCAAGTATCGATCGTTTTCTGGAAGCGTTCTACCTCCGTAATTTTCCCCGTCCGATAGCGCTCCTCCGTCTTGGTAATTTCTGCCTCTGCTTCTGCGAGCAACGCTTTCTTAATCGGCGGAACTTGCAAATCGTCTACACTGATGGAGACTCCCGCACGAGTGGCATAGCGAAAGCCCATATTTTTTAACTCATCGGCCACCACGGAACAGCGAGCGCTTCCATATTGCCGATATGCCCAAGCAATCAGCTTTTTTAACTGGCCTTTATCGACAATGCGATTGTAAAAAATAGGTTTGTCTGACATGGTTGGGTTGGGTTTTTGGTGATTGGTGATTGGTTTTTCCCCTCTTGCTCTCCCCCTCTTGGGAGGGGGTTGAGGGTGGGGATGGGCTTTAGGAGGTGGGTTGTTGATGATTGGCGATTCGTTATTAGAAGCCGAACAACAAATAACTAACTGACTAAAACATCCTGAATGGTTTTGTTATAAATAATCCGTCCGGGGGTCGTTTTAATATATTGAAAGCTATCTCCATTGGGCAATTCCCGGACTTTTCGCCATTGATAGTGGTGGACTTTACTGCCATCGGATTTTTCTTCGACTTCCATCACTTCATCCTTCTCTTTGGTTTCTACATCGCCGTTATAACGCAGCCAGATATAAGCATGAATGTCTAACTGTCCTTGTTCGAAGGCTTGTAAAGCATCTTCCATCGAGGAAAAATATCGCCCCGCTCCTTTCTCGGGAATTTGCACCGCCGCATTTTCAGCAGTGAGATAGTAGCACCCCAATACCATATCCTGACTCGGCGCGACAATGGGTTTTCCCGTTGCTGGAGATAAAATATTGTGACAGGCAAGCATCAACAACCGCGCTTCTGCCTGCGCTTCTAAAGATAGCGGTACGTGAACTGCCATTTGGTCGCCGTCAAAGTCCGCATTAAATGCCGGACAGACTAAAGGATGCAACTGAATGGCACGACCTTCGACTAAAATCGGTTCGAAGGCTTGAATTCCCAAACGGTGTAGCGTTGGAGCGCGATTGAGCATCACCGGATGTCCTGCAATCACTTCTTCGAGAACGTCCCACACCGATCCCTCGCCCCGTTGAATGAGCTTTTTCGCGGCTTTGATATTGTTAACCAAGCCACTTTTTATCAAGCGATGAATCACAAATGGTTGAAATAACTCGATCGCCATTTCCCTTGGCAAACCGCATTGATAAATTTTCAATTTCGGTCCGACCACGATTACCGATCGCCCGGAATAATCTACCCGTTTTCCCAGCAGGTTTTGCCGAAAACGTCCCTGTTTCCCTTCAATGATATCCGACAGGGATTTGAGGGCGCGATTGTTCGCTCCTACTACCGTCCGTCCCCGCCGTCCGTTATCGATGAGGGCGTCGACGGCTTCTTGCAACATCCGCTTTTCATTGCGCACGATAATTTCCGGGGCGAGGATCTCCTGCAAGCGAGCGAGGCGGTTATTGCGGTTAATCACCCGGCGATACAAGTCATTTAAGTCAGATGTGGCAAAACGTCCCCCATCCAACTGCACCATCGGGCGCAAATCCGGCGGAATCACGGGGATTACCGTTAAAACCATCCATTCGGGTCGCGATCCCGTGGCGATGAAATTATCGATAACCCGCAAGCGCTTGATCAATTTTGCTCGCTTTTGTCCTTTCGATCCGGCAATTTCTTCTCGTAGTTTTTCCGCTTCTGCTTCGAGGTCGATTTCTTCGAGCAGGCGTTGAATGGCTTCTGCGCCAATTCCTACCTCAATTCCCGTCAATTCGGCTTCTTCGGCATAAAGCTGCTCTTCCAACTCCAACCACTGATCTTCGGTTAAAAGTTGGCGTTTGGATAAATTGCTGGCGTTGCCGGGTTCGAGGACGACGTAGGCATTAAAGTAAACAATCTGCTCGACATCCCTTAAGGCCATATCGAGCAAAATACTTAAGTAACTCGGAATTCCTTTTAGATACCAAACGTGAGTCACGGGAGCGGCGAGTTTAATAAAGCCCATGCGATGGCGGCGAACGCGAGACTCGGTGACTTCTACCCCACAGCGTTCGCAAACGATACCGCGATGGCGAACCCGCTTGTATTTGCCGCAGTGGCATTCCCAATCTTTCGCCGGTCCGAAGATTCGCTCGCAGAATAAGCCATCCATTTCCGGCTTGAGAGTTCGATAGTTAATCGTTTCTGGTTTGGTGACTTCCCCCACAATTTGAGAATTGGGAAGGGTGCGCTCTCCCCATTGGCGAATGCGATCGGGGGAAGCGAGACCGATTTTTACGTAGTCGAAACGCTGTTCGTTTTGATTTCTACTCATTGAGAATTAAGAATTAAGAATTGAGAATTGATTAAGCTTCGTCTTCTTGGAGTTCTTCGCTGCTGAGGGATTCGTAAGTAGGACGAGAGGGGGCGCGGCGGCGATCGCCATCGGCCATTAAGTCTACTTCCATATCTTGGCTGCTGCCATCGGCGGAAGAATCGACTTTGTGCACGGCAATATCCAAACCTAGAGATTGCAGTTCTCGCATGAGAACCTTGAAAGATTCTGGGGTGCCGGGACGAGGAATGGGCTTGCCTTTGACGATCGCGTTTAAGGCTTCGTTCCGTCCCTGCATGTCGTCGGATTTGACGGTGAGCAACTCTTGCAAAATATAGGCAGCACCGTAGGCTTCCAAGGCCCAAACTTCCATTTCGCCAAAGCGCTGTCCGCCTTGCTGTGCCTTTCCCCCGAGGGGCTGCTGGGTGACCAAACTGTAAGGTCCGGTGGAACGGGCGTGAATTTTGTCATCTACGAGGTGAACCAATTTCAACATATAGGCAATGCCCACCGTCACCGGGCGATCGAAGGGTTCTCCCGTGCGTCCGTCGTAAACTTGGATTTTTCCGGGGTTCTGTTCGCTAAATGCCCACTTTTTCCCCGGTCTTTCGCTGCCTTCTTTGAGTTTGGCGTGAACGGATTCCCGGGATTTTTCCTCGCCGTACATTTCGTCAAAGGGGGTGGTTTTGAAGCGCAATCCCAAATTTTCTCCCGCCCAGCCCAATAAGCACTCAAAGACTTGACCGACATTCATCCGCGAGGGAACTCCCAAAGGATTCAAAACAATATCCACCGCGCGACCGTCGGGAAGGTAGGGCATGTCTTCCACTGGCAAAATCCGCGAGATAATGCCTTTATTGCCGTGACGGCCTGCCATTTTATCCCCCACTTGAATCTTGCGTTTCTGAGCGACATAGACCCGCACCACCATATTGGCACCGGGGGGAAGTTCGTCTCCTTGTTCCCGCGTAAACACCCGCACGTCTACCACGCGCCCTTTTTCTCCATTGGGAACCCGCAGGGAATTATCCCGTACGTCTCGGGCTTTTTCCCCGAAGATCGCTCGCAGCAGTTTTTCTTCGGGGGGCTGATCGGATTCTCCTTTCGGGGTGACTTTCCCCACGAGGATATCTCCGGCTTCTACCCAAGCCCCGATGCGAATGATACCCCGTTCGTCCAATTGGCGCAGGGAGTCTTCTCCGACGTTGGGGATTTCTCGCGTAATTTCTTCGGGTCCGAGTTTGGTTTGTCGTGCTTCGATCTCGTATTTCTCGATGTGAATGCTGGTATAAACGTCATCGATGACCAAGCGTTCGCTGATGAGAATGGCATCTTCGTAGTTGTAGCCCTCCCAAGGCATATAGGCAACCACGATGTTTTGACCGAGGGCAATTTCTCCCCCTTCGGTGGCGGAGCCGTCAGCCAGCACTTGACCGGGGACGACATCTTCTCCTTGATAAACTAAAGGACGCTGATTCAAACAGGTATCTTGGTTGGAGCGCTGATATTTTTGGATTTCGTATTCGATGCAGTCCCCGTATTTGGCCCTAAATTGGGCATAATCTTTCCGTTTGAGTTCGTCGTATTCGCGAATGTCGAATTTATAGTTTTCGTCGCCTTCGATGCCGCCGTCCATACTGGCTTTGACGTTGGATTTGACGATGATGCGGGTGGCCTCCACGTACACGGCAACTCCGGGGGTGCGGCACACCACAACCATCCCGGAATCTCGAGCGGCTTGGGCTTCTAAGCCGGTTCCCACTAGAGGACGTTCCGGACGCAATAATGGTACTGCTTGGCGCTGCATATTCGACCCCATGAGGGCGCGGTTGGCATCGTCGTGTTCGAGGAACGGAATCAAGGAGGTGGCAACGGAGACGATTTGTACGGGGGAAACGGCGACGTAATCCACCTGTTTGGGGGGGGTGGTAGAAAATTCTTGGCGATAGCGTACGGGAATGCGATCGCTGGTGATATAGCCTTCTTCGTCTGTGGCTACATCTCCTGGAGCAACCCGCAAATCGTCTTCTTGGTCGGCGGTGAGGTATTCGGGGGGGCGATCGAGCAATACTCGCCCGTCTTCAACTTTATAGTAAGGGGTTTCGATAAAACCGTATTCGTTGACGCGAGCGTAAGTTGCTAAAGAACCAATCAGCCCGGCGTTGGGACCTTCTGGGGTTTCCACCGGACAAATCCGTCCGTAGTGAGAGGGGTGAATGTCGCGTACGGCAAAGCCCGCCCGCTCTCGCGTCAAACCTCCGGGCCCGAGGGCGCTCAAACGGCGCTTGTGGGTCAATTCCGCGAGGGGATTGGTTTGATCCATGAATTGGGACAATTGCGAGGAGCCGAAAAATTCTTTAATGGCGGCAACTAGGGGCTTGGGATTAACCAACGATGCAGGGGTGAGAGCGTTGGATTCGCTGACGGTCATCCGTTCTCTGATGATGCGTTCTAGGCGGTTGAGACCAACCCGCACCTGATTTTGCAGCAATTCTCCCACCGATCGCACCCGACGGTTGCCCAAGTGGTCGATGTCGTCGGTTTGACCGATATCGAATTCGAGGTTAATTAAATAGTCGATCGCCGTGAGAATATCCCGCGAGGTCAGCACGCGAATATTATCGGCAATGTTCAGGCGCAATTTTTTGTTGAGCTTGTAACGCCCGACTTTGCCCAAGTCGTAGCGCTTGTTATCGAAGAAGCGCGACTCGAGTAATTGTTTCCCGCCGTTTACGGTGGGAGGTTCCCCGGGTCGCAGTTTTTTATAGAGTTCCATCAAGGCTTCTTCTTCACTGGGATCTCCTTCTTTATCAAGGGTTTTTTGATAGTAATCCGGATGGCGCAGGGCATCGAGAATTTCTCCCGTAGACAGGCCAATTGCTTTGAGGAGGACTTGGGCGGAAAGTTTGCGGGTTTTGTCGATACGAACCCACACCAATCCATTTTTGTCCGTCTCGAATTTCAACCATGCCCCTCGGTTGGGGATCAAGGAGGCAGAATAGGTGCGGCGACCGTTCTTATCGGTTTCCGATTTGTAATAAACTCCCGGCGATCGCACGATTTGATTGACGATCACCCGCTCTGCCCCGTTAATGATAAACGTGCCGCGATCGGTCATCAGGGGCAGGTCGCCGATGAAAACCTCTTGCTCTTTCATCGTGCCGTTTTCTTTATCGAGCAAGCGGGTGGGAACGTACATCTGGACCGAATAGCTTGCATCTCGCCGCTTGGCTTCATCGACATCGTATTTGGGAGAATGGAGCTTGTAATCTTGACCGATAAAGTGCAGTTCGAGTTTGCCCGTGTAATCGGTAATGGGAGAGAAACTGTTGAGTTCTTCAATCAATCCGGTTTCTAAGAACCAACGAAAACTCGATCGCTGAATGGCAATAAAATCGGGCAGGAGATGATGGGTGAGTTCGCTCATGGAAGGGAGTAGGGAATAGGGAATCGGAAATTTAACGTTTCTATAAGGAGTGGCTGTGAGGGATTAGACGCCAAACCACTAACAACCAACAACTAAATAGTTAAATTAAAAAGATCGCAAGCATTTTCTGTAGTTTGTCGGGCTAAGGTTTCGAGGTCGCATTGGCGGAGTTTTGCCAGTTCTTCAGCGACGTAGCGA
Organism: Cyanobacteria bacterium SBLK; assembly: GCA_017746715.1. Taxonomy (GTDB): domain Bacteria; phylum Cyanobacteriota; class Cyanobacteriia; order Cyanobacteriales; family Spirulinaceae; genus CCY15215. Next base: position 80,286 of record JAGHZQ010000043.1, read on the forward strand.
ACGAAAGCGGGTTCGTTGCGCTTTCCTCGCTTGGGAATGGGGGCGAGAAAAGGACAATCGGTTTCGATTAGCAGGCGATCGCTCGGAACTATCCGGGCAGATTGCTTGACGGTTTCGGCTTTCTTAAAGGTGACGATACCGCTGAAACTAATATAAAACCCCAAATCGAGAAACCATTGGGTCTCTTCGGGGGTTCCGCTCCAGCAGTGCATTACGCCTCTTATGGGTTTTCGAGCTGGATTTTTATCTCGATTGATTTTCTCCATTAATTCTCGCAATGACGCTGCTGCATCGCGACAGTGAACGATAACTGGAAGATCGAGTGCTACTGCCAGTTCGAGCTGCGCTTGGCAGACCGATTTTTGCTGTTGTTGGTTTTCGGCTTTATAAAAATCCAAACCCAGTTCCCCTATGGCAACAACTCGCGGATCGGAAATTGCGAGGGTGCGAATTTCAACCTGCGAGTTTGCGTGCCATTTATGAGCGTCTAATGGATGTAAGCCCACGGAAAAGGAAAGATTTCCCAAGCGATCGGCCAGCGATCGCGTTGCGGGAAATTCCCCGGGTTCGACGCAAGAATGGATGAGTTGGATGACTCCAGCCTCTTGCCAACGGGTTTGCAGGGCATCTAAATCTTCTCGAAACGTATCAAAATTGAGATGAACGTGGGTATCGATTAATTGCATTGAAACCCGTTTTAAGAATAAATTCGTTCGAGTCGCCAAGGTCGCGTTGGGGAAAAAATTAATTTTTCTCCTATCGGGGAACGATACCGGAGGGCGAGATGCGAGATGAAATCTTCATCTTTATCGTATCTTTTTTACCGCATTTTTTTTCAAGAAGCGGCCTCCCCACTCCCTGCCTCTAGGACGGGGGCATTTTGACTGGCTTGACCCACTCGCTTCCAAAATCCGACCAAGCGAGATTTTTTCCTCGCCCCGTTGTTCCGATGCAAAACTCCTTGTTTTACGGCTTTATCAATTTTGCTATAAGCTTTTGATAGTGCCGCATCGACTTGCTGTTTCCCTTCTGCCGTGGGGGCAGCAACATAAGTTTCTACTGCGGTAAAATAACGTTTCATTAAAGTTTTTACGGCAGATTTGTATGCTTTATTTCTCAGCCGATTGCGTTCGGCAATTTGTATGCGTTTGATTGCAGATTTAGAATTAGCCACGGTTGTCTTAGACTTTAGAAGAAACTCGAAATTAGAATGTTTGTACGCGGTACGCCCTACCGCGACTCAGTAGTTTGCAACAGTTGGGTTGCAACAGTCGAAGTATAGACTGTGGACATATCAATATAGCATTATTTTCTATCCTCGCGCAAGCCAATGAAAGGTAAGCGACAAAGAGAAATTTTTTCAATATCTAGCGGGAGGAGCGGGCAACCTACAAGGAATCCAAGCTAAGCTAGAGAATAAGGAAGAGGAATCGGTCAAATCTGGAGATGCGTCTTTAGAAAGTATCGGGATTCGGACTCCAACTTACCAAATCGCAAGGGCATTGGGATTCTATGCTGCGAATCATCACCGAACCAACTGAGGCTAAAACCGAACTGGAGCGCATCAGCCGTCGCACATCGGATGGTGGCGGGACGCTACCCCAAGAAGCGGCAGTACGGGAAATTATCCAAACCGTGAGGCGGGATGGCGATCGCGCTTTGCTCGATTATACGGAAAAATTTGATAAGCAAACTTTAAATGTAGAGCAACTGCGAGTCAGTGGCTCGGAATTGGATGCAGCTTATCAACAAGTTTCAAAAGAGTTGCTCGAGGCGATCGCCTTAGCCAGTCGCCAGATTGAAGCCTTTCACCGCCAGCGCGTTCCCAAATCTTGGGTGCATTTTGGGGAAGACGAGATCGTTTTAGGCAAGCGCTACCATCCCGTCGATCGAGCGGGCTTATATATTCCGGGGGGACGGGCAGCCTATCCGAGTACGGTACTGATGAACGCAATTCCGGCTAAAGTCGCGAAAGTCCCTCGCATTGCGATCGTGACACCTCCTGCGGAAGAAGGGAAAATAACCCCCGCCGTTTTGGTGGCAGCCCAAGAGGCGGGAGTAACGGAAATTTATCGCGTGGGGGGGGCACAGGCGATTGCGGCATTGGCTTACGGCACTCAAACCATCCCCAAGGTCGATGTCATTACGGGCCCTGGAAATATTTATGTCACCCTCGCAAAAAAAATGGTTTATGGGACGGTGGGGATTGATTCCTTAGCCGGTCCTTCGGAAGTGTTGATTATTGCCGATCGCCATGCCAACCCCGTCCACGTGGCGGCGGATTTGCTGGCGCAGGCAGAACACGATCCCCTCGCGGCGGCAATTTTACTCACCCCCGATGAGGGATTGGCACAACAAGTCAAATTAGCAGTCGAAGAACAATTAGAACATCATCCCCGTCGAATTTTAACGGAAAAGGCGATCGCCCATTACGGCTTAATCGTTATTGTCGATTCTCTAGAAACGGCGGCTTATTACTCCAATCTCTTTGCACCAGAACATTTAGAGCTAGAAATTGCCGACCCTTGGAGCTTGCTCGATCGCATTCGTCACGCGGGAGCAATTTTCCTCGGCAATTCTACCCCTGAAGCCGTGGGAGATTATTTAGCCGGGCCCAATCATACCCTACCTACATCTGGAGCAGCACGGTACGCTTCTGCGTTAGGGGTAGAAACATTTATAAAACATTCGAGTCTCATTCAATATTCCGAAACGGCATTGAGTAAGGTTTCTCGAGCGATTCAAACGCTCGCCGATGCAGAAGGTTTGCATTCTCATGCCGAGTCGGTGCGCTTGCGTATGGAAGAAGAGAGTTAGCACATTTTTCAAATCATTATTATCAAATCTCTCTACATTAGAGGAGAGTAAATTGATTCGCTTATCTGAAGTTGATAGGTGAATCAATTGCGTTGAAAGCATTTTCAAATTTTTTCTAACATTTGTACCTCTCTATAGCTTCTGTTGCGATCGGAAGGATACACAAAGTCTCATGCCAACACTTAAGCATATTTGCTCTTGATATCTCTCTATAGCTTCTGTTTTGCATCGAAGTTACTTCTATCGATATACACGGAGTTTTATCCCAACACTTAAGCATATTTGCTGAAGACATCGTACTTTATTCTCGCAATTATCCTTCAAAAAATCTCGTGACTTTAAAAGTAATTCACTCGATCTTATCTATTCTTTTTCTGAATTTATTTTATTGAAAAAATATCGATCTCTTGATTTAAACCTTGTATTTCCTCGAAACAAAGCTATTTTTTCTCTTTTCTTCATATTAAATTTAAAAATTGATGTTTTTTTAAAGATTCTGTAAAAGATGTTTTTTCTCGTAGATTTTATCCGGATAGCATCGCTAAAACGAGTTAAGCGAATTAACGGAAAATACTGGTATAACGATCGGAAATTTTGACAATGCCAAAGAAATTAGCTCCCTTAGCCTTTGCCGGAATTACCCTGACTCCACTCCTGACGATCGCGGATTCAAGTCGAGCAGACAATACGCGAGAAGGAGCAGAGCCAGAAATTGTTAGCGATCGAGATAATGGACGAGAAACGCGCATTCAACCCAAAGATGTAGCGGCTGCATCCCCTCCAGAGTCTTTGGATGTCAAAGAACAATTTTCGACCCCCGCAAGAACCCTAGAAGATGCACCTTGGTTATTGGATTCTATGACTCCCACCGTAGAATTTAGCGAGAGTCGCGATGGGCAAAGCGATCTCCCTGCTCCATCGTCAACTGCATCCCCAGAAACCACGCCCATTGAATTTACGCCGCGCTTTGGGGCAAGTTATGGAACATCCGATGGGGGAGTCGGCGCATTAAGCAGCATTTCTGGATTTCTCCCCCTACAAACTTCACCCTATGATTTATTTTTTCTGGAGGGAAATTGGCGTTTTGAGGATGGCAATAGCGATCGCCTCGAGGGAATTTCGGCAGTTTTGGGTTATCGAACTTTTGCCTCGAAAGGCGATCGCGTTTGGGGAGGATATGTCGCCTATGACAAGCGGACGACCAATTTTAGCGTTTTCCATCAGTTGGGTTTGGGCTTTGAAACCCTAGGAGATGTCGATTTTCGCGTCAATGGCTATATTCCCCTCGGGCAAAGCCGCAATCTATATGGGACGAATTCTTTTGAAAGCATCACGCGAACTTCCGATCTTTACTTCCGCGATCGCTATCTGTCCTACGATACGTTGCGAATTTCTGGAGAAAATCGTTTCTACGAAGTGGCTTTAGGAGGGCTTGATGCGGAATTAGGGGTTAAACTGCTCTCCTTTGGCAGACCCGATAACGATCTGCGCTTATATGGCGGGACTTATTATTACAGTGGCGAAGGCATCGCGCCAACGTGGGGATGGCGAGCGAGACTCGAGGCACGCCCGACAGATGTTTTAAATATCGGCTTATCCTTACAACAAGACGATCTATTTGGCACAAATCTTGTTTTCAATATTGGCGCAAACTTTCCCAGCCATCGCCGCAAGCGAAAACTCAAAGATAACGAAACCAACTTACCGCGTTTGGCCGATACAGTCCGTCGCAATTCTACCATTGCCACAACATCCGATACGGAAAGCGAACTCACCGTTCGAGAGGAACAAGTTCTCGCCAAAAATCCCGAAACTGGAGAACCGTGGGTATTTCGCCACGTAACTTTAGGGGCAACGGGAGGCGATGGTACGTTTGAGAATCCCTTCGGTACCGTGCAAGATGGATTAGATACATCTGTTTCTGATGGCAACTATATCGTTTATGTCGATATTGGCGCAAATCCGGATATACCGGGCTTTAGCATTCCCGATCGCGTTCAAGTTCTCTCTCGCGGTCCGGTTCAGTCTCTCGATACCATTCAGTTCGGGACTTTGCAAATTCCCCTCTCGGGAACGGGTCAATATCCGACAGTTCGCGGGACGACCACCGCAACCGGTCCTTTAACCGGAATGGTCGCACTGGGTAATTATTCGACGCTTTCGGGTTTTGAGATTCAAGCGGATGGGAACAATGGTATTATCGGTCATAATATTGTCAAAGCGATCGCTCGAGATAATCGAATATTTAATGGCGATCGTGGGGTTTATCTTCAAGGAGATGGGGCAACGAGTAGCTTAACCCTGTTAAGAGCGGAAATTAGCGATATGATGCAGCAGGGTATCTTTTTAGAAGCACTTAATGGTGGAGCGATTGCAGAAACCACAATTACAGACGTGCAAATTGCCAATAGCGATCGCGGCGTTCACCTTCACGGAGATAATGCAGCGGGTAACGTGGATATTGTTAATATTTCCATCAACGATATCGTACAGCAAGCTATCTTTTTAGAAGCACTTCATGGTGGAGTAGCAGAGGCAACGGTTACCAATGCTCAAATTGCCAATAGCGATCGCGGCATTCATCTTTCTGGAGACCAAGCAACCAGTCGTATTAATGTTTCTGATATTTCCATTAACAATACGACGCAACAGGCTGTTTTTTTAGAGTCTGGGAATGAAGGAGCGACAGAGGCAACGGTTACCAATGCTCAAATTGCCAATAGCGATCGCGGCATTCATCTTTCTGGAGACCAAGCAACCAGTCGTATTAATGTCTCTGATGTCTCCATTGATAGTACGATGCAGCAAGCCATCTTGTTAGAGGCAGCCAATGAAGGAGTGGCAGAGGCAAGCGTTGCAGACGTGCAAATTGCTAATAGCGATCGCGGCCTTCACCTTCAAGGAGACCAAGCAACGGGTCGGGTTGATGTTGCGCGCGTTACCATCAGCGAGACCCTACAACAAGCTATCTTGTTAGAGGCAACCAATGAAGGAGAAGCAGAGGCAACCATTGAAGACGTGCAAATTGCCAATAGCGATCGCGGCCTTCACCTTCAAGGAGACCAAGCAACGGGTCGGGTTGATGTTGCGCGCGTTACCATCAGCGAGACCCTACAACAAGCTATCTTGTTAGAGGCAGCGAATAAAGGAGAGGCAGAGGCAACCATTGCAGACGTGAAAATTACCAATAGCGATCGCGGTATTCACCTTCAAGGAGACCAAGCAACGGGTCATCTTAATGTCTCTGATGTTTCCATTAACAATACAACGCAGCAAGCAATATTTTTAGAAGTCTTGAATAGCGGCGAAATTTCTAATTCGAGCATTGCCAATATCCAAATTTTGAATGCCGATCGCGGCATTCACCTTTTGGGAGATAGTGGGGTAGGGAGCATAAATATTACGAATGCTTTTGTGAACAATAATACCCGAGAAGGCATCCTTTTAGAAGCCATTCAAGGCGGTGAAATTGCTCCGAGTACCGTGCGCGATAGTATTATCTCTGATGCTGCAAGCGGTTTAGCCCTACTTGTTGATAATGGTACGGGAAGTGTGAACTTGCTCAACAACTCAATTAGTAATATCACAAACAATGGTATATCTTTGAATTTGTCGAATGGTGGCATACTTCAAGATATAACCTCGCAAAATAATCAGATCGAAAATGTTGGGAATGGTATCGTATTGCAAGCAGATTCGGGAACTGTAGAAAATACAAATGTTTCTGGGAATTCAATTCAAAATGCTAATGATATTGGCATTCTTTTCTCTGTCAATGAAAACACTTTACTAGATCGTACAAATATTTCTGGTAATACGCTTTCAGCAACTCCAAAAGAGGGGATTTTGATCTGGTCGGATGAAAACTCCGATATATCAAATTTAGTAATTTCTGACAATAAAATTCAAGATATTTTCGTATTTGAAAAGAGTTCGCCGTCAGATGGAATTGAACTGCGAATACAAAATGGATCGACGGCAGAGAATGTTATTATTTCTAATAATATTCTTGACAGAATTAGCGATGATGGAATTGCGATTACGACAAGAGGTACATCAAAAGGTGATTCAATAGATGGTCTGACAATTGCAAACAATATAATCTCAGATGCTGGCTTTAATAGTGACAGTGGATGTGGGGCGGGAATTGAGATTGCTAACAACGATAATACGAATCGGCGCATTAGTAATATCAATCTCTTGAATAATCAAATGATTCGCAGTACTCATGGAAGTATTGTCTTCGATTCAAAAATATCTTTTGCACGCGGAACAAATGATGGAGGGTATTTTGGCGTGACTAATTTATCGGGTAATTCGAGTATCGATCCTAAAAGCGGTGTCGATTTATTATTGCGGCTCGGGAATTCTGCAAGTTTTGATTTTCTCTCTTTGGGAAATATTAATACAGTGAATCAAAATGTTGTCAATCTAGATACTGAGATTGCGAATTTTACTAATCTTATTGGGAGTAATCCTAACTTCGATCTCAATATTCGGAGAAAGAAGAATTGTCCGGCATTATAAAGTATCGTTAGTCGATTTCTAGAATCACTGAAGATAGATCGACATTCTGGAAATCGACGCGATCTAATATTGCTCCGGTTAAGATTGCTTTTCGGAGATTTGCACCTTTTAATGTTGCTCCGGTTAAATCTGCAGCAATCAATTTTGCTCTTTCTAGATCGGCATTTTCTAAATTAGCTCCCCGCAAATTAGCACCAATTACATTAATATTCTTTAAACAAGTGTTGGCAAGTTGAATATTTTCTAGATCGGCATTGCGAAATTTACGTCGTCCTCGTGCATAGTGTGCTAACAATTCTCCTGCATCGGTAACGCTGAGTTCTCGTTGTGGAGGACGCTGATAAGTAAAATTAAATGTGTCACCACAGTTTAAAATGCGATAAAATTCTTCATAAAAAGGATAAGTACCAATACCGCTTAAATTAACCCACGCTCGAGATCGAGTTAAGGCAACAAATAATTGATTTCTCAATTGTATATTGCTTTCATTTTTAGCAATTCCATCCAGGCCAATAATATAAACCATATCTGCTTCATGTCCCTTAGCGCGATGAATGCGAGACACTGTAATCGCCCCCTCGTACCAAAAGCGATCGGGGTGATAATTATGGCGATCGCTCTTCAGAATATTGCAATCGGAAGTGCTGGGAATATAAATATCTAATCCTTGCTGAATTAAAAAATTAGCAACGTAAGTTTCTAATTTAACGGCATCAAAAAAATCACCTAAAATAATCACTAAAATTTCTTGACTGGGGCGCAAACCATCGTATCTCAAATTATGAATGAGATTGCGAGCGAGATGAGAGAGTTCTTGCTGGCGATCGCGAAAGATTTGCAATTCAATACAAGATCCCTGCCAAAACTCGAAAATTGGGTTGGGAGAGTTTTCACGGGGACGATGTACTGTAATCTTTTGTTGGGGATAAAATTGACCTTTCACCTCATAACCGATCGCCTGCCATTCTTCCTTTCTCGTCATTCCACTCAGCATGCCTTGCGGGCGTAATAAACCCATTGCGATCGCGTGGGCAGCTGTTAGTATCAAATGAGGAGTTCTGTAGCACTGAGAAAGGATTTCGCTCTTTTTAATCCCACCTAAATATCGTCCCGTCACCAAATGCCCTAATTCTTCCCCAAATAATTCGTTCGCGCTAGGAATTCGCAAACTTTCCAAACTTTGGGCTTCATCATAAGCCCAAATTAAACGCCTTTTTTCGGGATAAATGGGATCGGTGGAACGCAAAGATTGATAAGCCAACCAATAGAAAGGTTGTTTATTTTCAAAGCGAACGCGATCGCTGATTAAATCCTGTCCTTCATCGATGAGAATGACATCAAATATTTGTGGAATGGCTGCCTGTTTTAAGAGGTAAGCGCAGGCTTCGGCTAAAGCATCATTAGGTTGCCTGTTTTCGGTTCGATCGGCGCTTAAACTGAGGATTCCTGCTTCCCGAGATAAGGTACTGTAAAAGCCGGGTTGTTTGCGAGAACCCCAAGCATGAAGGACGAGTAAATTGCGATTGTTGGGATTATAGCTGACTTCGTTATGACTGAAATATTGCAGCCAGCGATCGATCTGTTCGAGAATGGGTTTATAGAGACTGCGAGAGAAAAAAACGAGAGCAATTTTCCAGTGGGGATATTTGAGGTGAATATGAGCGGCTTTTTGACAGAGAATAACGCTTTTTCCCGAGCCTGCTATACCGCGAATGCGCTGGCATCCGGGAGGAATTTGCTTGGCAATTCGTTCTTGTTGCAGATCGACTGTAGAAATCCATTCTCTGAGTTTTATAAGCGCATTTCCTCGACTTTTTCGATTGCTAAAAACCGGATGGTTTTGCTTGCGATAAATAGGAGTTCCTGCTAAGATAGAAATAAGAAGTTTCCATTGTTCTTGATTCAATTTACGGGCTAGTTTTTGAGAAGAAAATCTAGCGATCGCACCTAAGATCTCATTATTTTCTAAATTATATTTAAATAAAATTGGCGGATTTGTCAGCAATTGATGAAATCCTCTATTTTGCCATTCTTTTTCGGTAATTTCAGGTAAAGCAATTAAAGTATGTCCCGTTATTTTGTTTTTGAGGATGGGTTCGCGATCGCAGTATTCTAGTAAAGCAAATAGTTGATTTTCGGCTTGTTGATAGGGGTTACCCGTTGTCGTGTAATAATTTTTAAATTGCCATTGGTGTCCGGAAATATTGAGAAGTTGCGCGATCGCGATCGATTTAACTTCAATCACGATCAATCCCAACTCGCGATCGGCAATGAGAATATCGGGTTCTTTGCGATACTTCCCCTGTTGGGAAAAAATCGGATAGCGCCAATAACCGAGGCATTCACGCTGTGAAAATGCCTCTTTTACGGCATTCCAAACGACTTTTTCCCCCATTTCTCCAGCTTTACCGAGAGGTTCTGTTTCAATAAAATAAGCGCTATTTTCCATGATTATTGCAATGGATCGATTATCCTTTAATCCAATCTTTGAGGCGATCGAGCAGACTGGTTCCGCCATAAATAACAGCGAGAATTACAGAAACCATCAAAACAGCAATTAAAAAACATAAAGTTGCCCCTGCGATCGCGATGGCGCCATCATCTTCTACTAACCCCAAACCCGTTAGAAAGATTCCCATTGCCGGTAAAGTATTCGTTCCGGGGATGGGAATCATCATGGAAATTGCCATTAATGCGATCGCGCTACCAACGATGACTCTTCCGGGTAAACGAGTACAAACAAAAACAAGACGGGGTTGAGTAATATTTTCCAATCGTTTTAACCAAGGAAGTCCTTTTTTAACCACCGATCTTGCTGCCTCTACTTTCATCGAAGCATTGGCAACTTTAGCGGGAAACCAAGGCTGTTTTGCACCAATAATAAACTGAATGGCTAATAAAAAAATAAGAATCCCAAAAGGTGTAGAATAACCTGGTGCGGGAATGGGTAAAGCGGAGGGAAGTGCAAGGAGAACGAGTAAAAAACCAAATGTTCTTTCTCCAGCGATCGCAACGATATCCCCTAATTTAACTTCGGGTTGGCGATCTTCTTCAAAAAAGTAACGATTGAGTTCGGTGGATAGTTTAGCCATGCAAGTTTTGAGAAATTTTGCCAATCTACTATACAGCGTTTTGCGAACTTTGGTTCGATTTAGAGGAAATTTGCTTGGCGATCGCGCATGATTCTGCCTCAATTATCCAAGAAAATTTCTTGACTATTGTATCTCCTCTGAGATATTCTACGATAGTGTATGAAAGGTTGACTATCGAATGAGCCGAATCTGTAGGAGAGAGTATGAGAATTAAAGAATTTGAATATTGCGATCGCAGACAGGAATGGGAGTTAGAAAAAATAGATTTTGCCGATCTTAACCTTATTTTATTTGTTGGCGTTTCAGGGGCTGGTAAAACAAGAATATTACAGTCAATATTAAACTTGAAAAAAATCGCTCAAGGAGGCTCTCTAAACGGAGTTAGATGGAATATAAAATTTTATGCGCGGAATAATGAGTTATATCGTTGGATGGGAGAGTTTGAAATGATTTCATCAGAAAGAATTCTTGATACTAATAATAGTGTCAGGAATGAAAATAAATATAAAATTATTAACGAAACACTCTATCAAAATGAGGCATTAATTATGGAAAGACATGAAAAAACTATTTATTTATTAAAAGGTTATGATAGACTCCCACCTATATCACCTGTCAAGAGCATTCTAGAAGTTTTCGATCGGGATGAGGTAATTGCACCAATCAAGGAAGAATTTAATAGAATCTTTGACTCAAATACTTCCTTGTTTTCTAGTGTAAGATCGAGAAGATTTATGAATTATAGCCTTATCTTAAGTGCAGATAAAATATCTTTAGAAGAACTCAGAGAATATACTCTTCCTATTCAAACAAAGTTGACACTAGCAAATAAATTTCTTCCCGAAGTTTTTGAGGAAATCAAAATGCACTTTATTGATGATATCTTTGCTTGTGTCGAAGATATTAAGATTGAAGATGTTGATATTAACAATAATGGAAAATATGATTATTTAGTTATTTGTTTGGATGCTGATGAAAGTACGGTTAAAGAACGAGAACAAGAAATTATTGAGAATTCGCGATCGCCCGGAACAGTTAACAACATTGAGAAAAATTTTGGATTTTTGCGATACAGTTAAGACCAAAATGTAATTAAATTTTTTAGCCAGCGCTTCACTCTCGATCGGATCGGTTAGTATGAGATTATGACTCGCGATCGCCCTGACATGAACGATTCAATTGTTAACAAACGCTATAAAATTCAAGAATGCTTGAGTGACAAGGGGACTCGGCAAACATTCTTAGCGTTGGATCTCGATAATCAAACCCTCGTCGTGTTGAAAGTCTTGCGATTCGATCGCGATTTCCAATGGCAAGATCACAAACTCTTTGAACGGGGTGCAAATGCTTTAAAATCCCTCTCTCATCCTCGCATTCCTCAATATTTAGATTATTTCGATCTCGATACCGATCGCGATCGAGGATTCTGTCAAGTACAGCGTTATATTCCAGCAAAATCACTTCAGCAATATTTAGATGCGGGACGAACGTTTAGCGAAGGGGAAATGCGACAGCTTGCCAAAGATTTGCTCGATATTTTAATCTATCTTCATAACCGTCAACCCGCAGTCATTCATCGCGATATTAAACCCAGCAATATTCTCTTAGGCGATCGCACGGGCAACCACATCGGAGAGGTGTTTCTCGTCGATTTTGATTCGGTACAAACCCACGGTTCCGCACAACCCGGAAGCACCATGACGATCGTGGGGACTTACGGCTATATGCCCCCGGAACAGTTTGGTGGA